>NZ_KE384245.1:264232-365178 GCF_000424785.1 Streptomyces sp. CNT360 | reverse complement strand
ATGGTGGAATCCACCGCAATGTCCCAGTCGATCTCACCTGCCGCGTCGGCCGCGGCCTGGACCTGCTGGAGCAGACGCTCCCACGTCCCGTCGGCCGACCACAGCCGGTGGCGTTCATAGACCGTCTTCCACGGCCCGAACCGTTCGGGCAGGTCACGCCACTGAACACCGGTCCGAACCCGGTGCAGAATTCCGTCGATCACCTGCCGGTGGTCCCGCCACCTGCCACAACGCCTGTTGCTGACCGGCAGGAACGGCCGCAGCCGTTCCCACTCGGCATCCGTCAGATCTCCCCGCCCCATGTCCACATCAACGACACCACCACGAAGTAGTCACATGATCGCCAGGACAAGTCCTAGAGAGCGGTGAGGACGATGAGGACGTACCAGAGCACGGTCACGGCGATGGCTACGGCCGCGATCTTCTTGCCTCGGTCCCACCTGCGGCGCGGTGGAAACGGGGGCGGGTAGGCCGGTCCGTACGGTCCCGGCGGACGGGGCTGGACGTATCCGGTCGGCGGGTACGGGCCTCCAGCCGGCGGAGCGGGGTGCTGCGGGCTCACCGGCCGTGCCGCCATGGTGGGCGCGGCGGCCAGTGGTGGAGCCGGGGAGGGGGGCTGCTGCCCGGCCGGCTGGGACGGCGGCACCCGGGCCGTGTGCGGGGCTGCTCCAGAGCTGTCGGCAGGGCCGGGAGCCGGGACGCGGTGGGGCGGGTTCTGGGGTGTGTCAGCGTAGGTGGGCGGTGGGGTCTGCGGCGGGGCGGGTGCTGCCGCGCGGTAGGTGATGTCCGCGGCCAGGGCGGGCGGCAGCCAGTCCCCAGGGCGCCACAGCTGGGTGTCGCCGGACGCCGTCTGGCACATGCGGAGAATGTCGTCGAGGCCGGGTCGGTCGGTGGGCTCCTTGGCCAGGCAGCGGGTGGCCAGTTCTCGCAGCTCTTGCGGGACCGTCTCCAATGCTGGCTCGGCGTGGACGATGCGGTAGAGCACGCTGTGGGAGGTGCCCTCGCCGAAGGCCGGGGTACCCGCTGCCGCGTAGGCCGCGATCTGACCCAGCGCGAAGACGTCGGTGGCCCCGGTCACCTGACGCCCCTCTGCCTGTTCGGGCGCCATGAAGGAGGGGGTGCCGACGGTGACTCCGCTGCTGGTGAGTGACGTGGCGTCGGCCGCGCGGGCGATCCCGAAGTCGATGACGCGTGGCCCGTCGTCCGCCAGCAGCACGTTGGAGGGCTTCAGGTCCCGGTGGACGATGCCCGCCTTGTGGATGATCTGGAGAGCCTCCGCGATCCCGGCGACCAGGAAGAGCACGGTGGCCACCGGCAGCCGGCCGTGCGCGGTCACCGCCTCGGCGAGCGAGGGGCCGGGCACGTAGGCGGTGGCCAGCCACGGGTGCGCTCCCCCGGTGTCGCTGTCGATCACCGGCGCGGTGTAGAGGCCCTGGACGCGCTCGGCGGCCCGCACTTCCTGCTGGAATCGGCGCCGGAACTCAGGAGCCTCGGCGAGCTCGGGGCGGATCACCTTGATGGCCAGGGGGCGCCCGCCCGGGGTGTGGGACAAGTAGACCTTGCCCATGCCACCCGATCCGAGCCGGGCCGCCAGGCGGTACCCAGCGACCACCGTGGGATCGTCGGGCCCGAGCGGAGTGAAGACTTCCGCTGACGTTCCGTCAGTCACCCATGCCCCCTTAACTTCCTCATCGGCCGTAGAACAGACCACCTGACAGTACCGGGCGCCAACACGCGGCCGGCGCACGTCTCCTGAGGCAGGAACTTTGAGGTTGGTTGGTGCCGGCGTTGGTGCGCTGTCAAGGTCAGTGGCCGCGTTGGTGTCGTTCGAGGTGGATGCCGGTGAAGACGGCGACTTTCGCTCGCAGGACCCAGGGGTCGAAGGGCTTGGCGAGGTAGTCGACCGCACCGGCGGCGTAGCCGCGGGCGGAGTCGTCGGGGCCCATGGCGGTGAGGAAGATGATGGGGATGTCACGGGTGCGGGTGCGTCGTTTGATGTGGGCGGCGGTTTCGTATCCGTCCATGCCCGGCATCTGCAGGTCCAGGAGGATGACGGCGAAGTCGTCCGCGTCCAGGAGTTCCTTGAGTGCTTCCCGGCCGGAGGATACGGCGACGACTTCTTGATCGAGGGTATCGAGAACTGCCGTCATCGCTGTGCGGTTGTTGTGGTTGTCGTCCACGAGCAGCACCCGTGGCATGCGCCTGGCCCCGCGTCCTGGGTCGGAGACGGATGGTGGAAGCCCCTTTCCCTCTTCTGCCTCTTCTTCGGCTTCGGCGCTCTCCTCCAGGCTGCGCAGCTGCCGTTCCAGCAGTGCGCAGCGTTCTTCGGCCTGGGCGCGGCGCAGCTCGGTCTCGCGTACTTCGGACTGGAGTCTGCGGACCTCTTCTTGGAGTTCGTCGCGTTCGTGGAGGAGGCCTTCGAGGTCGGGGGTGGCTTGGGCCAGGGCGTTGGCGCGGGCGCGTTCGGTTCCCCAGTCGGATTCGAGTTGGTTGAGGCGCACTTCCAGGTCGGCGATGCGGTGCTGGCGGTCCAGGAGGGCTTCGCCCAGGACGTCGCGGTGGCCTTGGAGAGGCGGGATTCGCGGTCGGCTTCGGCCAGCTGTCTCTCCAGCACGGCTACCCCGTGTTTGGGTGAGGGGGTGGCGTGCACGGCTCGGTGGTGGAGGGCGCGCAGCAGCTCCATGGTCTCGGGCCGTGGCGGCGCGCCGCGGTGAGCCGCCAGGTCAGTGAACAGGTCGTTGATGACCTCCCAGGGCGGTACGCGGGTGCCGTTGAGGTAGCGGGAGAAGGTGCCGGCGTCCCGGGCCCGACGGGCGGCGTAGCGGCGCACGGAGACGGCCAGGCCGTCGAAGAGTTCCCGCAGTGCTTCCGCCAGTTCCCGGGCCTCTTTGGGGAGCTGTTCGGCTATGGGCTCGAGGTCACCCACGGGCACCGCCGGCCGGGTCGGAGCCGTGGGAACTGTGGGCGGGTTGTTCGGGGGCGACGAGCCGGTTGAAGAAGTCCACCCCCAGCCCTGCGCTGCCGGCGCCGCTCAGCACGCTGTGCGGCACTCCGCTCCCCGCCCAGGCTGTCAAGACTGCGGCGGCGAGTCCGGCCAGGAGTGCGAGTAACAGAACAAGGGCAGATCTGGCGGTCAACAGCGGGCGATCCATGGCATCCTCCGAGCCTGACGAAGCGGTGTTGCGGGATGTGACGCCACAGCTTGGCAAGGCCCTGGGGTGTTGCGGGCACAGATTGGCCTCACGGCAACACTGCGGTATGTGGCAACGGCTCCTCCAGCAGGGAAAATGGGAGATGCGTTGCCGATCGATTGGCAACGCTCGGGCAACGCGTTCAGGCCGGTCCCCTGTCCTGAGCGGGTGCGTGTGTGCCGTGTGCCGTCTTCCCTCTCGGCATGGCCTTCCGGGCCCGCCAGATGGGCCGGCGTCCGCCACTGCAGACCTTTGGCACCACTACGGCCGCGCCCGACACCAACCGACCGCGCCGTCCCCGACACCTCGTCCTGGAGTTAAAACCAGAAGGCCGACCCCGGCCCGACCGTCTCCTGTTCCAGGATGGACACAGGCCCGCCCAGCCGCGCCCCTGGTCCGCTGCCGGTGTTCAAGGCGAGTCGCCCTCCCAGTCCCACAGCAGGGGGTTGTCCGGGCGGGGCCCGTACAGGGCGCGGCCGCCGGGGCCGTACTGGCCGATCTCGGTGATGAGGGCGGCGCCGTCGGCCAGCTCTTCCTCGCTGCAACCGGTGACGTCGACCAGCAGTCCGTCCAGGGGGCCGCCGACCAGTTCCCGGTAGGAGCGGCCGGGGCGGGGGTAGGGGTGCGGGTCGTCGTGGTCGCTGCCGTAGACCCGGCGTTGCGCCTCGTCCATGCGCACAGCGTCTCACCCGCTACTGACCCACGCGCCTTGGAGACGGCGACCGGCTGCCCGCTCATGCTGCGTCCTGCTCGCGGCGGGCCGCCCGGCGCAGGTCTCTTCGCAGCAGTACGGGGGTGGGTGTCTTCCTTGGTGTACACGGGCGCAGGCTGGCGATTTTCGTCGAACTTTCCGACGTGCAGGTACTGTTGACTCTTTTCAGTTGTTCTGTCATGTTTTGTTCGCCGTGTCTGGTGAACGAGTGAGAAGTGCTCTCATGCGACGAACCGAGTACGACGCGAGCCAGGCGGCCAAGCGCCTGAAGGTGGACGCAGCCGCCTTCCGGTGGGCCCGCCACACCGGTCTCGTCCCCGCCCCCGACGTGTCGTCCTTCCGGTGGTCCCGGGCCGCTGTGGAGGCACTGGACGCCGACGCCATCCGGGCCGCGATGCCCTCCTCGCCGCTCTCCGGCGGCGAGGCGGCCGACCGGATCACCGACGCGCTCTGCACTCCGAACCGGGCCACGTACGGCGAGCGGGCGCACGTGACGGCGTTCGTGGTGCGCCGGTTCGTCGACCGCGGTCTCCTGGCCGACCTGAGCGTGAACCCGGACGGGACGCTGCACCACCCCGACCAGGTGGCCGAGGTCTGTCGCCGCGAGGACCTGGCGGATCTGGTGGCCGCCGATACCCCGCTCGGACCCGAGCAGGCCGCCGCCCGTCTGCGAGTGCGCCGTACCGACTTCGACCACATGGTCCGGCTCGGTTGGGTCCGCTCCCCGCAGTCGATCGAGGTCCGCTTCGGCAGCAGCCGGGCCGGGGCCGTCGATGTCGCGCTCTACACCACCGCCTCCGTCGACGCGATCGTCACCACCCACCCCGAGGTCGACTGGGAGCAGCTGCGCGCGGTGGAGAAAGGGCGGCGCTCGCCGCTCGCGGCGCTGCGCCGGGAGCCGGCACCCGCCTGAGCACCCCTACACCCGTACAGCGCTACGGGGGTGCTCTCTTGTCCGGCCGCGGCCCAGCCGTCCAGGGGGCCAGTACGCGGCGTTGCTCTTCCTCGCGGGCGAGCGCCGGGCAAGGACATCGCGGCCGACGTACGGGTCGACGGCGGCGAGGACCAGGCGGTGGAGTTCGGCCGGCTCCAGTGCCTTCACCTCGTACCGCACGGGGCGGCGGGGGCCGTCACCAAGGATCGCCGTGGGCCGTAGGTCAGCAGTACCCGCTCCGTCCGGCTCCGGCTCGGGGTCGTAACAGCGTCCCGCGGCCCGGCGCTCACGCAGTGGCCGCGCTCTCGCCGGGCCGCCCAGCACAGCTCCACCCGCGGCCCCCAGAACCTCTTTCCTTCTTCCAGGCCGGGTGCCACATCAGGGTCGTGGGCAGCCGCAGCAGGCGGCCGCTTGGCTGTTACCGATCGCGAGCACGCGTAGACAGCGGCCGCAGGTGACATGGTTTGTGTTCGGCATCCAGTGGTTCACGGCCTTGTCGTCGATGAAGTATTCGACGCCGTCATGACCACCTTCCGCTTGACTCACGGGGACGTGGCCGACGCGGACGACGACGCACTGGAGATACCGCAGACGAGAACCAGGAGTACCCGTGACCCATCCCGAGCCCTACCTCGACACCTTCGACGAACGGGACCTCTCGATCTGGATCGAGGTTCCCCAGGTCTTCCCGGTCCCCGGGCTGGAGGAGCAGTACCCCGACGAGGCGGCCTGGGGAGCCGTCATGGCCCAGGCGGTCTGGGACTCCAGCGCCCTGCAACCGACCGCCGAGCACATCGAGGTTTTGACGAGGATCCTCACGTACGCGGCGGAGAATACAGCCCCCGACTTGCCGGGCTCCGACATTTTCCTGCACCTGCCGCAGCCGATGGACATGCCCCTCACCGTGCACATCGGGGATCTCGACACCGAGGACCTGGACGAGGAAGAGGTGTGGAAGGAAATACGGGAACTGTGCGGGCCCCAGGGCCCCGAGGCGGTCGAGGAGCCGACGGTCGAGGACTTCGCCTCCCCGCACCTCGGCGATGGGATACGCGTCCTGAGCTACGTCACGGATGAGGAAGACGGCACCATCAACGCTCTACTCCGCTACGGATGGTTCGTACCGCAACTCCGACGAGCAGTCCACTTGTCCACCTTCGCACTCGATCCAGGCCACCTGCTGTCGGCCATGAAGGACATCGACACCCTGGCACGGGGCATCAAGTACGTGCACAACTGAGGAATTGGGCCACGACCTTCCGACAGCGGGGCAGAACGAGGGCCGCCTTCCCGCGGGCGGCGGTCGCATCATGCAGCCGTCGGCCAGTTCTTCCTCGGTGCTGCCGGTGACCTCGACCAGTAGTCCTCCAGGGGGTCGCCGACCAACTCCCAGTAGGAGCGGCCGGGGAGTGCGTGGGGGAAGGGGTCGTCGTGGACGGTGCCGTGGACCCGCCGCTGCGCCTCGTCCATGCGCACAGCGTCTCACCCGCTACTGATACGCGCCGCGGCCGGCCCCGAGGTGGGTTCAGCGGTGGATGACTCCGCGGACCGGTGGTGGGGGGTGCATGATGGCCGGGTCCCAAAGGTAGGAACGGGCATAGCAGCCCAGGACACCTCCGACGGTCAGGTAGATCTCGACGTTGTAGATCACGCGGCCGCCTGCCCGGTCCTCCCGGGAGCACACCTCGGCGTGGCGCCATCTGCCCTGCACCCGGATGCTGAGCGCACGCGTCTCGGAATACGGGTAGATGTGAAGGCGCGGTTCGGGCTCCTCACCGCGGCGCCAGGGGCGGACCTCTACCGCGCCCGGCGGCCCGGCGCTCACGCCGTGTCCCGCTCGTGGGCGGGCCGCCCGGCACAGCTCCACCCGCCGCGGCCCCCGGCCGACTTCGCCGCCCGAGGCCGGGTGCCACATCAGGGCCGTGGAGAGCCGTAGCAGGCGCCGGCGCAGTCGGGTCGCATCCCGGGGTCGTGCGGCCAGGGCGGCGTACGTGCGGTGCCAGTCCCGCTGCACCGCGAGGAGGGTGTCGGGGTCGTGCATCCGTGCCATGCCGACCAAAATAGTACAGAAGTTCGAATATGTGAGAGTGGGGGCGCCCGCGTGTCCGGGATCCGCGGCTGTCCCGTCGCACCGAAGGCTGAGCGATTCTCACCAGATCCTGATGGATCGCACTTCGTCTCAGCGAAGGTTAAGCGCGCAAGTCAGGCAGCGCAGCCGACGACCGATGGGCGCTCTTCCGTGGCCAGAACCGCCTTGAACCGTGCGCTTCTCGTTGAGCGCGAGTCGCCACCACGCTGACCTGTGGCCTCCTGGTCGAGGACGAGCACGGCCAGGCCGAATGGGCCGAGGTGTCTCGCGCCGGTCAGCGGCCCCGTGCAGAGCCAGCCTCGCGCCACCGTTCACGGCAGGTCGTGGCGCCCAAGCCATGCTGGCTTGACCGGTACCCCGTCTGCGTACCGCTCGACCTGCTTGACCTGCTCGACCGACTCACTAGCTGTAGCGACGGGCGTGCTCGACGCCTCCACAGGTTCCGGTGCGGCAGGGGTGTATGAGTCCTCCAGTACCTCCGCCATCGTGAACCGTGTGACAAACGACTGCCACGCCCCGTCAACGACAAGGAGGAACCCGTCGCTCTCCCGAAGGAGCCGACGGCGCTTGGGACTTCTGGGGTGCTCGGGAAAGTGGCTCCGAGCCCGCCGCTCCAGCTCTGCGAGCGCCTCCGCACGAGATCCGGAGAGGTGCGCCACCACGTGCGCCACCGTGTGCTTGCGCTCGCCGACACCCACGGTCGTCTCGATGACCAACCCCCATATCGTCATGCTCTTCACCCCTATACACACTCGTGTGACTCCCTACGGTAGGAGGTGCGGCCGGCCCAGCAGGGCCCCACCCGACCAAGGATCCGGCTTACTGAGCATTTCAGAATGAGGTTTGGAGTCGTCTCAAGCAGATAATGACGAAGGCGAGTTGGAGCAGTCCGAGGTGGAGGTCGGCTCGTATCTCGTAGCGGATCCGCAGGCGTTTGAACTGGTGGAGCCAGGCGAAGGTGCGCTCGACAACCCACCTGGTCCTGCCCAGGCCGGATCCGTGGGCGGCGCCCTTGCGTGCGATCTTCGGCGTGATGCCGCGAGCGCGGAGGAGCCGACGGTACTTGTCGTAGTCGTAGCCGCGGTCGGCGAACAGCCGCCGCGGTCGGTGACGTGGCCTGCCCACCAGGCCGCGGATGCGGGGGATCGTGTCCAGCAGAGGGATGAGCTGGGTGACGTCATGACGATTTCCGCTGGTCAGCGACACCGCAAGGGGGCGTGCCGTGCCGGTCGGTGATTACATGGTGCTTGCTGCCCCGGCGGCCGCGGTCGACCGGCGAAGGTCCGGTGTGAGCCTCCCCTTTCAGGGCCCGAACGTGCGAGCCGTCGACCGCGGCGTCCTCCATGTCCAGCAGTCCGGCCTTGCGGAGTTCCGCGAGGAGGATCTCGTGCAGGCGGGGCCAGATGCCGGCCTCGGTCCAGTCCCGCAGGCGCCGCCAGCACGTCACCCCGCTGCAACCGATCGTCTCGGTCGGCACGTCCGCCCAGGCCATGCCCGTGCGCAGCATGTAGACGATCCCGCGCAGAGCTGCACGGTCATCCGCCGGCAGCCGGCCCGGATATCGCCGACGCCGCGGTGGGCGAGGCGGGAGCAGCGGAGCGACACGAGCCCACAGATCATCAGGCACAAGATCATCCGACACTCGCAGAACTCTGCCGCCCAATAGCCCAACTGCCAAGCCAGTGTGCCGAACTTATTCTGAAACGATCAGTTAGGACGAGCACTGAAACGATGGCTTCCATGACGACTCACGGCTCGGCCGTCCCCCGCGAAGGCCGAGCGGCACGGTGTCACGCAAGGCGGCAGCGGTGGCCGCCTGCGCTCTGGTCTCCCTTACCTCGTGCACCGTCCTGGACGACGCTTCGGGCCCGTGCCCGAAGCCGAGCACCACGGTGCGCGCCGGCGACCTGCACGGCAACTGCCAGGGCCCGCACGGCATGCGCTTCGCTCTCGGGCCCGCCTCCACCCAGTATCCCGACGGGCGTTCCGCTCAGGTGGGCACGGTACGGGTGAAGAAGTGGGCGATCTCGCTGGAGGAACTGGGCGAGAACGGCCCTGCGGGCAAGGGGTTCCAGGGCGAGGGGACCTGGGAGTTCCGCACGGAGGAGACCACCGGCGGTGAGGAGTTCCGCCAGATCAAGCTCGACTTCCTCCGTGGCACACCTGAGCAACGGATGCCCACCGCACCGCAGTATCTGGAAATCGGCGGCACCCGGAACAAGCCCGAACCGTTCGTGGAAGCAGACCCCGACACCTGCCCGAGCGTCGTCTTCCACCGGTAGCTGCCCGCCCCGCTGCACGCCGGCTTCAGCAGGAGTGCGTCCCAGCGTGCTGACACGCTGGGGCGCGGGGACGAGAGCACCGCGAGCGCCACTGACCGCGTGACTTCGCTGCGTCGATGCGGAGCTACGACCGGGACCCGGGTGGTGTGCAGCGGCTTCCCCCCGGCCGCAGCTTCGACAGCCGAAGCCCGGCGCCGGGCCGATGGGCTCTCCACCCTCACGTGTGCTCCCGGCCTACCTGGGCCGGTGTCACCGACAGCTCAGCGCTTCGGGGGTCCGGCGGGCAAGAAGGCGGGGCCCGCCCTCGGGGAGGAGGGCGGGCCCCGGGCGCGTGGGCGGCTACCCGGTCAGTAGAGCCCCCAGAGCGTGATGGTGCCGTTGACGTCGGTGCACTGCGCGTCCTGGTAGTGCTCCTTCGCCGTGGGGATCTCCGCCTCGCACTCGGCCAGGTTGGAGTACACGGCGGGACCGCCGGCGATGTCGTGCCAGCTCGCGGCGGATGCGGAGCCGGCGGACAGCGGTACTGCGACCGCGGCGGCAACGACAGCGAGACCGTAGGTCACCGGCTTACGCCACGACTTCATGCATTTCTCCTCACGTGCAGTGCCGGGCCGACGGGGGCCGGGCCGGCGGTTGTAGCGTCTTCCCGAGGTCCGATGATCAACCCGCGGGGAAAGTTCACGGCTCCGAGGAGAAATCTCACGGGGTCCGGATCGGCGGTGGCCCGGTGGGTGGGCGTGTGGCAGCCGCGTCGCGAGGAAGCGTTGCGGCGGACGCCACTGTTCGTGGGGCGTCGGCGCGTTCGACGCCCCACGAACAGTGGCGTCCGCTCGGAGGACCGACGGCGCCGTTGCCCACGCGACGCGTACTGCTCGCCGAGCGGCGCGCCCTCGACTCCCACGTCCGCCCCGTCCGGGCCGGTGGGCTCTGGGGCGGCGGACCCGGGTATCGGTGCGGTCGAGGTGGTCCGGCCCAGGGGCTGGGCTTCACAGCCACCGCTTGGCCGCCTCGACGCTGCCGCCGACGCCGGTGTTGAACGCGATGGCGGCCCCTGGTGCGTGACGTCGGACCAGGTTCACGATGTGCTCGAAGAACGTCACAAGCGGTTCGGACTTGCGTATACCGCCGCCGATGACGACGACGTCCCAGTCCTGTTCGGCGAGTGCCGCGGCCACCACGGGTGCGGCTGATGCATCCGGCGCGATCAGCGTCGTGGAAGCGTCGATGGCATGTGCGCCGAAGCGGGCCAGTTCGTCGTCCAGGACCGCGCGCATCGCGTCCCCGTCCATACCGGGCACTTCGTGGGGGTCGAGACCGAGAACGAGAACGGAAGGCATGCTTCGGGTGACGACCAGCTCACCGTGCCGGTTCCCGTTGTCCGAGGCTGCCGTCCCGGTGGCGTCCCGCTGGAGACAGCAGGTGCAGGCAATCCAGCACCGGCTCGTGTCCCGACCTGCTCCGGCGCCTACGCGGGCCGGGCCGGGGAGGAGTTGGCCGACCGCCTCACACAGCGGCGCCGTCCACGCCGGTCGGTGCGGGCAGGAGGGGGGCGAGGTAGTGGGTGTGTGCGGCGTCCAGCGCCAGCCGGACGGCCCCGGTGACCACGGCGTTCTCGCCGAGCGGTGACGCCTCGACGCGTGGGGGGTGGGGGGCCAGTTCGGCCAGTCGGCGGCGCAGCGGCGGGAGCAGGACGTCGCCCGCCGCCGCCACCGCTCCGGTGAGGACGACGATTTCAGGGGCCAGCAGCATGCTGAGCGTGACGATCGCCCGGGCTGCCGCCTCCAGGGCCTGGGCCAGGACCGGTGTGACACCCGGGTCTTTGAGGCGGGCCGCCTCGAAGACGGTGGCCGCGCTCACTCGGCCCGGGTCGCCTTCGGCGAGCGCGTAGAGCTGTGCGCCGGGCGTGCCGGGGGCGGGGGCGGCGCCGTGTGCTGCCAGTTCGGCCAGGAGGAGCGCGCCATGGTCGCGGGCTGTGGCCGCGACGGCGTCGGCGTCGGAGTATGTGCCCATCAGAGTGAGGAACCCGAGGTCGCGCGCCCCGTTGTGATGGCCGCGTACCAGGGTGCCCGCGGTGCACAGGCCGACACCGAGGCGTTCTCCGGCCAGTAGGCATGCCACATCCTGAGCGGTGGTGGCGCAGCCTTTCCAACGCTCGGCGACGAGGGCGAGGTTGCAGTCGTTCTCGACGTACACGTGTGAGGTGAAGTCCGGGGCGAGGGCGGCGCGCAGGTCGACGTCGAGGAAGCCGGGGATGCCGGTACGCCGTCGGACGACTCCGTGTGCGTCGACCGTGCCGCTGGTGCCGACGCAGACGGCCAGGACGTCCGCGGTGCTCAGGCCGGCTTCCCGCACTGCGGCGACGGCCAGCTCGCGGACGCGGGTCAGGCGCTGTTCGGCGCCGATGGCCGGGTCCTCGAAGTGGTGCTGCTGTTCGCCGACCGGGGTGCCGTGCAGGTCGGCCACGCTCACCCGGACGCTGTGGGCGCCGATGTCGAGGCCCAGGACGTGCCCGGCCCGCGCCGCGAAGGAGAAGCAGCGCGACGGGCGGCCGCGTCCGGTGGGCCGTCCCGCCGAGTGGCCCGAACTCTCCCGGGCCCAGCCCAGGTGCACCAGGTGCTCCGCGGCGGCCAGCACCGTGGGCCGGGACATGCCGGTGGCGTCCATCAGTTCGTTGGACGACATCTCCCCGCCCTCGGGTGGGCGCTCTCGCAGCTCGTGCAGGACGCGGGCCGCGTTGACGCGCCGGGCGGACGCTGACGTGGCGACATCGCCTGGCATCGGACGGCGCGCTCCTCTCCCCCCCGGGCCGGGATGTCGTGTGCACAGGGGGCCTTGACCTGAAGGTCGGCGGGTGTCAGCCTAACCGTGCCGTTTAATAAACGACGTTTACTTAATTCGGGTCGCCGACCACCCGGCGGCGAGCCCCGACGCAGAGCCCCGCGCCGGAAACCACCTGCACGACAGCTCGTGAGGGACGGTACTCATGGCATCCCAGCCCGCTCCGGCGAGCACGCCGCCCGCCGACGGCAGCCCGCCCGCTGCGCAGTCCATGCGCCAGGTCATCGCTGCCAGCCTGTCCGGTGCCGCCCTGGAGTGGTACGACTTCAATCTGTACGGCCTCTCGGCCGCTCTGGTCTTCAACAAGCTGTTCTTCCCGGACGTGGACCCGGTGCTCGGCACCCTCGCCTCCCTGGCCACCTTCGGAGTCGGCTTCGTCCTGCGTCCCCTGGGCGCAGTCGTCTTCGGCCACCTCGGCGACCGGATCGGCCGCAAGAAGTCGCTGGTGGCCACCATGCTCATCATCGGCTCGGGCACCGCGCTCATCGGTGCGCTGCCCGACTACCGAGCCATCGGCATCTGGGCCCCGGTCCTCCTCGTCGCCCTGCGCATGGTGCAGGGACTCGGACTGGGCGGTGAATGGGCCGGGGCCTCACTGCTGGCCGTGGAGCACGCGCCGCGTACCCGGCGGGGGCTGTGGGGGAGCATCCCGCAGACCGGCGCGCCGATCGGCTATCTGCTGGCCATCGGCATCACCAGCCTGTTCGCCGCCCTGCCCGAGGAGCAGTTCCTCAGCTGGGGGTGGCGCCTCCCCTTCCTGCTCAGCGTCCTTTTGACGGGTACGGGCCTGCTGGTGCGCCGCACCATCGCCGAGACGCCCGAGTTCCAGCAGATCCGCTCCGAGGGGGTCCGGGAGAAGTCCCCCGTGGTGGCCACGCTGCGCACCTGTCCGCGTACCACTGTGCTCGCCTTCGGAGCTCGTCTGGGTGAGGCGTGCAGCTCGCAGATCTACCAGCCGTTCGTGATCGCCTACGCCACCGACACGCTGGGCTATCCGTCCTATGTGGCCCTCACCGGCGTGGTCCTCTACAACGTGCTCGGCCTGCTGCTGATACCGGTGGTCGGGTCGCTCTCGGACCGCGTCGGGCGCAGGCCGCCCTACCTGGCCGGGTCCGCCTTCGTCGCGCTCTCCGCGTTCCCCTACTTCTGGCTCGTCGATTCCGGCTCCACCGCGGCGGCCTGGACCGCCATGGCACTGGCCGCGCTGGGCGGCGCCGTGTGCATGTCGGGCATCCAGGGAGCCTTCTTCACCGAGCTGTTCGGCGCCCGCGTGCGCTACTCCGCTCTCGGCATCGCCACCCAGGCCTCCGCCATGGTCGCCGGATTCGTCCCGGCACTGGCGGCGGCGCTGGTCGCCGGCGCCGGGTCCAGCCGGCCGCTGCCGCTCCTGCTGACGGCCGTCGGAGCCGTCTCGTTCCTCTCCACATGGCTGCTGTCCGAGACCCGCGAGCACGACGACGCCGACAACCGGAACTCGCCTCGGGCGGGGTCCGGCACAGGGCACACGCGCGGTCACAGCCACGGCCACCCCACGCGCTGATCCGCAGCCGGCCACCGCCGCTCCCCTGCCCCACTACCACCCGTCTCCCGACCCGCCCCGACGAAGGATCCTCATGCCTGTCCAGCCGACCGGCTCGCTCTCCGCCGAACGCCCCCGCCCCAACGTGCTGGTCTTCTTCACCGACCAGCAGCGCTGGGACACCACCGGCCTGCACGGCAACCCCATGGGGCTCACGCCCACCCTCGACGCGCTCGCCGGCGACGGCGTGAGCGTGGAGCACTCCTTCACCTGCCAGCCGGTGTGCGCGCCCTCCCGGGCCAGCCTGCAGACCGGGCAGTACCCGACGACCACCGGTGTGTACCGCAACGGCCTGGCCCTGCCCCGCGACACCCCCACCCTCGCCCGGTGCTTCCGCGACGCGGGGTACGACACCGGCTACATCGGCAAGTGGCACCTGGCAGGCGACCACACCTCGGGCCCCGTCCCCGAGGAGGACCGGGCCGGCTACGAGCACTGGCTGGCCGCCAACCTCCTGGAGTTCACCTCCGACGCCTACGAGACCACCCTGTACGACAACGACGGCGCCCCGCACAGCTTCGGCGGATACCGCGCCGACGCCCTGGGCTCCGCCGCGACCGACTTCATCGACCGCGACCGGGACGACCCCTTCTACCTGTTCCTGTCCTTCCTGGAGCCCCACCACCAGAACTCCCGCGACGACTACCCCGCCCCCACCGGGTACAGCGGCCGGTACGAGGACCCCTGGGTGCCCTCCGACCTGGCCGCTGCGGGCGGCGGCAACTGGGCCGAGCACCTGCCGGGCTACTACGGCATGGTGCGCCGCCTCGACGAGGTCCTCGCCCGCATCGTCGACACCCTCACGACGCGCGGTGAACTCGACAGCACCGTCATCCTGTTCACCTCCGACCACGGCTGCCACTTCAAGACCCGCAACGACGAGTACAAGCGCAGCGTCCACGACGCCTCCCTGCGCGTCCCCACCGTGCTGCGCGGCCCCGGCCTGGGCAGCGGTGTCCGCCTGCCCGAACTCGTCAGCCACGTCGACCTCCCGCCCACGCTGCTGGAGGCGGCCGGCGTGCCCGTACCCGCCGGGATGCAGGGACGTTCCCTGGTCCCGCTGCTGCGCGGTACCGACGGCGACTGGCCTCAGGAGGTGCTCGTGCAGGTCAGCGAGTCCGAGGTGGGCCGCGCCCTGCGCACCCACCGCTGGAAGTACGGCGTCACGGCTCCCGCCAACGACGCCTGGGACGACCTTCGCGCGGACGAGTACCAGGACGCCTACCTCTACGATCTCGAACAGGATCCTGACGAACTGACCAACCTCGTCGAGGACCCGTCCGTCCAGCCCGTCCTCGGCGCTCTGCGCGAGCGCCTCGTCACCCGGATCGTCGACTCCGGCGAGCCCCGCCCCACCATCACAGCGCGTACGGGCTCCGCCGTCACCGGCTGACCTCCTGACGGAGAAGACCCCGAATCCCGCGCCGCCTCCGGGATCGGCGGCCAGGGCGCCGACGTCACCCCGGTCGGCGGGGAGAGTCGGCACCGGGCTGCTGGTCGGGCGGTGCCGGTGGCCAGTCGAAGGGGCGGGGCCGCCCGGGGCCCGGGAGAGAGCGGCGAGAGGAAGGTGGAGCGGGTCTCGACGACGGGATGTTGATCCGGATGCGGGTGGTGAGGGTGGTCCGGTCCGGTGGCGTGGACGGCTCCTGTCGCGCGGGGGACCGGCAGATCCAGCAGCCCAGCCAGTCACACTTCTTGCCGGGGGCGCAGCGCTCGTCCTGGCCGAGCGGAGCTCTCCCTGTCACCGTCGGCAACGAGTCGCCGTCGATGGCCGGGGCCTGCTGCCCCGGAACAGGAGGGGGCCACGAACGGGCGGGAACCCGCTTGGGCAGCGGCGGCGGAAGGGGTGCACGCAGCGCGAGGGTCGGCGTGTCCGGGGACGTCGTGGCGGGCAGGTCGTCCCCGGGTGGGCGCAGAAGCATCGTCGGTGTGTCGGACTGCCCCTCCAGGCCCTCCCGTTCGTCGTGAGCCGGGGCGGGGCTGGTGCCTCGGTGGCCGCACCGGGAACAGACGGCTCCCTTCCACCCCTGTGCGTTGTCGTACCCGAAGGAGAGGCAACCGCACCCGGGGCAGGCCAGGTCTCCCCGCCGTTGCGCCTGGTCGACGAGCAGTTCGCGGGTCATGCGTACGGCCCGGCGCGCCTCGGCGCTGTCCGAATCGGGGAAGTGCACCAGGAGCTTGAGGTCCGGGGCCTTGCGCGCGGACGATTCCAGGTCGCTCATCAGGACCTGCAGGTCGCGCGGTGAGGCACGGCTGTGGGTCATGAGACGGTCGACAAGAGGATCGGGGCGCAAGGGGTGTCTCTCCTGCCGGGCCCGGGCGCGGGCGCTCTGCCGGTCGTGGTCGGCGCGTCGCCAGGCCCTTCCCCACTCGGCGAGGGCGGCCTGCTTGACGCCGCACGCCTCGGCGAAGGCGAGGACGAACGCCTCGGTCGGCCTCGACCGTCCGTTGAGGACTCGTCCGACCGTGCTGTGCGGGAGGCGGCCGACGCCGCCGAGGCGGGCATCCAGGCTGCGCAGCGGTGGGCTGCCGTCGTCGCGGTAGAGGTCGACGACGGCCGTGTGGAGGTCGGCGAAGTCCTTGACCAGGCTGATGTCGATACCGGTGCGGTGCCCGCTCAGGGCGCCCTGGGCGCGGGCCTCGTCCCGGCGGGCCTGCTTCCACAGCCGTTCGGTCTCCCTGGAGCTGATGCCGCAACCGCGGGCGTAGGCGAGCACCACGCTCAGCTTCTGCGGCACGCTGCGGCCCGACGCCGCGCGCGCGAGCGTGTCACCGCTCAGGCCGGTGCGGGCGGCGAGCTGCTGGTAGGTCAGGTCCGCGGCCTCGCGGCCGGCTCGTAGCCAGACCGCGAGGGCACGCAGGGACTCGCCGCACTCGCCGATCGGGTTCTCACGGCGTCCCATGGGGTGTTCAGGCCTCCGTCAGGCCGGGAGAGGTACCGCGCAGGAAGCGCAGCAGCCGGACTCCGAGCGAGAGGGCCTCGGTGAGCAGGAGGACCACGCTGAGGGTCGGCAGGCCGGCCGCGGCCGGCAGCGCCGCGGCCACGACGATGACGACGAGTATGACGGCCTCGGTCGCCGTCGGGGCGCGCGGCGGGAGCCCGGAGGCTCCGCAGGGCGAAGGGGTCATGTCTGCATCTCCAGTTGTGGACGTGCTGCGGGCAACTCTTCTGTGCTGTCAGGCGGTTGCCGCCGCCTGACAGCTAGTGATGTTGCAGCATCCGCGCGGCCTCCACGAACCCTCCGAGAGGGGAATCCGCAGCGGTGTCCCTGGATCGGCCCGTGCCGACCGGGTCCCTTGTCGCCACATCGCTCCTGGTCATGCGCTCAGTAAGGGCCGGTTTTCCGCAGTTGCGTCCTGACTTCATGAGGGCCGGGTTCCGCAGCCGGAGGATTTCCGCATCAGCGTCTCCCTCACCGGACGCAGCGAGCGGCGTGCTGTCCGGGCAGGCCCGTAGTTCAGGCCGCTGTCCAGTGGTGCCTTTCCTCAGTTGCGTTCCCGTATTGACCCGGCGGCAGCGGATACCCGATCTTTGACCGTGCGTCCGGCGCGGGGCCACCCCGTGCGGATGCTCTCCGACGCGCTGCGGGCAACCAGGCACACGGAGACCCGGCAGGGCGCGTTGCCGCGCGATCCTGCGGGATCGTGGCACTGCCCCGCAGTGCCACGATCCGGCCCGCCCCCGCACAGCACCCGCCCTCGGGGCCTCACGGGGTGTCGGGCCGGCGGTGCGCGAGGAGGAGTCCTCCGAGAGTGCTCTCGGCCGAGGTGAGCGTCCTGTGCTCGTCGACGGTGAAGCCCGCACCGTCGAGCCAGGCAGTCATCCGGCCGTGCGGGCGGCGGTGGACCTGGACCTTCATCGGGTGGCCGCCACAGCCTTCCGTCTTCACCGTCGTCCCGTCCCCGACATGGAAGCCGAGGAGCAGCAGTCCCTCTGCTCGCAGCACTCGACGGAAGGTCCGCAGGACCGAGCCGATCTGCGTGTCGGAGACGTGGATCAGCGAGTACCAGGCGACGAGCCCCGCGGTCGAGCCGTCGCCGAGGTCAAGGTCCGTCATGGAGCCGACGTCGAACCGGAGCCCCCGGGTGGTCGCGCCGGGCCACCTCGGTCATGCCGGGTGACAGGTCGGTCCCGGACGCGTCCAGGCCCAACTGGCACAGGTGAGCCGTGATCCGCCCCGGCCCGCATCCGACGTCCGCGACCGGTCCCCCGCCACGGGCGCGCACCAGAGCGGCGCACAGCGCCAGGACCGCGCACTCCTGGGGTGTCTCGTCCAGGAGGTTGCGCACCCGGTCCGCGTAGCCCGCGGCGACGGTGTCGTAGGAGATCCGCGTGTCTTCCAGCCACCCGTCGGTCTTCGGTCCGTTCTCCGCCCCCGCAGGCTACGCACAGCCGGGGGCGGCCTCGGGGCCCCGAGTCGCCCCCGGCCGGGTGCCGGTTCGGGGTGGCGGGCGCCGTCAGGCGGAGGACCGGCCGCACCCGGGACCGCAGCCGCAGCCGTCCTTTCCCGCGGAGGGGGCGAGGGGCGTGGAGGCTGAGGAGGGCGTGGAGGCCGGGGAGGCGCAGCAGCTCTTGCCCTGCCAGGCGTCGCGGCCCTCCTTGACGGCGACGGCAGCGATGACCAGAGCGGCGACGGGGTCGGCCCAGGACCAGCCGAGTGCGGCGTTCACAGCCAGCCCGGCCAGCAGGACGGCGGACAGGTAGGTGCACAGGAGCGTCTGCCGGGAGTCGGCGACCGCGGAGGCGGAGCCCAGTGCGCGGCCGGCGCGGCGCTGAGCGGCGGACAGGAACGGCATGACGGCGAGGGAGAGGGCAGCGATCACGATGCCGGCGAGGGACGGTTCGACCTCGTCCGTGCCGGTGAGCGCCCGGACGGAGTCGAACGCCACGTAGGCGGCGAGCGCGAAGAAGGAGACGGCGACGATCCGCAGCGCGCGCTGCTCGCGCGCCTCACGGACGGCGTGGTCCCGGGCGGAGAACTGCCAGGCGACCGCGGCGGCTGAGGAGACCTCGATGACGGAGTCGAGTCCGAAGCCGATCAGAGCGGTGGAGGAGGCGAGGGTACCGGCGGTGACGGCGACGATCGCCTCGACGACGTTGTAGGTGATCGTGGCCGCGACCAGCAGCCGTATCCGGCGGCTGAGCACCTCGCGCCGGGCCGCGGAGGGCCCGGAGGACATGGATGCCCCGGCAGTCATCAGCAGCAGCCCTTCTCCTCGGCGTCCGGGCAGCTCCGGTCGGTCTCCACGGCCACCACGGCGGTGCGCAGGTCGTCCAGCGCGTGGCCGAGGCGTTCGTCGGCGAGCTCGTAGCGGGTGCGGCGGCCGTCGGGCACGGTGACGACCAGGCCGCAGTCACGCAGGCACGCCAGGTGGTTCGACAGCCGGGTGCGGGAGACGCCGAGCGCGTCGGCGAGTTCGGCGGGGTAGCCGGGGGCGTCCCGCAGGGCGAGCAGGATGCGGCAGCGGATCGGATCGGCGAGCGCGCGCCCGAACCGGGCCAGCACCTCGACGTCGGGGGCGACAGCAAGCACGGCACGACAGTACACGTTTGCATGAATTCACGAAATCCTGGATCGTCTTGTCCGGCGTCGAGCGGCAAGCAGAGAGGTTCGTCGCCGTTCCCACTGCTGACCGCCGGGTCGCCGGTGCCCCGCCGACCGGGTCGGTGGCGGGGGTGCGCGGCGACGTATCTCCGCGCCCCGGCCTCCGCTTCGGGTCCCGCGTCCCGGGGCACGCCCGTCGCGCATCCGCACCCTGCCGGACAGCAGCATGTCCCGTGCGTCCGGCAAGGGCGGGAGCGCGGTGTCCGGCCCGGGTCAGGTCCGGGTCGCCGGGGCGTCGGTGGGCTCGGCATCCGGCTGCTGCTCGTCGGCACCGGCACCGGGACGGGTACGGCGTATCGCCCAGCCGACCAGGGCTGCGGACACGAGGGTGAGCACCGTCCCGGAGACGGTGGCCGCCTCCCGGAACCGACCGGTCTGCTCCGCGCTCCAGTGCCCCGAGGCCACGTCACCGGCGAACAGGGCGGCGAGCACGGTGCCGACCACGGCCACCCCGACGGCGGCGGTGACCTCGGCGGCGGTGTCGAGCAGCGCCGCGCCGGTGGAGGTGCGGTTGCGGGGCAGGCCGTTGAGGACGCCGACTCCGGCGGCGGCACCGACGACCCGCATCCCGGCGGCCACGAACACCAGCGCGACCGCCACCCACGGGTAGCCGAGGTTGCCGCACAAGGTGTAGACCGCCAGCCCGGCCACGACCGCACCGGTGCTGATCCGGGCGGCACGGTCGATGCCGACCCGCGAGACGAACCGGTGGACGAACGGGCCGCCCGCGATCAGGACGACGACCTGGGGCAGCATGCCGACGGACGCGAGTGCGGGCGGCCAGCCCCAGTCCAGTTGCAGCTGCAGCGTCACCAGGTAGGCGAGCCCCGCGTTCGCCAGCCCGGACGCCGCCTTGTAGGCGAGGCCGCCGGAGACCTGGGGCCGGGCGACGAGCGCGAGGTCGAGCAGCGGGTGCGGGGTCGACCGCTCACGTACGGCGAACAAGGTCGCCGCCACGACAACCCCCGCGACGGCGGCCCACGGTGGCCACGCCGCCGCGCCCGACTCCACGAACAGGGTGGGCGCGACGAGAGCGAGCACCACCGTCGCGGTGCCCAGTATCCCGCCGGGCAGGTCCGCGGGCGCGCGGTGCAGGTCGGTGGCGGCGTCGACCGGGACACCGATCCGGATGCCGACGAGCGCGAGCGCCACGATCGGTACGTTCGCCAGCAGCAGGACCTGCCACGGGGCGAAGGAGAGCACGAAGCCGCCCACGGTCGGGCCGATCGCCAGGCCGACCATGCCGACGGTGGAGATCAGGGTGATCGCCCGTACGCGCAGGCCCTCCTCCTCGAACAGCCGGAAGGCCATGGCCATGGTCCCCGGCGTGGTCATCGCCGCCGCGAGCCCCATCACCGCACGGACGGTGATCAGCTGACCCGTACCGGTGACGGCCGCCGACGCCAGGCTCGCGGCTCCGAGCAGGAGCAGCCCGGTGAGCATGACCCGGCGCCGCCCGAGCCGGTCGGCGACCACGCCGAACACCAGCATCAGCCCGCCGAACACGACGGAGTAGCCGTTCGTCACCCACTGCAGGGCCACCGTCGGCGCCGCCAGCTCGCGGCCGATCGTGGGCAGGGCGACGTTGAGGACGGTGTTGCTCATCATCTCGAACAGGAAGACCGCCGAGAGGCCCGCCAGGGCCACCCACGCCTCGCGCAGGGAGCGGAACGGTCCGGCGGGGCCGGACGCCGGGCGCCTCCGGGCGACGCGTGGGCAGGTCATGGGGTCTCCTCTCGGAGGGGAAGAGGGGCTTCGTCCACCCACGGAACGGGGCGAACAGTGTTCCACTTACGAACATCGTTCTATTGGGGAACGTTGTTCGTGTCAAGTTATGCTGTCGCCATGGCCAACGAAGATGCTCCGGAGCGCACCGAGAGGCGTGACCAGTGGGCCGCCAAGATCGCCGCCTGGGGCGAGCAGGGCAGGACCGGGCGGTCCGGGAAGGCACCCCTCACCGTGGGGCGGATCGTGGACGCGGCCTTCGGGCTCATCGAGACCGAGGGATTCGAGGCCCTGACGATGCGCCGGGTCGCCGCCGCGTTGCAGACGGGACCGGCGTCGCTGTACGCGCACGTGCGCAACAAGGCCGAACTGGACGGGCTGCTGATCAGCGAGCTGTGCGCCAGGGTGCCGGTGCCGGAGCCGGACCCCGCGCGGTGGCGGGAACAGATGCTCGGGATCTGCCGGGCACTGCGCGACGAGTACCTGCGCTACCCCGGGGTGTCACGCGCCGCACTGGCCACCGCCCCGGACAGCCTGGACGCGCTGCGGCTCAGCGAGGGCATGCTGACGATCCTGCTGGCCGCGGGCGTGCCACCGCAGTCCGCCGCGTGGGCGATCGATGCCGCTTTCCTCTACGTGTCGGCCTACTGTTTCGAGGTCTCGTTGCGGTACCGCCCCGGCAGCGGCGCCGACCAGCGTGTCCTGGACCGGGACGACCTCGTCGAGCGGTACCGGATGTTGCCCGGCGACGTCTTCCCGAACACGGTCGCCCACATCCAGGAGCTGACCTCCGGCGAGAAGCATGAGCGTTTCGAGTTCACGCTCACGGCGCTGCTCGGGGGGCTCGTCCCCCCGGGCCCGCCGCACACGGCGCCGGCGACCGCCGACTAGGCAGGACTGCCCGCCCCGCGCCGGGAGTTCGGCGCGAGCAACGATGCTGCGGACGTCCAGGTTCACGGGCGCTGGTCCGTCCGGTCGACGACGGAGCAGCCGCCCGCCGCGCTCCGTTCCCCGTTCACGGCGTGCGGGCCGGCAGGCGGCACTCCTCATCCGGACCCGGCACCGGCCGAAGACGCGGAGAACCTCGTTGTGATGGGATCGTGCGCCATGGTTGATCCTCCGCGCGACGAAGCCGGCTTGACGGACCGGATGGAACAGAATGTGGCGGAACACGCCTGCCACCTGCATCGGACCCTGACCGGTGCGACCGTCACGGAGACCGGTGACCTCCTGGTCGCCGACAGCGGCCTGGACGACGACACCTTCAACATCGTCGCCGCCGCCCGCTTCACCGCCGCCACCGCTGCGGACCGCATCGCCGAGACCGCTCGGACGACGGCTCGCACCGGCCGTCACTTCTCCTGGTGGGTGGGCCCGTCCTCGACTCCGCCGGACCTGGCCTCCCGTCTGACGGCGGCAGGTCTGCCTGCCGCCGAGCGCGAGACGGCCATGTGGGCCGAACTGGACGGCTCCCTGCCGCCGCCTGCCGCCCCGGGGCTGGACATCCGGACGGTGAGTCGGCCCGAACACCTCGCCGACTACGCCGCGGTGCTCGCTGCGAACTGGTCCCCGCCCGCCGACACCGTCCGCCGCTTCTTCACCCGGGCCGCCCCGCAGGCACTGGCCGCGCACTCCCCGGCCCGTTACCTGGTCGGCTACACGGACGGCCGTCCCGTCTGCTCGGCCGAAGTGTTCCAGCACGCGGGGGTTGCCGGGATCTACAACATCTGCACCTTGGCCGCCCACCGCCGACGTGGCTACGGCGGTGCCATCACGCTCGCCGCACTCCACACGGCCCGCGACCGAGGCCACCGCACGGCGGTCCTGCAGGCCTCCGCCGGCGGCGAGCCCGTCTACCAGCGCCTGGGCTTCCGTTCCTGCGGCCATTTCACCGAACACGCCATCAACCCCTGAGCCAAGCCGCGCGGTCGGCGGGTCCGCCACGGCGTCCCCGGCCCGGATCTGCCACCGTATGCCGTCGGTCGAGGACGACGGAGGGCCCGCAAGGGGAACCGCGATGATCTCGGCGGGCATCTTCGCCTGGGACAGCGTCGGGGCGGTACCGGGCCCCGACGTCAGCTTTCACACGCGCCCGACCGTGCCCCGCCCCGACCCTGCGCGAGAGATCCCCTGTCACGGGGAGTCCGGTCGGCCGGCCACTGTGCGGGTGCAGAACAACGGGGACTCGTCACACCATGAGCCACACATCCGGCCACCCGGAACCGCACGCCTCCACCGGCACATCGAGACGCCGCTCCGCGGAGCTGGCCGTGCTGGGGTTCGCGGTGGTCGTCACGCTGTTCGCCTACGCCAACGTGGGCATGGCCCTCGACGGCCGGTTGCCCGCCAGTCTTCTGGTCCACGGCACGGGGCTGGCCGTGCTGGCCGGCGCCGGCCACCTGGTCACCCGGAGATGGGCGCCTCACGCCGACCCGCTGCTGCTGCCGCTCACGACGTTGCTCAACGGCCTGGGCCTCGTGGTCATCTGGCGGTTGGACCAGTCCGAACGCCTCCGCGAGAACAGTCACTTCGCGGCCGCCGCAGGGAACCAGTTGCTGTATTCGGCCGTAGGGGTGGGCTTCTTCGCCCTCGTGCTGCTACTGCTCAAGGACCACCGCACGCTCCAGCGCTACACCTACATCTCCATGTTCGGTGCGCTGATCCTCCTGCTGCTGCCACTGGTTCCAGGGCTCGGACTGAACATGTTCGGCGCGAAGATCTGGATCTCCGTCGCCGGTGTGCGGATGCAGCCCGGTGAGTTCGCCAAGATCGCCATCGCCGTCTTCTTCGCGGGATATCTCATGGTGAAGAGGGACGCCCTGGCCCTGGCCGGACGCCGTTGGATGGGCATGTCCCTGCCGCGCGGGCGTGATCTCGGCCCGATCGTCGCCGTCTGGGCCATGTCGATCCTCGTCCTGGTCCTGGAGACGGACCTGGGTACCTCGCTGCTCTTCTTCGGGATGTTCGTGCTGATGCTGTACGCGGCCACCGAGCGCACCGGCTGGGTCGTGGTGGGGCTGCTGATGTCGGGTGCCGGTGCCGCGGGGGTGGCGTCCTTCGAACCGCATGTCCAGCAGCGCGTCCAGGCGTGGCTCGACCCCCTGCACGAGTACGCCCTCAGCAAGCAGGGAGTCGTCGGCCACTCCGAGCAGTCGATGCAGGCGCTGTGGGCGTTCGGCTCCGGAGGGGTGCAGGGCACCGGCCTCGGCCAAGGGCACTCCGACCTCATCGGTTTCGCGGCCAACTCCGACTTCATCCTCGCCACCTTCGCCGAGGAGTTGGGCCTGGCCGGGACGATGGCGCTGCTGCTGCTCTACGGCCTCGTCGTCGAGCGGGGGCTGCGCGCGGCGTTGGCCGCGCGCGACCCCTTCGGGAAGCTGCTGGCCGTCGGCCTGGCGGGGGCCTTCGCGCTCCAGGTCTTCGTCGTCGCGGGAGGCGTCATGAACCTCATCCCGCTGACCGGGATGACCCTGCCGTTCGTGGCCTCGGGCGGCTCCTCCGTCATCGCCAACTGGGCGCTGATCGGCATCCTCGTGCGTGTCAGCGACACCGCCCCGCAGCCCCAGCCCCAGCCCCAGCCGCAACCAGAAGACCGTTCCTGAACGAGTGCGTTGCGTGCGGGCATCGCCGTCCGTGTGCGACATCCAGTGCTCTGCCGGCTCACGAGGCCGGGTGAGGCGCCGCCAGCGGCTCCAACATGGTCTCCAGGTTCTTCCGGGCGATCTGCTTGCGGAACTCTCCCTCGTAGCCGGGGTCACCCGAGTCGTGCATGGTCTGGGTCATCCAGACTGCGGAGGCCTGGCGCTCCCATGTGTGGTTCAGGCAGGTGTCGGAGTAGCCGTCGAGCAGGGAGGAGTCGTTCCTCTCGACGTGCTGGACGACCGCGCGGGCGAGCGCCTCGGCGTCGTGGAGGGCGAGACTCATGCCTTGTGCGCTCATCGGAGAGATGAGGTGGGCCGCGTCCCCGAGAAGGTGGAGCCGGCCGAAGTTCATGGGGCTGAAGACCACTCCGCGCAGCGGCACGACCTGCTTGCTCGTGATCGGGCCCCGGGGCTCCACGGGTTCACCGAAGCGTTCCCCCAACTCGTTCCAGACGCGCCCGTCAGGCCACTGCTCGACGGTGTCGGTGAGCGCGCACTGCAGGTAGAGACGACTGGCGTGCGGGCCGCGCGTGATGCGTGCGGCGAAACCGCGCGCGTGCACGGCCAGCACGGCCGGGGGGTCCGCCGGGGCTTCCGCCATCACGGTCAGCCAGGCGTAGCCGAACTCGTGGGTGAAGCAGGTGAGGACGTCCTCGGGGACGGCTGTCCTGCTGATGCCACGGTAGCCGTCAGCCCCTGCGACGAAGTCGCACCTGACCGTCCGCGTCGAGCCGTCGGCGTCCCGGTAGCGCACCAGCGGCTGTTCGGTGTCGATGTCGTGCAGCGCTACGTCCCGCGCCCCGAAGCGCAGGTCACCGCCGTCGCGCAGGAAGACCCTGATCAGGTTGCGCACAAGGGTCTGCTGGGGGCAGAACACCCCGTCGGCGTCGTCGTCCTCGTCGGCACCGCCGCTCCTCCACTGCCGCTCCTCGCCGTCCACCAGCAGCGGCATCCCCGAGGCGGAGTCGCCGTGGCTGCGGCCCTCCACCGCCTCGCCCAGCCCCCACTCGTTCAGCACGCGCACGCCGTCGGCGTCGAGAGCTCCTGCCCGCTGCCGCTGTTCCACGTGAGCGCGGCTGTGCTTTTCGAGGACGGCGCACCCGATTCCCTTCCGCAGGAGGAAATTGCCCAGCGTGAGTCCGGCGACTCCGCCTCCTACGATCACCACGGTCGTGTCCGTGCCGGTGTCGGTCATGGTCTCCGGGCTCCTTGCAGCAAGTGGGCAGCAGTGCCAGTGCGTGGTCCGCGGTGTCGTGCGGATGGCACGACGGACTGGCACCACTGTGGAACCCCACTCAGCCGTCACCAACCGGTGAATGGACCGGGTGTACCGGAAACCCGCCAACATGGCGTGCCCGGCGCGGGCCTCGGCGAGACGCTACGGCGCTACGGGCTCGTGCGCAGGTCGGCCTGGTAGCTGCCCGGGGTCTGGCCGATGACGTCCTTGAAGGCGTCGATGAAGCTGGACGGGTTCGACCAGCCGCAGGCCATCGCCGTATCGGTGACCGACATGCCGGACGTCAGATGGGCCAGCGCGTGGTGGACACGCAAGATGGTGCGCCACCGGTGGAAGCTCATGCCGAGCTCGGTGTGGAACAGGCGGCTCAGGGCGCGCTCGCTGGCCCCGGCAGCGCGTCCGAGGTCCGCCAGGGTCGCGGGCCGGGCGGGGTCGGCGTGCAGGAGGCCGGTGACGGCGCGCAGCCGGTCGTCCTCGGGCTCGGGCAGGTGGAGGGACTGTTCTGGAGTGTCGGACAGCTCGTCGAGGACGACGGCAAGCAGCCGCCGGTGGGCGCCGGGGCGCCTCTCGGGCCGGTCACCGGTCAGGACCAGTACGGCCTCGCGCAGCAGCGGGCTGACCGCGAACACGCTGGGCGCTTCGCTGAGTTCGCCGCACAGTGCCACCGGAATCGTCAGCAGGCGCGCGTCGGTACGGCCGTAGAAGCGGTGCGAGTGGGCGAAGCCGGGCGGTGTCCAGGTCACGCGGTTGGCCGGGGCCACCCAGGTGCCGCGCTCCGTGGTGGTGGCCAGCGCTCCGGCTGCCGCGTAGACGAGCTGACCCGCCACGTGGGTGTGGGAATCCAGCGAGTAGCCGTGCGGCAGCCACCCGGCACCGCTGGGCACGTCCTGCGGCTCCGAGGGCCCGGAACAAGGTTGGCGGCCTTTCGGCATCACGCGTCAGGCTACCGGTGGTGTGCGGGGCACGGTGCGGGCCGGACAGCAACTCCCACGAGCACCGGAACCCCGGTGCCGAGCGGCTGATACCGACAGCGACCGCACGCGCGGCCCGGCGCCCTCGGGACCGACGAGGGGTTACGCGCTGCCGGACGGCGCCTTGGCCGGCGCGGGCGACGGCGGAGGGTCGAGGGGCACCTCGCGGACGAGCAGCGCCGAGACCAGCGCGATCACGCCGGCGCCCGCACCGGCGACAGCGACCGCACCGAGGCCGTCGGTGACCGCGGCCGCCCACGCCTCGTGCACGCGCGCCGCCATGGGGCCGAGCGCCTGCGCCCGGCCGTCGTCGGCGCCCGGCGACACCAGGGCGGCGGCGCGCTGCGCGCCGAGCTTCTCGGTCAGGGCACCGGTCAACCGGCCACTCCTGTCCGCCTCCTTCACCCCGGTCGACTCCATGCCGGGCCGGTTCCGACCGATCACCGAGCACCAGCCCCACGCCCGTTGGCGGGACCCGGCGGGGCCTGCTGCCCGGCCACGGGATCGGCCACCACGGATGCCTCGCGCCCGTCCGGCGCCTGGCGCCCACGGCGCTCGGCCGGTTCTGGTCGACCTCGGCCTTCGACCGCTGCGCGGTGACCGGGCGCCCGCGAGTGCCTGCGAAGCCCCGGCTAGGGTGACCGGAGGGACTCCGGAGTCGTCGCAGCCGGTGGGAGGGCGCGTGGGAACAGCGGATTCTCCGGCCGTGCGGGTGCCCGTGGGGCCGGACGCCGAGCGGTGGACCAGCCGGACGGCGTCCCGCCGGGTACTGCTCGTGGTCCACAACGTCACCTCGGCCGGCCGCCTGCTGGACGTACTGCCGCTCTTCCACGACGACTTCCGCGTCCAGTTGCTGGTCACCTGCACGGAGTCCTCCGCCTTCCAGGGCGGGGTCCGGGAGCTCTTCGCCGAACTGGGCCTTCCCGTCCTCCCGTGGGAACAGGCCCTCGCGACCCCCGTCGACCTCGCACTCTCCGCCAGCTTCGGCGGCGAACTGCACCGCCTGACAGGCGAATTGGCTGTTTTGTCCCACGGTGTCGGATATACTAAGAAGCTGGCTACAGCCGGGAGCCGGGAGCCGGGAGCCGGGAGCCGGGAGCCGGGAGCCGGGAGCCGGGAGCCGGGAGCCGGGAGCCGGGAGCCGGGAGCCGGGAGCCGGGAGCCGGGAGCCGGGAGCCGGGAGCCCACCTTCGGGCTGGCGCCCGAGTGGTTGTTGGCGGACGGCAAGCCGTATGTGGACGCTCTCGTGCTGTCCCACCCCGAGCAGCTCTCCCGGCTGCGACGTGCGTGCCCGGAAGCCGCGGAGACCGCGGTGCTCGCGGGCGACCCCTGCTACGACCGGATGCTGGCGGGACGCCGGTACCGGCAGCGGTTCCGGCGGGCGCTGGGGGTACGGGACGGCCAGCGGCTCGTCGTACTGAACTCCACCTGGAACCCGGAGGGGTTCTTCGGCAGCGGCGGCGCCGAGGACCTGCTGCCCAGTCTGCTGCCCCGGCTGGCCTCGGAACTTCCGGCGGACGACTACCGGGTGGCCGCCGTACTGCACCCCAACATCTGGTACGGCCACGGTCCCGGCCAGGTGCGGGCGTGGCTGGACCGGGCCCGGCGCGGCGGGCTGACGCTGGTCGACCCCCTGCACGCGTGGCGGCAGGCACTCCTGGCCGCCGACCTCGTGGTCGGGGACTTCGGAGCGGTCTCCTACTACTCCGCGGCCCTGGGCGTCCCCGTCGTCCTCGCCGCGGCCGGCCAGGAGCGGCTGGACCCCGAGGCCCCGCTCGCCGACTTCGTCCGGACCGCGCCGCGTCTCGATCCGCATGCCGGGCTGCGCGAACAACTGGAACGGGCGCTGTCGGAACACCGCCCCCTCGCCGGGCCCGCCGAGTTCACCAGCTCCGCCCCCGGCGAGTCGGCGACGCTGCTGCGCCGCGGCTTCTACCAGCTCCTGGGGCTGCCCGAGCCCACCGCTCCCGCACTGCTGGAGCCCCTGGCCCTCCCGCCGTACGAGCCGCCCCGCCGCACGGCGCCGTTGCACGTGCGGACCCGGGTCGCGGGACGCCGGGTGCGGATCGAACGCTCCGCCGCGCACCCGTACGGGGCGGGCGGCGACACGCACCTCGCCGTGCACGAGGAGACCCGTGACCCGGCTGATCTGGCGGTGGCGGACGTGATCGTGCGGGAAGGGCACCGGGACGACCCGCGACTGGGCGGCCCGGCGGCCTGGGCGGCGGAGGTGCTGGAGCGGTATCCGCAGTGCGCGCTCGCCGCCTACGTCACGGGACCGCACACCTGCACCGTCTCGGCCCGGCGGCACGGCCTGCTTGGGCTCGCCGCCAAGCAGGGGGCGGACGCCGACCCCGCGGCCTACGCCTCCGCGCTGCACGCCTGGCTGGTGGGCGGCGGCCTGCTGCCGCCGGGGGGCACGACGCTCCGGGTGCGCGTCGCCGGCCGGAGCCACCCGGTGGCCGTGGAGCCGGTTACTGGCCCGGCAGGCAGCGCCGCCGCAGGTCCGTGAGGTACCGCAGGTGCGGTTCCGCCTCGGGGGGAAGCAGACCCTCGGCCGCCGCGAGGTGCCTCAGCGCCTCCGTGTCGTCCCCCGCGGTGTGCGCCGTCTCCGCGAGGTCGGTGAGCGTACGGGCCAGGTTGTAGTCCTCGCCCTCCCCCTCGAAGTGGGCACGCGCGGCCTCCAACCGGGCCCGTGAGCCGTCCAGTTCTCCCTGCACCCACAGGGCGCGCCCGGTGTGACGCTCCAGGAGAGCGAGGGCACGGCGTAGGTGCCGGTCCTCACCCTGTTCCGTGACGAGGCGCCGGTAGAGCTGCCCCGCCGCCTCGAACTGCTCCGCGGCCTGCTCGCCCTTCACCTGGTACAGGTTCAGCAGACCGAGGTACTCGATGCCGGAGGCCTCACCGAGGAGGTGCCCGGCCTGCCGTTCGTGCGCCGCGGCGGCCCGGGCCTCCGCTTCCGCCTCCTCGAAGCGCTGCAGTTGGCCCAGGCAGTGGGCGAGCTGGAAGTGCAGACCGGCAGACGCCCGCGACCCCGGCCGCCGCTCGTCCGCGCAGTGGGCGGCGATCCGCAGCGCGGGCAGCGCCTCGGCCCAGTACCCGGCCTTGAGCACGAGGGGCCACAGTGCCCGGGCCAGCCGCAGGCAGGTGTCGAGGTGGTGGTACTCCTCGGCCACCGAGACCGCCCGCAGCAGGTTCGTGCGCCCGGCCACCAGCGCCGCCAGCCCCTCGGCCTCACCCGCGTACGGTTCGCCGCTCTCGGGAGCGTCCGGGACGCGCCAGCTCTGCGGGAGCGCCGCGTGCGCGGCGTGCTCCGCCTGGTGCAGCAGACCGGTCAGCATGCGGGAGACGGCGGCCGAGCAGGCGGGGACGCCGAGCTCCGGGCCCGCCGTGTCGGCGAAGTAGCGGCACACCTCGGGGCGCAGACGGTGGTTCCCGTCGTCCAGGCGCTGGATCAGATGCGCGTCGGCTGCTTCGGCGAGCATCCGGGACGCCTCCTGCGGTGGCGTCTGCGCGGCCCAGCCGGCGAGTTGCGCGGTCACCACGGGCCAGCCTCCGAGCGCGAGCAGGCGGCAGAGCCGCACCGTCTCCGGCGGCACCTCGGCGCAGAGCGCGCGTACCGTGTCGCGCACCGGGTCGGCGGCTCGGGATCCCGCCGGGTTCCCCGGGGGCGGACCGGCCGAGGGACCGGGGAGCGGGGTGCGGGCGGCGAGCAGCCCGTCCGCCGCGGCCCGCAGCGCGAACCCGTTGCCCGCGCAGCGCTCCAGAAGCCCCGGCAGCGCGGTCCGGGCCCGCGCCACGCGCTCCGCTCCCGCCGCTCGTGCAAGCAGCTCCTTCGCGTCCCGGTTCTTGAGCGGCGGCACCTCGATACGCTGTGCGTCCAGGGCGAAGGGCGCACCGGAGGCGACGACCAGCAGGAAGAGTTCCGGCGTGTTGGGGACGAGGTGCCGCACCTGCGCGGCCGAGGTCGCGTGATCGACCAGCACCAGAGCCCGGCGCCCGTTCGTCAGACGGCGGTAGCGGTCCCGGCAGCCGGTCTCGGTGGCCGGCATGTCGTCGGGAGCCACCCCCATCTCGCGCAGCACGCGCCGGAGGACGACGACGGGCTCCACCGCCTGGTCCGGGGCCACGTCCCGCAGGTCGATGTAGAACTGACCGTCCGGGTACAGGCCCGCGTTCCCGGCCGCGAACTGGAGCGCCGTCACGGTGCAGCCGATGCCTGGCGGTCCCCACAGCAGCGCCGCCCGCGAGCGCCCCTTCGCCGGTCGCGTCGCCTCGCGCTTGAGCTTCTTGACGACGGCGTCGCGGTCGGTGAAGTCCCGGGGTGGGGGCGGTACGCCCGCGCCGGTCGCCTGACACCGCATAAAGGCAGAGAAGATGACCACACAGACCGACCGTGTCGACCACGAACTGATCCGGGCAGCGGCACACGTCGCGGCCACACGCTGCCGGGGCGACAACCACACCATGGCGGCTGCGGCCCGCGCCCGAGACGGCCGGATCGTCACCGCGGTTAACGCCTATCACTTCACCGGAGGCCCCTGCGCGGAGCTGGTGCTCATCGGCGCTGCTGCCGCCCAGGGTGCCTATGACTTGGGCACCATCGTCGCCGTGGGTGACCGCGACCGAGGTGTCGTGCCCCCATGTGGCCGCTGCCGCCAGGTCCTTCTTGACTACTTCCCAGCCCTCAAGGTCATCGTCGGGACAAACGACGGCCTTCGAACGGTGCCCGTCACCGACCTGCTTCCCGAAAGCTACGTCTGGGCGGACCACCAACTCGACGCTGAGGAGAGCGCACCACTCAGCAGCACATGACACCCCAGCCGGTTACAGGGCAAACGTTGCTCGATACGGCACTAGCGGCGGTGTCGACGGCCGCCCGCCGTGGCGGATGTCCCACCGCGTGTTCTGCCTGCGGAAGTGGCGGGCGGGCGCCCCGGGCGCGGATTCCCTGCGGGCCATGCTCACGGGCGTCACCGTGCGGGAGCTTCCGCCATCCGTCGCGCATCCGGCCTCGTTCACGCGCCGTTCGGCTGCGACCCGGGCGACCGTTCCCCGGCCGGGCTTCTCCGGTGGCGCTGCGGGCGGCGACGCGGTGGCCGGTCCTCCTCCCAGCCTGCGACGACCGTCGTCGGTATGCCCTCCTCCCGCCACAGGGCCACCACGTGCGGGTTGTCGTCCCAGGCGCGGACGGGCTCGTAACGCTCTCTCACGCGCGCGAGGATGCCGCGTTTGACCTCGTAGTCGGGGCGGCCGTCGTGCAGGGCGCGCATCCACATCGCGTCGGAGGGAATGTCGTGGAGGGCGAGCCACATCGCGGTGTGCGCGCGGTAGCGCACCGTGCGGGCCGTCACGACGAGGACGGCGAGGCCCGCCGCGTGAGCCTCGCGCGCTGCGGCCGCCACCCGGGGGTGCGGCGGGCAGTCGACGGACGCCGAGTGGAAGGCGTGGAAGCCGCCGGGGCCGTCGAGAAGCGGACGGATGCCGCGCACGTCGCAGAGCGTGCCGTCCATGTCGAAGATCACCGCCCGGCGCAACGCGCCCCCTTCCGCTCCCGTGCCATCCCTTTGCCTTCGCTCCCGCCTCGTTGCAATACCGATACCGATACCGGTACCGATACCGGTTCCGGTCGCCGGTTCCGGGGCCGGGCGCCGGTGACGGCGACGGGCGCGCAGCCGTCACTCGTTTCCGTCGAGGTCCACCCGGACGGTCAGCAGCTCCGTGCCCGCCGCGCGGACCACGGCGCTGTTGAGGCGCGGCAGCGAGGCGAGGCGGGCGCGGGCGTCGTCGTCCGGAAGGGGGTGGGCCGTCCCCGTGTGCCAGCGGCCCCGCAGGCGGACGCGCACGCGCGGGTCCGCCTCGATGTTGCGGACGTACTGCGCGCGGCGCCCGTGCTCGGCCACCAGCCAGAACCGCCCGTCGAGGCGGCGCCCGCCGACCGGGGTGCGGCGCGGGCGGCCCGAGACGCGGCCCGTGGTCTCCAACAGGATCTGCCCGGGAAGCCGGGTGGTCAGCGGATTGACGACGTGCCGCTGAAGGGCCGTCACGAACCGGAACTTCCGGCTTCCTGCGCCCTGCTCGCTCTCCCCCATGCGCCTCACCTCCTCGTCGAGCGGCCCCGCCGCGCCGCGAAGTCGGGCGCGGCGGGGCCTTTTCCGTCCACACGCAGCCAGCATGATGGATACGGAGACCACGAGTCTCGCACCGGGCACTGACAACGCCCCCCGACTCCGCCGCCTGCCCTATCCGGCCGCCCCGCCTGAGCCACCTCCGTCGGCCCCGCCGTCCCCCTCGGCCAGCCGGAAGAGCTCCGCCCACTGGGGTGCGGTCAGCGCCTTGGGCAGCGTCCCTGGGCGCAGACCGTGCCCATCCAGCCAGGCCCGTACCCGGCGCCGGGACAGGGCGCGCGTCGCGAGCGGGAGGATCTCGGCGAGCCCACGGCCCCGGCCGGTGAACACGCTGTGCACGAACCCCTGGTACCGCCGACGCGTGGTCGCGGCCAGCAGCGGCTCGCTGCGTCGGGCGACCGTCAGCAGTCCTCCGTCGACCCCGGGCCGGGGCCGGAAGGCGCCTGCCGGTACGCGCGCCACCAGCTCGAACGCGTACCAGGGCCACCACTGGGCCGTCATCATCGTCGCCCCGCCCACCCCGGCGCGGCGCCGGGCGACCTCCCACTGGACGAGCAGCACCGCGTCGGTCCAGCCGGAGCCGTGCAGGATGTGGCGGAGCATCGCGGTGGTGTGGTGGAAGGGCAGGTTGCCGACGAGGACGTGCGGGGTGCGAGGGGCTTTCCAGCGCAGGAAGTCGGCCTGCCGCACGGTCGTCGAGCCGGCCGTGCGCCGCCGGAGCCGGTCGGCCGTGCGGCCGTCCACCTCCACAACGGTCAGCGGCCGGCCGAGCCGCTCCAGCGGCAGCGTCAGCGCGCCGTCACCGCCGCCGATCTCGACGACGGGTCCGCTGGTACGGGCGACGAGAGAGACGATGCGGCGGACCGTCGCCGGATCGGTGAGGAAGTTCTGGCCGAGTTCGTGACGGCCGCCGTGGAAGGTGGTGTGTGAGGTCGTGGAACGAGTGCTGCTGTGCCTGGGCACGGGTACTCCGCGGCTTCGATGGGAGCCGGGCAGCACGAGGGGCCGCCCGGCGCTGACGCGCTGAAGCGGCGGAACTTCCCGCGAAGGAGACGGCCGCCGCTAGGGGCGGCGGGGCCGCGTCATGGCGGCACACGCGGCGCAGGCGCAGGCCGCGCAGGCGCATGCGCAACAACAGGCAGACATGAGGGGCACTCTAGGATGCACAGCCGGGGCGGCCAACCGGATTTGCCCTCACCACGCAGCCCGGGAGGGCGGACGGCTTCCCCGGACCGGTTCCCTCTCACACCCCCCGCAGACCGCGCCCTGACGCACGGGAAGGGCGCGGCTCCCACGTAGGCCGCGCCCTTCGTCCGTGGTGGCTGCCTCCGGCGGGCTCAGGTGGCCGCGCACCGGGCAGCTCGGTGTCACATGGCGAGCATGCGCCCCATGGACTGCGGATTGAGCAGACCGGTCGGCCCGCTGATCGGGCGCTTGTTGTCCCGCATGCCGTCGCTGTGCGTCCGCCCCTGCCCACTCTCGTCCGTACGGCCCGCCTCCGGGCGCCCGTTCTGCTCCGGCCGCGCCTGCTGTTCCGGCCGCGCCTGATGCTGGCGCCCGTCCTGCCCGGGTCGCGCCTGCTGGGGGCGCGGCTGCTGCTCGGGGCGCTGAGTCTGCTGGCCCTGGGGCCGTTGCTGCCCGGAGCCTGGAGCCTGCTGAGGCGTCTGCGAGGTCTGGGGCGTCTGCCGACCCGGGAACTGCTGGTGCGGTGTCTGCTGGTACGGCTCGGGCTGCGGGGGCGGCTGCTCCTGGGGCTGCGTGTGCTGCAGGAGCCGGGTGTTCTGCTGCGGCTGCGTGTGCTGCTGGGGGCGCACCTGGTGCGGGCGCAGCACCTGCTGCGAGGGCGAGGTGCCATGGCCCTGGTCGCGAGCGCCCTCGTGCCCGGGGTGGGCAGCGGCGGTGCCGCCTGCCGCGAGCAGCGCGGCGGCGGTAAGTGCGACGGTGACGTAAGCGGTGCGCTGGGACATGTGGGGCGCCTTCCGGGCGGACGGGCGGACGGACGGACGGACGGGCGGACGGGCGGACGGGCGGACGGGCGGACGGGCGGACGGGCGGACGGGCGGGCGGACGGACACGAACACGTGCGGGTCTGCCCCGGTTGCCGTGGGCACATTCCGGATGTAGCAGCACTTCACCCGATATACGGCACACAGGCGGGACGAGGCGGCGGCCCCCGTACCGAGGAGGTGCGAGGCCTTGGCCATGGCCGCACGCTGGGAACATGACCCCACCCATCGTCGTGCACCCTCCGTCCGGCACCGGGGGACGGAAGGTGACCGCACACACGGAAAGCCTCGGGTACGCCCACCGGCCCGAGGACGTCATCGAGTTCCTGCGCCGGGCCGGCCTCGACCCCGCCGACATCCAGCTGGACGACGGCAACCTGATCGAATGGCGCGGCGGCGGCCCCGAGGTGTGGGAGTGACCACATGAGGCAGCCGGGAAGGCCGGTCGGGCGGCCGGGACGGCATGCCGCCGAAACCGAACCAAGAGGCAGGTGTGCGGCTCATTCGGACGCGGGAGTACCGTCGAGTACGCCCCCGGGCCGTGAAGTGAGGAGCCAGATCACCCATGCCGCCAACGCCGACTCCCCTGCCGATGCCGTCCCGCCTGCCGTCCGGCCGGCCACCCCAGCACGAGCAGGAGCATGGCAACAGGACCGCCCTGGTCGAGGACCTGATGGAGCGCTTCCCCCACATCCCGCGGGAGGCCGTGCTGAAGGAGGACCTGCTGCGGGGCGGGATCGCCTTCGACGACTCGGCGCTCAGCGACACCACCGACGAGGCCACCGGCGAGGTCAAGCCGAAGTCGTACTTCATCTTCTCCTTCGACCACCGGACCCTCCCTGAGCTGGGTGAGGCCGCGCTGCGCCGCCCGCCGGAGGAGATCGTCCTCACCGGGGGGCCGTACGAGCTGCGCCGTACCGTCGTCTCCGTACGGGTGAACCCCGACGCCCCCTACCGCGTGCAGGCGGGCGAGGACGGCGCGCTCGGGCTGTACCTGGACGGGAAGCGGATCGCCGACGTCGGCCTGCCCCCGATGCCGGACTACTACCGGCACACGCTCGCCAACGGCAAGTCCGTGATGGAGGTGGCCCCCACCATCCAGTGGGGCTACCTGATCTACCTGACCGTCTTCCGGGTGTGCCAGTACTTCGGCGCCAAGGAGGAGTGCCAGTACTGCGACATCAACCACAACTGGCGCCAGCACAAGGCCGCCGGGCGCCCGTACACGGGTGTCAAGCCGGTGGAGGAGGTACTGGAGGCGCTCCAGATCATCTCCGAGCACGACGACCTCGGCGCCTCGCGCGCCTACACCCTCACCGGTGGCTCGATCACCTCCAAGGTGCAGGGCATGGACGAGGCGGACTTCTACGGCCGGTACGCCAAGGCCATCGAGGAACGATTCCCCGGCCGCTGGACCGGCAAGGTGGTGGCCCAGGCGCTGCCCAAGGAGGACGTGCAGCGCTTCCACGACTACGGCATCAGCATCTACCACCCCAACTTCGAGGTGTGGGACAAGCGGCTGTTCGAGCTCTACTGCCCCGGCAAGGAGCGGTACGTGGGCCGTGAGGAGTGGCACCGCCGCATCCTCGACTCGGCGGACGTGTTCGGGGCGCGCAACGTGATCCCCAACTTCGTCGCCGGTGTCGAGATGGCCGCGCCCTACGGCTTCGGGACGGTGGACGAGGCGGTCGCCTCCACCACCGAGGGCCTGGACTTCTTCATGTCCCACGGCATCACCCCGCGGTTCACCACCTGGTGCCCGGAGCCGACCACGCCGCTGGGCAAGACCAACCCGCTGGGCGCGCCGCTGGAGTACCACATCCGGCTGCTGGACGCCTACCGCAGCGCGATGCAGCGGCACGGGCTGTCGTCCCCGCCCGGGTACGGCCCGGCGGGTGCGGGCCGGGCGGTCTTCTCCGTCAGCTCGTTCATGGACACGCTCCCGGCGCAGGAGGGCACGCCCGTCGCGTGAGGCGGCCACCGGGCCGGCGGCGCGTTCCGCTCACGGCTCCGGTCTCTCCTCCTGGCGGGAAGAGACCGGAGCCCGGCCTGCACTCGGCGTGCTGAGGCAGGCCTGGCTCCCCGCGGGCCGGGCCTGCACCGGCTCGTTCCAAGCCCTGGGGCGAGGGCTCAGCGGCCCGTTGCCCCGTCGGTCTGCTCCCGGAGGATGTCCGCGTGACCGGCGTGCCGGCCGGTCTCCTCGATCATGTGGACGAGGACCCAGCGCATCGTCGGCCCGGCTGCGCCCTTGCGCATCGAACGCACACCGGCGCGGCCGAGGTCGTCGCAGGCCGCGATGGTCTCGTCGGAGGCCCGGATCGCCTCCTGGTAGGCGGCGATCAGTGCCTCGCCGCTCTCACCGGCCTCGGGCGGCGCGTCGTCGTCCAGCGGCAGCTCTCCGCCGCGGCCCGCGTAGGCCCATACGAACCAGTTGTGCTCCACCCGTGTCAGATGCTTCACCAGCCCCAACAGGCTGGTGCCCGACGGCACACCCGGCGCCAGGCCGACCTCGTCGGTGAGCCCCGCGGCCTTGGCGATCACCGCCTCCCGCAGGTACCCGAGGAACGTCGTCAGCGTCTCCTTCTCGCCGCCGTCCGTCATCGGCGGCCCTACATCTCCACGCGCGGAAAACCCGGTCACATCAGTCATGCCGCCGACTGTAACCACAATTGACTGGCGAGCGCCCCCGCCCGCTGGTTGGCTGCGCCTCGTGACCCCCCACCTCCCGTTACGCGAAGTCGGTCGTCTCCAGCGTCATGGAGAACGGCGCGGGCAAAGCGATCTCCTTGCCGAACGGCATGGTGACCACCTGCTGGTACTCGTCCTGGTCGGGCTCGCTGAACAGGCTGACCGAGCCGCGGTCCCGGTCGACCAGGAGACAGAGGGGAATCCGCGCGAGGGCGTAGCAGTGGCGCTTGATGTCACGGTCGCGATCCGCCCGGGACGACGTCACCTCGGTGACCATGGCGACTCCCTCCGCAGGCATCCACGAGTCAGCGCCTCGGAAGAGACGCGCGGAAGTGGGCGCCAACGTGCAGTCCGGAATGAGGTAGTTCTTCGGGCAACGGCCTCCTCGGACCAGCTTGAGCCCCCTGTTGCCCGAGAGGTCCATCTCCACTGCGGCTTTCCGCACCACCTGCTTCATGAGCACGTTGATGCAGTCCGCGTGATCCCCGTCCGGCGGTGGCGTCACGACGATCTCCCCCTCGATGAACTCGGCCCGGAAGCCCTCAGGCGTCTCCAGGGCCAAGAAGCCCTCCAGCGAGAGCGCCTCCGGCGAAAGCGGCTCGTGTGCCATGGCTGTCATGTCACGCCCTTTCCTTGGTCGCCACCACTGTCGGCGACCGGACATACCGGCGCCGGGGAACGGATCGTCGCTCACCCGATCGTGGCCCACTCCCCGCATCCCGGACGGGCACCGCGCGGAACCCGCCCCCGGGCGCACCCGTCCCTCCCGGGGGCCGCCATGATCGTCGGGCGGGGACGGGCGGGATGGGGGGTGCGGGGATGACGAGCACGAGTGCGGCACGCGTGGCGCAGGAGGTCGGTACGGGGGCGTGGGCGGCGCTCGGGGAGGGGCTGGAGGGAACGCTGCTGCGGCCCGGGGACCGCGACTTCGCCGCCGCCCGCAAGTCGGCCGACCCACGCTTCGACGCGGTACGCCCCGCGGCCGTCGCCTACTGCACCGGGCCAGGGGACGTCGCCGAGTGCCTGACGTTCGCGCGGCGGCACCGGATACCGGTGGCCGTCCGCAGCGGAGGGCACTCCTCCGCGGGCTGGTCCACGGGGACCGGCAGGCTGGTCGTCGACGTGCAGAAGATGGCGGAGGTCACCGCAGCGGGGCGCCGGGCCACGGCGGGCGCGGGAGCGAAACTCATCGACGTGCACGCCCGGTTGGCCGCGCACAAACGCACCGTGCCGACGGCGTCCTGGCCCACGGTGGGGGTCTCCGGGCTGACGCTGGGCGGTGGCATCGGGGCTGTGGCCCGCGCCTACGGGCCGGCCTGCGACAGCCTCACCGGTGCCACGCTGGTCACGGCCGACGGGCGGGAGCGCCACGTCACCGAGGACAGCGACGCGGACCTGTTCTGGGCGCTGCGCGGTGCCGGGAACGGCCAGTTCGGGGTCGTCACCTCGCTGGAGTTCCGCACCCATGTGGCGCCCGCCTGCCTGACGTTCTTCCTCTCCTGGCCGTGGGAGCGGGCCGCCGGGGTGGTGCGCGCGTGGCAGCGGTGGGCGCCCGTGGCCCCGGAGGAGATCGGGACGCAACTGCATCTGAGCGCCCCGGCGGGTGGGCGCCCCGGCAGCGTGCGGATGAGCGGACTGTCGCTGGGGGCGCGCCGCGAGGTGGAGAACCACCTCGACCGGCTGGCCGGCCGGATCGGGGAGCCTTTCTGCGACCTGTCGCTGCGGCGGCACTCCTTCCTCGACGCGGTGAAGGTGCTGGGCGGCGTCTCCGGGTGGTCCCTGGCCCAGGCCCATCAGCGGGGGACGCTGCCGGGCCGTACGAAGCGGGGGCGGGTGCCTCGGGAACCGTACGCCGTCCGCTCCGACTTCTACCTGCGTCCGCTGCCGGTGGACGGGATCGGGGTGCTGCTGGGCCGCGTCGAGCGATTGGCCCGGCTGCGGGACGGCGGGGCGGGCACGGTCGCCCTGGACGCGCTGGGCGGCGCCGTGAACCGGCCGCGGCCGGACGCCACCGCTTTCGTGCACCGCCAGGCGCGGTTCCTGGCCCGGTACTCCGTCTCCTGGCCGCACACCGCCGACGCCGAGACGGTGGCGGGGCACCGCGGCTGGCTGGACGCCACGCACGCGGCGATGCGCCCGTGGGCCGGTGGCTCCGCCTACCAGAACTGCCCCGACCCGGCGCTGCGCGACTGGCGGCGCGCCTACTACGGCAGCAACGCCGAGCGGCTCGCCAAGATCAAGGCCTTCCACGATCCCGACCGGCTCTTCTCCTTCCCGCACGCGCTGTGAGTGCTCCGCCCCCGGCGTGCCGCGCTGTGCGCCGAGGGCGGGGCTTCATGTTCCGGGCCGGGGGTACCCGCTGTGAGCCCCGCGCGGGGGCAGCAGCACGGTTCCGTACGCTGGCGGTCGCACCGTCGTCGACTTCCCCGGGCCTCCGGGCCGGGGGTGTCCCAGAGCGAGGAGAAGCGCCGTGCTCGTGTTGTTGCCGCCGTCCGAGGGGAAGGCCGAGGGCGGGTCGGGCCGCCCGCTGGAGCCGGCCTCGCTCTCCCTCCCCGAGCTGACGCGGGCCAGGGAGACGGTGCTGGAGGAGTTGGTGGCGCTCTGCCGCGCCGACGAGGAGAAGGCCCGCGAGGTGCTGGGGCTCAGCGAGGGGCTGCGCGGCGAGGTCGCCAAGAACGCCCGGCTGCCCACCGCGCCCACCAGGCCCGCCGGCGAGCTCTACACCGGAGTCCTCTACGACGCGCTCGACCTGGCACATCTCGGTGCGGCCGCCGGGCGCCGCGCCGCGGACTCGCTGCTGGTCTTCTCCGCACTGTGGGGCGCCGTGCGCATCGACGACCGCATCCCCTCCTACCGGCTGTCGGGCGGCGTGAAGCTGCCCGGCGTCGGCCCGCTGGGCCGCTACTGGCGGGACCCGCTGGAGTCGGTGCTGCCGCAGGCCGCGGGCGAGGGCCTGGTGCTGGACCTGCGCTCGTCGGCGTACGCGGCGATGTGGAAGCCCAAGGGCGAGGCGGCGCGGCGTACCGCGACCGTGCGGGTCCTTCAGTCGAAGGTCGTGGACGGGGTGGAGAAGCGGTCCGTCGTCAGCCACTTCAACAAGGCGACCAAGGGCCGTCTGGTGCGGGCGCTGCTGGAGGAGGGCGCCGACCCGGGGTCCCCGGCCGAGCTGGCCGGGACGCTCCGCGATCTCGGGTACACAGTAGAAGGAGCGGAAGGGGCGCAGGGGGCGGAGGGCGTGCGGAAGCCGGCACCGACGGCGCTGGATGTGGTGGTGACGGAGCTGTAGCCGAGGCGGCGTTGCAGACCGCGCAACGCCTGTTGCGTGGCGTGCGCAGGCGGGGCAGCATACGGGCATGAGCAGCCCCGCCGCCTCCTCCGTCCTCGATCTCGCCCCGGTCGTTCCCGTCGTCGTCCTCGACGACGCCGAGGACGCCGTACCGCTCGCACGGGCGCTGGTGGCCGGCGGGCTGCCGGCGATCGAGGTGACGCTGCGTACCCCGGCGGCGCCCGCGGCGATCCGCGCGATCGCCGACGCGGTTCCCGAGGCCGTGGTCGGCGCCGGTACCGTCCTGACCCCGGACGATGTGCGCACAGCGGTCGGCGCGGGCGCCCGCTTCCTGGTCAGCCCCGGCTGGACGGAGACCCTGCTGTCGGCCATGCACGCCTCCGGCGTGCCGTTCCTCCCGGGCGTCTCGACGGCCTCCGAGGTCGTGGCCCTGCTGGAGCGCGGGGTGACGCAGATGAAGTTCTTCCCCGCCGAGGCGGCCGGCGGCACCGCCTATCTGAAGTCGCTCGTCTCGCCCCTGCCGCGGGCCCGTTTCTGCCCCACGGGGGGCGTCACGGCACAGAACGCCGGCGACTACCTCGCCCTTCCCAACGTCGCCTGCGTGGGCGGCACCTGGATGCTGCCGAAGGCCGCGCTGGCGGCCAGGGACTGGGACCGGGTCCGCGACCTGGCCGCGGAGGCCGCTGCGGCGACGGCCCGCTGACCGTCTCCGCCGCTACCGGCGCAGGTGCCCCGTGTCGTTGAGGAGCCGGAGCGAGGCGTTGCCGTCGGCCCAGTAGGCGACGGCCGAGAGGGAGGCGGCGGCGAGCTCCATCCGGAACAGGGACTGCGGGGGCGCCCCGAGAGCGAGGCGGACCAGCGTCTTGACGGGGGTGACATGGGTGACGACCAGCACGGTGCGGCCCGCGTAACGGGTCAGCAGCTCGTCACGGGAGCGGGCCACGCGCCGGGCGACGGCCTCGAAGGACTCGCCCCCTCCGGTGGGCCGGGCGGAGGCCGACCCCAGCCACGCCTCCAGGTCGTCCGGGTACCGCTCGCGGACCTCGGCGAAGGTGAGCCCCTCCCAGGCGCCGAAGTCCGTCTCGCGCAGGCCCTCTTCGGTGTGGACGCCGATGCCGAGGCGTCCGGCGACGGCGGCGGCGGTCTCCTGGCAGCGGCGCAGCGGTGAGGCGACCACCGCCTGGACGGTGCCCCGCGCGGCGAGCGCCTCGGCGACGGCCGCGGCCTGTCGCCGCCCCACGGCGGAGAGTTCGGGGTCGGAGCCGCCGCTGCCGGAGAACCGTTTCTCGGGGGTGAGCACCGTCTCGCCGTGCCGCAGCAGCACGAGGGTGGTGGGGGGACCCAGGTCCGGCCCCCAACCGGCCCGCACAGCAGGCGCGGTGGGTCCCGGCTCGGTACCGGCGGGCCCTGCGCAAGCGGCCTCGGCCCCGGAGCCCGCGCCCCGCTGCTCGGAACCGGCACCCGGCTCCGAGCCGTGGTCCGGCCCCGCGGAGGAGCCCGGCCCCGCGCGGGTGTCCAGCTCCGCGGTGGAGGCGGCCGGCTCCCAGTGCCGGCCGTGCTTGCCGGCGTCCATGGCCTCGTTGGCGAGCCGGTCGGCGTGCTTGTTCTTCTCGCGGGGGATCCACTCGTAGGTCACGGCGTCCGGCGGGAAGACGGCCGAGGCCTCCATGGCGAGCGGCCGCATGTCCGGGTGCTTGATCTTCCAGCGGCCGGACATCTGCTCGACGACGAGCTTGGAGTCCATCCGCACCAGCACCGCGGCGTGCGCGTCCAGTTCGCGGGCGGCACGCAGCCCGGCCAGCAGACCGCGGTACTCGGCGACGTTGTTGGTCGCCTGGCCGAGGAACTCCGCGGTCTCGCGCAGGGTTTCACCGGTGGCGGCGTCGCGGACGACGGCACCGTAACCGGCCGGACCGGGGTTGCCCCGGGAGCCGCCGTCGGCTTCGACGACGAAGGTACGGCGGGGCGGTGCGGCCCCGCCGTCGGAGGTGCTTCCCCTCACAGACCGGACTCCGGGGTCCGCACCAGGATCCGGCGGCAGTTCTCGCACCGCACCACCGTGTCGGCGGGGGCCTCGCGCACGTCGTTGAGCTCGGTGATGTTCAACTCCAGGCGGCAGCCCTCGCAGCGGCGCTGGAAGAGCTTGGCGGCGCCGACGCCGCCCTCCCGCTCGCGGATCTTGTCGTAGAGCTTGATCAGGTCGGCGGGGACGGCGGCGGCGACGGTCTCGCGCTCCTTGCGGACGCTGTCCAGCTCGGAGTCGATCTCGCTCAGGGCTGCGTCCCGCCGCGCGGTGGTGTCCTGGACTGCGGCGGCCACGGACTCGACCCGCTCGCCCAGTTCGGCGGCGCGCCCGGCGGCGGACTCGCGGCGCTCCATGACCTCCAGGACGACGTCCTCCAGGTCGCCCTGGCGCTTGGCCAGCGAGGCGATCTCGCTCTGCAGGTTCTCCAGGTCCTTGGGGTTGGTGACGGCGCCCGAGTCGAGGCGCTGCTGGTCACGGGCGGCGCGCTGGCGGACCTGGTCGACGTCCTGCTCGGCCTTGGTCTGCTCGCGCGCGGTGTCGCTCTCCTCGGTCTGCGCGGCCACGAGGAGGTCGCGGAGCTGGAGGTGGTCGGCCTCCAGCTTCTGGAGCTCCTCGTGCTCGGGCAGCGTCTTGCGCCTGTGCGCGAGCTGCGCGAGGCGGGTGTCGAGTGCCTGGACGTCGAGCAGGCGGATCTGGTCGGCGGGCGCGGCGTTCAGTTGGGGGCTCCCGGGGTGAGGTCGTGGTGGGTCGGTGCGGTCTGCTGGGCCGTGTCCTGCGCGGCGAGCGGGGAGGCCGCGGGCAGCGAGGGGGCGTGCGCGGTCCACGGATCGGTGACGGTGCGCGAGACCTGGGTGCGCAGGTCCCAGCCCTCGCGCGCGGCGACCGCGTCGAGCTGGGCGGCGGCCTGCTCGCACCAGGGCCACTCGGTGGCGAAGTGTGCCGCGTCCAGGAGGGCCAGCGGCGCCTGTTCGCGGGCCTCGGAGGCGGGGTGGTGGCGCAGGTCGGCGGTGAGGTAGGCGTCGGCCCCCGCGGCGCGTACGGCGTCGAAGAGGCTGTCGCCCGAGCCGCCGCACACCGCCAGGGTGCGCACGGTCGCGGCGGGGTCGCCCGCGGCGCGGATGCCCTGCGCGGTGACCGGCAGCGAGGCGGCGGCCTGCTCGACCAGGTCGCCGAGGGCGAGCGGGCGGTCGAGCGCGCAGACCCGGCCCAGTCCGCGGCGGCCCGCGGGGTCGCTCGGGTCGGGAACGAGGGGGCGCAGCACGCGCAGTCCGAGCGCCGAGGCGAGCGCGTCGGAGACGCCCGGGTCGGCGGTGTCGGCGTTGGTGTGGGCGACATGCAGGGCCACCCCGGCGCGGATCAGGGTGTGGACGACGCGGCCCTTGAAGGTGTCGGCGGCGACGGTGGTCGTGCCGCGCAGATAGAGGGGGTGGTGGGTGACCAGGAGCTGGGCGCCTGCGGCGACGGCCTCGTCGGCGATCTCCTGGACGGGGTCGACGGCGAACAGGACGCGGCCGACGCGGGCTTCCGGGTCGGTGACGTCGCCGCACACGGTGCCGACGGCGTCCCACTGCTCGGCGCGGTCGCGCGGCCACAGGGCGTCGAGCGCGGCGATGACTTCGAAGAGGGCGGGCTGTGCTGGCACGGGGGCAAGGCTACCTGCCCGTCGCCGGGCCGGTCCCGGGCCCTTCCGGACCTTCTCCCGTCCGGCCGGGCGCGGCGGGGCAGGCCGGTACGGGCGGGTGGGCGCGGGTGGAAGGGGGTGGGCGCGGGTGGCGCGGGTGGCGCGGGTGGGGTCAGGCGCGCAGCCCGTCCAGGTGGGCGCGGAGCGCCGCGCGCATCGTCTCGGGCGACAGGTGGCCGGGGTGGAGGACGGCGGTGAGGGTGAGACCGTCGATGAGCGCGCAGAGCCGCTCCGCCTCCAGCGGGACGGCGTCCGGGCCGAGGCCGGGGCGCAGGGAACCGGCCCTGCGGGCGCCGTCGAGGAGCCGGCCGACCGTGCGCCGCATGGCAACGGTGAGGGCTTCGGCGTCGGGCCGCAGCGCGGGGTCGGTCCGGGCGGCCGTCGCGAACTCCAGCCAGACGGTGCACTCCTCGCGCCGCCGCTCGTCCAGGGGGAGCATCTCGGCGAGGAAGTCCTCGGTGGCACGGCGCCGGTCGACGGCGCCGTCCCCGGACAGCAGGCGGTCGGCGTGGACCTGGAGGCGGGCACTGATGCGCTCGGTCATGGCGTGCAGGGCGAAGACCATCATCTCGCCGTGCCCGGCGAAGTAGTGGCGCACGGAGCCGACGGCCAGCCCGGCCTCCTGGGCGACGTTGCGCAGCGAGGCGTGGGCGAGCCCGTCCCGGCGTGCGATGCGGAAGACGGCCTGGACGACCTCGTCACGCCGGGCCTCGGGATCCACGATCTTCGGCATGGGTGCATGTCTAGCAGACGTTTTGGCACACCCGTGCGGGCAGTACAGCGGGGCGCGGTCTCCAGGCTCCGCCCGCGGAGAGCGCGTACGGGTCGGAGTCGAGCACAGGACCCACGGGTCACCCGTATGCGTGAAGCGGCGCAGCTCTCCCCGTTCGTCCGCGCACACGAGCCCTAGCTTCTGTCACTGGAGGTGACCGAGGCATGACGGCGAGTATCGCGAGGGTCATGAACGAGAGCTTCACCGTGGCGGCGGACGGCTCGTACGCCGCCCGTCTCACCGCGCGGGCCGGTTCGGAGCTGTGGTACCCGGAGCGCTGGACGCTCGGCGGCCCCGAGCCGTACGCGGTCCCGCTGCCCGTGGGGCAGCCGGAGGACCCGGAGTGTCAGGTGCTGCCGCTCGCGGACGGTCGGGTGCTGATCGCCCGTCCGACCGCCGACCGCACCTCCCTCTCCCTGCTCTACCCGTCCGGGCCCGACACCGGCGAAGTGCGGTTGGGCAGCGTGGAGACGAGCGAGCTGCGGCTGCTGCCGCCCGCTCCCTGCGGCACCCGCGCCTACGCGCTCGCCGCCGCAGCGGGCGGCCGCGCCACCGACGTGTGGCGGGTGGCGCCGGGCACCTCCCACGGGCCCGAGCGCGTCGCCCGCGTCGACGGGTGCTGCTCGGGCGGCGCCTGGCTGGACCCGGAGGGCCGGCTGCTGGCGGTCGACAGACGGGCGGCGGACGGCTCCGGGCCGACCAAGACGGTCGCCGTCGACCTCGGCGCGGGCGGCACCGTCACCCCCCTGTTGCAGATCACCGAGGAGAGCGACGACCGCCTGCTGCTGGCCGATCCGGACAGCGGGCTGCTGCTGGTGCGCTCGAACGCGCCCGGCGAGGAACGGCTCGGCTGGGGCGTGCTGGGCAGCCACCGGCCGGTCCGTTTCCCCGAGGTGCTGCACCCCGCCGGCGCCCGGCTGACCCCCATCGCCGTGCAGCCGGGCCAGACCCTGCTGCCGGAACGGTGCGGGGTCGCTCTGCGGGTGGACGGTTCCCAGGGCACCTGGCCGGCGGTCTGGCGCCCCGGCCTCAAGGAGCTGCGGCACGTGGCACGCCCGCCCGGCTGGCTGACCGGCAAGGGGCTGTGGACCGCCGACGGCGAACTGCGGGTCCCCTACGCGACCGCCCACAACCCGTGCGGGCTGGCCCGGATGCGCACCCCGCTGCCGGACGAGGACGCCTCGGGCAGCGGCGAACGGTCCCTGGACAGCACACCGGGAGGGGGGACGCCACCGCGCCCGCCCGCCTCGGCTCCCCCTTCGCCGCCCGCTCCCCGCTCCGCCCCGCCCGAGCAGTCGGCCCCGCCCGAGCGGTCCGGTCCCGCGGCGCCTTCGCGGGGCGGCGGGGGCGGGGGCGGGGACGTCACGGGTCTACAACATCACGGTCACGGAGGCCCGCCCTCCGGACTGCTGGGTTCCCTCGTCCGCCGGGCCGTTTCCGCAGGCGGCAGCGGTTCGTTCCGCGCTCTGGCGGACACGGCGCGGAAACCGGTGCCGCTCCAGCAGGCACCGCTGGCCACCGGAACGGCGTGACCGGCGGCTGAAACGCTCGTGAAGAGGCCTGCCCCGGGTCGTTACACTCCGCCGGGTACGACGGCAGCAAGAGATTGACGGAGTGACAGTCACGATGTCCGACACCCAGACCGAGACGCCGAGCGGAACGCAGACGGCCGGCGAGGGGACGCACCGGGGGAAGCACAGGGGGCAAGCCGCCGCACAGGAGGAGCAGACCGTACCCGCCCATGGGCGCCACCGCCGTCCCGAGGCCGCGCGGTGACCAGCCCACTCGGTGACCGCCCTGTGCGGTAGCCGGTATCCGTACCGTCACCGCACACCGCGACACACCGCCGGCACGCACCACGCCTGAGCCCCGGCCCCCGCTCGACCCGCGGGGGCCGGGGCTCTTCTCAGCCCTTCTTGAGGCCCAGCACCGCTACTGCGGCGAACGTCTCGTGCGCGGGGCGGTCGCCGAAGAAGGGGGTCAGCTTGCGGTCCAGTTCCTCGACGGTGAAGAAGTCCTTGTCGGTGTCGAACCGGGCCGCCACTCTCGGTGCCTCCAGCAGCGCGACCATGCCGCCGTGCACCACCAGCAGTTGGCCGTTGACGTGGGCGGCGGCGGGGGAGGCGAGGTAGCCCACCAGCGGGGAGACGTGTGCGGGTGCCAGCGGGTCGACCCCGTCGGCGGGCACCTCGAAGCCCTGGAAGACGTCCTCGGTCATGCGGGTGCGGGCGCGGGGGCAGATGACGTTCGCCGTCACGCCGTACTTGGCGAGCGCACCGGCCGTCGAAGTGGTCAGGCCGACGATGCCGCCCTTGGCCGCCGCGTAGTTGGGCTGCCCCGGCGAGCCGGCCACGAACGCCTCGGAGGAGGTGTTGACGATCCGCCCGTAGACCGGGCCGCCCGCCGCCTTGGCGGTCTCGCGCCAGTGGGCGGCGGCGAAGCGGGTGGTGTTGAAGTGGCCCTTGAGGTGGACACGGACCACCGAGTCCCACTCCTCCTCGCTCATCGAGAAGACCATCCGGTCCCGCAGGATGCCCGCGTTGTTGACCAGGATCTCCAGCGAGCCGAACGTGTCGAGCGCCAGGCGCACCAGCTCCTGTGCCTGCGCGAAGTCGGCCACGTCTCCCTCGTGCGCGACGGCCTGGCCGCCGGCCGCGCGGATCTCGGCGGCGACCTGCTCGGCAGGCCCGGCCGACGCCTCCCCCTCTCCGCCGGCCCCGGGCCCCGGCGCACCGGAAGGCGCCTTCGTCCCTGCTTCCGGTGCGCCGAGGTCGTTGACGACGACGCGCGCGCCGAGCCCGGCCAGCTCCAGTGCCTCGGCACGGCCCAGGCCGCGCCCCGCACCGGTGACGATCGCGGTCCTGCCCTGCAATGAGCCCGCCTGTGGCATACCCGTCCCCTCGGTCTCGTCCGCGGTGGCCCTCACAGCGAGATGCTGGTGCGCAGCGCCTCGCCCGACCGCATCTGGTCGATGGCCTCGTTGATCTCGCCCAGCCGCACCCGGTGGGTGATCAGCCCCTCCAGATCGATGCGGCCCGCACGCCACAGCGCCACCGCACGGTCGTAGCTACGCAGCACGTCACCGCCGCCGTAGAGGGACGGCAGGATGCGCTTCTCGTCGAAGAAGAGCTCGAACATGTTGAACTGGAGCTGGTCGTCCATGGCGCCGGCGCCCACCACGCACAGGGTGCCGCCGCGTCGGGTCGTCTCGTAGGCGGTGCGCGCCGTCGCCGACCGGCCGACCACCTCGAAGACGTAGTCGAACCCCTCGTCGCCGGTGATCCGCCGTTTGGCGTCGGCCAGTCCGTCCGGGGCAACGGCCTCTGTGGCACCGAACCGCAGCGCTGCCTCGCGGCGCGGGGCCACCGGGTCGACGGCGACGATCTGCGCGGCCCCGCACGCCCGTGCCCCCTGGACGGCGCTGATGCCCACCCCGCCGCAGCCGATCACCGCCACCGAGGAACCGGCCTCCACCTGCGCGGTGTTGAAGGCGGCGCCCAGTCCGGTGGTGACCCCGCAGCCGATCAGCGCGGCGATCTCGAACGGCACGTCCTGGGGGACGGGCACCGCGCACGGCGCGTCGAAGACGGCCTCCTCGGCGAAGGTGCCGGTGCCGGCGAAGCCGAAGACGTCACCTCCGGCCCCGTCCGTGCCGCCCGCCAGGCGGCGGAAGTTGGGGGTGCCCGCGTTCAGGAACCCCGTCAGGCACAGGTGGCGCTGGCCGCGGCGGCAGGAGGGACAGGTGTTGCAGGCGGGCAGCCAGCAGACCAGTACCCGGTCGCCGGGCGCGACATGGGTGACCCCCTCTCCCACCTCCAGCACCTCCCCCGCGCCCTCGTGGCCCGGCACGAACGGGGCGGGCTGCGGAAGGGTGCCGTTCATCGCGGAGAGGTCGGAGTGACACAGCCCGGTGGCCCGGATCCGGACCCGCACCTTGCCGGGCCCGAACCCGGCGGGCTCGATGTCGTCCACCACCTCCAGCTTGTCCTGGCCGGTCTCGTGCAGTACCGCTGCGCGCATCTCGGACTCCTTCGGGATGGGTTGCGGACCGGTCGGTACGGCTAGGTGTGCGTGACGACGCCGTCCCCCAGCACCTCGGCGTCCTCCCTTCCCGGCACCGTGGCGGTCAGGTGGAGGCGCCCCGGCTCCAGGCGCCACACCCGGATCCGCAGCGCCTCGCCGGGGTACACGACGCCGGTGAACCGCACGGCGTACGAGGAGACCCGGGACACGTCCCCCTCCAGCAGCCCGTCGACCACGGCCTTGAGCGCCATCCCGTAGGAGCACAACCCGTGCAGGATCGGCCGCTCGAACCCGGCCGACCGGGCGAACTCCGGGTCGGCGTGGAGCGGGTTCCAGTCGCCGGAGAGGCGGTAGAGCAGCGCCTGGTCCTCCCGTACGGGCCGCTCGGCAACGTGATCGGGCTCCCGTTCGGGCGCCGCGAGCCGTCCGGAGGGGCCGCGCCTGCCGCCGAACCCGCCCTCGCCGCGGACGAAGAGCTGGGCGTCGCTGGTCCACAGGGGGCCGTCCGCGTCGGTGACCTCCGTGCGCAGCACGAGAACGGCGGCCTTGCCCTTGTCGAGGACGTCGGCGACCCGGGAGGCGGCGGTGGCGCGGCCACCGGTGGGGATCGGCCGGTGCAGGACGAGGGACTGGGTGCCGTGCAGCACCGCCGCGAGGTCGACGTCGACGCCGGGTGCGCTCAGGCCGCCGACGACGCCCATGCCCGCACCGGCGACGGTGGCGAAGGACGGCAGGACGTGGAGCCTGCTCTCCAGCGTGTAGCGCAGCTCGGCCGGGTCGGTGGCGGGGACGCCCGCGCCGAGGCCGAGGTGGTAGAGCTGGACGTCCTTGTGGTCCCAGGTGATCTCGGTGCTGCGGGGCTCGGCCGCGAGGGCCTTCGCTACGTCGATGGGCATGGGTGGCGTGCTCCTTGCGTGCGGGGCTGCGGGCTGGGGCCGGGTGCGGGACGGCGGCCGGTTCCTGGCCCGGCCGTCCGCACCGTCGGCCGGGCCAGGAGCGCTGCGGCCGGTCGGCACGCGTCGCCGCCGAGAACACTCGAACGAGAACACGTTCTAACCAGCCGGGCTACCTGTATAGCGCAGCACCCCGCGCATGGGAAGGGCAAGACCTGACACCCTGTCAGCCACCGCCCGAGCGGCGAGGCGCCCGTGACATTTGTCCCGCCCGACCCCCCACATCCGCATCTGCCCAGCTCACATCGGCACCCCGTACCGTCTTCGCCATGACAGCCGCACACTCACCGACAGCGCGGCCCAGCCCGGCGGAGGCCGTGCAGGAGCGGCACCGCAGACGGGCCGCCATGGGCAAGGGGCCCGGCAAGTACACCTTCCTGCCGTGGCTCTTCCTCGGTCTGGGAGCCTTCTCCAACGTGATCCAGGGCAAGGAAGGCAACCCCTGGATCGGCGGGGCCGCGCTGTTCGTCTTCAACTCGCTCTACGTCTTCGTCGTCTTCTCCGCCTTCAACCCCCGCCACCGGGACCGGCACACCCCGCTGATCGGTCTCGCCGGGCTGACCGCGGTCACCCTCGCCGTGACCATCGGCTACGGAGGGGAATGGACGGCCTTCTTCCCCCTACTCTCCCTGGCCTCCGGCACGGTGCGGCAGTTGCGGGGCAGGCGCCTGGGGCTCTGGCTGCTCGCGCTGAGCGGCGTCGCCGGCCTCGTCGCGAGCTGGGACCACGGCCACGGCTCCGTCCACAGCGCCATGAGCATCGGCTACGGCACCTTCCTCTCCGGCATGGTGACCGCCGCGGTGCTGGGTCTCTTCGACACCGTGCGGCAACTGCAGGAGACCCGGGAGGAGCTGGCCCGTACCGCCGTCGAGCGGGAGAGGCTGCGCTTCTCCCGTGACCTGCACGACCTGCTGGGCCACACCCTCTCGGTGGTCGTCGTCAAGGCGGAAGCCGTGCGCCGCCTGGGCAGCCGCAACATGGAGGCCGCCCTGGCGCAGGCCGCCGACATCGAAGCCGTCGGCCGGCAGGCGCTGACCGAGATCCGCGAGGCGGTCAGCGGCTACCGGGAGGGCAGCCTGAACACCGAACTGGAACGGGCCCGCTCCGTGCTGGAGGCGGCCACCATCGAGCCGGCCGTCCGCTGGGCGGGCCCGCCGCTGCCGCCGCAGGCCGAGGCGCTGCTGGGCTGGGTGGTGCGCGAGAGCGTCACCAACACCGTGCGGCACAGCGGCGCGGACCGCTGCGAGATCGAGGTGCGCACGGCGGCGGACCGGGTGAAGCTGACGGTCACCGACGACGGCCGCGGACCCGCCGGGCCGCCCGCTCCCCTAGGCTCCGAGGAGGGCGGGGGCCGGGCCGGGACCGGGCTGAAAGGGCTGGCCGAACGGCTGGCCGCGGCCGGTGGCAGCCTGGACGGGGGCCCCGACGGGCGGCGCGGCTTCCGCGTGGTGGCCGAGCTGCCGGTGGACACGGAGGCGACCGGCGGCACGGCCGCAGGGAGGACGGAAGAGTGACCAGGGTGCTGCTGGCGGAGGACCAGGGCATGATGCGCGGCGCGCTCGCCCTGCTGCTCGACCTGGAGGAGGACATGGAGGTCGTCGCGCAGGTCGCCTCCGGGGACGACATCGTCCCCACCGCACTGCGAGAGCGGCCCGATGTCGCGCTGCTCGACATCGAACTGCCCGGCAGCAGCGGGCTGGACGCCGCCGCCGAACTGCACCAGCGCCTGCCCGACTGCGCCGTGCTCATCCTCACCACGTTCGGCCGGCCCGGCTATCTGCGCCGTGCCATGGAGTCGGGCGCCAGCGGTTTCCTCGTCAAGGACGGGCCCGTCGAGGAACTGGCCGGCGCGATCCGCAAGGTGCTGGCCGGCGAGCGCGTCATCGACCCCGGACTGGCGGCCGCAGCGCTGAGCGCGGGCCCCAATCCGCTGACCCGGCGCGAGTGCGAGGTGCTCTCGGCGGCCGCCGACGGGTCGACCGTCGCCGACATCGCCGCCCGGCTCCACCTGTCGGGGGCGACCGTACGCAACTATCTGTCGGCCGCCATCGGCAAGACCGCCACCCGCAACCGGATGGAGGCCGTCCGCACGGCCCGGCAGAACGGCTGGCTGTAGTCGGCGGTCACGGCAGGCCCCGGGCTCGGTCCGGGTCCTGCTCGGCACCCGGGCACCGGCCCGCGCCCGGCCCCCGACCCGTGCGGGCCCCCGCGGTCCCGCGCCCGGACTCACGCCGAACCCGGCTCCACGCCAGGTTCCGGCTCCGCCCCAGGTCTCGGCCCCCCGCCAGGTCCTGGCGCGACGCCGACGCCCGGGTCCTCGCCGGTCCCGGCGGCCCGCTCGGGCTCGGCCGTCCGGTGCGGGCCCGGCCGCACCGTCCTGGGCAGGGCGAGGAGCATGAACAGCACGCAGGCGGCCAACAGGGCCGCGCCGGCGAAGAAGGCCGCGCCGTAGCCGGCGGCCAGCGAGTCGGGGTCGTGACCGCCGTCGATGCGGGCCGCGGCCACCGTGGAGAGGACGGCCAGACCCAGGGCACCGCCCATGGTGCGACCGGTACCGAACAGGCCGGAGAGCAGTCCCGCCTCGCCCGGGTCGTCGGTGGCCGTCGCGATGGTGGCCAGCGGGGTGGCCGCCAGCCCCGCGCCGAGCGCCATCAGCACGCCGGGCCCCAGGATCGCCGTCACGTACCTGCCGTCGGCGGGCATGGTGCCCTGCCACAGGTAGCCGAGCCCGGCCATGGCGGAGCCGAGCACCGCCAGGTACCGGTCGCCGACGCGGGCCATCAGGTACGGCGCCACCTGCGAGCCGAGCACGATCGTCAACGAGTGCGGGATCAGCGCGAAGCCCGCCTGGAGCGGCGTGTAGCCGAGCACGTTCTGGGTGTAGAGCGACAGGAAGTACCACATCGCGAACATGGCCAGCCCATTGATGAAGATGGACACGTTCGCGGCCGACACGGCACGGCTGCGGAAGAGCCGCAGCGGCACCAGCGGCTCGGGCGCGCGGGCCTCCACGGCGACGAACGCCCCGAGCATCGCCAGCCCGCCGCACAGCGGGACCAGCGCGCCGGGTGCACTCCAGCCCGCGCTGTCCGTCCGCACGATGCCGTAAGCCACGGCGCCCAGGCCCAGGGTGACGAGCAGCGCACCGGGCACGTCGAGGCGGCGGGCCGTCTGGGCGCGGCTCTCGGTGAGCCGGACGGCAGCCGCCGCGACGACCAGCGCGCCGATGGGGACGTTGATCAGCAGCACCCAGCGCCAGGACAGCGCGTCGGTGAGCACCCCGCCGACCAGGCCGCCCGCCGCGCCACCGCCCGCGCCCACCGCCGACCAGGTCGCGATCGCCTTCGTGCGGGCCGGGCCCTCGGGGACGGAGGTCGTCAGCAGGGTGAGGGTGGCGGGCGCCAGGATCGCCGCCCCCATGCCCTGCACCCCGCGGGCGACCAGCAGGTGCCACGGCTCCTGGGCCAGGCCGCCGGCCAGGCTCGCGACGGTGAACAGCGCCAGCCCCGCCAAGAAGACCTTCTTGCGCCCGTACAGGTCGGCTGCCCGCCCGCCCAGCAGCATCAGCCCGGCGAAGGTGAGGGTGTAGGCGTTGACGACCCACTGGAGTCCTGCCTCGGACAGCGCCAGTGTGTCCCGCATGGACGGCAGCGCCACGTTGACGACGGAGACGTCGAGCACGACGAGGAACTGACCCGCGCAGGCGGCCAGGACGACCGGCCACAGGCGGGTCGTCCCGGCGGCCGTGCCGGGGTCTGCGTCGACGGAGAGTGCGGCTCGGGGCATGGCAGCAGTGTGTCATCAGCCCGGATCGGGGCCCGCCGGTTTTTCCACAACCCCGGCCGTATTGTCGTACCCCGCCGCGCAGCCGGTCTCACCTGCGCAGCAGCGTCACCACCGCGGCGCCGCCCAGGCCGATGTTGTGGGCCAGGCCGACGCGGGCGCCGTCCACCTGGCGGGGCCCGGCGGTGCCGCGCAACTGCCAGACGAGTTCGGCGCACTGGGCGAGGCCGGTGGCGCCCAGTGGGTGGCCCTTGGAGATGAGGCCACCGGAGGGGTTGACCACCCAACGGCCCCCGTAGGTGGTGGCGCCGTCGGCCACCAGGCTGCCGGACGCCCCCTCGGCGCACATGCCCAACGCCTCGTAGGTGAGCAGTTCGTTCACGGAGAAGCAGTCGTGCAGCTCGATCACGTCGACGTCCTCGATGCCCAGGCCGCTCTCCTCGTACGCGCGGGCGGCGGCCTCCCGGGAGACGGGCCGGCCCACGACGTCGATGCACGAGCCGGAGGCGAAGGTCTCCTCGGTGTCCGTCGTCATGGCCTGTCCGGCGATCCGGACGGCCCGGTCGGCCAGGCCGTGTTCCGCGACGAAGCGCTCGGAGGCGACGACGACGGCGGCCGCACCGTCGGAGGTGGGCGAGCACTGGAGTTTGGTCAGCGGATCGTGGACGACCCTGGCGCCGAGGACATCGCCCGGCTCGTACACGTCGCGGAACTGCGCGTTCGGGTTGGCCGCCGAGTGGCGGTGGTTCTTGACGGCCACGGCGGCGAGCTGCTCGCGCGTGGTGCCGTACCGCTCCTGGTGCTCACGGGCGGCGTTGCCGAAGATCTGGGCGGTGGGCGGGGTCGCTACGAAGCCGTGCCGGGCCGCCATCACGCCGTAGTGCCGGGCGACGGGAGAGGTCGCGAAGTCCCCGCCGTCCGAACCGGCGCCCAGGGCGCCCTTCTTCATCTTCTCGAAGCCGAGCGCGAGCACGCAGTCGTCGATCCCGGCGGCGACGAACTGCCGCGCCATCGTCAGCGCCGTCGCGCCGGTGGCGCAGTTGTTGTTGACGTTGTAGACGGGGATGCCCGTGAGGCCCAGTTCGTAGACGGCCCGCTGGGCGGCGGTCGAGGCCTGGTAGCAGTAGCCGACCACGGCCTGCTCGACGAGGCCGTAGTCCAGCCCCGCGTCGGTGAGCGCCGCGTTCCCCGCCTCCTTGGCCATGTCCCAGTACTGCCACTCGCGGGTCTCGGGTTTGACGAAGGGGGTCGTCCCGACGCCGACGACGAACGCCTTTCCGGTCATGGCTGCTGCTCCTCGGTGGTAGGGGCGCTTCGGTGGCAGGGGCGCTCAGCTCAGGGGGCGGGGCTCCGGGTCGCGGGGCAGTCCGAGCAGGCGTTCGGCCACCACGTTGAGCTGTACCTGGGTGGTGCCGCCGGCGATCGTCAGACAGCGGGACATCAACAGGCCGTGGACGGCCCGCTCCCCCGCGCCTTCGCGCACCGCGCCCCCGGATCCCAGGAGTTCGAGCGCCAGTTCCGCGATCCGCTGCTGGTGCGGGGTCTGGATGAGCTTGCGGACGCTGGCGCCCGCACCGGGATCCACACCTTCGACCTGCTGGAGCGTGGTGCGCAGCCCGATGCAGGCCAGCGCGTGCGCCTCCGCGGTCAGCGCGCCGACGCGCTCCCGTACGGTGTCGTCGACCCCGGCCTCCGCGCCCCGGTCCGCGTCCGTGTCCCCGGGCCCGTCGTCCGCCGCCACCCGTGCCAGAAGCGCCTCCAGGCCCGTGCTGAAGGTGACCTGGTCGGCCATGTGGACGCGCTCGTTGCCGAGGGTGTGCCGGGCCACGCGCCAGCCGTCGTTCACCTCGCCGACCACCGCGTCGGCCGGCAGCACGGCGCCGTCGAACCAGACCTCGTTGAACAGGGCGTCCCCGGTGATCTCCTTGAGGGGCCGCACCTGGACGCCGGGGGTGTGCGCCATGTCGACGAGGAAGAACGTCAGCCCCTCGTGCTTGGGCGCCTCCGGGTCCGTACGCGCCAGCAGGATGCCCCACTGCGCCCACTGGGCGGCCGACGTCCACACCTTCTGACCGTTGACGCGCCACCCGCCCTGCGCGGTGCGCTCCGCGCGGGTCCGCAGCGAGGCCAAATCCGAGCCGGCCTCCGGTTCGGAGAACAGCTGGCACCACAGGACGTCCCCACGGAGCGTGGGCAGCAGATGGCGTTCGCGCTGCGCCTCGGTGCCGTAGGTGAGGAGCGAGGGCACCACCCAGGTGGCGATGCCCAGATCGCTGATCCGCACCCCCGCCTCGTCCAGCTCGCGCTGCACCGCCAGTTGCCGCACCGGCCCGGCACCCAGGCCGTACGGCTGCGGCAGGTGCGGGGCCGCGTATCCGGTCGGGGCCAGGGCCCGGCGTACGGCGGCCGGTTCCCGGCCTTGCAGCGGCGCGATCACCTCGCGGGCGGCCCGGCGGTGGGCCTCCGCCTCGGGCGGCAGCTCCGTGCGCAGCCGGCGCCGCGCACCGCCGCCCGCGAGCCGGGCGGCCCGCAGCCGATGGGTGGCGCCGGTGCCGAGCAGTTGCCGGGCCACCACCGCACGGCGCAGGTACAGGTGCGCGTCGTGCTCCCAGGTGAAGCCGACACCGCCGAGGATCTGGATGCAGTCCTTGGCGCAGCTGAAGGCAGCTTCCAGCGCGGCCGACGCGGCGAGCGCCGCCGTCAGGCCGCGGACCGGCCGCGGGGTCTCCGGCTCCCCCTCGCGTGCCGCCCGCGCCGCGTCCCAGGTGAGGGCGCGGGCCTGTTCGAGGCGGACGAGCATGTCGGCGCACAGGTGCTTGACGGCCTGGAACTGGCCGATGGGCCGCCCGAACTGCTCGCGCGTCACCGCGTGGTCGACGGCCGCGCCCAGCGCCCAGGCGGCGAGACCGCACGCCTCCGCGGACAGCAGCACCGCCGCCACATCCTGTACGAGGTCGCCGTCGAGCGGGAGCAGGCGGTCCGCGGTCACCCGGGCACCGCGCACGGTCACCTCGGCGGTGGTCCGCAACGGGTCGGCGCCCTCGTGCGGGCGTACGTCGAGCCCGGCGGTGTCGACGGCGTACCAGAGCGGACCGCCGACACCGCCTGCGCCGGCGCCGGCGGTGTCGGCGTCCGTGTCCGAGGCCGGCCCGGCGGCGGGTCGCGCGGGCAGCACGAGGAGATCGGCATGGGCGCCTCCGAGGACGGGCGGGGCGGTGCCGTCGAGAACGCAGGAGGTGCCGTCGGCGGTGGGCGTCGCGATGAGGGAGCCGGGAGTGAGGGCGACAGCGGCGACGCGATCGCCGGAGGCCAGCTGTTCCAGGAGTGCGGTGTCGCCGCCTGCCTGGTGCAGGAGTTCGGCCACCAGGACGTGCGGCAGGTACGGGCCGGGCAGCGCAGCCCGGCCCGTCTCCTCCAGCACGACCGCCAGGTCGAGGAGCGTGCCGCCCGCGCCGCCCACCGCCTCCGGCAGGTGGAGCCCGCACAGCCCCTGCCGGGCCAGCCCGTCCCAGTGGGCCGGCCGCTCCAGGACCGGCGGGGCCTCCAGCGCCTTGCGCCGCTCCTCGTCGGGGACCGCACGCGTCAGCCAGCCCCGCACGGAGGCGGCCAGGTCCCGCTGTTCCTGGGTGATGCCGATGCCGCCGGCGCCGCCTGCGGCTGTGCTCCCGTTGGCCATGCGGGGCACAGTAGAACACGTTCCAGTAAGAGGGAAGGTGCGGCGGCTCCGCCGGCACCTCGCCGCAGCCGGCCCGCTCGCTCCCGTGGCCGGAGCCGGAAACGCCCGTGGTCGTCGACGGTGCGGTGCGGGTACCTGCCGCCGGGCCGGGAGGCGGCGTGGGGCAGCATGGGCAGGACCTTTCGCCCGCTGCCGCCGTGCGGAACGCGGGTGCACGGCGCGCCAGGCGTACGGGCGGCAGGGCAGATGACGGGCGCACGCCCACGAGAGCGAAGGAACCGGCGATGGACCAGCGCACCCCCTCACCCCGCACGCTCGCCGCGTTCGAGGCGGCGAAGGGGTTCATGCCGCGGGACGAGGGACTGGCGTTGTACGCCGCGGCGGCCGAAGCCGGGGCACTCGGGCTGCCGTTGCTGGAGGTGGGTACCTACTGCGGGCGCTCGACCCTGCTGCTCGCGGACGCCGCACGCAGGGCCGGGGTCGTGGCCCTCACCGTGGACCACCACCGCGGCAGCGAGGAGCAGCAGCCGGGCTGGGAGTACCACGACCCGGAGGTCGTGGACCCGGTGGTGGGCCGGATGGACACGCTGCCCACGTTCCGGCGCACGCTGCACGCCGCGGGCCTGGAGGAGCACGTGGTCGCGCTGGTGGGTCGCTCCCCGCAGGTGGCGGCGGTGTGGGGCACGCCGCTGGGGCTGGTCTTCATCGACGGCGGTCACACCGAGGAGCACGCCGCGGCGGACTACGCGGGATGGGCGCCGCACCTGGCCGCGGGCGGGCTGCTGGTCATCCACGACGTCTTCCCCGACCCGGCGGACGGTGGGCAGGCCCCGCATCACCTCCACGAACGGGCCCTGGCCTCGGGCGACTACGCCGCGGGCCCGGCCACGGGCTCGCTGCGGGTGCTGCGGCGCCGCTGAGCCATGCCTTCCTCTCGCGCTGGGCCGTGCCGAGGGGAGGGCCTACGATCTACGGCCGTGTCGAATGGAGGCGGTGTGGAGCGACGGCGGCGAGCGGGCCGGCAGCTTGCGGCGGCGGTGGCTGCCGGACTCGTGTGCCTGGGTGCCGCCGGGTGCGGGGCGTCCGGCGGGCACGGCGACGACGACGGGAAGGCCGGGGGAAAGGGGAACGACCGCGCGAGCTCCGGGAAGCCGGGTGGCGCGGACGGCGCCGGTGACGGTGCGGGGCGGGGGAAGCACAAGTCCGCGGACGAGCCGCTGAGCGGCAAGGTGATCCTCGTCGACCCGGGCCACAATCCGCACAACCGCGACCAGCCCGGCAAGATTTCCCGGTCCGTCGATATCGGCACGGGAAAGAAGGAATGCGACACCACGGGCACCGCGACCAATTCCGGTTACGCGGAGGCCGACTTCACGCTCGACCTGGCGCGCCGCGTCCGTACACAGCTGCGGGAGAGCGGGGCCACGGTCCGGTTCACGCATGACGGCGACGAACCGTACGGCCCATGCGTGGATGAACGCGCGGAAAAGGGAAATCGGGCGCAAGCGGACGCGGCCATTTCGCTCCATGCCGACGGGGCGCCCAGTGGGAGCCGTGGTTTCCATGTGATTCTTCCCGCATCGGTCCACAAGGGGGTCGCGGACACCCGCGCGATCGTCACGCCTTCTCGACGATTCGGTACCGATCTGCGGAACGCTTTCCGAGCGGCCACCGGCGAACGCCCCGCCAACTACCTTGGGGACGGCAACGGCTTGGACACCAGGGCCGACCTGGGGGGTCTCAACCTGAGTAAGGTGCCCAAGGTCTTCCTCGAATGCGGCAACATGCGTGACGCGCGGGACGCCGCGAACCTCACGTCGGCGAAGTGGCGCGAAAAGGCGGCAGACGGGGTCACGGACGGGATCACCGCTTTCCTCACCCCGCATGAGGGGAAACGGTGAAACCGAGCAGCGAACCCCAGGGAGCGGCCCGTAGTGTCATCCGTACGATGGGGTGCTCACCCCCGGCAGACTCCAACCATGACCAGACCGATTAAGGACCCCACGTGAACATCCGCTCGCTCACGCGAGGCGACGGTGCGGTGATAGGAGCAGCGGTGCTGCTGTTCATCGCTTCGTTCCTCGACTACTTCTCCGCAGAGTGCGACGGCCCTGCCGAGTACTGTGACAAGGCGCCCAGCTTCAACGCCTGGGGAGACACGGATCAGCTCCTGATCATCCTCCCCTCGGTGTTCCTGGCAGGGATCATCGGCGCCGTCCTGCTGATCGTCGGCCGCTTCCTGCCGGAGGGCCGCAAGTTCGGTGCCGTCACCCTGCCGCAGCTCGGTACGAGCCTGATCGTGACCTCGCTGTGGGCATCGGTGTGGTCGCTGATCCTGTCGCCGGACGGGGCCAGCGTGAGCGTCGGCGCCATCCTGGGGTTGATCGCCACGCTCGTCGCCACGGTCGCCGCGTTCATCACGCCCGTCGTTCCGGCCCTCAACGCGCCGCTGGTCCCCGCGGGCGGCGGGACCCCGGGGGCGCCGGGCCCCTACGGCCAGCAGTACCCGCAGCAGGGCGGCGGCTACGGCTACCCGGGCGGGCCGCAGGCCGGCCAGCCCGGTCCCTACGGTGCGCAGCCCGGCCAGCCCGGCCAGCCGCAGTACGGTCAGCCGGGCCCGGGTCAGCCCGGACCCGGGCAGCCCCACGGGGGCGCGCAGGGCGCCCCGGGCGCCCCCCAGGACGCGGCTTTCCAGCCGTTCTGGTTCGCCGTCCCGATGGCGCGGCCCCTCTTCCCGGAGGACGGCTCGCCCCAGCCGATCGCCGAACTGGCGCCGGGCACCTGGTACCTGGCGGTGGAGCAGCGTGGCCAGGCCCTGATCGCGCAGACGCAGGACGGACGCCGGGGCATCCTCCAGGACACCTCGAACATCCAGCGCGGCTGACACCGCGCACGCTGTCGTGCACGGCCCCTCGCCCTTCCGGGCGGGGGGCCGTTGCCGTACGCTGCCGCGGCGACCTGACGGCTTGTCAGCCATCGGGTCGGGGCCCGAGACGGCGGAGAACCGACGGAGAGGGGCACGGCGATGCGGCTCGGACTGGCGCTCGGCTACTGGGGCCGCGGCCCCGATCCCCGTCATCTGGAACTCGCCCGCCAGGCGGAGGAGCTGGGCTACCACTCGGTGTGGACGGCCGAGTCCTGGGGCTCGGACGCGTTCACCGCGCTCACCTGGATCGCCGCCCATACCTCCCGCATCCGCCTGGGCACGGCCGTCGCGCAGATGGCGGCCCGCACCCCCACCGCCACCGCCATGCACGCGCTCACCCTCGACCACCTGTCCGGCGGCCGGATGCTGCTCGGCCTCGGTCTCTCCGGCCCCCAGGTGGTGGAGGGCTGGTACGGCCGCCCGTTCCCCTCCTCCCCCTTGACGTCGACCCGCGAATACGTGGACGTCGTACGCCAGGTCCTGCGCCGCGAGGCGCCCGTAAAGCTGGCGGGGCGCTACCACACGCACCCCTACACCGGAACGGACGGCACCGGTCTGGGCAAGCCGCTCAAGCCCCTCACCCACCCGCTCCGCGCCGACCTGCCGGTGCTGCTCGGCGCGGAGGGGCCGAAGAACGTCGCGCAGACCGCCCGCCTCGCCGACGGCTGGCTGCCCCTGTACTGGTCGCCCTCGCGTGCCGCGGTCCACGAGGCGGCGCTGCGTGAGGCACCGCCCGGTTTCCTGGTCGCGCCGATGGCGCAGGCCCGGGTCTGCGCCGACGTCGCCGAGGGGCTGCTGCCCGTCAAGGCCATGCTCGGCTTCTACATCGGCGGCATGGGCCACGCACGCCGCAACTTCCACGCCGAACTGATGGCACGGATGGGGTACGCCGAGGAAGCCCGCCGCGTGCAGGAGCTGTTCGCCGAGGGGCGCCGGGAGGAGGCGGTACGCGCCGTGCCCGACTCCTTCGCGGACGAGATCTCCCTGGTGGGCCCCCGCGCCCGCGTCGCGAAGCGGCTGGCGGCCTGGCGCAGCGGCCCGGTGACGGACCTGCTGGTGCTGGCCCCCGACCCGGACACGCTGCGGGTTCTGGCGGAGCTCAACACCTGATGAGGGTGCTCTCAGGCGGTTGGACCCTCGACCGCGGGCGGGTTGAGCCGGTCGCTCCGCCCGGTGACCGGGTCGGTCGAGCGGGCCCGGTAGGCTTCGACGCCCTCCGCCGCCAGCACGGCCTCCACGCACGCTTCCGAGGCACCTACGTAGGTGCAGGTGAAGTCGATGTCGGTCGCGACGCACCAGCTGCGGTCGTCGGGCCACCACAGGTTGGGTGAGCGCCAGAACGGATCACCGGCCGACGGTTCGCCGACCGCGGAGGGGCCGGGTCCCACGGCCACAGCCACAGCCACTGACGGGTCGTCGGCGTCGGCCTCCCACGGTCCGGGCCGCAGCGACGTGCGGAACACCGTCTCCAGGGGGCCGGCCAGCAGCAGCATCGCCCGGTCCGGAATCCCGAACCCAGCCGTCTCTCCCGGGCCGACGGCCGAGTCCCCCCACCCTTCCCACAGCCCGAACCAGCACGACCCCGGTGTGTCCGTGTGTCCGCGCAGAACCCCGGCGAGTGGCTCCAGCACCGCCTCGGGCACGTTCCCCTCGTAGGGCACCGTGTCCCATACTCCCGGCTGCTCCCGCGCGTGCCGGACCCCGACGATCTGCTCCCACTGCATCAGCGGGTGCGCACGGCGACCGTTGGCAGCGGCCACGACGTGCCAGGGGACGGCCACCTGGTCGCGGTAGGCCGGATGCAGGATCCGCGCATACGCCGCGAAGCCGCCCGGCACCACACCGGCCACCGTCCCGTCGAACTGTGTGAGCCGCTCCTGGAGCCACCCCGCAGCGGTCGCCTCGGCCACCTTCGCGTAACCCATCACCCCATCATGGACGCGGAGTTGCGCCGACCGGGAGCGTTTTCCCCGGCCTGCTCGGCGGACCCGGCCGGCCCGGGCCCGGGCCACACCGGGGACCGGGGGCGCTCAGCAGCAGTCGGGGTCCAGACCGGCGGGCAGGGCGTCGCCGCGGAAGACCTGGACCGTCGCGTCGTCGCCGCCCAGCGCGGCGACGGCCAGCAGCAGCGCTCCGGCGGTCCAGGTGGTGCGCTCCACCGGCCAGACGGCCTCGTTCTCGAAGACGTACCCCGTCCAGTACATGCCGTCCTCGGCGCGCAGGTGCTGCATCCAGCGGAGCACGTCCAGCGCGTGGTCGGACTCGCCCATGGCCCACAGCGCGAGGGCGAGTTCGGCGCTCTCGCCGCCGGTGACCCACGGGTTGGGCACCACGCAGCGGCAGCCCAGCCCGGGGACGACGAAACGGTCCCAGCCTTCCTGGATACGTTTCTCGGCGGCGGGGCCGCGCAGGGCGCCGCCGAGGACGGGGTAGTACCAGTCCATGGAGTAGCGGCTCTTGTCGAGGAACCGTTCCGGGTGGCGGCGCACGGCGTGGCCGAGCCAGCCCGCGGCCAGCTCCCAGTCGGGCTGCGGCTCCTCGCGGTGCTCGGCCATCGCCAGCGCGCAGCGCAGCGCGTGGTGGATGGACGAGGAGCCGGTCAGCAGCCCGTCGGTGCACGCGGTGCCGTCGGCCTCGCGCTTCCACCCGATCTGCCCGCCCGGCTGCTGGAGGCCGAGGACGAACTCGACGGCGGCGACGACGACGGGCCACATCCGGTCCAGGAAGGCATCGTCCCCGGTGGCCAGGTAGTGGTGCCAGACGCCGACGGCCGGGTAGGCGCAGAAGTTGCTCTCGCGCGTGCGGTCGGTGGGGGCTGCCGCGTCCCCGTCGGCATAGGCGGCGTACCAGGAACCGTCGGGCTGCTGATGCCGGGCCAGCCAGCGGTAGGCGGCCTCGGCGCCGTCGTGCTCGCCGGCGGCGTCCAGGGCCATGGCGGCCTCCACGTGGTCCCACGGGTCCAGGTGGTGGCCGCGGTACCAGGGTATGGCGCCGTCCCCGCGCTGCTGGGCGAGGACGCCGGCCACCGTCTGCCGGGCCTGCGCGGCGGTCAGGACGCCGGGCAGGACGAGCCGCTCGGTGCGCTCCGGGCTGGTCACCGGGCCGCCGCCGCGGGCCGGCCGGCGTCGCGCCCGGCGGCGTCGGAGGGGTCGGCGGCTGCGTGGTGCGGCAGATGGGGCTTGGTCGCGTAGGCGACGAAGCTCTTGCCGATCAACGGGTCGAGGGCGCGTTCGGCGAGGCGGGTGGCCAGCGGGCGCTTCATGATGTCCCACACCAGCAGCTTGTGGTAGGCGCGCACCGGCAGTGCTGCCTCGTCACCGTCGCGGTCGACTCCGAACGCACACTTGAGCCACCAGTAGGGGGCATGCAGCCCGTGCGCGTGGTGGGTGCCGTAGGGGCGCAGCCCGGCCTCGCGCATCCTGCCGAGGAGTTCGGTGGCCCGGTAGATGCGGATGTGGCCGCCCTCGACCTCGTGGTAGGCGTCGCTGAGGGCCCAGCAGACCTTCTCGGGCCCGTAGCGCGGCACGGTGACCGCGATCCGGCCACCGGGCTTGAGGACGCGCACCATCTCGGCGAGGACGCCCTTGTCGTCGGGGATGTGCTCCATGACCTCGGAGATGATCACGACGTCGAAGGACGCGTCGGGGAACGGGAGGGCCAGCGCGTCACCCTCCATGGCGGTCGCGGTGGCGCCCTGCGGGGCCTCGCCCTCCTCGGCCATGGCGGCGAACCAGGTGGCGACCTCGCGGATCTCCTCGGCGTTGCGGTCGAGCGCCACCACGCGTGCTCCGCGCCGGTAGCACTCGAAGGCGTGCCGTCCTGCCCCGCACCCCAGATCGAGCACGCGATCGCCGGGAGCGAGCGGGAAGCGGGAGAAGTCCACGGTCAGCACGGGCGGTCAGCCTTCCGGTAAGTCGGGCGGGCGGGGGCGCGGGTCGGAGGGGGCGGGGGGGGCAGGGAGGGGGCAGGGGGGCGGGGACGGCGGCTGCCGGGTCAGCGGCTGTCGGCGGCGGCACGCACCGGCTCGGCGGGTGGCCGTACCACGGGGGGCGGGGCCGGGCGGGTGGCCTCCCCCATGGCGGCGCGGTAGCACTCGACGGTGCCGGCCGCCGCCCTCTCCCAGGTGAACTTCCGCAGCACCCGCTCCCTCCCGGCGGCACCGAGGCGGGTCCGCAGCGCGGGGTCGCCGAGCAGGCGTACGAGCCCCGCGGCGAGCGCCCCCGCGTCACCGGGCGGTACCGCGAGGCAGGTCTCACCGTCCCGGCCGGCGACCTCCGGGATGGCCCCGCCGGTGGTGGCCAGCAGCGGGGTGCCGGTGGCCATGGCCTCGGCCGCGGGCAGCGAGAAGCCCTCGTACAGGGAGGGGACGCAGGCGATCTGCGCGGAGCGCAGCAGGGCTGCGAGTTCGGCGTCGGTGATGCCCTTGACGAACTCCACGGCACTGGCCAGGCCGTGGTCCTCGATGGCGTCGGCGACCGGCCCGCGGGTGGGCCGCTTGCCGACCACGACCAGGTGGGCCTCCGGCTGCTCGGTGCGCGCCTTGGCCAGCGCCTCGACGAGGAAGACGAGTCCCTTGAGGGGGACGTCGGCGCTGGAGGTCGTCACGACCCGCCCCGGCACCTCGGCCACCGCCGGGTCGGGCGCGAACAGCCGGGCGTCGGCGCCGATGGGCACCACGTGGATGCGGTCGGTGCGCACGTCCAGGTCGTCGGCGATCTCCTGCCGGGAGGATCCCGAGACGGTCACCACCGAGGGCAGCCGACGGGCGACGCGGCGCTGCATGCGGGTGAAGCCGTACCAGCGGCGGACGGAGACCTGCCGGCGCCACCCGTGGGCGGCCTCCAGCTCCAGCTTGCGGTCGACGGTGACCGGGTGGTGGATGGTGGTCACCAGCGGGGCGCCGAGCGCCGCGGGGCCGCCGAGGAGGCCGTAGCCGAGTGTCTGGTTGTCGTGGACGACGTCGAACTCGCCGCGCCGGGCGGCGAGATGGCGGCGGGCCCGCAGCGAGAAGGTGAGCGGCTCGGGGAAGCCGCCGGTCCACATCGTGCCGACCTCCAACAGGTCGACCCAGTTGCGGTACTCGGCCTGCTTCGGGGTGCGGAAGGGGTCCGGCTGGCGGTAGAGGTCGAGGCTGGGCAGCTCGGTGAGGGAGAGGCGGCCCTGCGCCTCGGGGATGTCGTCGAGCACCGGGTAGGGCTGGGCGCCGATGACCTCGACCTCGTGGCCGAGGCGGGCGAGTTCGCGCGAGAGGTGGCGTACGTAGACGCCCTGGCCGCCGCAGAAGGGGTTCCCCTTGTACGTCAGCAGCGCGATGCGCAGCGGGCGGTCCGTCACGGCCTGACCGGTCACTCGCGGCCCCCTTCGTCGCTGCGTTCCGCCGGAGCGTAGCCGCTCGCGCTAACCTAGAACAAGTTTCAGGTTGACATCCGGGAGGGACGCAGCGGGGCGGGTGGCACCGCCTCGGACGCGCCCCGGACTGGTCCCGGAGTGAAGAATTTACCGGCCAGTCACTTCTGGCGAGCCACCGGAGCAGGTGATTCGCGCCACCCCTGAGGGGCCTGCAACAATGCACGGCTCACCACAGGGCTTCACGACGCCACGGAAACGGGACGAACAACGCGATGCCGACACCGCCGCAGCCCAAGCCCCAGCCCCACGCCCAGTCGCAGCCGCAGACCGGGCCCCGGCCCACGGCGCGAAGCGCGCGGTCGGCGCGCCCGCAGCCGCGCCCCCAGTCGCTCGCGCAGTCCCTCACGCAGTCGCCGCCGCTGACCGAGCGCCAGGAGGCCCGGCGCCGCCGCATCCTGCACGCCAGCGCCCAACTGGCCCGGAAGGGCGGGTTCGACGCGGTGCAGATGCGGGAGGTCGCCGAGGTCTCCCACGTGGCCCTCGGCACGCTCTACCGCTACTTCCCCTCCAAGGTGCACCTGCTGGTGGCCACCATGCAGGACCAGTTGCAGCACATGCACGAGACGCTGCACAAGCGTCCCCCCGAGGAGACCGAGGCCGCCGCCCGCGTCGCCAAGACCCTGATGCGCGCCTTCCGCGCCCTGCAACGCGAGCCGCAACTGGCCGACGCGATGGTCCGCGCCCTCAACTTCGCCGACCGCTCCGTCAGTCCGGAGGTGGACACCGTCTCCCGGCTGACGACGGCCATCATCCTGGACGCCATGGGCCTGGAGGGCGAGCCCTCCCCCGCGCAGCTGTCGGCGGTCCGCGTCATCGAGCACACCTGGCACTCGGCGCTCATCACCTGGCTGTCCGGCCGGGCCTCCATCGCCCAGGTGAAGATCGACATCGAGACGGTCTGCCAGCTCATCGCCGTGACCGCACCGGAGGAGAGCGCGGACTCCTGAGGGGACGGCGGCGGCAGCGGGAGACGGCAACGGAGCTGCGGAGGACGGATTCCGCTGAGCGGGGCCCAGGGCTCGCGGGTTCAGAAGCCCGCGGGTTCAGGGCCCCGCGAGGGTGAAGCGGACCGGGGTTCCCGGCGGGGCCTGGGCGGCGGCGTCGAGGCCCTCGGGCGGGACGACGCCCACCACGGGGTAGCCGCCGGTCGTCGGATGGTCGGCCAGAAAGATGACGGGGCGGCCCTCGGGCGGCACCTGCACCGCGCCCGTCGGCATCCCCTCGCTGGCCAACTCGCCCTCCCGCGCCCGCTCCAGGGCCGGCCCCTCCAGGCGCAGCCCGATCCGGTTGCTGGCGGCCGACACCCGGTAGCCGCCGGTCAGCAGGGTGCGCACCCCCACGGAGGTGAACCAGCCCGCGCGGGGCCCGAGCACCACGGGCAGCACCAGTTCCCGCGGCGGACCGCCCCAGGGGGCCGCGTCCGGTGGGACGGGCGCGCGGCGCGTACGCGGAGCTCCCAGGCGCAGCACGGCGCCCTCGGCCAAGGGGGCGGGCCCGAGCCCGGAGAGCAGGTCGGTGGAGCGGCTGCCCAGCACCGGCTCGGCCCCCACTCCCCCGGCGAACCCCACGTAGGAGCGGACACCGTGGGTGGCGGCACCGACATCGAGGACGGCACCGGCGGGGACACGGACCGGCTGCCCCCACGGGGCGGGCCGTCCGGCGACGGTCACCGGGCAGGGTGCCCCCGTGACGACGGCGACGGTGGGGCGCAGGGCACGCACGGTGCATCCGGTGAGAGTGGTCTCCAAGGTGGCGGCCGCCTCCGGGTTGCCGAGCAGCCGGCCGGCGAGACGGTGCGCGGCCAGGTCGAGCGCGCCGGAGCGGGGCACGCCGAGGTGGGCGTACCCGGTGCGGCCCAGGTCCTGGACGGTGGTCAGCACCCCCGCCCGCAGCACCTCCAGGCCGTCGCCCGGCCCGGTTCCGTCAGTTCCCACGGTCGCCTCCAGCCGGGCGTGGCGCGTCGGCGGACCCGCGTGGGTCTGCACCGGCCCCGTGCGGATCCAGCGGGACGAAACGGACGCGGGTGCCGGGGGCGAGGAGCGCGGCGGGGGTGCGGCCGGTGTCCCACAGCACCGTCTCGGGCGCTGTGCCGATGAGTTGCCAGCCGCCGGGCGAGGAGCGCGGGTAGACGCCCGTGTAGGGGCCGGCGAGGCCGACCGCCCCGGCGGGGACCCGGGTACGCGGGTCCTTGCGGCGCGGCACGTGGTACCGCTCCTCCAGCCCGGTCAGGTAGCCGAAGCCGGGGGCGAAGCCGCAGAAGGCGACGCGGAACGCGGCGGCGGTGTGGATGCGGGGCACCTCGTCCTCCGCCACCCCCCACAGGGCGGCGACGTCGGCGAGGTCGGGCCCGTCGTAGCGGACCGGGATCTCCACGGCCGCGCCCGTCCCGCCGGTCAGCGGCGGCACGTCCCACCCCGGCAGCTCGGCGGCCAGCCGGCGCACTGCCCCGGGCCCGGGCAGGCCGTCGAGCAGGACGGTCCTGGCGCCGGGCACGATCTCGCCGACGGGCGGCAGGGTTCCCTCGGCGCGGCGCCGCAGCAGCTCGGCGTGGAGCGCCTCGGACTCCGCGGCCGTGGCCAGTTCGACCAGCAGCCCGTCCCGCCCCACGGGCAGCACGTGGGGCTTCACGGGGGTGGTCCCGGTCACGCGAAGGCCTGGACGGTGACGCCGGCCGTGGCGAGCTCCGCGCGGACGCGGCCCGCCAGCCGGGCGGCGGCCGGGGTGTCCCCGTGCACGCACAGCGAACGGGCACCGGTACGCAGCACCCTGCCGTCGGCGGCGACGAGTTCGCCGTCCCGCGCGAGCCGCACCGACCGCTCGACGACCTGCTCGGCGTCGTGGAGGACGGCGTCCGGCTCGGTGCGCGGCACAAGGGTGCCGTCGGGGCGGTAGTTGCGGTCGGCGAACGCCTCCTCGACGGTGGGCAGTCCGGCCTCGGCCGCCGCGGCCAGCAGGCGGGAGCCGGGCAGGCCCAGGAGCGGCAGCGGCCTGCCGGAGGCGGTCGCGGCGCCGGCCAGCCGTACGCCCTCGACCACGGCCGCGGCCTGGCCGGCGTCGTGCACGGCCCGGTTGTAGAGCGCGCCGTGCGGTTTGACGTAGGCGACGGTGGATCCGGCGGCGCGGGCGAAGACCTCCAGAGCTCCGATCTGGTACGCCACTTCGGCGGCCAGCTCGGCGGCGGGCACATCCATGGCGCGGCGGCCGAAGCCGGCCAGGTCGCGGTAGGAGACCTGCGCGCCGATGCGGACGCCGCGTTCGGCGGCCAGCTCGCAGACGCGGCGCATGGTGGCGGGGTCGCCGGCGTGGAAGCCACAGGCGACGTTGGCACTGGTGACCGAGGCGAGCAGCGCCTCGTCGTCGGTCAGGTGCCAGCGGCCGAAGCCCTCGCCGAGGTCGGCGTTAAGGTCGATCATCCGGTCCATCGCCAGCAACCTAAGCGATTGTTGAACAATCCGGCAAGAGGGCCCGGCGCCCGGGTCCCCCGGATGCCGCCGGCTCCACCTGCCGCCCGTACCCGGGTCCCGCCCGGCCGTGTCCTGCACCCGAGGGAGCACACCATGACCGCCGACCCGCCCGCCGCTGCCCCCGCCCCCCGCGCGGGATGCACCGCAGGACCGGCCGCGTGCCCGCCCGGCAGCTCGCCCGCGGGCCCCTCCGCGGATCCGCCCGCCGGGCCGTCCGAGGGAGCGCCCGCAGGCCAGGCCGCCGCTCTGTCGGAGCTGGCCGCGGACCGGGCGCTGCTGGGGCGTACGAGCACGGCCGAGCGCGTGGCGGGCATCCTGCGGGAGCGGATAGCGCGAGGCTCCTTCCCGCCCGGCACCCGGCTCTCGGAGGAGCGCATCTGCGGGGCGCTGGGCGTCTCCCGCAACACCCTGCGGGAGGCCTTCCGGCTACTCACCCACGAGCGGCTGCTCGTCCACCGGCTCAACCGGGGGACGTTCGTCCGCGTCCTGACCGATACGGACATCGTGGACATCTACCGCGTCCGGCGCCTCGTGGAGTGCGCCACTGTGCGGGGGCTCCCGAAGCCGCCCTGGGACGTGGCCGACGTGCGGGCCGCCGTCACGGCAGGCGAGGCGGCGGCCGTCACCGGCGACTGGCAGGCGTGCTCGACCGCGAACATCCACTTCCACCAGGCGCTGGCCGGGCTCGCCGGCAGCCCGCGGACCGACGAGATGATGCGCGGCGTCCTGGCCGAACTGCGGCTGGCCTTCCACATCATGGGCGACCTCCGCCGCTTCCACGACCCGTACCTGGCCCGCAACCACGAGATCACCCACGCCCTGGAGGCGGGCGGGAAGGCGGAGGCGGAGCGGCTGCTGGCGGACTACCTGGACGACTCGCTGCGGCAGCTGCTGGAGGCCTACCCCGCGGACACCTCGGACCTCCCGGAGAGCTGACCCCCCGCGCGTCCCGCCGTGGGGGGCGGACGCCGAGTGGCATGTCTCACTCTTGTCCGATCGTTCAACAATCCTCTAGCCTCCCGTGGAATTCGACCCACAAGAATCCGCTGCGCGGAAGTCGGCGGACAGTCGCTCCATGGAAGGCGGAGGCGACATGATCGTTCTCCTCGGCGTCCTCGTGGTCGTCCTCGGCTTCGCGACACGGCGCAACCCGCTGCTCGTCGTCGGCGTCGCCGGGATCGTCACCGGGCTGCTGGGCAAGCTCTCCCCCGTCGAGATCCTGCACACGTTCGGCGAGAGCTTCGCCTCCAGCCGCTCGGTGACCATCTTCGCGATCACGCTGCCCGTCATCGGCCTGCTGGAGCGCAACGGGCTCCAGCAGCAGGCCCGCACCGTCATCGGCAAGCTCGGCACCAAGCTGACCACCGGCCGCTTCCTGACCCTCTACCTGCTGCTGCGGCAGCTCACCGCGGCCGTCGGGTTGCAGACCATCGCCGGGCCCGCGCAGAGCGTGCGGCCGATGATCGCGCCCATGGCCGAGGCCGCCACCGAACGCATGGGCGGCGGCCGCCCGCTGCCGGAGAAGGTCCGCGAGAAGGTCCGCTCGCACGCCGCCGGCACCGACACGGTGGGGCTCTTCTTCGGCGAGGACTGCTTCTTGGCCATCGGCTCCATCCTGCTGATCACCGGCCTGGTCAACAGCACCTACCACACGCACCTGGAGCCGCTGCACCTCGCGCTGTGGGCGATACCCAGCGCCGTGTGCGCCTTCTTCGTGCACGGCGGCCGGCTGCTGCGCCTGGACCGGAAGCTGGAGCGCGAACTGGTCACGGCACACGCCGAGATGGCCGTCGCCCACGAGGACGTACGCGGACGGCGTGACGGGGAAGGCGGGGCCGCCAAGTGATCAAATCCGAGTGGTTCTTCTGGCTGGTCGGTGCCGTCTTCGTCATCATGGCGGCGCAGATGCTGCGCGACCGCAGCAACCCCAAGCGGTACGGCACGGCGGCCTTCTGGGGCCTGCTGGGCGTCTGCTTCTTCTACAGCACGTGGGTCAACGAGAAGTCCCTGCCCGCGGAGCCGCTGGGCGTGGCCGTCCTCGCCCTCATCTGCATCGGTGGCTTCAACCTCACCGGCAAGGGCACACCCCGCACCACGAGTGAGAGCGAACGCGTCTCCCTCGCCGCCCGGTTCGGCGGCAAGCTGTTCATCCCCGCGCTGACCATTCCGGTGGTCGCCATGGTGTGCGCCGTGCTGGTCGCCAAGGTCAGGATCGGCGGCACACCCGTGCTGGAAGAGGGCAGCGAGACCATCCTCGGCCTCGGTCTGGGCGCCCTCGTGGCCCTGGGCGTGGGCATGTGGGTGCTGCGGGAGAAGCGGGTGAGCGTCCCCGTGCACGCGGGGCGCGGGCTGCTGGAGTCCATGGGCTGGGCGCTGCTGCTGCCGCAGCTGCTGGCCGTGCTCGGCGCGATCTTCCAGGCCGCGGGTGTCGGCACCCAGGTACGCGAGGTCACCGAGGCGGTGCTGCCCGACGGGCAGCGGCTGGCCGCCGTCGCGCTGTACTGCGCCGGCATGTTCGTCTTCACCGTCATCATGGGCAACGCCTTCGCGGCCTTCCCCGTGCTGACCGCCGCCGTCGGATGGCCCGTACTGATCGAGCAGATGCACGGCGACCCGGCCGCCGTCCTCGCGATCGGCATGCTCGCCGGCTTCTGCGGCACCCTGTGCACGCCCATGGCGGCCAACTTCAACCTCGTTCCGGCCGCCCTGCTGGAGCTGAAGGACCAGTACGGCCCGATCAAGGCGCAGGCGCCCACCGCCGGGGCACTGCTGGTCTGCAACATCGCCATCATCTACTTCTTCGCCTTCTAGGACGGCCCCGCCTCACCATGACTGCAACCCCTGAGCCCCGCACGAGAGTGCTGGTCACCGGCTTCGCCCCGTTCGGGGGCGAGGAGATCAACCCCTCCTGGCAGGCCGCCGAGCTGCTCGCCGCCCGGCCCCCGGCCGGCACCGACGTGCAGGCGGTACGGCTGAGCTGCGTCTTCGGTACGGCGCTTGAGGAGCTGCGCGCCGCGGTACGGGACGCCGGGCCCGGCCCGGACCTGGTGGTGTGCCTCGGCCAGGCCGGCGGCCGTACCGGCCTGAGTGTCGAACGCGTCGCCCTCAACGTCGACGACGCCCGCATACCCGACAACGCGGGGCAGCAGCCCGTCGACGAACCCGTGGTGGCGGGCGGCCCCGCCGCCTACTTCAGCACCCTGCCGATCAAGGCCTGCGCCGCCGCCGCGCGGGCGGCCGGGGTCCCGGCGGCCGTCTCGCAGACGGCGGGCACCTACGTGTGCAACCACGTCTTCTACGGGCTCGCCCATCTGCTGGCCACCGAGCGCTCCGGGACGCGGGGCGGCTTCGTGCACGTCCCCTTCACCCCGCGCCAGGCGGCGGCCCAGCCGACGGCCCAGCCCTCGCTGTCCGTGGACGACGCGGTGCGCGGGCTGGCCGCGATCCTGACGACGGCGGCCGGCACGAGCGTCGACATTCACGAGACCGGAGGGGCGACACATTGAGCACCGGCGAAGAGGAAGCGAGCGGGGAGGGGGGAGCGCGCGCGGTCCCGGAGGCCGAGGCCCTTGCCCTGCGGGCCCCGCACTTCGCGAAGGTGGCTCTCGCCAACGTCACCCGCGCGTATCCGAACGCCCCCGCCCACCTGCTGGGCGGCCCGGACGAGCTGGTCCCCCCGCGCCGCCTCCACCCCGCCTTCTACGGCGCCTACGACTGGCACTCCTCCGTCCACATGCACTGGCTCCTGATGCGCCTGCTGCGCCTCCCGGTGCGGGACGGCAGAGGGTGGCGCGAGGCGGTGGTGCGCGGGCTGGACGCACATCTGACGCCCGAGGCGCTGGCGACCGAGGCCGCCTACCTGCGGGCCCACCCCTCCTTCGAGCGCCCCTACGGATGGGCCTGGCTGCTGGCGCTCACGAGTGAGAGCGCCGCACTCGCCGCAGCCTTTGACACGGACCCCGCGTCCGAGGCCGGGCACCGTGCGGCGGCCGGCGCGTGGCACGACGCCCTCGCCCCCGCGGCCGCAACCGTCGCCGAGCTGCTCGCGGAGTGGCTGCCCCGGGCGACCTACCCGGTGCGGCACGGTACGCACGCCAACAGCGCGTTCGCGCTCGGTCTCGTCCTGGACAGCGCCGCACGGGCGGGCCGTCCTGAGCTGGTGGCGCCGGTGGCCGCGAAGGTCCGCGAGTGGTATGTGCCCGACCACGGCGCGGCCACCCGCTGGGAACCCTCCGGGCAGGACTTCCTCTCGCCGCTGCTGTGCGAGGCCGACACCGTCCGCCGGGTGCTGCCGGGCGGCGAGTTCGCGGACTGGCTGGGGCGCTTCCTGCCGGAGCTGGAGACCGCGGGGGGCGGCTTCCTCCCGCCGCCCCGGGTCTCGGACGCCGCGGACCCGCAGATCGGTCACCTGCTCGGCCTCTGCCTCAGCCGGGCGGCGGCCCTGCGCGGTATCGCCGATGCCCTGCCGCCCGGGGACGCGCGGACCGCCGCGCTGACCGCTGCCGCCGAGGCGAACCTGGAGGCGGCGCTGCCCGCTGCCACGTCGGGGGACTTCACCACGGACCACTGGCTGGCCACGTTCGCCACCCTGGCGCTGGGCAGCGGCATCCCGGACTGACGGACGACGCCGCCGAGGCCCCCGCCGCCGCCCCGAGCGGTCCGGGGGCGACGGTCCGGGCGGTCCGCACCCGTCAGGGCAGCAGCGGTCGCACCTGCTCGGCGGCGAAGCGCACGAAGCCCTCGGGGTCGGGTTCGTCCGCGGTCGGCTGGAGGACGACGGTGTCCGCGCCCGCCTCGGCCGCCTCCCGGACGGCCTCGGCTACCGCTTCGGCGTCCCCCGCGACCCCGGGGCCCGCTTCCGGGTCGTGGCCCTCGCGCAGGCGTTCGGCGCGCAGCCGGTCCGCCGCGCCGGGGCCGACGGCGGTACCGAGGTAGTGGACGAGCTCGTGCCGTCCGGTACGGGATCCCGCCGCCCGCCCCTCGTCGACGAGCTGCCGGGCCCGGCGGACACCCTCCGGCGTCACATTGGCGTCCAGCACGGTGCCGTCCGCGCACTCACCGGTCAGCCGCAGGGAACGGGGTCCGCGCGCACCCGCGAACACCGCCGTGTCCGCCGGGTCCCGCCCCGGGGGCCAGTCCAGTGCGACGCCGTCCAGCCGCACGTACCGCCCCTGGGTGGTGACCCGCTCGCCGCGCAGCAAGGCCCGCATGGCGTCCAGGTGTTCGCGTAGCAGGGTGACGGGCGAGTCGGCGCGGGCCCCGACCTGCCCCATCCAGTCCTGCACCCCGTGGCCGAGGCCGACGGCGAAGCGGCCCGGGAAGAGGCGGCGCAGCGTGGCGGTCTCCATCGTGGTCAGTGCGACGTTGCGGAGCGGGACCGGCAGCAGCCCGACTCCGACGCGGAGCCGTTCCGTCCAGGCGAGCGCGGCAGCGGCGGTGGCGATGCCGCTTTCGAGGAAGCAGTCCTCCCACAGCCACAGCTCCTCCAGCCCCGCCTCCTCGGCGGCGCGGGCGACTGCCCGCAGTTTTTCGGGGGGCAGTTGCGGACGGAAGACAGCACCCAAAGTCGTCATACGGCCGTTCCTACCCCGGGACCGTGGCCCACGGCAACGCCGTTCCGCACGGCCCCGCCGGCCGCCGGGTCGCGGCTACTCCTCCGGCGGGAACACCGCCTCGCCCGTCCGGGCCAGGGTGATGCCGATGGCCTCGACGGGGCAGCCCTCGGCAGCCGACAGCACGTCCTCCGACGGGTCGCCCTCGGCGTGCACCGGGCGGGACTGGCGCGCGGCGTCCAGTTGGAAGGCCTCCGGGGCTCCGGCCACGCACATGCCCGAGCCGATGCACAGCTCCTTGTCGACCTCGATGTGCCAGCGGTCGGCCGCGGCCATGAGTGCTCCCTCCTGTGCTGCCCGGGTACCGGCCGGCACGGTCACGCCTGTGCGGGCAGGTGGATCATCTTGTGCTCCAGGTACTCCGCATAGCCTTCCGGCCCGAACTCGCGGCCGATGCCGGAGCTCTTGCAGCCCCCGAAGGGCCCGAGCATGTCGAGGCTGAAGGTGTTCACGGAGTAGGTGCCGGTGCGTACGCGGCGGGCGATGTCGATGCCGCGTTCGGTGTCGGCCGTCCACACGCTGCCGGACAGCCCGTAGTCGGAGTCGTCGGCGATGCGGACGGCCTCGTCGACGTCGTCGTAGGGCAGCAGGCAGATGACGGGGCCGAAGATCTCCTCGCGGGCGATCCGCATGGAGTTGTCGACCTCCCCGAAGAGCGTGGGCTCGACGTACCAGCCGGTGCGCTGGGACGCGGGCTGCCCGCCGCCCGCCAGGACCTTGGCGCCCTCCTCCTGTCCGAGGGCGATGTAGTCGAGGGAGCGGCGGCGCTGGCGCTCGGCGACCAGGGGGCCCAGCTCGGTGGCGGGGTCGAGCGGGTCGCCGACGGTCAGCCCGTCGGCGGCGGCCTTGAAACGCTCGGCGATCTCGGCGTAGTGGCTGCGCGGGGCCAGGATGCGGGTCTGGGCCACGCAGGCCTGGCCGTTGATCATCCACGCGAACGGGGTGATGCCCGCCACCGCCGCGTCCAGGTCGGCGTCCGGCAGGATGACGGCCGCCGACTTGCCGCCCAGCTCCAGCGTGACCCGGGTGAGGTTGCGGGAGGCCACCTCCATCACGCGCTTGCCCGCCGCCACCGATCCGGTGAAGGACACCTTGTCGACACCGGGGTGGCCCACCAGATACTCGCTGACCTCGCGGTCCGCCGGCAGAATCGACAGGACGCCGGGCGGCAATCCTGCCTCGTCGGCGATCTCGGCCAACAGGTAGGCGTCCAGCGGGGTTTCGGGCGAAACCTTCAGCACGGCCGAGCAGCCGGCCAGCAGCGCGGGCGCCAGTTTGGCCGCCGCGGTGAACTGCGGCACGTTCCACGGCACCACCGCGGCCACCACACCCGCCGGTTCGCGGCGCACCAGCAGCGGACCGAGAGCGCCCGCCCGGTGCTCCTCGTGGGGGAAGTCGGCCGCGGTCCTGAGCGCCGCGTCCCAGACCATCATCGCGGCGAGCGACTGCACCATCACACCCGAGGTGTACGGGGTGCCGTTCTGCGCGCTGATGAGCCGGGCGAACTCCTCGCTGCGCGCCGCGAACCCGTCCTTGATGCGGGTGACGGTCGCAAGACGCTCGGCGAGCGGAAGCCGTGACCACACGCCGGAGTCGAAGGACTCGCGGGCGGCCCGGATGGCGCGGTCCACGTCCTGGCGGGAGGCGTGCGGGACGCGGCCGATGGGTTGTTCGGTGTGCGGCGAGACCACCTCGATGGTCTCCGCACCGGCGGGGTCGGTGAACGCGCCGCCGATGTAGAGCTGCTGGTGTTCGACATACCCGACGCCCATGGCCATCCCCAACGCCCTCCCTGTGACGTCCGACACCTGCCTGACGGTGACTCAGAACTAGTACCAGTTCTAGTTCTAGGGGACAATGCCCGTGCCGGTGCTCGTCCGCCGGCCCGCCGGGACCCGCTCACCGGCCGGACCCGCACCGCATACCGGGGGAGCCGCCGCCATGACGGACACGTCGCAGGTCACCGATCCGCCGCGGGTGACAGACCACTCAGGCGGCATCTGGAGCATCCCCGTCCCCATTCCGGACAACCCGCTGGGCCACACCCTCGTGTACGTGATCGAGACGGACGCCGGTCCCGTCCTCGTCGACACCGGCTGGGACGACCCCACCTCCTGGCAGGCCCTCGTCGACGGCCTCGCCGCCTGCGGCACCTCCGTCGAGGCCCTGCACGGTGTGCTGGTCACCCACCACCACCCCGACCACCACGGCCTGTCGGCACGCGTGCGCGAGGAGTCCGGTGCGTGGATCGCCCTGCACGCCGCGGACGCCGCCGTGGTGCGCCGTACCCGCGGCACCGACAAGCGCACCTGGCTCGGCTACCTGATCGGGAAGCTGGCCGCCGCCGGGGCGCCCCAGTCGCACACCGCACCGCTGCGGGCCGCCCTCGCGGACGGCGGTGGCGGGCCCCTGCCGGGCGCGCGGGCCGCCCTGCCCGACCGGGAGATCGAGCCGAACGAGATCCTCCCGCTGCCGGGCCGCCGGCTGCGGGCCGTCTGGACGCCGGGCCACACACCGGGACACGTGTGCCTGCACCTGGAGGAGCAGCACGCGCAGGCGCAGGGAGGACCGTCCGCGGCCCACGGGACGGGCGGCGGGCGGCTGTTCTCCGGCGACCACCTGCTGCCGGGCATCAGCCCCCACATCGGCCTGTACGAGGATCCCGACAGCGCCGAGAGCACCGACCCGCTCGGTGACTACCTCGACTCCCTGGAGCGGATCGCCCGGCTGCGGCCCGCCGAGGTGCTGCCCGCGCACCAGCACGCCTTCACGGGGGCGCAGACCCGTGTCGACGAGCTCACCGCCCACCATGCGGAGCGCCTCCTGGACCTGCGTGCCCTGCTCGCCCGCCGGGAGCTCACCCCCTGGCAGCTCGCCGAGTCCATGCGCTGGAACCGCCCCTGGGCGCAGATCCCCTTCGGGTCCCGGACCATCGCCGTGGCCGAGGCCGAGGCCCATCTGCGCCGCCTGGTCAAGCTCGGCCATGCCGAGGCCGTACCCGGCAGCGACCCGGTCGCCTACCGCGCCACCGCGTGACCCACCGCCCCGCACGGGCCTGCTCACCGGCCCGCCGGGCCGGTGAGCAGGGCGGTCGAACACAGGGCCGGGGTGAGCGAACGGGGATCTGGACAGTCCGGCTACAGTGACCGACAGACGAACAACGCCTCCGACCGGGGGAAGCCGGTGTGAATCCGGCGCTGACCCGCAACCGTGAGCGGTCCGCCACACCGCCGCCGTCCGCACGCCGCCCGCGGCCTGCCGTACGCCCCCGTGCGTCGGCCGGCACCGGGCGCCGTCGGCCCGCGCCGGACATCCGTGCGGACCGCGAGCCGGAGCGCCCGGGCGGAGGTGGGCTCCCGTGGCCGACCAGGCCACCGGCACCGTCGAGGTCTACGGAGTCGAGCCCGGCGCACCGCGGTGCGGGATCGCGCGCTCGCGCGGCCCGTGTGGCGGGGCGGCCGTGCCCAGCTCCGGTCCGCTCCGTCACCGAGTCCCGTCACCGAAAGGCACCCGCCATGTCACCGCGTCGCCGCCGCGCCACGGTCCTCACCGCCGCCACCATGCTGTGCGCGGCAGCCGCACCCATGGCCTCCGCCGCCGCACCGCAGGCGGCGCCGCGGACCGTACCGCACGCCGCGTCGCAGCCCGCGTCGGCGGTCGCCGCGGGCGCGGCGAAGCCGAAGCTGCCGGCCGGGCTCTACGGCGACGCCGACCCCAAGTACGACGGCGTGTGGCGGCAGTCGATGGCCCTGCTGGCCCTGGACGGCGCCGGGGCGACGCCCGCGAAGAAGGCCGTGGACTGGCTCACCGGCCAGCAGTGCGACGACGGCTCGTTCACGGCGTACCGCGCCGAACCGGCGAAGAAGTGCGACCCGGACGCCGCGCCCTCGGACACCAACGCGACCGCTCTCGCCGTGCAGGCCCTCGCGGCCGTCGGCGGACGGGGCGAGGAGGTCCGCGAGGGGGTCGAGTGGCTGGTCTCGGTGCAGAACAAGGACGGCGGCTGGGGATTCGGACCGCACGCCCCCTCCGACGCGAACTCCACCTCGCTCGCCATCGGCGCGCTGCACGCCGCCGGCAAGGACCCGGCGAAGGCGACGGCCGAGGGCGGCGCCTCGCCGTACGACGCGCTGCTGTCCTTCCAGCTCACGTGCGGCTCCAAGGGCATCGAGGACGCCAAGGGCCGGCAGGGTGCCTTCGCCTACCAGCCGGACAAGAAGGACAGGCTCGTCCCGAACAACGACGCCACCGCCGCCGCGGCGCTCGCCGCACTGGGTGACGGCGTCCTCGTCGACCCCCCGGCCAAGGACGCCAGGAGCAAGCCCGTCACCCCCCTGAAGTGCGCCGGCGGACAGACCGGGGACGCCGGGGGCGAGGACGGCAAGGACGGCAAGGACGGCAAGGCTGCCTCGGACGGCAAGCCGGGCAAGGGCGTGCCCGGCGGCCGTAAGGAGGCCGCCAAGGCGGGCGCCGCCTACCTGGCCTCGACCCTGCACAAGAGCGGCCGGCACTTCTCCACCGTCAACCCGGGCTCGGAGAAGGAGGTGCCCGACTACGCCAACACCGCGGACGCCGTCATCGCCCTGGCCGCGAACGGCCACCGCACCGAGGCCCGCGCCTCCCTGTCGTGGCTGGCCGACAACCTCGACAAGTGGGACAAGTCCAAGAGCGACCCCGCCGCCCTCGGCGCCCTCATGCTCGCCTCCCGGGCCACCGGGGGCAGCGCCACCGAGCTCGGCGGCGCCGACCTGCTCGCCCGTCTGAACCACACCGGGCCGAAGCCCGCCGCCATGCCCGACGCCGACGGTTCGCAGTCCGCGGAGCACAAGGACGACGGCGGCACCGTGCCGGTGTGGGCGTTCATCCTGGTGGGGCTCGCCGTGGGCGCGGGCGTCGGCATCCTGCTGAGCGGCCGGCGCAAGAGGCAGCAGCTGTGAGGGCCCGCACGGAGCGGAAGCGGACCCTGCGGACCCACCCCGTGGGGGCACTCGGTGCTCCCGCCGTCCTGTTCGCGCTCTCGGCCCTGGCACCTCCCCTGCTGACGGCACCCCCGGCGCACGCCGCCGGCGAAACCGTGCGGGCCGCTGCCGGGACCGGATACCGCTACTGGTCGTTCTGGCAGCAGAAGGAGAACGGCTCGTGGGCCTACGCCACCGAGGGTCCCGCCACCCAGCGGCCCGACGACGGTGACACCCTCGGCTTCCGCTTCGCCCTGAGCGAGGACTCCCAGCAGGCCGAGAAACCGCGCGGAACGACGACGTTCGACGCCGCCTGCGAGAAGACCGCCCCGAAGGGGGGCAGCAAGCGCGTCGCCGTCCGCATCGACTTCGGCACCCGCGCCGACGCACCCGCGAGCGAGTCCAAGGCGCCGCCCGCGCCCCGCACCCGGTGCGCCCGCGTGGCCGAGAACGCCTCCGCGGCCGAAGCCCTGGCCCAGGTCGCCACCCCGCTCCGCTACAGCTCCGACTCCCTGCTGTGCGCCATCGACCACTACCCCGCCAGGGGCTGCGGCGAGCAGGCCGGGAAGGGCGGCGCGCACGACAGCACCGGCGCCGCGGACAGCGCAGACAGCGGGGACGGGAGCGGTGACGGTTCCCGCGGTATGTCGTCGGGGCTGGGGCTGACGGCAGGGGTCGCCGCCGTGGCCGTGCTGGGCGCCGCCGCGTTCTGGCAGGCGCGGCGCCGGAAGCGCTGAGAGGCGGCGTTCGGCATGAGAGCACCGCTGGCCACCCGCAGCACCGCCCTGCACCCGGGCGCCTGGTGGCTGTGGGCGCTGGGGCTGGCCACCGCCGCGTCCCGCACCACCAACCCGCTGCTGCTGGCCCTGCTGATCGTGGTGGCGGGGTACGTCGTCGCCGTACGCCGCACCGACGCCCCCTGGGCACACTCCTACGTGGCGTTCCTCAAGCTCGGCGCGGTGGTGCTCGTCATCCGTCTCGTCTTCGCGTTCTTCCTCGGCTCCCCCGTCCCGGGCAGCCGGCTGCTCGTCGAGCTGCCCGAGGTGCCGCTGCCCGAGTGGGCCCGCGGGGTGCGGATCGGGGGGAGGGTGACCGCCGAGGGGATGGTCTTCGCCCTGTACGACGGGCTGAAACTGGCGACGCTGCTCGTCTGTGTGGGCGCCGCCAACGCGCTCGCCAGCCCGACGCGGCTGCTCAAGTCGCTCCCGGGCGCGCTGTACGAGGCGGGGGTCGCGGTGGTCGTCGCGATGACGTTCGCGCCGCACCTGGTCGCGGACGTACGGCGGTTGCGGGCCGCCCGCAAGCTGCGGGGACGGGGCGACAGGGGGCTGCGCGGGGTGGTACAGGTCGGCCTGCCGGTGCTGGAGGGCGCGCTGGAGCGCTCGGTGGCGCTCGCGGCGGCCATGGACGCGCGCGGCTACGGCCGCACGGCCCGGGTACCCGCGGCCGTGCGGCGCACCACCACCGCGCTGACCCTCGGCGGGCTCCTGGGCGTGTGCGCCGGCACCTACGGTCTGCTGGCGGCGCAGGGCGCCGGGTTCGGGCTGCCCGTGCTGCTGACGGGGCTGGCGCTCGCGGTGGCGGGGCTGTGGATGGGCGGCCGGCGGGCGGCCCGCACCCGGTACCGGCCCGACCGGTGGGGGGTGCGGGCCTGGCTGGTGTCCGCGTCCGGAGCGGCCGTCGCCGCCCTCATGATCGTCGCGGCCGGTGCGCTCCCCGAGGCCCTCACCCCACCGGCCGTCCCGCTCCGGTCGCCGACGCTTCCGCTGTGGCCCGCCGCCGCCGTCCTCCTCGGGCTGCTCCCGGCCCTCGTCGCCCCCGCACCGGCCCCCGCGCGGGGAGACGGCGGCCCGCCCGGCGCCGACGCCGGGACCTCCGCAGAGCGGACCGGCACGGAGCGGACCGGCGCGGCGGGCGCCGAGCGGGCCGGTCGCACCGTCACCAGGCCGCGACCGCTCACCTCCGACACCGCCGGGCTGCCTGCCGACTCAGACGGCCTTGCGGGCTCCGGCGCCCCTGCCGACTCCGGCACTCTTCCGGGCCCCCACTCCCCCGACGGCTCCGGCAAACCCGACGGCCCTGCCGGATCCGGCGTCCCTCCCGGATCTGACGTCCTTGGCGGTGCCGTCGGCCCGCGGCATTCCGTCGGACCGGACCCTTCTTCCGTCGGCCCCGAAGGCGCCGGTGTGCGCAGGAACGCGCGAGCGCCGCGGGGCCGGAACCACGACGAGGAGCGTACGCAGTGATCACCTTCGACCGGGTCTCGGTCGTCTACGAGGACGCGGCGGCACCCGCCCTGCCGGTGGTCGACGCGCACCTCCCGGAAGGCGAACTGTGCCTGCTCATCGGCCCGAGCGGAGCAGGCAAGTCGACGCTGCTGGGCACCGTCTCCGGACTGGTACCGCACTTCACCGGCGGCACCCTGCACGGCCGGGTGACCGTCGCGGGCCGCGACACCCGTACCCACAAGCCCCGCGAACTCGCCGATCTGGTCGGCACGGTGGGACAGGACCCGCTCGCCCATTTCGTCACCGACACCGTCGAGGACGAACTCGCCTACGGCATGGAGTCCTTGGGGTTGCCGCCCGCGACGATGCGCCGCCGCGTGGAGGAGACCCTGGATCTGCTGGGCCTCAACGAGCTGCGGGACCGCCCCGTCGCGTCCCTCTCCGGCGGCCAGCAGCAGCGCGTGGCCATCGGCTCCGTGCTGACCCCGCACCCGGAGGTCCTCGTTCTCGACGAACCGACCTCCGCACTGGACCCGCCCGCCGCCGAGGAGGTGCTGGCCGTCGTCCAACGGCTGGTCCACGACCTGGGCACCACGGTGCTGATGGCCGAGCACCGGCTGGAGCGGGTGGTGCAGTACGCCGACCAGGTGCTGCTGCTGGAACCGGGCGGCACCGGACGCCTGGGCGACCCGGCCACCATGCTCGCGGCCTCCCCCGTGCGGCCGCCGGTCGTCGAGCTCGGGGACCTGGCGGGCTGGGACCCGCTGCCGCTCTCCGTGCGGGACGCCCGCCGCAGAGCGGCCGGACTCCGTGAACGCCTGGCAGCGACGGCCCCCCGCCTCACACCCGCACCCCGGGGTCCGGTGCCCCCCTCCCCACGCCAGGCGTCCGGTACGCCCGGCGCGGATTCCGGCGGGCGCCGCCTCCCCGCCGACCGTGCTGCCCGTGCTGCCCGTGCCGCCACGGCCGCCGACGGTCCGGCGCCGCTGGCCGAGATCTCACGGCTGGGGCTCGTGCGGGGCCGGGTGACGGCTCTGCGCGAGGTGGACCTGACCGTGCGGGCCGGGGAGACCGTCGCGCTGATGGGCCGCAACGGTGCGGGCAAGTCGACCCTCCTGGGCACCCTGGTGGGAATGCACCGTCCCACCACCGGCCGCGTCACCGTGGACGGCAAGGTGCCGCACCGCACCCGCCCGGCGGAGCTGCTGCGCCACGCCGGGCTCGTCCCGCAGGAGCCGCGCGACCTGCTCTACGCGGACACCGTCGCGCGGGAGTGCCGCGAGGCGGACGCGGACGCCGGTGCCGCGCCCGGCACCTGCCGGGCCCTGGTGGACCGGCTGCTGCCGGGCCTCCCGGACACCGCCCACCCCCGTGACCTGTCGGAGGGGCAGCGGCTGGCCCTCGCCCTGTCGATCATCCTGACGGCCCGGCCGCCGCTGGTGCTGCTGGACGAGCCCACCCGCGGCCTGGACTACGCGGCCAAGGCCCGGCTGGTGGCGCTTCTGCGCGAGCTGGCGGCGGAAGGCCACGCTCTTGTGCTGGCCACGCACGATGTCGAGCTGGTGGCCGAGATCGCCCACCGCGTCGTCGTCCTCGCCCAGGGGGAGCCCGTGGCCGACGGGCCGACCCACGAAATCGTGACGTCCTCCCCCGCGTACGCACCGCAGGTCTCCAAGATCCTGGCCCCGCAACCGTGGCTGACGGTCGGCCAGGTACGGGAGGCCCTGTGAAGCGGCGCCGCCCCACGGCCCCCTCGTCCCGGCGCACGCACCCCGAGGGGACCGGCCCCCAGGCGCCGGATCCGGCACACCGTGCGGCCGACCGCGGACAACGCCGGTATCCGGACCGCACGGAGCCGCCCGTGGCTGCCCGCCCGGCCGGGTCGGCCGGAGAGAGCGAAGGCCGGCGGACGACGGAGGTGCCCCCCGCAGCAGAGGCGGAGGGGGGCACCCGCTCGGCGGGGACAGCCCCCGAGGCAGGAGCAGCCCCCGAGGCGGCGGCAGCCCGTTCGGGGAGGGCGCCGCGCGGGGCGGGGGTGGTGCGGGCGATTCGGCTGGGGCCGAAGTCCGTCGCCGCGCTCGTCCTCACCAGCGCGACCGGGGTGATCGCTTTCGCCTGGCCGCTGCTGGCGGGCCGGGCCTCCGAGCTGGCCCACTCCCAGGACGCTCCCTGGCTGTTCGCCGCGCTGCTGCCCCTGCTGCTCGCCGTCGCCGTCGCCACCGTCTCCGAGGCCGGGCTGGACGCCAAGGCGGTGGCCATGCTGGGGGTACTGGCCGCCGCCGGCGCCGCGCTGCGGCCGCTGGGCGCGGGCACCGCCGGGCTCGAACCGATGTTCTTCCTCATGGTGCTGTCCGGCCGGGTCCTGGGACCCGGGTTCGGCTTCGTCCTGGGCGCGGTCTCCATGTTCGCCGGTGCGCTGCTCACGGGCGGGGTCGGTCCGTGGATGCCGTTCCAGATGCTGTCCATGGGCTGGGTGACCATGGGGGCGGGCCTGCTGCCGGGTGCGGCACGGATCCGGGGCCGACGGGAGCTGCTGCTCCTGGCCGGCTACGGAGCGGTGTCCGCCCTCTTCTACGGCGCGGTCATGAACATGCAGGGCTGGCCGTACATCGCCGGGCTCGGCTCGGGGCTCTCCTTCGTGCCGGGCGATCCACTGGGGGAGAACCTGGCCCGGTACGGTGCCTATGTGCTGGCCACTTCGCTGGGCTGGGACGTCCCCCGCGCACTGCTGACCGTCGTGCTGACCTGCACCCTGGGCAGCACCGTGCTGCGGGCGCTGCGCAGGGCCACCCGGCGCGCCGCCTTCGACGCCTCGGCGACCTTCGCGAGGCCACCCGGGCACGACGGCGGCGGCGACCTCCCGGACGGGCAACAGCCGCGCACCGCCCCGGACCCCGCCGACCGACCGGGCCTGCCGAGGGAGTCACCGGGGATGTGAGCCCCCGCGTTCCTGCCCGACCCCGACGGGCAGGAACGCGGGATCCCGAAGCGGGGCCCTGCCGCAGCGGCGGAACCCTCGCCGTTCGTGGGTGTGCGGTGCCGACGGAGCCGGTAGGCGCCGACAGGCGTGGCTGTCCCGTCGCAGATCTCCGCATGGCGCATGGCCGCGCCCGAAAGCACGCCTCGTCGCGCGCAGTTATCAGCGCACGCTGTGGCGTCGTACGTCGGCGGGTCTCGCACCGTCGCGTCTGAGGCGCGACGGTGCGGCCGTATGAGAAGTGTGTTGCGGCGCACCCGCTGAGAGGTGTCGCATGTGAGGCCCCTCGTGCGAGACCTTCCACCGACCGACGGCGGCCGGGGCTGCGCACAGCCCGGCCCCCGCCAGTTCACCTAAGCGTGCCCGGTGTGACGTGTCGCCCTCGGCCATGCTTCGGTCCCCCGTTCATTCCCCGTTACGGCCGCGAGAACGCTCGTTCTCGCTTCCGGTAGGACAGTATCGTAGAGAACAGCAGTTCTCAATACTTGGGGAGAGCGGGAGCATGTACGGCGACGAGACCATCGAGGCCCGCATCCTCAGCGCTGCGGACGCGCTCTTCTACGAGTACGGCGTGCACGCGGTGGGCATGGACCGGATCCGCGACGCGGCGGGCGTCTCGCTGAAGAAGATCTATCAGTGCTTCCCCTCCAAGGCCGTGCTGGTCGAGGCGTATCTGCGCCGCCGCGACCGGTGGGCGCGCACCGCGCTGGAGGAGCGGGTCGCCCGCCATACCGACCCGGAGTCGAGAGTGCTGGCGGTCTTCGACTGGCTCTACGACTGGGTGGACGGGCCCGACTTCCACGGCTGCGCCTTCATCAACGCATTCGGCGAACTGGGCTCCGGCTCGCAGGGCGTCGTCGAGGCGGTGCGCGACCACAAGGCGGCGGTCCGCGGCTACCTGCGCGGCCTGGCGCACGAGACCGGCACGGACGACCCGGACTGGCTGGCCTCGCAACTGTCCGTGCTGCTCGACGGGGCGATGAGCAACGCCTCCATCTGCGACTCCCCCACGCCCGCCCGGCACGCGCGCGCCGCGGCGAAGACACTGCTGCGCGAGGCCGCCGCGCCTTCGGAGGCGCCGCCGGGACCGGCGGAGACGACGCAGCCGTCCGCACCGTCCACGCCTGTTCCGCAGGAGCGGGCGAAGCCGGCGGGCGCGGCGGCGGGCGACTGAAGACCGCACAGGCGGGCCGGCAACGGCGCACCGCCATGCGGCGGGGCGCCCTGCCTACAGCCGCTGGAGGATCGTCGCCGTGGACAGTGCGCCACCCGCACACATGGTGATCAGGGCGAACTCCTTGTCGGTGCGCTCCAGTTCGTGCAGTGCGGTGGTGATCAGCCGGGCCCCCGTGGCGCCGACGGGGTGGCCGAGGGCGATGGCGCCGCCGTTGACGTTGACCTTCGTCAGGTCCTGCTCGAAGACCTGGGCCCAGGACAGGACGACGGAGGCGAAGGCCTCGTTGATCTCCACGAGGTCGATGTCCTTGAGCGACATCCCGGCCTTGCCGAGGACGGCGCGGGTGGCGTCGACGGGCCCGTCGAGGTGGAAGTGCGGGTCGGCGCCGACCAGGGCCTGGGCGACGATGCGGGCGCGGGGACGGAGTTTCAGGGCGCGGGCCATGCGCTTGGACGCCCACATCACGGCGGCGGCCCCGTCGGAGATCTGCGAGGAGTTGCCGGCGGTGTGCACGGCGTCCGGCAGTACGGGCTTGAGCCCGGCGAGCGCTTCCATGGAGGTGTCGCGGAGCCCCTCGTCGCGCTCGACGGAGCGCCACATGCCCTGCCCGGCGGCCTGCTCGTCCTCAGTGGTGGGCACCTGCACGGCGAACGTCTCGCGTTTGAAGCGCTCCTCGGCCCAGGCAGCGGCGGCGCGTTCCTGGGAGAGGAGGCCGAGGGAGTCGACGTGTTCCCGGGTGAGGCCACGGTGCCGTGCGATGCGTTCGGCGGCCTCGAACTGGTTGGGCAGGTCGACGTGCCATTCGTCGGGCCAGGGCTTGCCGGGGCCGTGCTTGGAGCCGGAGCCCAGCGGCACGCGGGACATGGCCTCGACGCCGCAGCCGATGCCGACGTCGATGACACCGGCGGCGACCATGGTGGCGACCATGTGGTTGGCCTGCTGGGAGGAGCCGCACTGGCAGTCGACGGTGGTGGCGGCGGTCTCATAGGGCAGGCCGACGGCGAGCCAGGCGTTGCGCGCGGGGTTCATGGACTGCTCACCGGCGTGGGTGACGGTGCCGCCGACGATCTGTTCGACGCAGTCGGCGTGGATGCCGGTGCGGCCGAGGAGTTCGCGGTAGGTCTCGCCCAGCAGGTAGGCGGGGTGCAGAGCGGCGAGGGCGCCGGAGCGCTTGCCGACGGGGGTGCGTACTGCTTCGACGATGACGGGTTCGGCGGCCATGAGTCGTCCTCTCCAGCCCGGCTGGCTCCCCACCAGCACCTCAAGCACATGCCGTGCAACAACTAGTACGCGTTCTAGTTCTTCGGACAGTGTGAGGAGCCCGCTCACCGCCGCGCAAGGGGTGTGCACGAGACCGGAGAGCACTGTTACCGCAAGTTCCGGCCCCGTGACCCTTGCCACTTGTAGAACCCGTTACTACCTTCAGGGCGATTCTGATGGGCCGTCAGGCACCGGCCGTGCGTCACACAGCGTCGCCGGCCGGTGTCGAAGAGTCGGTACGACCTCAGAGAGGGAGTGGAGCCGCCGATGTCCGCCTGCCCCGCGCTGCCCGACGGGTTCGACTTCACCGATCCGGACGTCTACCAGGAGCGCGTGCCGCTGCCCGAGTTCGCCCTGCTCCGGCAGGCCGCACCGGTGTGGTGGAACGCCCAGCCGCACGGCGTCGCGGGATTCGCCGACGACGGCTACTGGGCGGTGACCCGGCACGCGGACGTCAAGGAGGTCTCCACCCACCCGGAGCTGTACTCCTCCCATCTCAACACCGCCGTCATCCGCTTCGCCGACCACATGACGCGCGACCAGATCGACATCCAGAAGCTCATCATGCTCAACATGGACCCGCCCGAACACACCAGGGTGCGGCAGATCGTGCAGCGCGGCTTCACCCCGCGCGCCATCCGCGCCCTGGAGGACGCCCTGCGTCAGCGGGCCACCCGCATCGTGCGCGGCGCCAAGGAGGAGGGCAGCGGCGACTTCGTCACCGACATCGCCGTCGAACTCCCCCTCCAGGCCATCGCCGAACTCATCGGCGTCCCCCAGCAGGACCGCTCCCGCATCTTCGACTGGTCCAACAAGATGGTCGCCTACGACGATCCCGAGTACGCCATCACGCAGGAGGTGGGCACCCAGTCGGCGGCCGAGCTCATCTCGTACGCGATGACGATGGCCGAGGACCGCAAGGGGTGCCCCGCGCACTACGCCGCGGGCAGCGCCGACATCGTCAGCCGGCTCGTGGCGGCCGAAGGGGAGGGCAACCTGAGCTCGGACGAGTTCGGGTTCTTCGTCATCCTGCTGGCCGTGGCGGGCAACGAGACGACCCGCAACGCCATCAGCCACGGCATGCACGCCTTCCTCACCCACCCCGACCAGTGGGAACTCTTCAAGCGGGAGCGGCCCGCCACCGCCGCCGAGGAGATCGTGCGCTGGGCCACGCCCGTGGTCTCCTTCCAGCGGACCGCCACCCAGGACACCGAGTTGGGCGGCCGGAAGATCGCCGCGGGGCAGCGGGTCGGGCTCTTCTACTCCTCCGCCAACAACGACCCGGCCGTCTTCGACAACCCCCACCGCTTCGACATCACCCGCGACCCCAACCCGCACCTCGGGTTCGGCGGCGGAGGCCCCCACTTCTGTCTGGGCAAGAGCCTCGCCGTCCTGGAGATCAACCTGATCTTCCAGGCCATCGCCGACCTCGTCCCCGACATCGCCCTCGACGGGCCCCCGCCGCGCCGGCTGCGGTCCGCCTGGATCAACGGCATCAAGGAGCTGCGGGTCAGCTACGGATGAGCAGCGGCGAAGGTGCCGACGTCCCCGGCCCGCCCCGCGCGTACGCGCCCGGGGTGAGGCCGTAGCAGCGGACGAACCAGCGGTGCAGATGAGCCTGGTCGGCGAAGCCGCAGGCCGCCGCCGCCTCGGCCGCCGTGGCACCGTCCGCCAGCATCCGCCGTGCGGCCCTCAGCCGCACCTGCCGCTGGAAGTCGCTGGGCGGCATGCCCAGTTCAGTACGGAAGGCACGGTAGAGGGCGAAGCGGCTGCATCCGGCCGTGCGCGCCACCTGGGCCGCCGGGATCTCCTCCGCCCAGCGCTCCTCCAGCAGGTGACGAGCCCGGCGTACGGCATCGGAACCGGCGGGCCGGGGCACGGTCCGCGCCGGGCTGCGGGCGCCCCGGCGCACCATGGCCAGCACGGTCTCCGTCAACCGCTCGTCCCGCACCAGGGCGCTCGCGGCCGCGCCGCCCGCCACCGCGGCGTGCAGCCGCACCAGCGCACGCCGCAGCACCGGGTCCTCGCGCACCGGCTGAGGGAACAGCGGCATGGGGGCGTCACGACCGGCCGCGTCGGTGAGCACGGAGCGCACGAGATCGGGACCCAGGTGGACGATGCGGTACGTGAAGCCCGCCTCGGCCGCCGACTCGCCGTCGTGCGGATCGTCCGGATTGAAGGCCATCACCATGCCCGCGCCGCTGGTGTGACGGTCACCGCGGCAGTGGAAGCGCTGCGCACCTGTCTCGGTGACGGCGAAGGAGTAGGCGTCATGGCTGTGCCGGTGGAAGACGTGACCGGTGAAGTGGGCGCGCATGGCCTCCAGCGGCTGGCCGGGGTCCCGCCAGTAGCGCACCCAGTCACCCGCTGCACCCGCCGCACCGGCGACTGTTTCGTGATGCGCGCACCCGGCCATGGGGCCCAGTCTGCCAGCGCCCGGACCCCGCAGCGGGCCGCCCCCCGCGCACCAGCGTTCAAGACGTGCCGAGGGGCGCCGGAGCAGGCTGGCGGCATGCGTTTCGACACGAAGATCGCCGTGATCGTCCGGGAGGACCTGGCGGACTGGCAGAAGCTCAACGTCACCGCTTTCCTGGCCAGCGGCATCGCACACGCCTCCGACGAGGTGATGGGCGAGCCCTATCTGGACGGTTCGGACAACCGCTACCTCTCCCTGCTGCGGGAGCCCGTGCTGTGCTTCGCCGCGGACACGGAGGGGCTCGCCACCACGCACCGGCGCGCCCTTGCCCGCGGACTGTCCATCGCCGTCTACACCGACGAGATGTTCGCCACGGGCAACGACGCCGACAACCGCGCCGCCGTCCGTGCCGTCGAGGCGGACAAGCTCACTCTCGCCGGGCTGGCTCTGTACGGTCCGCGGAACGCGGTGGACCGGACGGTGAAGGGTCTGAAACTGCACCGGTGACCGCGGCCCGGCTCGCAGGCCGGGGCCCGGGCACCGCCACGGGCTCCTCCGCCCCGGCCTGTGGGAGCGGCTCCGCGGCGGCGCCGCGGCCCTCCCGCAGGCGGGCCGCCCACCGCTGGGCGGCGAAACCCACCACCACGGCCAGGACACCGCCGACCGCGTCCAGCAGGTAGTGGTTGGCGGTGGCCATCACCACGAACGCCGTCATCAGCGGGTAGAGCGCCCCCAGCGCCCGCAGCCAGACGTTCCGCGTCATCATGAAGACGATCACCGCGCACCACAGCGACCAGCCCACGTGCAACGACGGCATCGCCGCGTACTGGTTGGACAGCGAGGTCAGTGCGCCGAAGTCGGGGTCGGACAGGTTCTGCGGGCCGTGCGCGGTGTCGATGTAGCCGAGTCCCGGCATCAGCCGGGGCGGCGCGAGCGGGTAGAGCCAGAAGCCGACCAGCCCCAGCACGGTGGTGCAGCCCAGCGCCGTGCGCGCCCCCCGGTAGCGGGGCACCCGGCGCACGTACAGCCAGGCCAGCAGGGCGATGGGCACCAGGAAGTGGAACGTGGAGTAGTAGAAGTCGCCCACGTCGCGCAGCCACGGGGTGCGCGCGGCCAGCCTGTTGAGGCTGTGCTCGATGTCCAGGTGCAGGAAGGTCTCGGCGTCCAGGATCTGGTGCCCGTGACCCTCGGCCAGGGAGCGGGAGTCCGGGGCGTGGCCGCGGACCCACGAGTACGCCCAGTACCAGACACGGATCAGCAGCAGTTCCAGCATCAGGTTGGGCCGGCTGCGGGCCCCCATGGGCTCGGGGGCGTCCCATACGGGCGAGTCGCGGCGCAGGAAGGGGATGGCGCAGGCCGCCAGCAGCGCGGCGCACAGCACCGCGTTCTCGCCGAACATCCCGAACACCGCGATCTTCGGCACCAGGGCGCTGCCGTCCAGCGTCATGACCATCGCCACGAACACCGGCCACACCAGCCGGTCCCCGGTGCGCCTGCCCACCCGGCCTGCCACGGCCAGCAGCACCCACAGCTGCTGGTGCTGCCAGGCGACGGGCGAGGCCACCACCGCCGCACAGCCCACGACGGCGGCGGCCAGCAGCGGCTGGCCGTCCTGCGCGTAGCGGACCGCGCGCCGCAGCGCCAGCCAGGCCACAGCGGCCACCAGCAGCACCAGCAGCACCACTTCGGCCGGGCCGCGCAGCCCGGCTCGCAGCAGGGCACCGTGCAGCGACTGGTTGGCGGTCGCGTCGGCCGGATCGCCCAGGCCCACGCCGGCGACGTGGTGGATCCAGTACGCCCACGAGTCGTGCGGCAGCGCCACCCAGGTGGCGAGCGTGCACAGCAGGAACGTCCCCGTGCCGGTGACCGCGGCCTGCCGTCGCCCGGTGAGCCACAGCAGCGGCAGGAACAGCACGGTGGCGGGTTGCAGCGCGCACGCCACGCCGATCAGGGCGCCACCCGTCCGCGCCCCCAGCAGACCCGCCGCCCGCCCTGCACCGGCCCCTTCGGCCCCCTCGGTCGCTCGGGGGTGCTCCGGCTCCCCCCGCGCACCGCCCAGCAGCCAGCCGACCAGCACGAGCAGCACCGGCAGCACGCTGGTCTGGCCGAGATGGAAGGTGTTGCGTATGGGAATCGAGAGCGCCAGCAGGCTGAGCGCGGCCGGTACGGCGCACAGCGCGGTACGCCGCGGGAGGGGGCCGGGCAGCGCCCGGGCAGCCAGCACCCCGACAGCGGCGACCAGCAGCAGCGTCCCGAACGTCCACACGAGACCGAGACTCTGCTCGGCGGCGCGGCTGAGCGGCTTGAGAACCAGGCCCGCGAAGGGCGTCCCGGTGAACGGGTCGTCCCCGTCGTAGAGCGAACCGCGCGCCCGCAGCACACCGTTGTCGCCGAGCCAGGCGAACAGGTCGACGAACCGCTTCTCCTGCGGAAGCCGCAGCACCGCGGCGACCTGACGCGCTGCCAGGGCCAGGGCGAGCACCCACAGCCCTGCCAGGGCCACGCCCGAGCGGGAGCCCCATCCGGCCCCTCGCCCGCCTGGCCGCCGCCCGGACCCGCCCCCGTCCACGGTCCATTTCCCGCCGCGGTCCCGCCCCTTGGGGCCCTCCGCCACCGATTCCGCCGCCACGCCCCGCCGTCTCCGTTCTGTGCTCCGGCCGCCTGGTCGGCCGGCCCCCTGGGTCAGACGTCAGAAACCTACTCGCTACCTGACAGCCGTGTCCGGTTGGTTGTCCAGAGCAGGACAAGCCGTTCGCCCGGCCGGTGGGAGGGGGCCCGGCCCTGCGGCGCGTGATGTCCCGTGGAGGGCGTGAGGGAGGATGGGCCCATGAGCATCGTCAAGATCAACGCCCTGACCGTGCCGGCCGAACAGCGCGAGGTGCTGGAGCAGCGCTTCGGTGCCCGTAAGGGCTTCGTGGAGAGCGCCGACGGCTTCGAGTGGTTCGAACTGCTGCGCCCGGTGGAGGGCACCGACCGCTACCTGGTCTACACCCGCTGGCGCGACGAGGAGTCCTTCCAGGCCTGGATGAACGGGCCCATGAAGGAGGCGCACCAGCGCACGAAGGGCGACGACAGCGAGGACCCGGCGGGCGGTGCGGAAGGCGGCCACTCCGGTACGGCCGCCGCCGACCGCCCCAAGCCCGCCGCCACCGACTCGGAGACCTGGTCCTTCGAGGTCGTCCAGCAGGCCCCGCCGAAGAAGTGACCCCGGCCCGTCCGCCGGCGCACGCCCCTCGGCGCAGCGCGCGCCGGCGACGGCACCAGGTCGGTACGGTGCCCAGCCCCCGGTGACGCCCGGGCCGCGCCATCCGGCCCGCGCCGTCCGGGCCTCGCACGCCACCCCCGGGTTGCGCCACCGACATGGTCGCGGCCGGGCCGCGGCCGGTACCCGGCGGAGACGGGGCCGACGGCTGCTGCGGCGGATCGCGGCGGTGCGGGTGCGCCGCAGTGCCGCGCCGCGACGGCCCGAAGCCGCAGTGATTGCGGCCCGCACCGGTGCGGCGGCGCCGCAGTGCCGCGCACGGTGACGTGAGGCGGCAGCTTCAGGCAGCGATGGCGCCGGTCCGCCCCAGCCGGGCCGCACCGGTGCGGCGGTGCCGCAGCGCCGAGCACCGTGACGCCGACGGCCGCGCTGTCAGGCAGCGGCAGCAAGGACCCGGTCAACCACAGTGCCGAGCGCAGCGGCGCGAAAGCCCCCGTGCCTCGGGCCCGCAGCAGCGCGAAACCACCGGTGCCTCGCGCCCACGGCAGCGCACCCCCAGTGCCTTCGGCCGACAGCGGCGCAGAAGCCCCCGTGCCTCCCGCCCGCATTGTGCGGAAGTCGCAGTGGTGTCAGGCCGCAGCAGCACGAAACCGCAGTCGTGCCCGGCCGCAGCGGCGCGGAGTCGCAGTGATTGCGGCCCGCGCAGGTGTCAGATCGTGGTGACGCGGAGCCAACCGTCGGGGAGGGGCTCGACGCGCAGGTGGTCCAGGTCAGGGACGTGGAGGGCGGGGCCGTGGGCGGCCGCTCGCGCCCCGACGCCGACCACGGGCATACCGGCCGCGCGGCCTGCGGCGATTCCAGCGGCGGAGTCCTCCAGGACGACGCACTCGGCAGCGGGGAAGCCCAGCTCCGCGGCGCCCTTGAGGAAGCCTTCCGGGTCCGGCTTGCTGGCGCTGACATCGGCGGCGGTGATGCGCAGTTCGGGCATCACCAGCCCGGCGGCCGCCATCCGTGCCGCCGCCAGAGCGGGGGACGCGGAGGTGACCAGGGCGTGCGGGAGGTCCTGGATCGCCGCCAGGAAGGCGGGCGCCCCGGCGACGGGCACGATGCCCTCGGTGTCGGCGGTCTCCTGGGCGAGCAGGGCGCTGTTCTCGGCCAGGTTGCGCTCCATGGGCCGGTCCGGGAGGAGCGTGGCCATCGTCAGGTGGCCCTGGCGGCCGTGGGCCACGCGCAGGACCTCCTCGGGGTCGAGGCCCTTCTCGACGGCCCAGCCCCGCCAGACGCGGGCGACCACGGCGTCGGAGTCGACGAGCGTGCCGTCCATGTCGAGCAGCAGCCCGCGAACGGTGATCGGGGTTGTCTGCATGCGGGGCTCCCTGGGCTCGGGCGCGAGCGGTCACCGCGTACGGCCGTACCGGCGAAGAGGACAGATGGCCCGCCCGCCGGGTCAGGGACGCCCCTGTCAGGTGAGGAGGGGCACGGGCGGGACCATTTGTTCCTCCATCATACAAACCGCGGGCCCGCACCGGCCACCCCACCGTCCGCACCGCTTCACCGTCCGCACCGCTTCGACGGTGTCGACGGCCCTCCGCCCCGCGCGGGGCGGAGGGCCGTGCGGGGCGGCGCGTCAGCCCGAGGTGCGGGCCTCCAGGTGGCGGCGGGTGACGGGGCCGTAGTCACCCGGTGCGTCGCCCTGGAGGTGGTAGTGCGTCTGGTAGCGGAAGACGCCCTCCTGGACGCTGCTGGAGTAGACGCCGTCCTCCTCCGCGTCCCCGTCGTAGTACCCCGCCTGCTGCAACCGGCGTTGCAGCTCGGCGACCTCGGGGCCCGAGTCGCCGGGGCGCAGCGTGGGCTGCGCAGACCTGTCGGGCCGCACCGGGTGCCGGCGGTCGCCGCTGTGGCGCTGCCCGTCGTCGGCCTCGCCCGGATCTCCGGGCGAGGTCTCCTCCGTGTCCGGCCGGGACGACGAGGGCGGGGCGGTGTGCTCCCCACCGCCCCGGTCGGCGCGGGGCGGGGCCGACATGCTGGTACGGGGCGGGGCGGGGTCCGACGGCTCGCTCGGCTGCCGGGGTGCCCGGCTGCCGGAGGGCGAGGCCGTCGGCAGCGCGTGCGTGGGTGCGTCGGTGGGCAGGTGACGCAGCGTGCGGCCGCCCTCGGTGCTGCGGCCCTCGTCGGTCAGAAGCTGGGTCGTCAGCAGGCCCGCCCCCAAGACGGCTGCCACGCCGACGCCCGCGAGGACCGCCGTGCCGGGTCGGCGGCGCCGACCGCCGCCGGCTCGGCGGTGCACCGCACCGGCGGAGGCACCGGCCCGCCGCCGGCCGCGGCTGCCGGACCGTTTGTCCGTGCCGGTGACAGCGGGTAGTTCGGCTGTCTCCTCCGCCCCCTGGGCGGCGAACGGCGACAGGTCGGGCAGCGGCGCGGAACCGTCCGCCTCCGCGTCGGGCCGGGTGACCCGTGGTGGCTCGTAGAGAGGTTCCCCTCCCGCGGCCCCGTCCGCCGAGGCACCCGCTCCCGGGTCGCCTGACAGCGAGGACGTCTCCGGTGAAGGCGCGGGGGCGCCGGTCTCCTGGAGGCGTACGTAGGGCCGTATGTGCAGCGGGTCCTCGGGTTCCCCCGCCGACCCGTCGACCCCGTAGGTCCCGTCGACCCCGTAAGCCCCATCAGCCCCGTCGGCCGCATCGGACCCGGCACCGTGGGCGCCGTCCCTCTCCATCCGTCCCCCCTCGTTCGGACCTCTCGTCACGAGCCCTCCCCTGGCCCCGCCAGGCCCTGCACGGCACCGCGGGCGCGCCCGCATCGCCGGTGGCTGTCCAGTGCCGGACCCTACGCGGTCCGGGTCGGTCCGGGTCAAGCACCCAGGAAATCCGACAGACGGTGACAGAAGGAGAAAGATCACACCCGCGCGGCGTACGGAACGCCTGATACCGCGCCCGGGAAGGTGCCGCGCTGCCCGCCGCTCCGCAGACGACCGCCCGGAGGTGGTCGGTGCAGGTGTGCGGCGTACGGCAGGTCCTGCCGGGACGGCACGGCGCTACGCGGCCCGGGGCGGCTGCGAGGTGCCGCCCGACTCGGCGTTCAGTTGCCGTACCAGCTCGGTCAGGTCCGCGGGGCGGTCCGCGGTCCACCAGTCGCCGAGCAGCTCGGCGAGGTGCTGCTGCCGGGCGTCGGCCAGCTCCCGTGCCGCCTGCTCGCCCCGCGGTGTGGCGACCAGTTCCAGGCCCGACCGGGTCGCCAGCCCCCGCTCCTCCAGCTCCCTGGCCCCGTCCACGACCACCCGGCGGGGTGCCGCGCCGGCGTCCTCCAGCAGCGCGGGTTCCACCGGCCCGTTGTGCTGGACCCGCAGCAGCAGCCAGGCGGCGGCCGGCGACAGTTCGAGCCCGGCCGTCCGGGCGATCCGCGCGTACAGGTCGCGCCGGCCCTCGATGGTGCCGAGCCGGGAGAGGGCGCGGGTGACCTCGTCGGCGGAGCTGCGTTCGACGGGGCAGGCGCCCAGCGTCTCGCTCTCGTCGGGGACCTGCACGCTGCGGCGGAGCTTCTGCTCGCGCAGCAGCCAGGTCAGCAGGAAGGCGAGGGCGGCCAGCGGGGAGGCGTAGAGGAAGACGTCCGTGATGGAGGAGGAGTAGGCGCCGAGCACCCCGCGCCGGGCGTCGGCCGGAAGCCTGCCGATGGACTGCGGGTCGTGCTTGAGCGAGTCCGCCGAGACCCCGGCGGGCAGCGGACGGCCGCGCAGGACGTCGGCGAGTTTCCCACCGAGCCGGGAGGCGAAGAGCGCGCCGAAGACGGCGACGCCGACCGAGGCGCCGACGGACCGGAAGAACGTGACCCCGGAGGTGGCCACGCCCAGGTCCGCGTACTGGACGGCGTTCTGCGCGACCAGCACCAGGACCTGGAGCACCAGTCCGAGGCCGAGTCCGAAGACGGCGAAGCAGGCGCCCATCTCCCACTGCGAGCTGTCCGGTGTCATCCGGTGCAGCAGCAGCATGCCGACGGTGGTGACGGCCGTGCCCAGCACCGGGAAGATCTTCCAGTGCCCGGTGTGGGTGATCAGTTGGCCCGACAGCGTGGAGGAGACCAGCACACCCAGCACCATCGGCAGCATGTGGACGCCCGACATGGTCGGCGAGATCCCGTGCACCACCTGGAGGAAGGTGGGCAGGTAGGTCATGCAGCCGAACATCGCGAAGCCGACGACGAAGCTGATCGCCGCGCAGAGGGAGAAGTTCCGCACGGCGAAGATGCTGGGCGGCAGCACCGGTTCGGCCGCCCGCCGCTCGACGGCGACGAAGCAGCCCAGCAGCACGGCGGCCAGCACGGACAGGCCCAGGACCTGGGCGGAGCCCCACGGCCACGAGGTGCCGCCCAGCGAGGTGACCAGGACCACGCAGGTGGCGACGGCCGCGATCAGGAAGGTGCCGAGGTAGTCGATGGTGTGCGGGTGCCGGCTGACGGGCAGGTGCAGCGCCAGCGCGATCACCACCAGGGCGACCGCGCCGATGGGCAGGTTGATGTAGAAGACCCAGCGCCAGTCCAACTGCTCGGTGAAGAACCCGCCCAGCAGCGGTCCCAGCACGCTGGTCGTCCCGAACACGGCACCGAACAGGCCCTGGTAGCGGCCGCGCTCGCGAGGTGGCACCAGGTCGCCGACGATCGCCATCGACAGGGTGATCAGTCCGCCTCCGCCGAGGCCCTGCACGGCGCGGTAGCCGATCAGCTGCGGCATGTCCTGCGCGGCACCGCACAGCGCGGAGCCCACCAGGAAGATCACGACAGCCGTCTGGAACAGCCGCTTGCGGCCGTACTGGTCGCCGAGCTTGCCCCACAGCGGGGTGGCCGCGGTGACCGCCAGCAGGTAGGCGGTCACCACCCACGACAGGTGTTCCATCCCGCCGAGGTCGCTGACGATGGTGGGCAGCGCGGTGGCGACGATCGTCTGGTCGAGGGCCGCCAGGAGCAGGCCGAGCAGGAGCGCGCCGATCGGCAGCAGCACCCCGCCCGTGCGGGGAGCTGCCTCCGGCGCCGCCGCGTGTTCCCCGCTCATACGTCCACGGTGCCCCGCCGCCCGGGGCGGGGCCCGTGGTCCGCCGCCGTTGGAGGGACCGGGCGAGGGGCCGGTCGCGGGCCCGACGGCGGGGCCGCGTACCCGCGGAGCGTCAGGGCGCGATCGCCTCGTACAGGCTGAAGGCCGCCAGCGCCAGCATCAGCAGGGCCGCGACCCGGGTGACGGTCCGCAGCGGGATGTACCTCATCAGGGTGCGGCCGCCCAGGATGCCCAGCGCGGCGACCGCCCACAGGGCGAGTACGGCGCCGAGGCCGACCGAGAGGGGGTCGTCGTAGCGGGCGGCGAGGTTCGCCGTCATGATCTGCGTCAGGTCGCCGAACTCGGCGACGAGGATCAGCATGAAGCCGCTGCCGGCGACCTTCCAGAACGACTGGTCGGCAGGCTTGCGGGCCTGCTCCTCCTCGTCGTCGTCCTTCTTGAGCAGCAGCACGGCCGCGCCGATCAGGAACAGCACGCCCACCAGCCCCTGCACGAGCCGGTGCGGCAGCAGGGTGAGCACGCTGCCGGCGGCGACAGCGAGTACGACGTGGACGAGGAAGGCGGCGGCCACCCCCGCGAAGACGTACGACGCGCGGTAGCGGGTGCCGAGCATCAGCCCGGCCAGGGCCGTCTTGTCCGGCAGCTCGGCGAGGAAGACGACGCCGAAGACGACGGCGGCGACGGTGAGGCTGAGCACGGGGGTCCTCCGTGGTCGGGCTGCCGCACCAGCGCGAGCACACACTTCGGCACGGCAGCGTCATGGGATGCCCGCGCACGGGTGCACGGGACGGACACTGCGGCCGAAGGTCTCGCTGGCGCGGCGGCCGCCGTGCAACGGCGGACACCCCGCTCCGGGCGCCGGGCCCGCGCGCGGCGGGCCAGTATGTCGACGGTCCGGCGAAGAGCTACTCCCCTTCAGACGCGTACGAGGGTACGCGATGCCCTCGTACGCGCACGAGCGGCGCCCGGCGTGCCGTACGCCACGTCACGATGCCACCGCGGCGGGACGGGCGGGGTCCCCCGGGGCCGGTGAGGTGAGAGAGGGGGACCCGTGGGGCCGATCGGGGGGTCGCAGGGGGCTCGTGGGTGGCCAACTCCCCCATTCCGTACGTCGCGTGGGTGTATCGCGTGTGGCTGCCGGGTCTTTCCCGGGCAGGCTCTTGATGTGACGTGCACACGACCGTCACGCTGTGCACCGCACCACACCGGCACGGCAGCACAACTTCCCCCCACAGCAAGAGGAGTTCGGATGCCGCACACGTACCGCACGACCCGCCGCAGCTACGCGCGTCGACGCTGGTCGGCCCTCCTCGCCGCATTCGCGGCGGCCGTCTCGGCGCTCCTGGTCGCCTTCACCCTCGGCGCCTCACCGGCCGCCGCGGAGCCCCCCACCCCGCCCAGCGCGGCCGAGGCCACCACCATGCTGGACAACCTCACCGAGGCGGACGAGGGTTCCATGGACGGCTACTCGCGCGAGAAATTCCCGCACTGGATCGACCAGGGCGACAGCTGCAACACCCGTGAGGCCGTGCTCAAACGGGACGGCGAGGGCGTCGAGACGGGCAGCGACTGCTACCCGACCAAGGGTTCGTGGACCAGCCCCTACGACGGCGAGACCTGGACGAAACCGGCCGACCTGGACATCGACCACGTCGTCCCGCTCGCCGAGGCATGGCGCTCCGGTGCTGCCGACTGGTCGCAGGACAAGCGCCAGGAACTGGCCAACAACCTGAAGATCTCTCAACTCCTCGCCGTCACCGACAATGTGAACCAGGAGAAGAGCGACCAGGACCCGGCCGAATGGATGCCGCCCGCCGACGGCTACCACTGCGAGTACGCCCGCATGTGGATCTGGGTCAAGGACACCTACGGCATGACCGCCGACGCCCCCGAAAAGGCCGCCCTGAAAAAGGCCCTGGCCACCTGCTGACCGGTCCCGGCGGGCCGCTGGGACCGGAACCCGGCCGCTGCACGGGCGCGGTGACCGGCCCGCCGTCGCTGCACGAACACGGTGACCGGCCCGCCGTCGCTGCACAGGCGCGACAGCCACCGGACGGCGGGGCGACGGGCGCGACCACGGTGACCGGCCCGACCGGGCCCGCTCTTCGCCAGCCGGACCGACACGGGCCCGACAGCCCGTCGGCTGGCTGGCTGCTGGCTGCTGGTCGCTGGTCGCTGGCTGCTGGCTGCTGGCTGCTGGCTGCTGGCTGCTGGCTGCTGGCTGGGCGAGCGTCGCGGCCGATCCCTGCCGGGACCACCGGGGGCCCGCCCGGCTTCCGTCCCGGAGCCTGCGGGACGGCGGCCGGGTGGCCGAGGATGCCGGGCGATATGCCGCCGACATGCGGCCTGGGCGGCCGGGAAGCCGCCCGACAGACGACAAACCGCAGAACACCGACCAAACGACTGCGGACATCCAGCCGATGCGGAACGGGCCCGGGGCCACCCAACCCCG
>NZ_KE384245.1:141977-263992 GCF_000424785.1 Streptomyces sp. CNT360 | reverse complement strand
AGCCGATGCGGAACGGGCCCGGGGCCACCCAACCCCGGGCCCACACACCGAAGGACACCAACCGGGGCAACCACAGACATGCGGCCTGAGCGGCCGGGAAGCGGCCCGACAGACGACAAACCGCGGGACACCGGCCGGGTGGCCGAGGACGAGCAGCCGACACGCGGCCCGGACCACCAAGAAGTCGCCCGGCCCCCGGGCGACGAACCGCAGGACGGTGGCCGGACGGCCGACGGAGGCGCGGCCGAAGCACGCCGAAACACGGCCCAGGCCAGCGCGGAGCGCCCGGCCGTCCGGCCGGACGGCCGGGAGTGCGCGGCTGGGAACCGGCCGGAAACTGGCCGGAGCGTTCCCTCGTTCCGTACGGTGCGGGTCAAAGGCCCGCACCGTACGGCGCCACAAGTACGAGGGACGCGAAGGAGAAGCGCATGACCGGCCTCCGACTGGGCCCACTGCTGCGCTACGTCGACCAGGACACCGCCACGGTGTGGCTGGAGACGGAGGGCCCCTGCGAGGCCGAGGTCCTCTGCGAGGGATCGACGGCGGGTGGCTCGGCCCACACCTGGCAGGTCGCCGGGCACCACTACGCACTGGTCACCGTCGTCGGCCTGGAGCCGGACAGCACGACGCCGTACCGCGTCACGCTGGACGGCGAACAGGTGTGGCCGGCGGCCGGTTCTCCGTTCCCGCCCAGCGCCATCCGCACACTGCCGCCGCCCGAGGCCGTCCCCGCGGAGACGCGGCCGTTCCAGATGGCCTTCGGCTCCTGCCGCTGGGCGGCGCGTCCCGCCGGTTCCCGGCACGACCCGGTGGGTCCCGACGCGCTGGACGCCCTGGCGCAACAGGCCGTCGCGGGCGGCCCGCTGCCCGACGTGCTGCTCCTGCTGGGCGACCAGGTCTACGCGGACGAGACCTCCGAGCGGGTCCGCGCCCGGCTCGCCGAGCGCCGCGACCTGTCGAAACCCCCGTGGGACCAGGTGGCCGACTACGAGGAGTACACCGAGCTGTACTACGAGTCCTGGCTGGACCCGGAGGTGCGCTGGCTGCTGTCCACCGTCCCCAGCTGCATGATCTTCGACGACCACGACGTGATCGACGACTGGAACACCAGCGAGGCCTGGCAGCGCGAGATACGCGGCACCGACTGGTGGCGCGAACGCATCCTGGGCGGGCTCACCTCCTACTGGGTCTACCAGCACCTGGGCAACCTCTCTCCCGCCGAACTCGCCGAGAACCCGGTCTTCGCCGCCGTACGGCGCGCCGAGGACGGGGCACCGCCGCTGCGCGAGTTCGCCGAGCAGGCCGACCGCGACCCGGCGGCCGCCCGTTGGAGCTACCGTCGCGACTTCGGCCGGATCCGGCTCCTGATGGTCGACAGCCGCGCGGGCCGCGTCCTGCCGGAGGCCGAGCGGCGCATGCTGGACGACGAGGAGATGGACTGGCTCCACGAGCAGGTGCTGGACGGCGGTCCCGGGGCCGTCGACCACCTGCTGCTGGGCACCTCGCTGCCCTGGCTGCTGCCGCCTGCCGTGCACGGCCTGGAGACGTGGAACACCACCCTGGTCTCCGGGGCGCGGGGCGCGCGCTGGGCCGGTTTCAGCGAGAAACTGCGGCAGCGGGCCGACCTGGAGCACTGGGCGGCCTTCCCGCGCTCGTTCCACGCCCTGACGGAGCTGATCCAGCGGGTGGCCGCCGACCAGGAGGCCCCCGCCTCGGTCAGCGTGCTGTCCGGGGACGTGCACCACGCCTACGTGGCCGAGCCCGAGTTCGACGACCTCAAGGTCGCCGGGGGCGGTCGGCTCTCCCGGGTGACCCAGCTGACCTGCTCCCCCATACACAACAGCATCCCCGCCGCCATGCGGTTCGGCTTCCGCTTGGGCTGGAGCCGCATCGGGCGGCAGCTCGGGCGGACGCTGCTGCGGCACGCCCGGGCCGAGGGGTACCCGTTCCGCTGGCGCCGCACCGGCGGTCCCTGGTTCGGCAACATGCTGATGACGCTGACGATGCACGGGCGGGAGGCCACCTACGTACTCGACCAGGCCCGCCCCACCACCTCGGCCCCCGACGGCACCCCGCACTCCGGTCTGGAACGGGTCTTCGGCGGCCGGCTCAGCGGAACGGAACCGGCCGCCGACAAGCGCTGACCGGCCCGGCAGGAAAAGCCTTTGAGCGGGGGCCCGGCATCCGAGCGGGGCCCCCGAATCGGCCGGGCGGAAGAAGCGGTGTCCGTTCGGCGGAGGGGTCAGCGTCCGGCGAGCGGGACCGTGAAGCAGGCGAGCCGGTCGCCGGCCTCCCCGGCGTGGCCGGGTTCGGTGCGGGTGCGCGTGTCGTGCAGCACGACCGACCTGGCCCCGCCCTCGCGGAAGGTCCAGTCGTGGTGCGAGACGGCCGTGGCGCGGCCCTGCGCATCGGTGGTGAAGTCCAACCACACCTCGTTGCGCGGGTTGGCGTACCGGGGGTCGGTGGACGGCTGCGTCGGGTCCTTCTCGTTCTGGTAGTGCGGGCCCGCCTGAGCCGGTCGGGCACCGCACGGCTCGGTGTGCACGTGCGCCCCGTAGGTGCGGTTCTTCAGCAGGCCGTCGACCTCCAGCCGCACGGTGGTCCCGTCGCCGGTGGCCCGGCGGATGACCCCGATCCCCGCTCCGGCGGGCACCTCGGCGCGGTCGTAGGTGACCGCTTCGGGGCGGAGGGAGGCGCTCGCGGGGGCGAAACGGTCGTAGCGCGCCAGGATCGACTGCCTGCGCCCGTCGCCGCCGCTCTGCTGGAGGGAGTACAGCATCCGCCCGCCCTGCACGGAATCGGGATCCTTCAGCCCCTTCGAGTCCTTCAGGTCCCCCGCCTCCCCAGCCCCGGTCGCCCCCTGCTCTGCCGACGCACCCGACTCCCTGTGCACCCCTGGCACGTCGCTCGCATTACTCGTCCCGCCCCCCACGAGCAGCACCGTCACCATGGTGACGGCGGCCGCTCCGCCCAGTCCTGCCGTACGTGCGCGTGCCCTCATCGTGCCGGCCTCCACCGCCTTTTGTTGTCCGATGGTCGGTTGGTCGGTTGTGGCGATGGTCCGATTCAGTGCATCTGTGACCAGGGGCAGTGCAAGAGTGTCGCCACGGCAACCCAGCGGCCCGGAGCGGGGGACCCGGGCGTACGCTGTACGGCGGTAAAGCGCCAGCCGACGACAGCCGGGCAGGGGAGAAACGGGGACCAGCAGTGCCGGACATCCTGGGGTCGGTGACCGGATCCCCATGGATCTACGCGGTCATCGCCGTCTCCGTACTGCTCGATGTCTTCGTCCCCGTCCTGCCCAGTGGAGTGCTCGTCATCACCGCCGCCACCGCCGCCGCGGGCACCACGGCGGCCGACGCGGCCGATCTGCCCAGCGCCGCCGCTCGGCACGCCGCCGGCAGCGGTCACCTGTTGGAAGTGTTCTTCCTGATGCTCTGCGCCGCGGGGGCCTCCGTCCTCGGTGACCTGGCCGCCTGGCGGCTGGCCTGGCGCGGCGGGGACCGCTTCGACCGGGCCCTCGCCCGCTCCCCCAAGCTCGCCTCCGCTCAGGACCGGCTCGGACGCGCCCTCGCCCGGGGCGGCGGCACCCTGGTCGTCCTGGCCCGTTTCGCGCCCGCGGGCCGCTCGGTCGTCAGCCTCTCCGCGGGCGCCGCGCACCGACGGGCCCGCGACTTCGTCCCGTGGTCCGCGCTGGCCGGGGTGGCCTGGGCCGCCTACAGCGTGGGGCTCGGGTACCTGGGCGGTCAGTGGCTGGGCACCAGTTGGCTCGGTACGGCCGTCTCGGTGCTCGCGCTGTTCCTCGCCGGAGGGTTCGCCGCCTATCTGATACGGCGCGAGCCGCATACCGCGCCGGCCGTTACCGGCCCTTCCGCCGCCGGTCCGGCCGTCACGGTCATGGGTGCCGGGGCGGCAGCAGCAGCGAGATGGAGCGTGGCGGAAACCGGTTTGCTGGCCGCGTCCGGCGTGACGCTTCCCGGACCGGCGACCTTCCCCGTGCTGCCCCTGACCCTGCCCGCCATGCGGGTCGTGCGCACCGGTACGGCGGCCGGTGGCGCGGACGCCGCCGAGGGCGCGCACGGTCCCGGTGCGCCCGGCGCCGACCGCACCACGCACGGTACGGGCACGAGCGGAAGCGCCACCCGCACTGCGCCCGCCGCCTCGGCACGCCGGTGACCCGGCGCCTTCGGTGCCCCGGCAACTTCGCTGCCCCGGTGATGTCGCCCCCACGGGCGAACCTCCCGGCGTCAGTGCCCTGTTGACATCGGCCGGACCGGCCTTCCCCGTCAACTCCGGGACGTCAACGCCCGGGTGAACTCCCATGGCCGCTGCGGCACCCCGGAGCAGCGGTCCTCGGCCGGGTAGGGCAGCTTGCCGCAGGGCCGGTCGCGGTTGACGGACCAGAAGGCGAGCCGGGCCAGCCGGTGCGTGCGGGCGTAGCGGGCGATGGCGCCGAAGTCCTCCACCGTCACCACCTCCTGGTGGCCGGTGATGCCGTTCATGGTGGAGATGCCGCTGTGGGCGGAGGCCGTGGCGGCGTCGTAGCCGTAGGCGGACCGCAGCCGCGCGGCCAGCCCCTCGGCAGCGCTCACGGTGGCGTCGGCCATGTCGACCTCGCGGGCCTGCTGCGCGGCGGCCTCGCCCTGGGGCGGCTCCCCGAACGCGAACGGCATGATCGTCCACGCCCGGGGCTCCAGCCCGGCGCGGGCCGCCTCGTCGATCAGGCGGGCGTCCGGGCCGCCCCGGTGGCTGGGCAGCGTCACCGAGACGGTGAGCCCGGGGTTGGCGGCCTCGACCCGCTGGAGCGCCGCGACGGTTCTGCCGCGGGCGGCCGCACTCTCGTAGGTGCTCGCCTCGATGTCGACGTCGACGGCGCGGAGTCCGTAGGCACTGATCACCTTCTGGTACGCACCGGCGAGGGAGGCGGCATCCGGGCAGTCCTGCTCCAGCTTGCGGCCGGCGCCGCCGCCGAAGGAGACGACGGGTTCACCGCCCGCCGCCCGCACGGCACGCACCGCCCGCTCGTCCGCTCCTCCGGTCAGCGGCCGCGTCCCGTCCCAGCGCGGTGTGCAGCCGCCCCCGCTCAGCACGAACGCGAACGTGAAACCGTCCGCCCCGGTTTGCGGCAGCAGCGTGCCCGGGTCGGGCGGATCGCCCCAACCGAGGGACAGGTAGGGGGCGACGACCGGCCGGTCCCGGACCGCCTCCCCTGCGGCCGTCCCCTCCTGCGGCACGCTCGCACCCGACGCCGCCAGGCCCAGCAACGGCACCCCAACCGCTCGCACCACCCACCCCGCACGTGTAGCCCCTCCTGCACACACCACCCGTGCCGCCCGCGCCGCACCACGGCGGCACCGAGCCCCTACGGACGTTCCGCCTCCGCTCATACCGGGCATCCCTGCCCCCACCCCCCGCCGCACGCCCACCCTGCCCGGCCGTTCCCACCATCTGATGACCGCGACCGGACTGATCTGACCCCGGCTCCCTGTTCGGCTCCCGGGTGACTCAGGTACAAAGCAAGGAGCCCCCGCCGGCACGGCGGGGGCTCCCGAAGCTGCTGATCAGAGCTTCGAAAAGGGGGTGGGCACAACTGGGATCGAACCAGTGACATCCTGCTTGTAAGGCAGGCGCTCTACCGCTGAGCTATGCGCCCCGTAGTGATGGGACGACAGCGTACCTTGCCGGGCGGCGGGCAGCGCAAACACGGGGTGAGCGGGGGCAGACGGTCGGGTGTGGACGTATCGGCTCGTGTGTTCGTCGAGCTCGGGTGGGAGAATGACAGTCGGTCGATGAGCGGCAGGCACACACGGGGAGCGGTTGCGTGGCGGCGATGAACGGCGGCGGCGTCCGCCGCTGGGGCTGGGGCAGTGGCCGGGCCGAGCAGTCGCGGGCCGACGCGCAGACGGCGAAGGACGCCGCGGCCGCCGCGTTCTACGAGCTGGACACCGCCCAGCGTGACCTGCGCATCTCCATCGAGACGATCACCGCCGTCGACGCCTCGCCCGCCGGGCGGAAGGCGGCGGCCGACTTCGCCGAGTTCGGCAGGCGCATCGACAGCGTCAGCCACGACTACATCACCACCGTCGACGCCCACGACCTGGACCGCGACGACCTCGACGCCTCCGCCGCCGCACGGGCCCGCGCCGAGCTGGACCGCGCCCGCCACGAGCTGGAGCGGATGAAGGGGGAGCTCGACCGGTTCGCACAGGGCCTCGGGTCGCTGCTAAGCCGCGCCGAGACCCAGCTCGCCCGGCTGGCGCCCGCGGTGGAGCGGGCCCGTCAGGCGCTGCTGGGCGCCAGCAACGCGCTGGATGCGGCGCGGTCCCAGGGACTGAAGGCGGACGACATGGCGGCCCGGCTGGCGGCGCTCTCCCCCGAGCTGACCAAGCTCAACGAGGGAGCGGGCACCCACGGCGTCCAGGAGACGCTGCAGCGCGCGGACCGTGTCGTGCGGGAGGCCGCGGCCCTCGCCGCCGAGGCGGAGGGACTGCCGCAGAAAGCCGCCGACATCGACAAGCGGCTCGCCTCGCTGCGTACCCGTACCGAGGCGCTGCAGACCCGTGCGGGGCAGGTGGAGCCGGTCCTCAGCGAGCTGCGGCGCCGCTTCAGCGCCGCCTGCTGGCAGGACCTGCAGAACGTACCGCAGCAGGCCGAGCACTCGGCGCGGCAGGCGACCGAGAAGCTGCGCGAGGCGCGGCAGGCGCGTGAGGAGCAGCGCTGGCCGGACGCGACGGCGCTGCTGTCGACGGTGCGGGCCCTGCTGAACACCACGGACGAGGCGGTCAAGGCCGCCGGTGAGCGGCTGCGGCGGCTCAACGAGGTCTCCTTCGACCACAGCGAGGAGGTCGAACGGACCCGCTTCGCCATCCGCGACGCGCAGCGCCTGGCCATGTCCGGACGCAGCACTCCGGACCCCCGGCACGCCCAGCCGCTGGACAACGCGGTGGAGCGGGTGGACCGTGCGGTGGCGTCGCTGACCGGCCGGCATCCCGACTACTGGCACCTGCTGACCGAGCTGGACGCCGTACGGGAAACGGTGCAGCAGGTGGTGGAGCAGATCCGCCAGGAGCGGGCCGCCGGAAGCTGAACCGGGCCCCGGCGACTCCGGCGGGCTGCGGTCCCGTCACTCCGTGTGGTGTTGAGCCGATGTCGTGGCGGAGAGATGCTGGAGGGTGAGAGTTCCAGCGCCTCCAGTCGTTCCCGAGGAGGCCCCCGTGGCCGCTTCACCTGCCCGTACCGGCCGACGACTGCCCCGGCTTCCGCTCAGGCGGCGCATCCTGGACGAACACATGCCGGTCCACCACAGACTCAGCCGCGTCTACCGGGCGGGGGCGGGTCTGGTGGGGGGCATCCTGACCGTCTTCGGCATTCTGGGGCTCACCGACAACATCGGCTTCTTCGACACCGGCGGCGCCGAGGTGGGCGGCCTCAACACCAACGGTGCGCTCAGCGTGCTGTCGATCCTGGTCGGAGTGCTGCTGCTCATCGGCATGGTGCGGGGCGGCAACTTCGCCTCCAGCCTCAACATCGCTCTGGGGGCGCTGTTCGTCCTCAGCGGCTTCGTCAACCTGGCGGTGCTGGAGACCGACCTGAACTTCCTGGCCTTCGCGCTGCCGAACGTGCTCTTCAGTTTCGTCGTCGGGCTGCTGCTCCTCGTCTTCGGCATGTACGGGCGGGTGGGCAGCGCCCTGCCCCACGACAATCCGTACTGGCAGCAGCGCCACCCCGACCAGGTCGAACGCGTCCAGCGCGCCCAGGACGTACGCGAGCAGCGGGTGCAGGCGCGGGCGCGCGGCGCGGAGCTGCGCCGCCGGGCCTCGCTCTACGGGGGCCGCGAGCCGGGCGAACCGGGCCCGGACGCCGAGGCCGAGGCTGCCTCAGGCGCGCAGCAGGCGGCGGCGGACGAGCGGGGACGAGGGCGCGGCGAGAACAGGTGACCGTGCCGGGGACTGCGAGCTGAGGGCCAGAGCCGGGCGGGAGAGGGCAGGCCGCGCGTGGCCGGGCGGGACGGGAACGACGGTCACCGGCCTGGTGACCGTCGCGAGGCCGGTGGTACGCGAGAGGCGGGCGGTCACGCGCCGGTTGCCGCCCCGTGGACGGGTGCCGGGGCGGGGGCGGCTGCCGCAGTCGGGTGCGCGGCGGTGAGTTCCCGCAGGATGCGCTCCCCCGCCAGGACCCCGCGTTCCGGCAGCACCCGCACGTGGGGAAGCCGCCAGCCGGTGTCGGCGAGCTCGCCGTGCGCGGGCCGCCAGGCCAGGTCGGCGGCGCGGAGGAGGTCCGCGTCCAGGAGGGAGTCACCGGCGGCGTGCAGCCGGTCGGTGCCCGCCCGCCGGGCGACCTCGGCGACAGCGGCGCTCTTGGTCAGCGGGTGCGGCACCGCGTAGATCTTGCGGCCCTGGAGGGAGACGCCCCAGCCCCGGGGGGCGGCCCAGTCGGCCAGTTCCTCGACCCAGGTGTCGGGCAGCAGGGCGCGCTCGACGACGAGGTAGGCGAACAGACCGTCGGCGACGCGCTCCTTGAGCAGCCATGCTGGCCGTGCCTGGCGCAGCATGTGCTCGCGGACCTCGGCGAGGGGGGCGCACCCGGCCAGCCGTCCGCGCACCTGCCGGCGCCAGTCGGGGTCGCTCTCCCCGTCGACGAGGAGGTGGCCGCCGTTGGAGCACACGGCGAATCGGGGCGGCGGACCGGGCAGCCGGACGCGACGGTACTGCTCGGGCGTACGCGTGGTGGCCGGGGCGAAGACCGTGCGGGCGGTCAGCGCGCCCAGCAGGCCGGCCGCCGCCTCCGTCATGAAGGAGAGCGGCTTGTGCTCGTAGGTCTCGACACACAGCAGCCGGGGCGCCTGCGCGTCGGGCATGGTCAGGTCGAGGGCGGCGACCGAGTAGATCAGGGTGCGGTCCAGGTCGGCGGCGACCAGGACGTCCCCGGCGGGGTCGTGGGGGTGGGACGTCACCGGGCGGCCTTTCCGTCGGCACCGGTGGCGCCGCGCGTGTAGCGGGGGTGGATGAGACCGACGCAGGTGTAGGGCAGGTCGTCGGTCTCCTCGACGGGGACCCCGCGCTGCTCGGCAAGCAGCCGCACGTGGTCGAGGTCGGTACCGGCTCCGCGGCGGGCCAGGATCCGCCAGGGGACGCGGCGCAGCAGGACGCGGGTCGTCTCGCCGACGCCCGGCTTGATCAGGTTGACGTCACCGATGCCGTACGCCTCGCTGATGCGTTCGACGGCTCGCCAGCCCGCCCAGGTGGGGGCACGGTCGGCGCTGTCGGCCAGACCCGCGGCGTCCTGCAGGGCGGCGGCGCGGACGGCGGGGAACCGCTCGGCGACCGTGTCCACGAACAGCCGCGAGAGGTCGGCGGCGGCCAGTTCGCGGTAGAACTTGGCGCCGTGGAAGTCGTGCGGACCCACCAGGTCGGCGCGGAGCACGGTGCGGGATATCAGCCCCGAGACGGTCGAGTTGAGGCAGGCGGAGGGGATCAGGAAGTCCTCGCGCGTGCCGTAGGTGCGCACGCAGGAGCCGGGGTCGGCGAGGACGGCGAGCCCGGGATCGAACTGCGGGTGCGGGGCGAGCGCCTCCGCCAGCTCGCGGGTGATGGCGCCCTTCCCGGTCCAGCCGTCCACGAACACGACCTCGGCAGGATCGTGATGCGCGGCCAGGTGGGCGAGCGCGCCCACGTCGATGCCACGGCCACGCACGATGGAGACGGCGTAGTGCGGCAGATCAAGGCCGTGCACCTGACGGGCCCACCGGCGCATCAGCACCCCGACGGGCGTGCCCGCACGGGCCAGCGAGACCAGCACCGGGCGCGGGCCCCGCTCGGCGAGCACCGTCTCGGTGACGGTGCCGACGGCACGGGCGAGCCGCTCGGCGGAGGTCTCCAGCGCGCTGTGGAAGAGCTGCTGGTAGGCCGCGGAGGGCTGGTACTCGACGGGCAGCGACTCCGCGTAGTGGGCGCCGCCCGCCTGGATGGCCTCCTCGCGCTCCTCGGTGGGCGCTTCCAACGCCACGTCGGAGAGGTCCTGCAACAGCCAGGCGACATCCCCGGAGGCGTAGGAGGAGAAGGCCGGGCCGTGCAGGGGAGCGGGCGGCTGCGGCGGGGTCGGGGACGGCGTGTGGGCCGGGACCACCGCCAGCAGCACGGTCGGCACGCATCGGACGAGCTGGTCGAGCAGGCCGCCGGGCGCGTGCAGCGCCGGGGTGTCGCCCTCGCTGTCGACGACGGCGACGACCGCGTCGAAGCCCTGCCCCGCGACGTTGTAGGCGTACCGCTCCTCGCCGCTCTCCCGTCGGCCGCGCGGCCGGGGCACGCCGGGACGGTCCGCATGCTCGGGCGCCTCGGACCGGTTGCCGCGCTCGGGCGCCTCGGAGTGGTGCTCGTGCCCGGGGGCGTCGGGGTGGGAGGGCCGGGAGGACTGGGGTAGGTCGTGGGCGGGGAAGCGCAGGGCGGTGCGGATCGCGTAGCCCGGGTCGTCGAGCGCAAGGACCGGCGAGCGGGTCGTGGTGGAGAAGCGGATCTCGGCACGGGCGCCCGGCCCGTCCGCGGTCCGCTCGGCTGACTCGCCCGGCCGGGTGCGCTCCTCCAGCGCGCACGCGAGGAGCAGCGGGGCGTACATCAACTCCTCCGTGCCGAGAACGAGGACGCGGGCCACCGGTGCCGATGACGACTCCTCGGGCAGGCCCAGCGCCGACAGCACGCGGTCGGCCATCGCGGGCAGCGCGGCGTGCAGGCGGACCTGTTCGCGCGGTCCGAAGCCGTGCCGGCCGCCGTCCGGCAGCCCCTCCGGCCAGCCGAGCTCCACACGGCGTACGGCACCGGAAGCGACGGACGCACCGGTGCTCGGGCGGGTTCCGGTGCCTGTGCCGGTACGGGTGTCCGTACCGGTGTCGGCGCCCGCCCCTGTGCTCACGTCGGCATCCGGGCGGCGGGCCCCCTGGACGCCGGGCGCCGGGGTGGCCGAGTAACCGTTCCCGTGCGCCTCGACCAGGGCGCGGCCTCGCTCCAGTACGTCTGCGGGGAGGGCGACCCGGCCCGCGGCGAGGGACACCACGTCGATGCGGGCGCCCAGCTCGGCGGCGAACTTCTCCAGTGCGGCCACGTCCGCCGCGCCCCGGGTGTCCACCAGGGCGGCGACCACGTACCGCTCGCGGGGCGCCGCGGCGTGGAGTGCCGCGAGGGTGTTGCGCACCGTACGGCCGGTGGACAGCTCGTCGTCGACCAGGACCAGGGGCCCGCCGGTGCGCAACTGCTGCGGGTCCGCGGGGAGCAGCAGGTGGGAGGTGGCGTGGCTGTGCTCCTCCTCGAAGCCGCCGAACCGCCGGACGCCCGGGACGGGCCGCCGGGTGGAGTGCAGGGCGGGGAGGCGGCTGCCCATGGCGTGGGCGACGGTCAGACCCAGCCCGGTGGCTGTCTCCGCGAAGCCCAGGACGGCGGAGCGGGCGGCGGCGTCGGCGCCGAGCAGCTCGCGCACCCGTGCGCCCAACGTGCGGCCCGCGCCCAGGACCACCGTGGGGCGCTGCGGGACGTGTTTGCCCAGGACCGTGGAGACCAGCAGGTGTGCCCGTTTCGGGTTGCGCCGCAGGGCGAGGCCCAGCAGCTCGTGCAGGCCCGCGTCCAGGTGCACGCCGAGCCGCTCGGTCACCCAGGCGCCGGGCCACACGGCGGAGTCGGGGCCGCCGTGCGCCTCCGCGCGGTGCCGACTGTCACCGTCGTTCCGGCCGAGGCCGCCGTCGCCGCGTACACGCTCGATGCCCGGCCCCGGTGCGTTTCCGTTCACTTGACTCCCGCCGCCAGCAGTTCGACGAAGCTCACGCCCTCGCGCGCCACCCCGAAGACCTCGCCGCGCAGCAGCGTGCGCTCGGCCCAGGCGCGGTGCGGTTTCACCTCGTTCATCTTGTTCGTGTAGGCGGAGCGCAGGACTCCGCCGCCGCCGCGCTCGGGGCGCAGCACATCGGTCGCGTCGCAGAACTCCTCGTGGCTGACGACCGAGAGCGCGTGCACGGCAGCCACGTGCGAGGGGTGGATACAGGTCTTGCCCAGCAGGCCGTTGGCGCGGTCGAGGGCGATCTCCCGCAGCAGGCCGTCCATGTCGTGCTCGATCAGTGCGGTGCGTATCTCCTCGGCGCGACCGCTGCGGAACGGGCTCTGCCGCAACTGTGGCTTGAACATTCTCTCCTGCGGCCGGAAATACTCCCACACGGGCCCGGTGACGATGAACCCGGTGCCGTCGGCCCTGCCCAGCACGTTCACCACGTCCCCGATGACGGAAGCGACGATCTGCACGTCGTAGGCGGTCATGTCGGGCGTCCGGCGCAGCCCGTACGCCGAGCAGAAGTCGGTGACGCCCAGCCGCAGCGCCAGGACCCGCTCCCGGTACTTGCCGAGGGTGCGGGCGATGCCTGCCAGGGCCTCGGGGCGCGACTCCCGGTGGAGCAACTCCGGCGACTCCAGGACCGGCATCGCGAACAGCCGCTGCCCGCTGTCGGCTTCGGCCTCGGCGAGCGCCTCCAGGAAGGGCACGGAACGGTCCTCGGTGAACTTGGGCAGCACGAACCCCGACAGCAGCCGCACCGCCGGGCCCAGCCTGTGCACGAGCGACGTGATCTGACCGGCCGCGCGCACCCTGACGAACAGTAGCGGAAGCTCCCCGTCCGCTTCCGCCGCCAGCGCCCCGAGCTGGCACACGAGGTTGTCCTCCGCCGCGGAGACCTCACTGTCCGCGATCGAGTCCTCCAGGCACAGCACCATCGACACCACGCCGCGGGCCGCCTGCTTGCGGACGTCCTCGGCCAGCGTGGGCCGGGTGGCGGGGCTGTAGAGGGTGGCGCCGAGCGCGACGGCCAACACGTTCGCCGGGGCCTGGGCCGTGAACTCGGCCGGCGGGCGGTGGAAGAGCGCGCCGAGGCGCTCAGGCGTCAGATGCCAAAAGTGCCGCATGGAAGTCCCCGTCTCGCCGATTCGCGTGCCGCGCGAGCGCCACCGTCGGCCGGTGCGGTCCTCCCGCAGGGCCGTCGCGGTGGCCGCGCGGCTGCTCATCGTACGTACGAGGGCCGGTCAGAAGTTCCCCGCGCCGGCTTTCCTGCGGGGGCTCCGCGCCGGGTACACACCCGGTTCGCACCGTGTACACGTACGGGTCACCCTGCACCTCCGGTGCCCGTCCCGCGTTGTCGATGCCGTCCGTCCGGGGGCAGGATGAAGACATGACCCACGCCATGACGAAGGGATCGAACATCCGGCTGGAGACCACGGCTGTGCGCGCCGTGCTCTGCTGGACACCAGGTACAGGTGTGCCCGACGTCGACGCCTCGGCGTTGCTGCTGGGCCCCGACGGCCGCGTGAGAACCGACGACGACTTCGTCTTCTACAACCAGCCCCGGCACCCCTCAGGGGTGGTGCGCCATCTGGCCAAGAAGCGCGAGCCGGAGGGGCTGCGGGACACCGTCGAGGCGGATCTGTCGGCGCTGGACGGCTCCGTCGAGCGCGTACTGCTGGCCGCCTCGGCCGACAGCGGCACCTTCGCCGACGTCCGCGAGCTGCGGCTGCTGCTGCACGACGCGGGCTCGGGCGCCAGCACCGGCACAGCCGCGGGTGCGGGCGCGGACGCCGGCACGGACGGCGCGGGAGGGGGCGCAGGGCTGCTGGCGCGCTTCGACATCGAGCCGGAGACCGGCGCGGAGACCGCCATGGTCTGCGGCGAGCTGTACCGGCGGGGCGACGAATGGAAGTTCCGCGCCCTCGGCCAGGGCTACGACACCGGGCTGGTCGGCCTCGCCACCGAGTTCGGCATCTCCGTCGACGAGGCGGAGGGCGGCGCACAGGCGACCGGGAGCCGCGCCGCGTCCGGCGCGTCCCAGGGGGCGCGCCCGGACCCGGACGCGACGACGGTCGCCCATGTGCCGGCGCCCGACACCACCGGATCGGACGACTTCCCTCTGCGGCCACCGTCCGGGACGGTCCCGCAGCCGCCGCCCGAGCCGCACCCGGAGCCCTCGCCGCACCCGGTGCCGCCCGAGCCGCAGCCGGAGCCGGGACCCCCGCCGGAGCCCGGCCCGCCGCCCGGACCGCCCGGCCCCGGTCCGCGTCCCGATCCGGTGCCGCCCGGTCCGCCCCCGGGGCCCACACCGGGTCCGGGGCCCGCGCCCGGGCCCGAACCCGCCCCGCCGCCCCAGCCCACCCCGCAGCCGGACCCGGCGGGGGTGGCGGCGGCCGCCGCCACGGTGCCCGCACCGCCCCGGGGCGCGCCCCTGTCCGGCCCGTACGGCGCGGGCCCCCAAGGGGTCGGCCCGCAGGGCCCCGTCGGGCTACCGGTGCCGCCGGCCCACCAGCCCGGCTACGGCTACCCCCAGCCGCCCCAGCACCCCCCGACGACCCAGCCCGCGTACGGATACCCGCAGCCCACCTACGGCTATCCGCAGCCCGACCCGGCGTTCGCCCTGCCGCCGCAGGGGCCGCAGTTCCTCAGCCAGCGCTGACACACCGCGTGGGCCCCGGCCGGTGCGTACCGGCCGGGGCCCACGCGGTGAAACTGCCGCTGCCGGGTACCCGTCTCAGACCTGCTGCGTCTTGTAGCCCCGGCCCCACTGCAGGCCCCAGCCGTAGAGCCGGTCGAGCTCAGCCTGGAAGCCGTACACGTAGCGCACTTCGCGGCGCACCTTCAGCTCCCCCTTGACGTTCTCCATGAGCAGCACCGCGCACGAACGCGCCTGCGGCGCCCGCTCGTCCAGGCCCACCTCGACGCGGGGCCCGTTGCTGGGGAAGATCGAGACGATGGCGTGCGTACGGTCGAACGCAGGGGTGCCGTCGTAGATGTAGACGAAGAACAGCAGCCGCTTGAGCTCGTTCTTGTGGTCGAGGTTGACGTAGATGGTCTCCCCCGACGGGGAGCCGAACCGGTCGTCACCGGTGAGCTTGACGTAGGGCGGCGCGTTCCAGTCGCCCAGGAAGTTGCCGAGCGGCTGGACGACGCCCTTGCTGCCGTCCACCAGTTCGTACATGCATGCCAGGTCCAGGTCGACATTGACGACCCCCTGGGTGTGGGCCTGCACCACGTCCGGCTTGAGGGCCCGCAGCGGGTGCCGCAGCGAGGCCGCAGGGCGCACGCGCCCGTCCAGGTCCGAACTGCGCATCCGCCACGACAGGTTGACCCGCATGCTGCCCGTGTCGGCGCCCTGTTTCGTCAGCGACAGCTCGGAGTGCCGCTTGGTCAGCTCGACCGCGTACGTCGAAGGACCGCCGACCGTGTCGAACTTCGGTCCCCGCCGGGACATGCCCACGCCACGCCGCCAGTTCTCCCACAGGGAGACCATCCCGCACCCCCACTCATGCTCTACGCCACTGACCGCCGCGGGGCGGCTCCGGGGTCGCCGCGGTACCCGTGTGGGATTCCGCGTGCCGCGAAGCCGCCCCGCTGGGAGCGTTCCTCGTTCTTCAGGCGGTCACACGCGAGAGGTGACCTCGGATTGTTCGCTCTCGTCCCCCTCGCCGTCTTCTCCCCCCTCAGCCGCCAGAGCGCGGTTGCGACGCACCGAGGACCAGAAGGACAAGGCGATCAGTACGACACCGATCAGGCCGGTCACCACCTCGTTGATCTGGAACTTGACGGTGACCAGCAGGATGATCGACAGGGCGCCGATGGCGTAGTGGGCGCCGTGCTCCAGGTAGACGTAGTCGTCCAGCGTGCCCTGGCGCACCAGGTAGACGGTGAGCGACCGCACGTACATCGCGCCGATGCCCAGGCCGAGAGCCATCCAGAAGATGTGGTTGGTGATCGCGAAGGCGCCGATGACGCCGTCGAAGGAGAACGACGCGTCCAGTACCTCCAGGTAGAGGAACATGAAGAACGCGGCCTTGCCCGCCAGGCCCACGGCCGAGGGCTGCTTGCCCGCGCGCTTGGCGGCCTCCTCTTCCTCCTGCTCGCGCTCCTCCTCCTCTTCGAGCTTGTCCTCGAAGTGTCCGGACAGGCCGCCGACGATCAGATAGGTGATCAGGCCCGCGATGCCGGAGAGCAGGACGGTGCCGGACTTGTCGGCGTGCGCGCCGCCGTGCTGGTGGGCTGCTGTGGCCAAGGTGGTGGCCGTGACCAGCAGCGCGATCAGAGCGACGCAGATGGACAGTCCGTCGATCTTGCCGAGCCGCGAGAGGGGGCGCTCCAGCCAGCCCACCCACTTGTGCTCGCGCTCGTCGAAGATGAAGTCGAGGAAGATCATCAGCAGGAACATCCCGCCGAACGCGGCGATGGCCGGATGCGCGTCCGTGACCAACTGCTCGTAGCGGTCCGGGTTGTCCAACGCGACCTGCACGGCTTCGATCGGCCCGACTTTGGCGCTGATGGCGACAATGATGACCGGGAAGACCAACCGCATGCCGAATACCGCGATCAGAACGCCGACAGTGAGGAAGATCTTCTGCCAGAAGGCATTCATCTTCTTCAGCACGCCGGCGTTGACGACCGCATTGTCGAACGACAACGAGATCTCCAGGATGGACAGGATCGCCACGAGGGCGAACGCCTCCCACCCCCAGAAGAACGCCGCTGCGGCAAGCCCGACGACGGTTACGCCGAAGGACCAGCCAAAGGTTTTCAGGAGCACTGGCTTCCCAATCCGGTATCCGGTCTACATGTGTTCACAAGGCGTCGTGTCGCCTGAGCCGACTGTGACGCCGCGGGGCGCCGGAGACGTCAGTGGTGCTCAGGCGACATTGACGCCGAAGTCTAGAGCGATGCCCCGCAACCCCGATGCATACCCCTGGCCGACTGCACGGAATTTCCACTCCCCGTTATAGCGGTAGAGCTCACCGAAGATCATCGCCGTCTCCGAGGAAGCGTCCTCCGTCAGGTCGTAGCGGGCCAGTTCGACCCCGTCCTGCTGGTTGACGACCCGGATGTAGGCGTCGGTCACCTGGCCGAAGGTCTGGTGCCGGTTCTCCGCATCGTAGATCGAGACGGGAAAGACGACCTTGTCGACCTGTGCAGGAACCAGGGAGAGGTCCACCAGCACCGTCTCGTCGTCCCCGCCGCCGGTGCCGCCGACCAGCTCGTCACCGGTGTGTTCGACGGAACCCTCGGGGCTCTTGAGGTTGTTGTAGAAGATGAAGTACTCGTCGCCCAGGACACGGCCGCCGGAACACAGCAGGGCGCTCGCGTCGAGATCGAAGTCGGCACCCGTCGTGGAACGGGCCTTCCAGCCCAGGCCGATCTGCACCTGGGTCAGGTTCGGTGCGGCCTTCGAGAGGGAGACGTTCCCCCCCTTGGCGAGCGTCACGCTCATGTTCGGTGATCCTCTCCGGCTGGCGACGCGACCGGTACCGGTGCGCGCCGCGCTGCCTCCAGTGTGTCCGTGCCACCAGGCGCCGCACACCTCCCGGTTACGGAAGTCTGCGGCGCCCGTGGCTGCCGGTTCCTGGCAGAAGCGCCCCGCCGGCCCGTCCACTCGTGGGCCGCGGGGCGCGACATGCCCTTCCGGGTGTCCTTCAGACGTTCACCCCGAAGTCCTGCGCGATGCCGCGCAGACCCGACGCGTAGCCCTGGCCGATGGCGCGGAACTTCCACTCGGCACCGTGCCGGTAGAGCTCCCCGAAGACCATGGCGGTCTCCGTCGACGCGTCCTCGCTGAGGTCGTAGCGCGCCAGCTCGTTGTTGTCCGCCTGGTTCACGACGCGGATGTAGGCGTTGCGCACCTGGCCGAAGCTCTGCTGGCGGCTCTCCGCCTCGTAGATGGAGACCGGGAAGACGATCTTCTCCACGTCCGCGGGGACCCCGGCGAGGTTCACCTTGATGACCTCGTCGTCCCCCTCGCCCTCACCGGTGAGGTTGTCCCCGGTGTGCTCCACCGAGCCGTCGGGGCTCTTGAGGTTGTTGAAGAACACGAAGTTCTGGTCGGATCCGACCTTGCCCTCGGCGTTCGTCAGCAGGGCGCTTGCGTCGAGGTCGAAGTCGGCGCCGGTGGTCGTACGCGCGTCCCAGCCCAGACCGACGATGACCGCCGTCAGGTTCGGTGCCTCCTTGGTCAGCGAGACGTTGCCGCCCTTGCTGAGGCTGACTCCCACGAGTCCTCCTGGTCAGTTGTTCGTGAGGAGCACTGCGTGCCCCCGTTTCGGATTGCCGTCAGATCAACGATTCGATCCTAGTGAGCGGTTCCCCGGGACACAGCCCTCTTACGGAGGGGATCCGGGGTTGTTCCGTGCGTCACCGGGGGCGCCGGGAGGCGCTGCCCCGGCGCGGCGGGACGGCGGCCGTACGCAACGGTGCACGCCCGCGTGCGACTCCGCACCACCGCGACCGCCACGCTCGGTGACAGCCGCGATCAGAGGTTCTCGAGAGCCTTGACGTAGTCGTCGAGGTCCCGCGCATCGGGCAGACCGTTGACGACGGTCCAGCGCACGACGCCCTCCTTGTCGATGATGAAGGTGCCGCGCACCGCGCAGCCCTTCTCCTCGTCGAAGACGCTGAAGGCTCGCGAGGCCTCACCGTGCGGCCAGAAGTCCGACAGCAGCGGGTACTCCAGACCCTCCTGCTCCGCGAAGACCCGCAGCGCGAAGGGGGAGTCGTTGGAGACGGCCAGCAGCTGCACGTCGTCGTTGACGAACTTCGGCAGCTCGTCCCGCAGGGCGCACAGCTCGCCGGTGCACACCCCGGTGAAAGCGAACGGGTAGAAGAGCAGGACGACGTTCTTCTTGCCCTGGAAGTCGGAGAGCCGCACGGTCTGGCCGTGCTGGTCCTTGAGCTCGATGTCGGGGGCCTTGGTGCCGGCCTCGATCGCCATGTCGCGATCCCTTCGGTAAGCGGGACAAAGACGCTCCCACCCTATGACCGCCCTCCCACCGGGCCCGCCCCGGTCCTGTCCCGCCACGAACGCCGACCACGCCGAGGGTCCCGACCGGTCATGGGCACGTGCCGCTCGGTCCTGGCCACTGATCGTCACCCGCGCACCGGCCCGGCCGGTCGCGGGCCCGCCGTGGATCGTCCGGAGCGCGGCGGTGCACTCCCCCGGGCCCCGCCGACGAGCGGCCTCGGAGCCCTGGGCCTGAGCGGAAGGCAGCCCCCGGGAGCCCCGGGCGGAAGAGGGCACGCGCACCCGGCAGCGCAGGGCGAGCTGAAGGCAGGAGAACAGGTCGAGCCCCCGACGCCATGGGGCCCAGGCCGGAAGGAGGACGCCCAGCAGCCGCCTGTCCCTTCCACGAGAGCCCGCAGGAGACCGGGCCCCCGCAGGAGCTGCCGGGGCGGACTCGTCACTCGGTCGGGGTTCCGGCCGTGCCGCAGGCGCGGGGAACCGCCCCCGTGGTGGCCTCGGGCGTGTACCGCGAGGCAGGGCGCCGAGTGCGGATGCGGGGAGGGAGGCCAGGCCCGCACCGACACGGGCCGACAAAAGCCCCCCGCAGCGGAGCCTGGCGCGCAGGGGGCGTCTCAGGAGGCGGGCCGCCTGGCTCCCGCTACTCCCTGCACGGACGGCACGGAGCGCGGGGCCCGGACCCGCACGGCGACAGCGTGGCGATACGGCGACATGGGATGCAACAACACGATGCACCGCACCGGCACACTGTCAGTGACTGATCAGCGCTTGTTCGGAGCGCCCTTCGGGGTGACCAGGCGACTGCCCGTCCAGTCCTTGGCGGCGTTGAAGCTCTTCGTCTGGGAGAGCCCCGCGGTCTTGGACGCCTCACCGATCTCGCTGGGCTCCACGTAGCCCTCGCGCCCCGTCTTCGGGGTGAGCAGCCAGACGGGGGCACCCTCGTCGATCATCGTGATCGCGTCCACCAGCGCGTCCGTCAGATCACCGTCCTCGTCGCGGAACCACAGCACCACGGCGTCGGCCACATCGCCGTAATCCTCGTCGACCAGCTCCGTGCCGGTGATCTCCTCGATGGACTCGCGGAGCTCCTGGTCGACGTCGTCGTCGTAGCCGATCTCCTGGACCACCTGTCCGGGCTGGAAACCCAGCCTTGCGGCGGGGTTGGTCCGCTCCTCCGCGTGGTCCGCGGTCGCGCTCACGGATTGCCTCCAGTCGTGTCTTGCGAATATGGGGTTGCACCACGCGCGTACGCGAGGCATGGGCCGTAGTCCACACGGGCGGGCCGGATCACGCAAGTACCCGACCGTCGATCCCGCCCAAACGTTGACGTCTCATCCCACAATGCCTGATCGAGAGTGGTTCAGGCCACATTGCGGACGCCGCGATCCGCCAGGTTTGCCCCGGCTGAGGCGGGGGAGCCGTAGGGGATGCACCCGGGGCCGAACGAACGTTTGGGGTGGTGGGAGCGGAGAGCGGGCCCGCAACCCCGCGGGGCGTAAGGTGACGGTTTCACCCGTCTCGTCACCTCCGTGCAGCCCGGCCTTCGCCTACTTCGACGACGAGCCGGGTTACCACTCGGTACAGATGACGTCACAGCACCGGCGGTACACGATGGAGGCGCCGCGAGGCTCCCTCCGGCAGGAGAGCACGGTGTGCGCCGCCGTCCAGCTCGCAGAGCACCACCCGACCCACACAGCGAAGGAACAGCGTGGCTTCCGGATCCGATCGCACCCCGATCATCATTGGCGGCCTTCCCAGCCAGGTCCCGGACTTCGACCCCGAAGAGACGCAGGAGTGGCTCGACTCGCTCGACGCAGCCGTCGACGAGCGTGGCCGGGAACGCGCCCGCTACCTCATGCTCCGGCTCATCGAGCGCGCCCGCGAGCAGCGGGTGTCCGTGCCGGAGATGCGCAGCACGGACTACGTCAACACCATCGCGACCAAGGACGAGCCCTTCTTCCCCGGTAACGAGGAGATCGAGCGCAAGGTCCTCAACGCGACCCGCTGGAACGCGGCCGTCATGGTCTCGCGCGCCCAACGGCCCGGCATCGGCGTCGGCGGCCACATCGCCACCTTCGCCTCCTCCGCCTCGCTCTACGACGTGGGCTTCAACCACTTCTTCCGGGGCAAGGACGAGGGGGACGGCGGCGACCAGGTCTTCTTCCAGGGGCACGCCTCCCCCGGCATCTATGCCCGCGCCTACCTGCTCGACCGGCTCACCGAGGAGCAGCTGGACGGGTTCCGGCAGGAGAAGAGCAAGGGCCCGAACGGGCTCTCCAGCTATCCGCATCCGCGCTCGATGCCGGACTTCTGGGAGTTCCCCACCGTCTCCATGGGGCTCGGTCCGATCGGCGCCATCCACCAGGCGCGGATGAACCGCTACATGGAGGCGAGGGGCATCGCCGACACCTCCAAGTCGCGGGTGTGGGCGTTTCTCGGTGACGGCGAGATGGACGAGCCCGAGTCGCTCGGCCAGCTCTCCCTGCCGGCCCGGGAGGGGTTGGACAACCTCACCTTCGTCATCAACTGCAACCTTCAGCGCCTCGACGGGCCCGTCCGCGGCAACGGCAAGGTCATGCAGGAGCTGGAGTCCTATTTCCGGGGCGCGGGCTGGAACGTGATCAAGCTGGTGTGGGACCGCTCCTGGGACCCGCTGCTGGCCCAGGACCGGGACGGTGTGCTGGTCAACAAGCTCAACACCACTCCCGACGGCCAGTTCCAGACGTACGCCACGGAGAGCGGCGCCTACATCCGCGAGCACTTCTTCGGCGGTGACCAGCGGCTGCGCACGATGGTCGAGAACATGACCGACGATCAGCTGCTGCACCTGGGCCGCGGCGGCCACGACCACCGCAAGGTCTATGCCGCCTACAAGGCCGCGGCCGAGCACAAGGGACAGCCGACCGTCATCCTGGCGCAGACGATCAAGGGATGGACGCTGGGCCCCAACTTCGAGGGCCGCAACGCCACGCACCAGATGAAGAAGCTGACGGTCGACGATCTCAAGGGCTTCCGCGACCGGCTGCACCTGCCGATCCCCGACAAGGAGCTGGAGTCCGGGCTGCCGCCCTATTACCACCCGGGCCGCGACTCGGAGGAGATCCAGTACATGCACGACCGCCGCAAGGAGTGCGGTGGCTACGTGCCTACGCGGATCAACCGCGCCAAGCCGCTGAGGCTTCCGGACGACAAGGCCTACGCGACCCTGAAGAAGGGGTCCGGTCAGCAGCAGATCGCCACCACGATGGCGTTCGTACGGCTGTTGAAGGACCTGATGCGCGACAAGGAGATCGGCAAACGGTTCGTGCCGATCGCGCCGGACGAGTACCGCACGTTCGGAATGGACTCCTTCTTCCCCTCGGCGAAGATCTACAACCCGCTGGGGCAGCTCTACGAGTCCGTGGACCGCGAACTGCTGCTCGCCTACAAGGAGTCGCCCACCGGTCAGATGCTGCACGACGGCATCTCCGAGGCGGGCTGCACCGCGGCGGCCATCGCCGCAGGGTCGGCCTATGCCACCCACGGCGAGCCGCTCATCCCGATCTACGTCTTCTACTCGATGTTCGGTTTCCAGCGGACCGGTGACCAGTTCTGGCAGATGGGTGACCAGCTCGCCCGCGGCTTCGTGCTGGGTGCCACCGCCGGTCGCACCACCCTCACCGGCGAGGGCCTGCAGCACGCCGACGGTCACTCGCAGCTGCTGGCCTCGACCAACCCGGCGGTGGTTGCCTACGACCCGGCGTTCGGCTTCGAGATCGCCCACATCGTCCAGGACGGGTTGCGGCGGATGTACGGCTCCAGCGAGGAGCATCCGCAGGGCGAGGACGTCTTCTACTACCTGACCGTCTACAACGAGCCGATCCAGCAGCCGGCCGAGCCGGAGAACGTGGACGTGGAGGGCATCCTCAAGGGGCTCTACCGCTACCGGGCGGGCGAGCGGGGCTCCCATGCCGCGCAGATCCTCGCCTCGGGCGTGGCCATGCCCTGGGCGCTGGAGGCGCAGCGCGTCCTGGCCGACGAGTGGGACGTGAAGGCCGACGTGTGGTCGGCCACGTCGTGGAACGAACTGCGGCGCGACGCGGTCGCCATCGAGGAGCACAATCTGCTGCACCCGGAGGAGGAGCAGGGCGTCCCCTATGTCACCCGCGCGCTGCAGGGCGCCGAGGGGCCCAAGGTCGCGGTCTCCGACTGGATGCGGGGCGTGCCGGACCAGATCGCCCGCTGGGTGCCGGGCACCTACCAGTCGCTGGGTGCGGACGGGTTCGGCTTCGCCGACACCCGTGGTGCGGCGCGGCGCTTCTTCCACATCGACGCCCAGTCGATCGTGCTGGGGGTGCTGACCGAGCTGGCCAGGGAAGGGAAGGTCGACCGCTCCGCCCTCAAGCAGGCCATCGACCGGTACCGGCTGCTGGAGGTGGCGGCGGATCCGGGCACGGCCGGCGGCGACGCCTGAGCCGGCTTCCCGATGCCGGGTGCCGGCCCGCTTGCGGTGCCACCACCTGAAGCGGTTCCGGCCGTGCGGCCGGGTGCCTCCCGCCACGGGACGGCACCCGGCCGCACGCAGGTGCGGAGCGGCGGCACCCGCCGGGTTCCGCGTGCGCGCGGGGCGCATCTCAGTGTTCCCAGACCTTGAACGCGCGTGCCTTGTACGGCAGTTCCGGCGTCCAGGAGCCCGACGGGTAGGTGTTGAACTCCGCCGTCTCCGCGCACTCCTCGCTCTGGTAGAGCGTGACCGGGCGGCCCGTGCGGTTGGCCGCCGAGGTGGCAGCGGCCCCGCCCGGCAGCGGTGTGCAGCTTTCGATGTCGACCTTGCGCAGTTCGTAGGTCTGCTGCTTGCCGTGGAAGCGGGTTCCGCCCCACAGGCACAGCTCGCCCGTCCCGCACTTACCCAGTTCCTGACGCGCGCTCCGCCGGTCCGGTGCCGCCGACGACCGCGCGGAGGACGCCTTCGCGTGAGCGGCCTTGCTGTCGGCGGCCTTGGCATCGGCCGCCCTGGTGTCGGCCGCCCTGGTGTCGGGCGCCTTCGCCACCGTCGGCACCGCGCCGATCGGTTGGGCGGCCGCCGTGAGAGCGGCCACCGCCAGCGCAGCGGCGGTCACCGCGACCGCCCTCGTCCTGAGACCGCCTCGGCCCGTCAGGCCTGGCCAACTCTTCGGGCCCCGCACGTCCTGTGCGCCCCGCCCACTGTGCGTACCCCGCACTTCGCGCATGCCTCGCATGCTGACCACTCCCCCCCTCATGGCCGGGCATCCGATCGCCCGGCGTGTGATCAGCATGTGGGCACCGCGGAGAGGCCGCCAAGAGCAAACGGCCCGGTTCACCAGGACAGGTGGCGGAGTTATCCACAACCCCTGAGTTGTCCACCGTCCTCGACCCACCGGGACGCCGCCACGCCCCACCGGGCAGCCCTGTCAGACCGCTAACGCACCCGCGCCGAGACGCTGAGCGCACCTCACACGCGAGGCGCCCCGTCACCAAGCCCCCGGGCGCCCCGTGCGAGCTCTCCCGTCGAACGCGGGCCGCCACGTCCTCCCCGTACCGCCGCGTCAGCAGCGCGCCCGCACCACTGCACGACGCCCCGCACCGGGAGGTGCGGGGCGTGGCGGTGACGGTGGCCTTCGCGGCGGCCGGGTACGGCGTCAGATGTGGACCGAAGGCCCCGCGTCGTTCGAGCCGCGGGAGGTGAAGATCGCGACACCGGCAGCGAGCACCGAGACGATGCCGGCGCAGATGAAGGCGAGACCCATGCCGGAGATGAAGGAGTCGTGCACCACGTGCTCGATCGCCTCGGTCATCCGCGCGGGGGTGCCCTTGGGCGCGGGCGGGGCCAGGCCCACCTCGGCGGCCTTCTTCAAGCCCGCCTCCTGCTGCGCGGGGAGGGGCGGCAGCTTGGCCTCGGCCCACTTCTGCGGCAGTTCGCTGCCCACGCGGGAGGCCATCACGGCGCCGAGCACGGCCGTGCCCAGACTGCCGCCGACCTGCATGGCGGCCTGCTGGAGGCCGCCGGCGACACCTGCGTGCTGAAGCGGCGCGTTGCCGACGATCACCTCGGTGGCGCCGACCATGACGGGTGCGAGCCCCAGGCCGAGGACGGCGAACCAGACCGAGGTGATGCCCATGCCGCTGTCGGCGTCCAGCGTGGAGAGGCCGAACATCGCGACGGCGGCCAGCACCATGGCGGCGACCAGCGGGATGCGCGGGCCCAGCTTCGTGATGACGGCGCCCGCCACCGGCGAGGCCACGATCATCATGGCCGTCAGCGGCAGCAGCCGCAGTCCGCTGTCCACCGGGGAGAGGCCGTTGACGTTCTGCAGGTAGAAGGTGACGAAGAAGATGCCGCCCATGAAGCCGAAGGCCATGAGCACCATCAGCACGGTTCCTGCGGTCAGCGGGACGGAACGGAACAGGCTCATGGGCAGGAGCGGTTCCGTGGCGCGGGTCTCCCAGAAGCCGAAGGCGACGAACGCCAGCAGCGAGACAGCCAGGAAGCCGATCGTCTTGGGGTCGCCCCAGTGCCACTCCGGGGCCTTGATGATGGCCCAGACGAGGCAGAACATCGCCACGGAGAGCAGGACCACGCCGGGCAGGTCGAAGGAGCGGGGAGCGTTCTCCGCGCGCCGGTCGAGCAGGAGCAGCAGACCCATCACCAGGGCGAGAGCGCCGACGGGGATGTTGATGAAGAAGACGGATTCCCAGTTGACGTGCTCGACCAGCAGACCGCCGACGATGGGACCGGCAGCCGTGGAGGCGCCGATGACCGCGCCCCAGATGCCGATGGCCGCGTTCAGCCGCTCGGCCGGGAACGAGGCACGCAGCAGACCGAGGGCCGCAGGCATCAGCAGCGCCCCGAATATGCCCTGGAACACGCGGAAGGTGACGACGAGCCCCACACTGCCGGAGATGCCGATGACCGCGGAGGCGGCGGCGAAGCCGACGACGCCGACGAGGAAGGTCTGGCGGTGGCCGAAGCGGTCACCGAGCTTGCCGGCGGTGATCAGCGCGACGGCGAGCGCAAGCAGGTAGCCGTTGGTGATCCACTGGACGTCGGACAGCGAAGCGCCCAGGTCCTTTTGGATGGCGGGGTTGGCGATGGCGACGATGGTGCCGTCGAGGGCGACCATGGTGACGCCGAAGGCGACGGTGACGAGGGTCAGCCACGGATGCCCGCGCAGCCCCTTTCGGGTGCTTGCCCCTCCGCCTTCGGGGCCTGCTGGATCCGGCGCGCCGTGCGCGACGGTGCTGGTCTGGGTGCTCATGGGCGCGAGACTAATGACAGCCGCTGACAATTGACAAACCAAATTATTAGCCGGTAAATGTCAATCCGCGCTCACGTATCGTGAGCGGACCGCCGGAGTCCGGCACGGCAGTGGAAGTCCGGCACAGGAGAGGAAGGGTCCTTGACGGGTCTGCGTGAACGGAAGAAACAGCGCACACGGGACGCCCTGGTGGTGGCGGCCCACGAACTCTTCGTCACGCAGGGGTACGACAGCACCACCGTCGACCAGATCGCCGAAGCCGTCGATGTCTCCCAGCGCACCTTCTTCCGCTACTTCGCCAACAAGGAGGAAGTCGCGCTCTTCGTACAGGACATGGTCGAGGCGTGTTTCTACGAGGCGGTGTCCGACAGCCCGTGGGACCAGCCGCCGCTGGAGTTCCTGCGGCGCACCCTCGACGACGTCTGGGACGCCGTCGGCAGCTCCGTCGAGGAGGTCGTCCCGCTGGACCTGCACCTGAAGATGTGCCAGGTCGTCGAGACGACACCCTCCTTGCTGGCCGCACACCTGCGGCATTCGCTGCTGATGGAGGAGAAGCTCGTCCAGGAGATCGCCCGGCGTACGGGAGTGGACCCGCAGACGGATTCGCGGCCCCGCGTCCTGGTGGCGGCATTCACCGGAGTGATGCGTGCGGCAGCCCGGCAGTGGGGCATGCGCGACGGCGCGTCCCTGGAGACCGCGCGCGAGGTCACCCGCGAGTACGTGGCGCAACTGGGCCCCGCCCTCACCGCCGACTGGGGCCGACCGCACCGCGCGTAGCCCTTCCCTCGACGGCCTTCCCCTGCAACGGCTCCCGGCATCCGTCCGTCCGGGGCTGCGAGAGCCGTCCGGTGCGACTGCGTGAGCCTCCCCGTCACGGCACCGCGGCTCTGCCTCTCTTAGTTGCGCAGGGTGACCGCTTTCCCATGGAGATCAGCCGCACTGCCCGAACACCCGTTATGAAACGTGAGATGACTCACCCGGAGCCGGTGTGGGTCCGGTCTCCCGGCAGGCATCTTTTAAGGTGTCGCCCCAGTGACTTACTTCTCCGCGTTCGGCAACCCGTTGTCCGGATCAGGACTCCCCCCGTCGGGAGCCCCGGGCAGCGCGGGCTGGCGGGCGCTGCTCGCCCTCGCGGTCGTCCTCGTCCTGCTGGTGACGACCGGGTGGACAGCGGTGCGCAGGCACCACCAGGACGACGGCCCCCGCGCGGCTGCCCTGCTGGCCTGGGAGAAGGGCTCCGTGGCGGGCCACCCGCTGCCGGACCCGGACGCGTCCGCGACACGGATCGCCCGGTACTTCGCCGCCCTCGACACGGCGCAGCGGCGCGCGCTCGCCCACCGCTACCCCCTGGTGGTCGGCAACCTCGCGGGTGCGCCCCTGGACCTGCGGTACCGCGCCAACCACCGGGCGCTGGAGCAGGCCCGGGCGGTGGAGCGCAAGCGGATGACGGACCAGCGGCTGACGGACGAGGGCCGCCAGGACGCCGGACAGCGGATGCACCGCTTCGCCTCGATGCTGCAGGGCGGCCGGCAGATCCTCGCTTTCGACCCCACCGGCCGCGGACACGCCGCCGAGGTCTTCGGGGACCTGGCACACGCCCAGCGCGTCTCCGTCGTCGTGCCCGGTGTCGACACCGAGCTGCTGACCTTCGAGAAGTCCGCCAAGCAGTACTCGGCGCCCGTCGGCATGGCGGCGTCCCTGCAACGCCAGGAGCGCACGAGCGCATCCGGCGTACGCACCGCGACCATCGCATGGGCCGACTACACGGCACCCGTCGGGCTCGGCGTCGATGCGGCGTCCGGCGAGCTCGCCCAGCAGGGCGCCGTACGACTGAACCGGCTCGTGCGAGCACTTCCGGTCACCTCCGCAGGGTCCGCTCCCAAGGTCTCGCTCGTCTGCCACAGCTACGGCTCCGTGGTCTGCGGTCTGGCCGCGGACGAACTGCCGAGCGCCGTCACCGACATCGCCGTGGCGGGCAGCCCGGGAATGCGCGCCGACACCGCCTCGGCGCTGGGCACCCGAGCGCATGTGTGGGCCATGCGGGACCGCGACGACTGGATCGCGGACGTCCCTCACATGGATGTCGGGGGCCTGGGGCACGGAGCCGATCCGGTCTCGACCGGTTTCGGCGCCCGGCGCATGTCCTCCGCCGGCTCGGTCGGCCACACCGGATACTTCGTCCCGCACACCCGCAGCCTCGCCAATCTGGCCGCCGTCGGGACCGGCTCCTACGACGAGATCACCTGCGCCGGGTCCGACCCGGACTGCTCCCTCATCCCCCGGCCGCGCGCCTCCGCCCGCAGTACCTCCGCGCAGTCCGCAGGCGAGCACAACGCCTCCCACCAGCACGCTTCGACGGGCGGCACCGCCTCGCGCCGTGCCGCCGAGCAGCGCTGAGACGCCCGCGCCGTGCGGCGGTACCGCCCCGAGCACACGCCCCTCACGGAAGCCGCCGCGCACCGGATCACCGCGCGTAGCGCGCCCGAGACCAGCAGAGGGGGGACGCGCGGGCAGCCGCCGCATACGATGGCCCACATGGGTGACGTACTGGCTGGAAACCACTCCACCTGGGAGTTCGATTCGGACTCCGTGCTCATCCGCTTCGAACGGGGAATCCGCACACCCAAGCTCTTTCAGGTGCTCGGAGAGCGGCGCATTCCGTACGAGGCGCTGAGCGCCGTCGAGCTTGCCCCCGGCAGCAAGCGCGGCACCGTCGTGCTGCGTGCCGTGCCCCGCCCGGGAGCCGATCCCCTGCTGGACGCGGCAGCCGGGCAGCTCAAGGACGGCAGCGACCCCTACCGCCTGGTGCTGCCCGCCGAGCGCGAGACGCTCGCCGACTACTACGCGACGGAGCTGCGCGCCGTGCTGCCGGAGGGGGCCGCGACACCCGCCGAGCAGTACCTGGTGGCCGCACCGCCCGCACCGCAGAGCTTCAAGGCGTACGACGGCAAGGCCTCCTTCGACGGCCAGGTCGTCGCCTTCCGCTGGTTCTGGACCGGTGCCTCCACCGCCAAGTGGAAGGCAGGCGACCAGTTCTTCCCCGTGGGCGAGCTGGAGGGCGTCGAGTGGCGCTCCCCGGAAGGGCTCAGCGGCCACCTGCGGCTGCGCCTGCGCGGGGCCGAGGTGCTCGCGGAGGCCGACCAGGACCCGGCCTCCGTGGTGTTCGGCCTCGGTTACGGTCCCGTCTACGAGTCGCTGCCGTTCGCCGCCGCGGTCCTGGAGGCGGTGCGCGCCGCCGAGCCCGTCATGGCGCTGGAAGGCGTCTGCGGGGCCGCCACCGCGGCCCCTCCGCCGCGCTCCGATCCGGCCGACGTGGCCGAGCGCATCCGTCACCTCGGGGAGCTGCACGACGCCGGCCTCCTGACCGACGAGGAGTTCACCGCCAAGAAAGCTCAGTTGCTGGCGGAACTGTGAGCACACACGCCCTCGTGTCCCGGCTCGGCGACGAGCTGCGCTCCCTGGGCACGGCTCTGGCCACCCCCGCGCCCTCCCGGGAATCCCTGCTGGCGCACGCCTCCTCCCGGTGGGTGCGCCGACTGCCCTACGTGGTGGCATGCGGCTTCACCCTCGTACTGCTGCCGTCCACCGCGCAGGTCCTCTCCGACGACTTCGGCCTCCAAGGAAGCTGGGCCGGGGTGCTGGGGGTGACACAGGCGGCGCCGCTGCTGCTGGCCGTGACCCGGCCGCTGCACGCCTGGTGGGTCATCTTCACCGCCGACACCGTCGGCGCGCTGATGCTGCTGGCTGCCGGCCACACCGCGGGCCACCCGTGGCCGTGGACGCCCATGGCGATGGTGGGCTACCTGGTGCTGTGCCTGGCGCTCGGCCTGCGGGAGAGCCGCCGCACCCTGCTGGCCGTCTGGCTGACCACCCTCGTCGTCTCCCTCGCCCTGGGGTTCCTCTCGCCGGCGCACAGCGACGGGACGAACGTCCTGCTGATCGTCCTCAGCGGTGCCACGCTGCTCCTCGGTGCCGCCTTGCGGGAGCGTGCCGAGGCGCAGCGCCGGCTGGCCGAACAGGAGACCATCAGCGAGACCGAACGCGCCCGGCGGACCCTGCTGGAAGAGCGCACCCGCATCGCACGCGAGCTGCACGACGTCGTCGCGCACCACATGTCGGTCATCAGCGTCCAGGCCGACAGCGCCCCGTACCGGATCGCGGAGATGCCGCCGCAGGCGTGCGAGGAGTTCGGCACCATCGCCGCCACGGCCCGCGAGTCGCTGACCGAGATGCGGCGCCTGCTGGGCGTGCTGCGCAGCGAGAGCGCCCAGGGCGAGCGGGCGCCCCAGCCGGGGCTGGAACAGCTGGACCAGCTCGTCGAGGCCACCGTACGGGCCGGAGTGCCCGCCGAACTGCACATGGACGTGCCCGCTGTGGAGGACGGCGAGCAGCCGGAGGAAGACAGCGGCAGGAGCGGCGAGGCCGGCGGACGGGACGAGGTCTCCGCGCCCGCCCAGACGGTCACCCTCTCGGTGTACCGCATCGTCCAGGAAGCACTGGCGAACGTGGTCCGGCACGCCCCCGGAGCGCCCACCCGGATCTCGGTGACCACTGCACCGGAGCGCGAAGAGACGACCCGCGGGAAAAAGGAAACCCGCAGGACTCGGAGGGTTCGCAGGGCGCACGGGGCCGACGGGGAGGGTGGCCCCGAAGGGCCCTGCCTGTCCGTCCTGGTCGTCAACGGGCCCTCCCCACTGCCGCAGGGTGCCCCGCTGGAGACTGCCGGGACCGGGCACGGCCTGGTGGGCATGCGCGAACGGGTGCGGCTGGTCGGCGGGGCGCTCGACGTCGGCCCGCTGCCGGACGGCGGCTTCCGCGTCGCCGCCCGGCTGCCGCTGCGACCACCGCCCCGGGTGGCCACGGAGCCGGACGGCATACGCGCAACAGGTGCGCCTCCCGCTGCGGGAGGCGTTGACCCGGCCGAACCCCCGCAGGGCACCACCACGACGGACACGAAGGACACACCCTCCGCATGAACGGCACCGGCGCTCCCGGCACCTATCCGGCATCCCGGGTGACCCGCGTGGTCATCGTCGACGACCAGGCCATGGTCCGGGCGGGTTTCGCCGCGCTGCTGGCCGCGCAGAGCGACATCGACGTCGTGGGCGAGGCCGCAGACGGTGCGGCGGGCGTCGACGTGTGCCGCAACGCGCACCCCGACGTCGTCCTGATGGACGTGCGGATGCCCCGCCTGAACGGTCTGGAGGCCGCACAGCACCTTCTCGATCCGCCGCGCGGCGTCACCCACCGGCCCAAAGTGCTGATGCTGACCACGTTCGACGTGGACGACTACGTCTACGAGGCCTTGCGGCTGGGGGCGAGCGGGTTCCTCCTCAAGGACGCGCCGCCCGCGGACCTCATCGCCGCGGTACGCGTGGTCGCCGAGGGCGAGGCCCTGCTGGCGCCCTCGGTGACCCGGCGGCTCATCGCGGAGTTCGCCCGGCAGCGCTCGGCGCGTCCCGCCACCCGCAAGGAGCGCGCCTCGTCGCCTCAGCTCCGGCTCACGGAACTCACCGAACGCGAGACCGAGGTGCTGGAACTGGTGGCGCGCGGACAGTCCAACCAGGAGATCGCCGCCTCCCTCGTCCTCGCGGAGCAGACGGTGAAGACCCATGTGAGCCGCATCTTCGCCAAGCTCGGTCTGCGGGACCGCGCGCAGGCGGTCGTCTTCGCGTACGAGTCGGGGCTCGTCGCCCCCGGGGAGCAGTAACCCCGCGCGCTGGGGCCCCCGCTCCCGGTTTGCCGACAACCGGTCCGACACCGACACCCTCCCGGTCCCCAGCGCTCGCTCCCCGGCGTCCAGTGCACCCACCGGTGACCGCTCGCCGCCCCGGGCCACCCTGTGTCCGGTCGCCACCGTGCTGGTCGCCACCGGTCCTGCTGCCACCAGCCGACGCCGGGAAACACCTCCCGACCCAGCAGGCCACCCCGCTCGGGACAGGCCGTCCCGTACCCGGGTACCGCCCCCCTACCCCCGTAGCGCCCGGCGGTTTGGCTCCCGGGGGTGACGTCGGGGGCACAGCCGGGCCCGCACTCTTCCCGCGCCGCCGGCCGGAGACACCGGACGCGCGGCGCCGGGAGGAGATCTGCCATGAAGCGCCGCCGTATGCGCGCTCTGCTCGCCGCACCGCTCGTCGCGGCCGTCCTCGCCGGGACGACCGGCATCACCAGCGGTACGGCACAGACCCCGCCCGCCGGGCCGCCGCCGGGGGCGGCGGCCTGGCGGGCCGACCACTCCCTGGGGCGCACGCTGCCGGACCCCGCAACCGCGAGCCCCGAACGAGTCGCGCAGTTCTTCGCGGGACTGGACGAGGGGGACCGCCGGGCGCTGGTGCGGCGACATCCGTCGACGGTGGGGAATCTGGACGGTGTCCCCTTGGGAGTGCGGTATCAGGCGAACCGGGTGGCGCTCAAGCAGGAGCAGGTGCGGGAGGAGAAGCGGGCCGTCGCTCCCTCGGGTACGCGGGAGGACCACCGGGTGGCGCGGCGTGGTGCCGAGCGGTGCGGGGAACTGCTCGCACCCGGGCGGCAGATCCTCGCCTTCGACCCGCGCGGCCGGGGGCAGGTCGCCGAGGTGTTCGGTGACCTCGCGCGGGCCGAACGCACCGCGGTCGTGGTGCCCGGCTCCGACATCGACCTCGACACCTTCGACGGCGGGGGCGCCAACCGGTACGGCAAGCCCGCGGGAATGGCCGGTTCGCTGCGGGACCGGATGGCTGCACGTGCGCCGCATACGCGGGTGGCCGTCGTCGCGTGGGTCGGCTACACCACTCCCGTGGGGCTGGGCCCGGACGCGGCGACCGGGCGGTTGGCGGAGGCCGGTGCGCCACGGCTGGTGCGGTTCCTGCACGGGCTGGAACGGGCCGGAGTGGCCGCGCCCGCGGTGTTCTGCCACAGCTACGGCTCGGTGGTCTGCGGCCTGGCGGCGCCCCGGCTGAGCCGGGAAGAGGCGGCCGGGCTGGTCGTCTTCGGGTCGCCCGGGATGCGGGCCGGCTCCGTCGCCGCGCTGCACACCGACGTGCCGGTGTGGGCGGCACGGTCTCCCCGCGACTGGATCGGCCGCGTGCCCCACGTGCGGCTCCTGGGGCTGGGCCACGGCGCCGACCCCGCAGAGCGCGATTTCGGCGCCCGGGTGGTGACCGCTTCGCAGGCCGGAGGGCACGGCGGCTACCTGAGTCCGGGCACCGACTCACGCGACAACTTCGCCGCCATCGCCCTGCGTACGTACGACTCGGTGCGCTGCGCACCCTCGTCGCAGGAGTGCGCCCGTGTCCACTGAAACCGGACCGCCCGCAGCGCCCTGCCCCGCACCGTTTCCACGCTCCCTCCCGCACCGCATCCGCACCGCCGTGCGTACCGGCACGCGCACCGTCGAACAGCGCACTCCCGCCCACCGTGACCGCGCCGTGGACGGGTTACGGGCGCTCGCGTTGCTGGCGGTCCCCCTGGGGCACTGGCTGCTCGGCGGGTTCACGCTGGGCGACGACGGAGCACTGCACAACGCGAGCCCCCTCTCGACGCTGGACTTCTTCGCGCCCCTGAGCTGGCTGCTGCAACTGCTGGGGCTCTTCTTCCTGGTGGGCGGGTACTCCTCCGCGCTGTCGCTGCACCGTGCGACCGGGCGGAGCGCGGAAGAGGGGCGACCGCGGTGGCTGCGGGGGCGGCTGGCACGGCTGGGGCGGCCCGTACTGGGCGTCGCCGCCGTGTGGGCCGCGCTGCTGCCGGTGCTGGCCGCGCTGGGGGTGCCCGGCCAGACACTGCGTACGGCAGTCGTGCTGGTCGTCCAGCCGCTGTGGTTCGTCGGCATCTACGCGGGCGTCACCGCGCTCACCCCGTGGTGCCTGCGCGCCGCCCGCAGGTGGGGCGCCTGGACGGCGCTGCCGCTGCTGGCGACGGTGGCCCTCGTCGACTTCCTGCGCTACGGGCCGCACGCGCAGCAGGTGCCCTCCTGGACCGGTCTGGCGAACCTGCTGCCGGGCTGGCTGTTCGCCTACCAGCTCGGTGTGTGCTGGGCGGTGGGCCGACTGCGGCGGGCGTGCGGGTGGCTGCTGCTGGCCGGAGGAGTCGGGCTGTTCGCCGTGCTGCTGCTCGCCTTCGACTACCCCGCCTCCATGGTGGGCGTACCCGGCCGAACGCGTACCAACGCGCATCCGCCCTCGCTGCTGGTGCCGGCTCTGGCTGCCGCACAGTGCGGCGCCGCGGTGCTGCTGCACGGGCGCCTCGCGCGCCTGCTGCGGCGCCCGGCGCTGTGGACGCCCGTGGTGGCGGTGAATCTTTCGGCCATGACTATCCTGTGCTGGCACCAGACGGCGATGCTGGCAACGGCCGTGCCCACCGCGCGGGCGGGCGGTGTGGTGGACGGCCTGACGGCGGCACCCGACTCGCTCGCCTGGGTGGCGGCCCGGCTGGCGTGGCTGCCGCTGTTCGCGCTCGTGTTCGTCGCTCTGAGCCGCTTCACGCGCCGTCTTGAGGTCCCCTGGCACCGCGCGGGCCGGGCGGCACGCGCGGCGGCGGGTGCGCTCGCCGCTGTGTTCGCGCTGTGCGCGCTCTACGCGCTCGCCGTGGTCTGAGCCACCGACGTTCCCCTGTCCTCCGCGTGCGGGCCGCTCTCTGCCACAGGAGCCCGGCCCGCCGCCGCAGCGGGCCGGCCTACTGCCGCATCGTCCGCCACGCTGGAGGCCGCGGGCCGGGCCTCGGGAACGCCCGAGTAGACGCCGATCTTGTAGTCGAGGACCTCCAGGGTCTCGCGCAGCTCCGCGATACGCGTCAGCACGTCCCTGCGGGTGGCCTCCAGCAAGGCCCTGCGCTCGGCAAAGGTCCGCTCGCCCTCGCGGACCATCTCGGCGTAGCGCACCATGTCGGCGACGGGCATCCCGGTGAGGCGCAGTTTGCCGACCAGTTCCAGCCAGTTCAGATCGCGGTTGGAGAAGCGCCGCTGCCCCGTGTGGTTCCTGTCCACATGCGGCATCAGGCCGATCCGTTCGTACCAGCGCAGCGTGTAGGCGGACAGGCCGGTGAAGCCGGCCACCTCGCTGATGGTGTACCTGTCCTGTCCGTCCGGCCGGGGGTGGGGCCCGCCGGCTGCGGCGCACCGTGCGGGCCCGGCCGGGTCCTCGGTGGGCACGTTCTCCGTCTTCGTCTCCGTCACGCTCACAAGTGAACGCTACGGAGTTGGAGTGCGCTCCAAGCAAGGGCGAAAGGGAGGCCAAACTCGGTGCCGGAGTGCTGCCGTTAGGCTCGTGCGCATGGAGAGCCTGCGGATGATCGAGACCTGGCCGGTGCCCAGCGCGGCGGCGGCCGTCGTACGGGCGGACGGCAGCGTGGCCGGGACGCACGGCCCCCAGGGGCAGCGTTTCGCGCTGGCCTCCGTCACCAAGCTGCTGTCCGCGTACGCCGCGCTGATGGCCCTGGAGGAGGGTGCCGTCGAACTGGACGAGCCGGCCGGGCCCGAGGGATCGACGGTGCGGCATCTGCTGGCCCACACCTCCGGGCTGGCCTTCGACGAGCAGCGCGCGACAGCTGAGCCGGGCACCCGGCGGATCTACTCCAACGCGGGGTTCGAGACGCTGGCCGACCACCTGTCCAAGGCCGCCGAGATCCCGTTCCCGCAGTATCTGCGGGAGGGTGTGCTGGATCCGCTGGGGATGGCGTCCACCGCACTGGACGGCTCCGCTGCCAAGGACGCGGTCTCCACCTGCGCGGACCTGGCGCGGTTCGCGGCCGAACTCCAGTCCCCCACGCTGCTGGCCCCCTCGACGGTACGGGAGGCCACCTCGGTCGTCTTCCCCGGACTCAACGGCGTGCTGCCCGGGTACGGCCACCAGAAGCCGAACGACTGGGGGCTGGGCTTCGAGATCCGTGGCGGCAAGTCGCCGCACTGGACGGGTCGGACGTCCTCGCCGCGCACCTTCGGGCACTTCGGCCAGTCCGGCACGTTCCTGTGGGTGGACCCGGAGGCGGGCGCGGCCTGTGCGGTCCTCACCGACCGTGCTTTCGGCCCGTGGGCGAGCGAGGTGTGGACCCCGTTCACCGACGCGGTGCTGGCCGAACTGCGCGGCTGATCACCCCTGCCGGCGCCGCGGGGCTCAGCCGTAGCGGGGCTCCGCGTGCATCTCCCACAGCAGCAGTTCCGCTCCGCCTCCCTGGGCGCGCAGCTCCCATCCTCGCGGGTCGGTCAGCCGGGCGGCGTCGCCCTCCCGCAGCAGCGTCCCGTTCGCGGCAGACGCGTCCTGGGAGGCGGGATCCTTGCTCAGCACCGCGGTGCCGCGCGCCACGTGGACGTACCCGAAGGCGGCGTCCGGCACTGCCGTGCGTTCCCCGTCGACGGGCCGCCGCACATGCAGTACCGCCTCGGTACGCGGCAGCGCGAAGGGCGTGTTGTCCGCGATGCCCCGCACGGTCTCGTACTCGGGTGCCGTGCCGAACGCGCCGGGCACCAGCCACATCTGCACGAAACGCAGCGGCCCTTCCCCGGCGTTGCGCTCGATGTGCCGCACACCGCTGCCCGCGCCGAGCCGCTGCACGTCTCCGGGACGCACCACCGCGTCGTGCCCGGCCGAGTCCCGGTGTTCCAGTTCGCCCTCCAGCACCCAGGTGACGATCTCGACGTCCCGGTGCGGGTGTTCCTCGAAGCCGGCGCCGGGGGCGAGGCGTTCCTCGTTGCAGGCCACCAGCAGCCCGAAGCCGACGTTGTCGGGGTCGTAGAACCCGGAGAAGGAGAAGGCGTGCCGGGTGTCGATCCCGGCCTCCGGCGCGCCGCCCCGGTACCGGTCCGCCGCCCGCCACACCACCTGTGCCATGGGCCCCACCGTAGACGTGCCGCAGGGTGCCGGCCCGCGAGAGGGGGCGCTGATGGACGAGCGCGCTCCGCCCCCGGGCCCGGCCCGCACATCCGGTAAGGCAGGCTTGTCCCGTGCCCGAAGCCACAGACCCACCCCAGCACCCGCACCTGGCAACCCTGCGCAGGCTGGAGCAGTCCTCCGGGAAGCTCGCCGCCGCGGCCATCGCGCGCATGGACGAGCAACTGCCCTGGTACCGCGCGATGCCGCCGGAGAACCGCTCCTGGATCGGCCTGGTCGCGCAGGCGGGCATCGCGGCCTTCACCGAATGGTTCCGGCACCCGGAGACCCCGCAGGCCATCAGCACCGACGTCTTCGGCACGGCGCCGCGGGAGCTGACCCGCGCGATCACGCTGCGGCAGACGGTGGAGATGGTGCGTACCACCATCGAGGTCGTCGAGGCCGCCATCGACGAGGTTGCCGCGCCCGGTGACGAGGCAGTGCTGCGCGAGGCGCTGCTGGTGTACGCGCGGGAGATCGCCTTCGCCACGGCGCAGGTGTACGCACAGGCGGCCGAGGCGCGCGGCGCCTGGGACGCGCGCCTGGAGTCGCTGGTGGTCAATGCCGTCCTGTCCGGGGAGGCCGACGAGGGTGCCGTCTCACGGGCCGCGGCGCTGGGCTGGAACTCTCCCGAGCACGTCGCCGTGGTGCTGGGCACCGCGCCCGACGGGGACAGCGAGTTGACGGTCGAGGCGATCCGGCGGGCCTCCCGGCACGCCAAGCTCCAGGTCCTCACCGGAGTGCTGGGCAGTCGGCTGGTGGTGATCGCGGGCGGCTCCGACGACCCCCTCAAGGCGGCCAAGTCGCTGATCGGCCCGTTCGCCGCGGGCCCTGTGGTGGCAGGCCCCGTGGTGGGCGACCTGCTGGCGGCGACACGCTCCGCGCAGGCCGCGATGGCGGGCCTGAAAGCGTGTGCGGCCTGGCCCGACGCCCCGCGCCCGGTGCTGGCCGACGATCTCCTCCCGGAGCGCGCCATGGCCGGTGACCCGGTGGCGCGGAACCTGTTGGTGGAGGAGATCTACAGACCACTGGAGGAGGCCGGATCCGCGCTGCTGGAGACGCTGAGCGTCTATCTGGAACAGGCCAGTAGTCTGGAAGGGGCCGCGCGGATGCTGTTCGTGCACCCCAACACCGTCCGCTACCGGCTGCGACGTGTGACGGACGTCACCGGCTGGTCGCCGTCGGATGTGCGCTCCGCCTTCACGCTGCGTATCGCCCTGATCCTGGGGCGTCTCGCCGAGTCCGACAGCCGGCCGTAAGCTTACGGGCGTCTTTTGTCGAGGGTCCACAATTACCCTCACCGTTCTTCGTCTCGGTCCCCACCGGCCGAAACCGCTGTCCACAGGAGAGAGTGAAAGGGTGCTCGTACTCGTCGCTCCCGGCCAAGGTGCCCAAAAGCCCGGCCTGCTGACCCCCTGGCTGGAACTGCCCGGCGTCGCCGACCGGCTCGCCCAGTGGTCCACCGCCATCGATCTCGACCTGGTGCACTACGGCACCGAGGCCGACGCCGACGCGATCCGTGACACGGCCGTCGCCCAGCCGCTGCTGGTCGCCACCGCACTGGTGTCGGCGTACGAGCTGCTGGAGGGCGAGCCCACCCAGGACGCTCCCGGCAGGGCCGCGGACATCGGCGCGTTCGCCGGACACAGCGTGGGTGAGCTGGCCGCCGCCGCGCTGACCGGGGTCCTCACCCCGGTCGAGGCGCTGCGCGTGGTCCGGGCCCGCGGCACGGCGATGGCCGAGGCCGCCACCGCACAGGAGACCGGCATGTCGGCGGTGCTCGGCGGCGACCCGGAGGCGGTGACCGCACACCTGGACAAGCTCGGGCTGACCCCCGCCAACATGAACGGCGCAGGACAGATCGTGGCGGCGGGTACCGCGGAGCAGTTGGCCGCCCTCGCCGAGGACCGCCCGGACAAGGCCCGGGTCGTGGCGCTGAAGGTCGCCGGCGCCTTCCACACCGAGCACATGGCCGGCGCCCTGCCCGCCATGGAGGCGGCCTGCGAGGGCATCACACCGGCTGCGCCGCTGACCCGCTACGTCTCCAACTACGACGGACGTGTCGTGGACGGGGGGACGGAGATCGTGCGCCGGCTCGTCCAGCAGATCTCGGCGCCGGTGCGCTGGGACCTGTGCATGGACACCTTCCAGGAGCTCGGCGCCACGGCGCTGATCGAGCTGTGCCCCGGCGGCACCCTGACCGGCCTGGCCAAGCGTGCCCTGCCGGACATGGCCAGGCTCGCGCTCAAGTCGCCCGAGGACCTTGCCGCGGCGCGGGACCTGCTCGCCGCGCACACCTCCGCCTGACCTCCAAGGAGTCCCGAGAAGCATGACCGCGAAGATCAAGCCCGCGCAGGGCTCCCCCTACGCGCGCATTCTCGGTGTCGGCGGATACCGTCCGACCCGCGTCGTACCGAACGAGGAGATCCTCAAACACATCGACTCCTCCGACGAGTGGATCCGCTCCCGTTCGGGTATCGCGACCCGGCACTGGGCGGGCCCGGAGGAGACCGTCGCCGAGATGACGCTGGAGGCGGCGGGCAAGGCGGTCGCGGACGCGGGGATCGCCGCCGCGCAGGTGGGTGCGGTCATCGTCTCCACCGTCTCGCACTTCAAGCAGACCCCGGCCATCGCCACGGAGATCGCCGACCGGTTGGGCACCGACAAGGCCGCGGCCTTCGACGTGAACGCGGGCTGCGCGGGCTTCGGTTACGGGCTCACCCTCGCCAAGGGCCTGGTCGTCGAAGGCAGCGCCGAGTACGTGCTGGTGGTCGGCGTGGAGCGGCTCTCGGACCTGACGGACCTGACGGACCGCTCGACGGCGTTCCTGTTCGGGGACGGCGCCGGTGCCGTCGTCGTCGGCCCCTCCGACGAACCGGCCATCGGGCCCTCCATCTGGGGCTCGGAGGGCGACAAGCGGGACGTCATCTCGCAGACGGTGGCCTGGGACGACTTCCGGGTCGGCGACGTGTCGCAGCTGCCGCTCGCCGCGGACGGGTCGCTGAAGTTCCCCGCGCTGCGCCAGGAGGGCCAGACGGTCTTCAGGTGGGCCGTCTTCGAGATGGCGAAGGTCGCACAGCAGGCACTGGACGCCGCCGGGATCGCGGCCGAAGACCTCGACGTCTTCATCCCGCACCAGGCGAACATGCGGATCATCGACTCGATGGTCAAGACTCTCAAGCTGCCCGATCACGTCACGGTCGCCCGTGACGTGGAGACCACGGGCAACACCTCGGCCGCCTCCATCCCCCTGGCGATGGAGCGGCTGCTGGCGACGGGGAAGGCGAAGAGCGGCGACACCGCGCTGGTCATCGGCTTCGGGTCGGGTCTCGCCTACGCCGCGACGGTCGTTACCCTCCCCTAGTCAAGATCCGAGCAGCCCCGTACGACAGGGTCGGGCGCTGCGGACTCACCGCACACACGAAGGAGCGCCGCAATGGCCGCCACCAAGGAAGAGATCGTCTCGGGCCTCGCCGAGATCGTCAACGAGATCGCCGGTATCCCGACCGAGGACGTGCAGGTCGACAAGTCCTTCACCGACGACCTGGACGTGGACTCGCTGTCCATGGTCGAGGTGGTCGTCGCCGCCGAGGAGAAGTTCGGCGTGAAGATCCCGGACGACGACGTCAAGAACCTCAAGACCGTCGGGGACGCGACCAACTACATCCTGGAGCACCAGAGCTGACGCAGGCGGCAGCACGGCCCGACGCCACCTGACGCTGCCTGACGCAGCACAGCACGCAGCACACCTGCTGCACGCAGCGCACCTGCCGTGTGCGGCAGAGCTGAGAGAAACCCCGTTGACGCGTTTGTCGCCACCCGGCTGCCGGGTGGCTCAAACGAGTCACCCCTACCGTGGAGAGAAATCCAGTGAACGCGACCAATGAATCCGTGGTCGTCACCGGTATCGGCGCAACCACACCGCTGGGTGGCGACAGCGCATCGACCTGGGAAGGGCTCGTCGCCGGGCGGTCCGGTGTCGCACACCTCGAAGAGGAGTGGTCCGCCGACCTGCCCGTGCAGATCGCCGCCCGGGCCGCCGTCGACCCCGGTCAGAGCATCCCCCGCCCGCAGGCGCGGCGGCTGGACCGCTCGGCGCAGTTCGCGCTGATCGCCGCCCGCCAGGCGTGGGCCGACGCCGGTTTCACCGCCCGCGCGGGCGAGGGTGCCGCCGTGGACCCGGACCGGCTCGGTGCCGTCGTGGCCTCCGGTATCGGCGGGGTCACCACCCTGCTCGGCCAGTACGACGTGCTCAAGGAGAAGGGCGCCCGCCGCGTCTCCCCGCACACCGTGCCGATGCTGATGCCGAACGGCCCCTCGGCCAACGTGGGCCTGGAGGTCAACGCACGGGCCGGTGTGCACACTCCGGTCAGCGCCTGCGCCTCCGGCTCGGAGGCGGTCGGCTACGCGATCGAGATGATCCGCAGCGGCCGGGCCGACATCGTGATCGCCGGCGGCACCGAGGCCGCCATCCACCCGCTGCCGGTCGCCGCGTTCGCCAACATGATGGCGATGTCGAAGAACAACGAGGACCCGCAGGGTGCCTCCCGCCCCTTCGACGTCGACCGCAACGGCTTCGTGCTCGGCGAGGGCGCGGGCGTGATCGTCCTGGAGTCGGCCGAGCACGCCCGGCGCCGGGGCGCCCGCGTCTACGCGGAGGCCGTGGGCCAGGGCGTGTCCGCCGACAGCCACGACATCGTGCAGCCGGAGCCCTCCGGCAACGGCATCGCGTGCGCACTGCAGAACCTGGTCTCCCGCAACGACCTCGACCCGGCCGAGATCATGCACATCAACGCGCACGCGACCTCCACCCCGCAGGGCGACCTGGCGGAGCTGAAGGCGCTGCGCAAGGTCTTCGGCGACGAGGTGGACCACATGGGCATCTCGGCCACCAAGTCGATGACCGGCCACCTGCTGGGCGGGGCCGGCGGCGTCGAGACGGTGGCCACGCTGCTGGCGCTGTACCACCGCACGGCCCCGCCGACGATCAACATCGAGAACCTGGACCCGGAGGCCGACGGCGACATCGTGCGCGACACCGCGCGCGACCTGCCGGCCACCGGCCGGATCGCCGCGCTGAACAACTCCTTCGGCTTCGGCGGCCACAACGTGGTGCTGGCCTTCCGTACGGCCTGAGCACCGCGTCCACCGGTCCCAGGTAAGGGGCGGCCTCCATAGGGGGCCGCCCCTTACATCTCTCCGCTCCGTTTCCCCCGCCCATGGGCATCCATGCGGCGCCGCCTCCCCCATCCCTGCGCCTCCGCGTCCAGGCAGCTCGCCCTCGGCCATGGCCGGACTCAGGCCGAGCCGCGGGCGTCGCCTCTGCCGTAGTCGGAGGCCTCGAACGAGGCGAAGTACGAGGCAGCCGCGTCGTCCGCGCCGTGGCCCTGCTCCTCGGCGCGCCGCAGCCGCTCGGTGAGCGCCGGGGTGGCGTCCAGCCGCACCCCCGCCTTCCGGGCCGCGCGGCAGATCAGCTCGGCGTCCTTACGGGCGCCCGAGAGCGGGAACGCAGCCTCGTAGGCCCCCTCCATGATCGACCTGGCCTTCGCATGGAGGTAGGGAACGTCCAGCGGGCCGCCAGCCAGCGTGCCGAGCACCTCGTGCGGGTCCGCACCGAGGCCTTCGGCCAGCGCGAGGGTCTCTGCGGTGCCGTTGACGAGGGTGAGCACCCAGTTGTTGAGCACGAGTTTCAGCCGGCTGGCCGCGCCCGGCTCCTCCGCCAGCCAGCGGGTGCCGGCGCCGATCGCGTCGAGGGCGGGCGCGACGCGCGGGCGGAGGGCGGACGGGCCCGCCACCAGGACGGTCAGCTCCCCGGCCTCGGCAGGGCCCCTGGTGCCCAGTACGGGCGCGTCCAGCAGGTGCAGCCCCTGTTCCGCGGCGAACTCGGCGAGGGGCACGAGTCCGTCGGGGCCGACCGTGCTGCTCTGGAGCCACACGGTGCCCTCGGACAGCCCCGGTGCCGCGGCGCGCATGGCCGCCAGAACAGCGGGACCGTCGTACAGGGCGGTGAGGACGGCGTCGGCACCGCGGACCGCCTCGGCCGCGTCGCGTGCGACGGTGACGCCGTCGGCGGCCAGCGGCTCGGCCCGCTCGCGCGTGCGGTTCCAGGCGCGGACCACGAGTCCGGCGGAGGAGAGGGTGCGCGCCATGGCCGAGCCCATGGTCCCGGTGCCGAGAACGGCGACGGTGGTCACAGCAGACGTTTCGTCAGACATGCGGGCACCGTAGAGGCTCAAGGCGCGTCCCCGGACAAGCGGCGCGCGGGGCCCGGGCGGCGCTGCGCGCCCCCGGCGCGCTGAGGGCGGACCGGGCCGTGGCCGTGCGATCCGGGCTGCCGGCACGGAGGGCGTGGCGGTCAGACCACCTGGTGCAGCCAGCGGACCGGAGCGCCCTCGCCCGCGTAGCGGAACGGCTCCAGCTCGTCGTCCCACGGCTTGCCCAGCAGCTTGGCGATCTCGGCCTCCAGATCGCTCTCGCCCCGCCCGGCCCGGGCGACGGCGGCGCGCAACCGGTCCTCGGGGATGAGGATGTCGCCGTGCATGCCGGTGACGGCGTGGAAGATGCCGAGATCGGGCGTGGAGCTGTAGCGCTCGCCCTCCGCCGTGGGGCATGGCTCGGCCGTCACCTCGAAGCGGAGCAGGTGCCAGCCGCGCAAAGCGGAGGCGAGCTTGGATGCGGTGCCGGGATCGCCCTGCCAGGAGAACTCGGCACGCCAGGTGCCGGGCGAGGCCGGCTGTCTGATCCAGTCGAGGTTGACGCGGGCGCCCAACACGCCCGCGACAGCCCACTCGACGTGGGGGCACAGGGCGCGGGGCGCCGAGTGGACGTACAGAACTCCGCGTGTCGTCACCGGGACCTCCAGTGCGCTGCGAGGGTCGCCACCGGGCGGCCTCGATCACCTATCGGTCACGCGCCGGAAGAGCGCCTGACATTTTGCACCACCGGTCACTTCCCTACCAGCTCCCGAGGTTACGAATAGTAAACACCACCGCGCCCAATTCTCCCCGAAAGGGACAGGTTGTGACGCGAGGTAATATTTATCCGTTGCTGTGCCCGGGGTCGTTCCGACTTCACCGGCCACGGCACAAGCTACCGCGCGGCGGCGCGCGAGGGGTGACGTACCGTCGGTAGGGCACCAGCGAAACAGGGGGTCGCATGCCGGACAGCCACCAGGCGGGGGACGCGCGTCCCCCGCGGCCCCGTCTTCCGCGCTCACGGCGCTCCCGCACGGCTGCGATCTGCGCTTTCGCCCTGGTGATCGTTGCCGGGCTCGTCCTGGCCGTCGCATGCGGCAGCGGGTCGGACGGAGGCAAGAGGCCGGGCGCGCAGCGCACCGACGGCTCCTCGCGCCCCCACCGCGCCCACAACGAACCTGCACCGCACCGCGTCTGGGACCGCTCTCCCGACTCGCTGGCCGCCGTCGGCGACTCCATCACCCGCGGATTCGACGCCTGTTCCCTGCTGTCCGACTGCACCCGGGTCTCCTGGGCCACCGGAACGGCGGACGGCGTCGAAAGCCTCGCCCGGCGGCTGTCGAGCGACCCGCAGGGAAAGAGCTGGAACTACGCCGTCAGCGGCGCCGTCGTCGCCGACCTGCCGCAGCAGATGCGCAAGGCCGCCGCACGGAAACCCGACATGGTGACGGTCATGAGCGGCGCCAACGACGCCTGCCGGCCCACCGTGGGCCAGATGACCGACGTGGCGGACTTCCGCACCGACTTCCGCGAGTCGCTGCACGCCCTGCGTGCCGCCTCGCCCAAAACACAGGTCTACGTCTCCAGCATCCCCGACCTCAAACGGCTCTGGCAGCAGGGCCGCCAGAACCCCATGACGCAGCGGATCTGGAGCCTGGGCATCTGCCAGTCGATGCTCAAGGACCCGCGGTCGACGGACACGGCCGACCAGCAGCGGCGGCAACAGGTGTACGACCGGGTGGTGGCCTACAACGACGTCCTGAAGCAGGAGTGCGCCAAGGACCTGCGCTGCCGCTACGACAACGGTGCCGTCTTCGGCTACCGCTTCACCGCCGCCGAGCTGAGCAGCTGGGACTGGTTCCACCCCAGCAGGCAGGGTCAGCGCAGCCTCGCCCGGCTCGCCTACGACCAGATCACCGCCGAGCGTCCCGACACCCGTCCGCGCACCTGACCGGGCGTCCTCGTAGCCGGCCGGGTCCCCGTAAGGTGTCCGCCCCCGCCTGCGAAGGCCGTGCGAAGGGGCTGGACACTACCGGCAGTTGACGAACGGGAGCGTAACGGCGCGGCGCCGGGGACTCGGGCGGCGATGCCTTCCAGGCCCGCTCCAACGCCAGACGGCCCTCGCCCGCGCGGTGACCGGCCCGCACCTTGCACAGGTGGTCGACGGAGAGCATCCGTTGGGGACCGGCGACGGAGCGGGGGCATCCGGCATGGCGGGCGACGACGGGAGGGTGCTGTCCTCCGACGCGTCCGATAGCCCCGTCTCCGGCCGAGGCCGGCCGACAGAGACCGGGCCCCGCCTGCCCCTGGCCCGGTCTCCAGGGGGCGCGCCCACGCAGCGCGCCGCCCCGGAGGCCGGGCACGGGACGTCAGGCGACGTGCAGCGTGACCTCAAGGTTGCCGCGGGTCGCGTTGGAGTACGGGCAGACCTGGTGGGCCTTCTCCAGCAGGTCCTTGGCCGTGGCCTCGTCCACGTTCGGGATGGAGGCCTTCAGTGCGACGGTGAGACCGAAGCCGCCCTCGGGGGTGTTGCCGATGCCGACCTCCGCGGTGACGGTCGAGCCGGAGATGTCGGCACCCTCCTTGCGGGCCACGACACCGAGCGCACCCTGGAAGCAGGCGCTGTAGCCCGCCGCGAAGAGCTGCTCGGGGTTGGTGCCCGCGCCGCTGCCACCCATCGCCTTGGGCGGGTTGACGACGACGTCGAGCTGACCGTCGTCGCTGGCGACGCGGCCGTCACGGCCGTTCTCCGCGGTGGCGACGGCGGTGTACTTGACGTCGATGGGCTGGATTGCCATGTATGTCCTCCTGTTGGTGGCGCAACCGGGGGAACTCGCGCCCAGGTTCCCGTCGGTGCGGTGACCAGCGTATGCGGTCCCCCTGTCGGGTGAGGCAGTCAGCCCCGGCGGTACCGCTCTCACTCACCGAGGGTGACGATCATCTTTCCGACGTTCTCGCCGCGCAGCAGGCCCAGGAAGGCGTCCAGGGCGTTCTCGACACCCTCGACGACCGTCTCGCGGTACTTCAGCTCTCCTGAGCGCACCCACGCGGAGACCTCCCGCACGAACTCCGGCTGGAGATCCTGGTGATCACGGACGAGGAGCCCCTGCATGCGGAAGCGCTTGGCGATGATCTGGGACAGGTTGCGCGGGGCGGGGGTCGGTTCGGTGGCGTTGTACTGGGAGATCATGCCGCACACGGCGATGCGCCCGTGCAGGTTCAAGGCACCGATGGCGGCCTCCAGATGCTCGCCGCCCACGTTGTCGAAGTAGACGTCGATGCCGTCCGGTGCGGCCTCCTTGAGCTGGTCGGCGACCGGGCCGTTCTTGTAGTTGAGCGCCGCGTCGAAGCCGTACTCCCCCGTGAGCAGCTCGACCTTCTCGTCGGAGCCGGCCGAGCCGACGACCCGCGAGGCGCCCTTGAGCCTGGCGATCTGCCCCACCTCGCTGCCGACGGCGCCGGCCGCACCGGAGACGAAGACGGTGTCGCCCGGCTGGAAGCCGGCGACCCGTACCAGGCCTGCGTAGGCGGTCAGGCCGGGCATGCCCAGGACGCCGAGGTAGGTGGAGAGCGGTGCGGCGTCCGGGTCCACCTTCGTGGCGCGCCGGCCGTCGAGCGTGGCGTACTCGCGCCAGCCCAGCTCGTGCAGGACGTGGTCACCGGGTGAGAAGCCGTCCGCGCGCGAGGCGAGGACGACACCGACGGCGCCGCCGGTCATCGGCTCGTCGAGCTCGTACGGTGCAGCGTAGGACTTGGCGTCGCTCATCCTGCCGCGCATGTACGGGTCGACGGACAGATGGATGTTCCGCACCAGGATCTGTCCGTCCGCGGGCTCGGTGACGGGCTCGTCCCGCAACGCGAAGTCGTCCGGCGTCGGCCAGCCCTGCGGACGTGCCGTCAGATGCCAGGCACGGCCCGTCGCCGGGATCCCGGCCGGATTCGGGGCGGGGGATGCGGATGCGGTCACGATGGCGCCTTCCCTCGATGCTTCAGGTGCTGAAACAACCATGCTCCTGCATATTTCATGTTGTCAAGCATTGCGCTAGACTGGCGGTATGGCAGCAGACGGCCGCGGAGGCGAGAGGGCTGGGGACGCCGACGGCGTCGGGACGACGGGGGGCGGGCACCGCACCGGCAGGGCCCAGGACGCGCTCACCGTCGAGGTGGCCGAGCTGATCGGCACGGTGGTGGCGCGCTACCACCAGGAGTACGAGCTCGCCGCCTCCGCCGAGGCACTGACCGGGGCGCAGGCGCGGGTGCTCACCCTGCTCGCCCGGGAGCCCACCCCCATGCGGCGGCTGGCCCAGCGGCTGAAGTGCGAGCCGTCGAACGTGACGGGCATCGTCGACCGCCTGGAGACCCGCGGGCTGGTCGAACGGCGGCCCGACCCCGCCGACCGCCGGGTCAAGCTCGCGGCCGCCACCGACGAGGGCAGGGGCACGGCGGCCCGGCTCCGGGGCGAGCTCGGTTTCGCGGGGCAGCCGCTCCAGGGGCTGACCATGGCGGAGCGGGCCCTCCTGCGTGATCTGCTCAGACGCATGCTGAGCGAAGCCCCGGACGACGACACCCAGGACGACAACGCCTGACCTGACCCGGCCAGTCTCACCGGCGACGGGCGACCCCGTGCGGCTCACGCGGTCCTGCGGGGGCGGTCGGCCTTCTTGGCGGCCGTCTTCTTCGCGGCACCCTTCTTCGCGGTGCTCTTCTTGGCAGCCTGTTTCGTCGCGGCCGTCCTGCCACCGCTCTGCTTGCTGCCGGTCTGGTCGCCCGCAGCCTTCTTCGAGGCAGTCTTCTTGGAGGCCGCCTTGGACGCGGTCTTCGAGGCCGTCTTCTTCTTGGCGGCGGTCTTCCCTGCCGCGGGCTTCCTGCCTGCCCGCTCCCCGTTCCGGTGTTCGGCCAGCTCGTGCACGGTCGCGTCCCCGTCGGCCCCCGCCTCGCTCCCGGCGCGGGCCTCCTGGACGCTGCGTTCCAGCACGGACATCAGGTCCACCAGCTTGCCGCCGCCCGCCTCCGTCCTGCGGCGCAACTCCTCGGGCGGCGGCTGGGCCCCCTCGGCCTTCGCCCGGACGAGCTCCTCCAGCGCCTCCCGGTACTCGTCGCGCAGGTCGCTCCAGTCGAGTTCGCCCAGCGTCTCCATCAGCGTGTCCGCCAGATCGAGTTCCTGGTCCCGCACAGTGACCTGCTCCTCGGGGGCGACGCCGCCGGCCGAGCGGATCTCGTCGGGCCACAGCATGGTGTGCAGCGCCAGCGCGTCCTCGTACACGCGCAGCATGCCCAGGCTCTCCCGCGCGCGCAGGGCCAGCTTGGCGACGGCGACCTTGCCCGACCGCTTCAGCGCCTCACGCAACAGCACATAGGGCTTGTCGGCGCGCTTGCCGTCGGCGGCCAGGAAGTAGGAGCGGTCCAGCTGGATGGGGTCGATCTCCTCGGCGGGGACGAAGCCGAGGATCTCCACGGTCTTGGCCGTGGGCAGCGGGAGCGCCGCCATGTCGTCGTCGGTGAGGAGGACGGTGCGGCCCTCCTCGGTCTCGAAACCGCGGCCGATCTCCTCGCGCGGGACCTCCTCCTCGTCCAGCTCGCACACCTTGCGGTAGCGGATGCGGCCCCCGTCTTCCATGTGCACCTGGTGGAAGGAGACACTGTGGTTCTCGGTGGCGGACACCACCTTGATCGGGATCGAGACCAGCCCGAAGGAGATGGTCCCTTTCCAGATTGAACGCATACTTTGTCCCTTCTATGGGACTCTCAGGTTATGCCGCACACGGAGATCGGGGGCCACCGGCTGGCCCTCAGCAACCTCGACAAGGTGCTCTATCCGGCGACGGGTTTCACCAAGGGCGAGGCGATCCACTACTACGCCTCGATCGCCGACACCGTCCTGCCTCACCTCGACGGACGCCCCCTCTCCTTCCTCCGCTATCCGGACGGCGTGGAGGGCGAGAAGTTCTTCACCAAGCACGTGCCGCCGGGGACGCCCAGCTGGGTGACGACGCGCAAGATCGACGTCGTCAGCAAGGAGCCGCTGCACCAGGTGCTCATCCAGGACGAGGCGACGCTGGTGTGGGCGGCGAACCTCGCCGCGCTGGAGCTGCACACCCCCCAGTGGCAGTCCGGCCACCAGGCCCGGGCCGACCGTCTGGTCTTCGACCTCGACCCCGGCGAGGGGGCCGACATCCTGGACTGCCGCGCCGTCGCCGACTGGCTGCGCGAGCGCGCCGGCGAGGACGGCATCACCCTGCTGCCCAAGACCTCCGGCTCGAAGGGCCTGCACCTGATCGCCCCCATCGAACGCACGCCCTCCGACAAGGTCTCGGCGTACGCGAAGAAGCTCGCCCAGGAGGCCGAGGCGGACATGCCCGAGCAGGCGGTCAGCAAGATGGCCAAGGACCTGCGCGGCGGCAAGGTCTTCGTCGACTGGTCCCAGAACAATCAGGCCAAGACGACCGCCGCGCCCTACACCCTGCGCGCCAAGGACCGGCCCACCGTCTCCACGCCGCTGACCTGGGAGGAGCTCGCCGCCGCGAAGAAGCCCAAGGACCTGGTCTTCCTCACCTCCGACCTTCCCGCGCGGATCGACGAACAGGGCGACCTGCTGGCACCGCTGCTGGCGGAGACGAAGAAGGGCGGCGGCACGAGTGGCAAGGGCGGAAAGAGTACCGGCGGCACGAGCAGCAGAAGCGGGAAGGCAGCCGGTGGTGGGCGCGGCCGGATCCCGGAGTAGCGGACGGCCCCCGCACCCCCTTTCGGGCTGGGCAGGCAGGAAGAGAGGGCGTTTCTGACGGGCACCCCGTGCGGGCAGCCGGAGGGGGCGCCGACCCGGTGGGCGGCGCCCCCTCCGGCTCCCTCTAGACGCCTCACGGCGGGGCCGGGCGGACCGGGTGGACTAGTGGCCTTCGGAGCCCCAGTCGCTGCCGACGCGGGCCCGACTGTCGCGGACGGTGCGGACGCGGTCACCGAGGGAGGAGGGCAGCCGGTCCTGCACGGCGTCGGCCGCCTTGGAGGCGGCCTGCCGACCGCTGAGTGCTGCCGCCTCGCCCGCGTTCCGCACGGCGGGGTTCTCCGTGATCCTGCGTACGCCCTTCCTGATCTGCTCATAGCGCTCGCGCCCCGCGCGGGCACCGAGCGCGTAGCCGACGGCCAGTCCGGTCACGAACGTGAGTCGGTAGCGCATGGCTTGCCCCTTCTCTCGGCTTGTCTCGGCCTCTTACGGCTTCACGGTTCTTCTCCCGGCCACCCCGGAGGCGTCAGCCACCGGGATGCCTCAAGGGGTACCGCACATGGGCGGCGGCATTACCGATTTCGGAGCACCCCCTGGCATGCGCTAATGTATTCCCCGTCGCAAGGGAGCGCCCCGGCCACCGGGAGCGCGACCGGCGGGACAGTCCCGTGTAGCTCAATCGGCAGAGCAGCCGGCTGTTAACCGGCAGGTTACTGGTTCGAGTCCAGTCGCGGGAGCACCCCTCGAAAGGGCCCCTGGAGGGGCCCTTTTTCGTTGTCCGGGACCGCCCTCGCAAGGCCCCGCGCCCCGGGCCCTGCCCGCCTCGTCGCCCCGCTGTCGTTCCGTCCTGCCGTCCCGTCTTCCTGTTCTCTTCCGGGAAGTTGTCCCGGACCGGGAACCGATCCCCCCTGGTTCGGGGTCCTCACCTGCGTAGATCTCCCCCGGCGCGGGCGGCAGATCCTATGAACGGTTATGCTGCGGCAGACGGCGCGCACAGATGTGCGCGGTGCGCCGTTACGGGGCGGTAGCTCAGCCGGTTAGAGCAGCGGACTCATAATCCGTCGGCCGTGGGTTCGAGTCCCACCCGCCCCACCTCAGCGCGGCTCGGCAACCGTTCCGAGCCGGCTTTCCGACAGGGGCGCTCCTCTCGTGGGGCGCCCCTTCGCACTTCCTCACGCCCCCTGCGACGTGGGCCCGCGCTCACTCTTTCGTGGCCTCATCGCACCGAGGGCCGCGTCGAGACACCGCACACGTGACCAAGGCGTGCACCGTGCACGCCGCACAGGGTGACCCCTTCACCGTTCCGCTCACCCTCGGCACGCCTGCCATCCCTGTTGTCAATAAGGGTTGACATGGCTTGCCTGTCAGCCTACGTTGACACCATGGCTGGTACGGAAGCTGACGAAACACTGCATACCGCTCGGGCCGCGCTCGACCGTGATCCGGCGGTCGGCCTGCGGGCCGTCGCCGCGTTGCGGCGGCTCACCGAGCGGCTGGAGGCGCTCCAGGTCGACAGCGCCCGGCGGGCCGGCTGGTCCTGGGACGAGATCGGGGCAGCCCTCGGCGTCAGCAGACAGGCAGTGCACAAGAAGTACGCCAAGCGGACAGGGAGGTAGCGACGGTGTTCGAACGGTTCAGCAGGGGAGCGCGGGAAGTGGTGATCCGCGCACAGGAGGAGGCCGGTGCGCTCGGGCACGAGTGGATCGGCACGGAGCACCTGCTGCTCGCGGCGCTGCATCTGCCGGAGCAGCCCGGCGCCTCCACACTCCGCAGGAACGGAGTCACGGCGGCCTCCTGCCGGGAGGCGGTCGCGGGTGTGGTGACCGGCACCCAGGACGATCTCGGACCGAAGGACGCGGAGGCGCTCCGTGCGCTCGGGATCGATCTGGAGGAGATCCGCCGGCACGCGGAGTCCGCCTTCGGCGAGGGGGCGCTCGACGGACCGCCGGATGCGCGCGGTTCACGACGGGGGCGCGCGAGGGAGCAGCGCGCCTTCTCTCGGCACATCCCCTTCACGGCCCGGGCGAAGGGCGTGCTGAAGGACGCCCTTCGCGAGGCGTTGGCCCGCAAGGACCGGCGCATCGGTGTGGAGCACATCGTGCTCGGCGCGCTGGGCTCCGGTGACGCCCTCTCGCGCACCCTCTTCACGCGGCTCGGGATCGACCCGGATGACGTACGGGCGCAGGTGCTCAGGGATCTGCGGGCCGACGCCGCCTGAGGCGGTCCCTCCCCCCTCCCGGCCCGGGGCGGCAGTGACAGGTGGGGCCAGAGTTGCTGACGACAGGTCAACTTCCCCCGTACGGCGCCGTCGAGGCGTACAACCCCCGGCGCAGCCGACGTGTCGTACTGGGTATCCGGCGCATCACCCTCATACCTCGGATGCCACCGATGACTCTGATGAGGCCCGATTCGGCGGATGTCACCGACCACACTGTTGTTCCTGAAAGAGGGGGAAAATCACCATGCGTTCCAACCGCTTCTCCAAGGGTGCGCTGGTTGCCGCGACCACGGCACTGGTCCTGCTGCCCGCCGGCGCGGCGTACGCGGGCAGCGGCCCGGCCACCGGGCCCTCGGCCCAGAAGCTGACCCGTACGACGGCCCCCTCTCCCGAGGGGAACCCGGCGAGCAAGCTGGCGAAGGCCGCGGGCGTCTGTGACGACGCGGTCCAGATCGGCGACCGCGCACTCGTCAAGCGAGGCTCGGAAACCCTTGCTTCGGTGAAACAGTTCTACTCGAAGAAGTGCAAGGAGAACTACGCCTACCTGTGGGTGTGGGAGAGCTTCCACAAGACCGCCGCGCCCTACGACGTGACGCTGGGCATCTACAGCTACGAAGACGACGCGGTGCACGCGGGCCAGGCGTGGAAGGCCACCAAGCAGCAGGAGTTCTGGACCGAGGGCGCGAACACGGTCGACGCGTGCACCTCCGCCGTGGGCTCCCTGCGTCCGGCGGGTTCACCGCAGGCCTACGAGGCTTCCACCCAGAAGCGCTGCTGAACCAAGGTCCGGGGTCCGGCGCCGCGTTGGCGGTGCCGGACCCCGGTCGTACGACCCGCCGTGGCGCGCGCGTCCCACCGCCGGGTACCGACGGATCCTACCGTGATGACCGATCCGGGCGTTTATGACCGGAAGATCACGTTCTCCCTCAAGGAGGAGATCCATGCGTACCCTTCCGCCCGTCAAGGGCGCTCTCGTCGCGGCCGCCTGCGCGCTGGCACTGCTGCCCGCCGGTGCCGCGCAGGCCGGCTCCGGTCCGGCGCCCGCCCCGGGCAGCGACCGCGCGCAGACGAGCATGAGCGAGGCCCCCGAGGACAGCCCCTTCAAGGACGCCGCCCGGCAGGCCCGCGTGTGCACCGACGCCTACCAGATCGGCTCCACCGGCTACGTCAAGCGCAAGGGCGAGACGATCGCGTCGGTGAAGCAGTTCTACTCGCCGCGCTGCAACCGCAACTACGGCTACCTGTACGTGTGGGAGAGCTTCCGCAAGAAGCACCCCCACTGGTCCACCAACATCGCCGTGTACGACTTCCGCACGAAGAAGCTGGTCGGTCTGCGCACGTGGGACCGCACCTCGCAGGAGTCCTTCTGGTCGCACCCGGCGGACACCGTGCGCCACTGCACCGCGGCCCGCGGGGTCGTACGCGCCCCGGGCGACACCGCGCAGCACTTCGCGTACTCCTCGAAGCGCTGCTGAGGCGAAGCGCCTGCCGCCTTTGGTCGGACGCCGCGGACCCGTGACCGCACCGCGCGGTCACGGGTCCGCGGCGTCCGCGTGCGGGCCCCGTCCCGACCGCGCCGGGCAGGACGGGCCGGGCCGGGCCGGGGCAAGGGGCTCACAGCGACGAGGCCATGCGGCGTACCGCCTCCTCCAGGATCTCGGGCGAGGTGGCCGTGTTCAGCCGGACGTGGCCCGCTCCCCCGGTGCCGAATGCCGTACCGGAGTTCAAGGCCACCCGGCCGCGTTCGAGGAAGACGGCGGCCGGGTCGTCGCCCAGCCCGAGGGCACGGCAGTCGAGCCAGGCCAGGAAGGTGCCCTCGGCGGGACGGTGGCCGACGCCCGGCAGGTGCTCGGCCAGCAGTCCGGCCAGCAGTCGCCGGTTGCGGTCGAGCCCGTCCAGGAGGCTGTCGAGCCAGTCGGTGGCGTGCCACAGCGCCGCGGCATGGGCGAGGGCTCCCACGTGGCTCGGGCCGTGCCCGACCTCCTCGGGCATGGCGGCCAGTTCGCCGGCCGCGTCGCTGCCCGCGACGGCCAGTGCGGCCTTGAGACCGGCCAGGTTCCAGGCCTTGGACGCGGACATGAGGGAGAAGTCACGTGCGCTGCCGGGCACCGAGAGGTAGGGCACGTGGTGTGCGCCGGGAAGCACCAGCGGCGCGTGGATCTCGTCCGCGACCACCCGCACGCCGTGCGCGCCGGCGCATGCGGCGACGTCGGCGAGTTCGTCGGCGGTGTGCACGGTGCCGGTCGGATTGTGCGGGCTGCACAGCAGGTAGGCCGCGCGGCGCCCGCCGTCGGTGGCCCGCGTGAAGGCGGCTTCCAGCGTGACCGGATCGAGCCGCCCGGCACCGCTCAGCGGGGCCTCGACCACCCGGCGGTCCAGGTGCGTCACGAACTGGTAGAAGGGCGGGTAGACGGGCGGGTTGACCACCACCGCGTCGCCGGGCCCGGTGACGAGCTTGAGCACTTCCACGACGCCGAGCATCACGTCCGGTACGAGTGCGGTCCGCGCCACCGGCAGCTCCCAGTTCCAGCGCCGCCGGGCGAAGTCCGCAAGCGCGTCCGCGTAGCCGGTGCCGGACGGGTAGCCGGTGTCGCCGAGCCGCACCGCATCGACCAGCGCCTCGGCGACCGGCTCCGCCAACGGCACGTCCATCTCGGCCACCCACAGCGGCAGCACATCCGGGTCGTAGGTGCGCCACTTCATGCTGGTGCGGCGGCGCAGCGCGTCGAGAGCCAGCCGGCGCAGCGGGTCGGGCGGGCGCACGGCGGCGGGCCCGGCGCCGGGCCGGGGCGGCTCGGGGGCTGTCTGCGAGGTCACCTCCCCACGCTAGGACGCCCCCGCCGGATGCGCGACGGTACGAACGTGGGTACGCCGCCACAGTGCAGGTCGGGCCCCGCCGCGGCCGGGGGACCCGGGGCGGCGGGCCCGCGGGAGACGGCGGACGCGTGCGGTGAGGCGTGGGTCACGGTGCCGGGGTACCCGGTCCGGTACGGGTACCTATGAGGCATCATTCCGGCCATGGGGATAGTCGCCGGACTGGACAGCTCGGCCGAGTACACAAGCATCGTCGTCTGCGACGCGGAGACCGGCGCGGTCCTCCGCCACGGCCACGCCGCGCACCCCGGGGAGCGTGACGACCCGCAGTCCTGGCTGCTCTCCCTCGGCGAGGCGGCGGGCGGTGGACAGCTCAGCGATGTGCAGGCCATCGGTGTCTCCGGACAGCAGCAGGGCCTCGTCGCACTCGACGAGACCGGCGCACCGGCCGGTCCCGCGCTGCTGGGCAACGACCAGCGGGTGCAGACGGCGGCGGCCGATCTGGTGGACGCACTGGGCGGCCGTGAGGAGTGGGCGCAGGCCGTGGGCACGGTGCCGCAGGCCTCGCACCCGGTCTCCAAGCTGCGCTGGCTGGCCCGCGAACAGCCGGAGGCGGCCAGGCGGGTGGCCGAGGTGATGCAGCCGCACGACTGGCTGGTCTGGCAGCTCCTGGGGCGCCCCGAGCGGCGGGTGACCGACCGGGGGGACGCCTCGGGCACCGGCTACTGGTCGGCGGCGACCGAGTCCTACCGGCCCGACCTGGTGGAGCTCGCGCTGGGCCACCCGGCGCGGCTTCCGGAGGTCGTCAGCCCCTCGCAGCCCGCGGGGTACACACCCGAGGGCCTGTTGATCTCCGCGGGCACGGGGCAGACGATGGCGGCCGCGTTCGGGCTGGGGCTCGGACTGGGGGACGCCGTCATCTCGCTGGGCGCCACGGGGTCGGTCTGCGTCGTCCACCACGAGGCGCTGGGCGACCCGACCGGCACCATCACCTCGTACGCGGACGCGACCGGCATGTACCTGCCCGTGGTCCGCACCCTCAACGCGACCCGGGCGCTGCGCGGCGCCGCGGAGATGCTGGGCACCGATCTGGAGGGGGTCTCGAAGCTGGCGGCGGAGTCCACCCCCGGCTCCTCGGGCCTGGTGCTGCTCCCGTATCTGGAGGGCGAGCGGACGCCGCCACTGCCCCACACCGCGGGCTCCCTGCACGGGTTGCGGCGGGAGAGCATGAAGCCGCAGTTCCTGGCGCGGGCCGCCGTGGAGGGCATGCTGTGCGGGCTGGCCGACGCGCTGGAGGTGCTGCGGGTGCGCGGGGTGTCGGTGCGCCGGGTCTTCCTGCTGGGGCAGGCCGCGAATCTGCCGGCCGTACGGTCCGCGGCGCCCGCGCTGCTGGACGCACAGGTGGTGGTGCCCGAGCCGGCCGACTACGCGGCGCTCGGTGCCGCCCGGCAGGCGGCCTGGGCGCTGTCGGGCTCCGGCCACCCGCCGCAGTGGCCCGCCGCCGCCTGCCAGGTGTTCGAGGTGGGCGAGGACCGCGCCGTGGGGCAGGCCGTGCGGCAGCAGTACGTCACGGTGCGCGAGGAGATGTACCCGGGCGCCCTGCCGGCGTAGGGCTCCTCCGTCCGCCCAGCCCCCTCGACCGGCCCTTTCCCTCACTGCCCCGCTTCCCTCGCGGGGTCGGCGAGGGGTGGGCGGAGCGCGCACGGAACTCGCAGGAGCGTACGGACTGCACGGGAGCGCGCGGGTCCCGCAGGGGCGCACGGCCGCCCAGATGCACGCCCCGTCCGCGAGAGCGCAATCCGCTCACAGGGGTCGCACCGCCACGCGGGAGCCGCACGGCAATGCGGGCGGTTCCGGCGCACCGTACGGCCGGGTTCCTGCCGTGTCTCGGGCCGGGGGAGGACGGGGACAATCAGAAACGGAAGGCGTGTACCGGGCACGCACTTGTAGGACTGCCCACTTCTGTCTTCCCTCTCCCCTGCCGCCGCTCCGATTCCGACCACCCCTGCCGTCCGTCTCCCTGACTGATCACGAGGAATTCCGTGTGCTGATCCGCCTACTCCGGGCCCGATTGCGCCGCTACCGGCGGCCGATCGCGCTCCTCGTCCTCCTCCAGCTCATACAGACGGGCGCCACGCTCTACCTGCCCACGCTCAACGCGGACGTCATCGACAACGGTGTCGTGAGCGGCGACACCGGCTACATCCTGCGGCACGGCGGTCTGATGCTGGCCGTCTCGGTGGTGCAGGTCGTCTGCAACGTCGGCGCCGTCTACCTGGGCGCTCGCACCGCCGCCGCGCTCGGCCGGGACATCCGGGCGGGTGTCTTCGACCGCGTACAGGCCTTCTCGGCCCGCGAGGTCGGTCACTTCGGGGCCCCCTCCCTGATCACCCGCACCACCAACGACGTGCTGCAGGTGCAGATGGTGACGCTGATGGCGTTCACGCTGATGGTCACCGCGCCGATCATGTGCTTCGGCGGTGTCTTCATGGCGCTCGGCCAGGACGTGCCACTGTCGGCAGTGCTGCTGGGTGTGGTGCCCGTGCTGGGCATCACCGTGTCGCTGATCGTGCGCCGGATGCGCCCGCTGTTCCGCACGATGCAGCAGCGGCTGGACCAGGTGAACCGCATCCTGCGCGAACAGATCACCGGGGTGAGGGTGATCCGCGCCTTCGTCCGGGACGACTTCGAGCAGCGCCGCTTCCACGGGGCCAACAGCGACCTGACCGGTGTGCAGGTACGGACCGGCCAGCTCATGGCGTTGATGTTCCCCGTCGTGATGACCGTGGTGAACGTCTCCAGCGTCGCGGTGGTCTGGTTCGGGGCGCACCGTATCGACAGCGGGGACATGGAGATCGGCGCGCTGACCGCGTTCCTCTCCTACCTGATGCAGATCGTCATGTCGGTGATGATGGCCACCTTCATGTTCATGATGGTGCCGCGCGCCGAGGTGTGTGCCGAACGCATCCAGGAAGTCCTCGACACCGGGTCCAGCGTCGTCCCGCCCGCCGCGCCCGTACGGCAGTTGCGGCGCCACGGCCATCTGGAGCTGCGCGGGGCCGGGTTCGGTTTCCCGGGCGCCGAGGCACCCGTGCTGCAGGGCGTCGATCTGGTGGCGCGGCCCGGGGAGACGACGGCGGTCATCGGCTCGACGGGCAGCGGAAAGACGACTCTGGTCGGGCTGATCCCCCGGCTGTTCGACGCCACCGAGGGCCAGGTACTCGTCGACGGCGAGGACGTACGCACCCTCGACGCGGACCTGCTGGCGGCCACCGTCGGCCTCGTACCGCAGCGCCCCTACCTCTTCTCCGGCACCGTGGCCTCCAATCTGCGCTACGGCCGGCCGGAGGCGAGCGACGAGGAGCTGTGGCACGCGCTGGAGGTGGCGCAGGCCAGGGACTTCGTGGAGCGCATGGAGGGCGGGCTGGAGGCACCCGTCGCGCAGGGCGGCAACAACGTGTCCGGCGGGCAGCGGCAGCGGCTGGCGATCGCCCGGGTGCTGGTGCACCGGCCGGAGATCTACCTGTTCGACGACTCGTTCTCCGCGCTCGACTACGCCACCGACGCGGCGCTGCGGAGTGCGTTGGGACGGGAGACGGCCGAGGCGACGGTGGTGATCGTCGCCCAGCGGGTGGCGACCATCCGGGACGCCGACCGCATCCTCGTCCTGGACGAGGGCCGCGTGGTGGGCGCCGGGCGGCACGAGGAGCTGATGGAGACCAACGAGACCTACCGGGAGATCGTGCTGTCCCAGTTGACCGAGAGCGAGGCCGCCTGATGAGTGGACCCGGAGCGGGGGCACCGCCCCGCAGGTCGCTGGACTTCGCGGGCTCCGGCAAGCGGCTGCTGCGGCAGTTCCGGCCGGAGCGCGGGCACCTGCTGTCCATGCTGGCCCTCGTGGTGGTCAGCGTGGCCCTGAACGCGATCGGCCCGAAGATCCTGGGCCGGGCGACCGATCTGGTCTTCGGCGGTTTCGTCGGCGGCAAGCTGCCCGACGGTCTCACCAAGGAGCAGTCCCTCCAAGGGCTGCGCCACCGCGGGGACGCGGGGACCGCGGACATGCTCTCGGGAATGGACTTCACCCCCGGCCAGGGCATCGACTTCACCGCTGTCGGCGAGGTCCTGCTGCTGGCCGTCACCGTGTATGCGACCGCCGGACTGCTGCTGCTGTGGGGCGGGCGGATATCGGTGCGCGCCATCAGCCGCACCGTCTTCCGGATGCGCGAGCAGGTCGAGGAGAAGCTGTCGCGGCTTCCGCTGTCCTACTTCGACAAGCAGTCGCGCGGCGAAGTGCTCTCCCGGGTGACCAACGACATCGACAACCTGGGCCAGACCCTCCAGCAGACGATGGGTCAGCTCGTCAACTCGCTGCTGACGATCGTCGCCGTCCTCGGTGTGATGTTCTGGATCTCGCCGCTGCTGGCGCTGGTGGCCCTGATCACGGTGCCGCTGTCGTGGCTGGTGGCCACCCGGGTGGGCAAGCGCGCGCAGCCGCAGTTCGTCGCCCAGTGGAAGTCCACGGGCGCGCTGAACGCCCACATCGAGGAGATGTACACCGGCCACTCGCTGGTGAAGGTGTTCGGGCGGCAGCGGGAGTCGGCCGAGGTCTTCGCCGAGCAGAACGAGAAGCTGTACCGGGCCGGGTTCATGGCCCAGTTCATCAGCGGCATCATGCAGCCCGCGATGATGTTCGTCGGCAACCTCAACTACGTCCTGGTCGCGGTGGTCGGCGGGTTGCGGGTCGCCTCCGGGACGCTGTCGATCGGTGACGTGCAGGCGTTCGTGCAGTACTCGCGGCAGTTCAGCCAGCCGCTCACCCAGGTCGCCTCCATGGCCAACCTCATCCAGTCCGGGGTGGCCTCCGCCGAGCGGGTCTTCGAACTGCTGGACGCGAAGGAGCAGTCCCCCGACCCCGACGAGGCCCACGCCGAGCGGCCGGCGAGGCTGCGGGGCCGAGTGGAGCTGCGGGACGTCTCCTTCCGCTACGCCGAGGACAAGCCGCTGATCGACAACCTGTCGCTGGCGGTGGAGCCCGGGCAGACGGTGGCCATCGTCGGGCCCACGGGGGCCGGCAAGACCACGCTGGTCAACCTGCTGCTGCGGTTCTACGAGGTGCGCGGGGGCCGCATCCTGCTGGACGGCACCGACATCGCCGCCATGTCCCGCCAGGAGCTGCGGGCCGGTATCGGCATGGTGTTGCAGGACACCTGGCTGTTCGGCGGCACCATCGCGGAGAACATCGCCTACGGCGCCCGCTCGGCCACCCGTGAGCAGGTCGAGGAGGCGGCGCGGGCCGCGCACGCGGACCGTTTCATCCGCACCCTGCCGGACGGGTACGACACGGTGCTCGACGACGAGGGCAACACCGTCAGCGCGGGCGAGAAGCAGCTCGTCACGATCGCCCGTGCCTTCCTCTCGGACCCGGTGATCCTGGTGCTGGACGAGGCGACCAGTTCCGTGGACACCCGCACCGAGGTGCTGATCCAGCGCGCGATGGAACGTCTCGCCTCCGAACGCACCAGCTTCGTGATCGCCCACCGGCTGTCCACGGTCCGGGACGCCGACGTCATCCTGGTGATGGAGAACGGTGCGATCGTCGAACAGGGCGACCACCGCAGCCTGCTGGCGGCGGACGGCGCCTACGCGCGGCTGTACCGGTCCCAGTTCGCCCAGGCGGTGGCGGAGGTGGACTGACGCGTGCGCCGCGAGCCGGGGCCCTGCCAGCGAGGGCCCCGGCCGGGAGGCGGAGGGGTCAGCCGAGTTCGCCGGCGGCCGCCTGGATGTCCGAGGCGAACGTGCTGACCTCGGTGTAGACACCGGGCTTGCCCGGCCGTGCGCATCCGTCGCCCCAGCTCACGATGCCCACCTGGACCCACTCGCCGGCGTCGTCCTTGCGGAACATCGGGCCGCCGGAGTCGCCCTGGCAGGTGTCCACGCCGCCGGTGTCCAGCTTGCCGGCGCACAGCTCCTCGCCCTCGACCAGGTCGGGGTAGGCGCCCTTGCAGGTGGCGTCGTCCACGAAGGGCACCTCGGCCTTGAGCAGGTAGCGCTGCTGGTCGCCGCCCTCCTGGTCGGCACCCCAGCCGGCGATGGTGAAGTCGCCCTTGTTGTAGGCGTCGTCCTCGGCGATGGCCAGGGTGGGCTGGTCGATGGGCTTGTCCAGCTTGATGAGGGCCCAGTCCTTGCCGTTGCCGTCGTAGCCAGGTGCCTGGAGGACCTCGGTGGACTTGGCCGTGACGGCGGCCGGGTCCTGGAGGTCGACGACGCCGCCGGTGGCGGTGATGCTGGTGTCCGGGCCGCTGCCGTCGACGCAGTGGGCGGCGGTCAGCACGACGTCCTGTTCGAGCAGCGAGCCGCCGCACCCCATGGACAGCCGCACCATGAACGGGAACTCGCCCTGCTCGGCCTTGGTGCCGCCGACGACGGTGGCGCCCGGTTCGCCGTCGCCGCCGGGCCGGCCGGCGGGCAGCGCGGAGGCTGCCGCGGGGGTGAGGCTGAAGGCGGCGAGCGCCACGGCGCCGACGGCGGTGACTCTCTTGAGGTGCTTGAGGTGCTTGGTGGGGTTCCTCAACGTGCTTCCTCTCGTGGGGGGTTGCGCGGCGCACCCGCGATGACGGGCGCATGCCAAGCAGATCCCGTGATTATGGAGAGGAATCGAACAGGCTGGCAAGGGTGCCCTCATGCCCCGCACGGGAGGCGACTCCTGTATCGCGTACGGCTGTTGATCCGGGGGCCCGGACCAAGGCTCCGGGCCCCGCCCCTTCGTCAGTCCAGGTAGCCCCGCAACTGGTCGGCGAACGCGTGCTCCCGCAGCTTGGTGAGGGTCTTCGACTCGATCTGTCGTATCCGCTCCCGGGTCACGCCGAAGAGGCTGCCGATCTCCTCCAGCGTGCGCGGCCTGCCGTCGATCAGCCCGTACCGCAACTGGACGACCTTGCGTTCGCGCTCCCCCAACGTGGAGAGCACCGCCTCCAGATGCTCACGCAGCAGCAGGAATGCCGCCGACTCCACCGGGGAGGGGGCGTCCCCGTCCTCGATCAGGTCGCCGAGGTTGACGTCGTCCTCCTCGCCCACCGGCGCGTGCAGGGAGACCGGTTCCTGGGCGAGCCGCAGGACCTCACCGACCCGCTCCGGCGTCAGGTCGAGCTGGGCGGCGACCTCTTCGGAGGTCGGCTCGTAGCCGCGCTCCTGCAGCAGCCGGCGCTGCACCCGCACCACCCGGTTGATCAGCTCGACCACGTGCACCGGCACCCGGATCGTGCGTGCCTGGTCGGCCAAAGCGCGGGACATCGCCTGGCGGATCCACCACGTCGCGTACGTCGAGAACTTGTAGCCCCGCGCGTAGTCGAACTTCTCGACCGCGCGGATCAGGCCCAGGTTGCCCTCCTGGACGAGGTCGAGCATGGTCAGCCCGCGGCCGACGTAGCGCTTGGCGACGGAGACGACCAGGCGCAGGTTGGCCTCTATCAGCTTCCGCTTGGCGAGGCGGCCCAGCACCACCAGCCGGTCGAGGTCCAGGGCGAGCCGGCTGTCGAGCTCGGGGGTGCTGCCCAGCTTCTCCTCGGCGAAGAGCCCGGCCTCCACCCGGCGTGCCAGCTCCACCTCCTCGGCCGCGGTCAGCAGCGGAATGCGGCCGATCTCGCGCAGGTACTGGCGGAAGAGGTCGGCCGAGGCTCCGGTGGCCGCCGGCTCCGGGCGGGCGGCGGGCTGCTCCTGTCCGCCCTCGGACGCATCACCCGGCTCGGACCCGGCCTCCGTCGAGGGGGCCGGCGGCGAAGGGGGCGTGACGAGCGGAACGGGACGCGGATCGAGGGGGGTTGCCGGTGCGGCGAGGGGCGCCGCGTTCAGGGTCCGGGTCTGCACGGGGGCGACCTCCAGTGTGATCGCTGCCGGTTCGGGGGCGGCGTGCGGGACGGGGACGGCTGCGGCCGGGCCGCGCTCCATCCCGTACGAAATGTGCGGATCCGCGGGGGATCGCGACCCGTCCTGGTCGACACCGCCCCGCTCCGAGGACTCAGGCACCGCTCACCAGTGTGGGGCAGGACACACCCCGGCCACGAGAGGCGTGCGCGCAGTTTTTCCGCCGAATGTGACCCTCAGCGCACGCGCCGCTACGCACCATGGCGGGGCGGTGGGGCGGCAGGGGCACAGGCGGCACCAGTGGCACGGCTGCCGCCCCGCACGGGCCCGCGCGACGGTCAGAGCGCCGCCGCGCCCCTCTCCCGCAGGGCCGTGCCGTACTGCTGGAGCGTCCAGATCTGCTGCCGCACGCCCGCCGACTGCTCGTACTCCCCGCGGGCCTCCAGCCGGCGGGCCGTGCCCTCCAGCTCGGTGATACGGGAGAGCACCGCGGCCCGGCGCACGGCGACCAACTGCTCGCCCGCGTAGGCCTCGTCGACCTCCCGGCTGCGGGAGCTGCGCAGCGGCTCGACCGCCAGCTCGGTGATCAGCGACCGTACGGCGTCGTCCGGCGCCGCGTCCCGCACCCGGCCCAGGTAGCCGCTGTCGGAGATGCCCGCCTCGGCGCCGCCGGCCGCCTCCAGCGCCTGCCGCACCACCGCGTACGGCGGCGCGGTGAACTCGTCCGCGCCGTAGGCGTCGAAGGCGGGCGAGACCAGCTCCGGGCGCTGGAGCGCCAGTTTCAACAGCTCCCGCTCGACCCGGTGCGCCGGGCTGCGCAGGTTCAGCGCGGGGCCGCGCGGCACGAACGGGGCCTGCACCGCGTGGGCTTCACGCGCCCGCGAGCCCTGGTACGCACGCGGGGGCGCCTGGCCGCGCTCGCGCGCCCACCGGGCCAGCTGGGCGACGCGGCGCACCACGAACTCCTCGTCCACGATGCCCAGCAGGCCGGCCAGCCGCACCGCGTAGCCGCGCCGGATGGAGGGGTCCTTGATCTGGACGACGACCGGAGCGGCCTCCTCCAGCGCGGCCGACCTGCCCTCCGCGGTGTCCAGATTGTGCCGGTCCACGATCGAGCGCATGGCGAAGTCGAACAGCGGGGTGCGGCTCTCGACCACCTTGGCCACCGCCTCGTCGCCCTCGGCCAGCCGCAGGTCGCACGGGTCCATCCCGCCGGGCGTGATGGCGATCCAGGTGCGGGCCGCGAACTTCTGGTCGTCCTCGAACGCGCGCAGCGCCGCCTTCTGGCCCGCCGCGTCGCCGTCGAAGGTGAAGACCACCTCCGACTGGGCGTTGTCCATCAGCACCCGGCGCAGGATCTTCACGTGCTCCCCGCCGAAGGCGGTGCCGCAGGTGGCGATGGCCGTCGGGACGCCTGCCAGGTGGCAGGCCATCACGTCCGTGTAGCCCTCGACGATCACGGCACGGTTGGCCTTGGCGATCTCCCGCTTGGCCAGATCGATGCCGTAGAGCACCTGCGACTTGCGGTAGAGCGGCGTCTCGGGGGTGTTCAGATACTTCGGCCCCTGGTCGTCCTCCCGCAGCTTCCGGGCGCCGAAACCGACCACATCGCCCGTGATGTCGCGGATCGGCCACATCAGGCGGCCCCGGAAACGGTCGATCGGCCGCCCGTTGCGGGCCTCCTGCGCGAGCCCGGAGACCGTCAGCTCCTTGTCGGTGAACCCCTGCCCGCGCAGGTACCGCACCAGGTGGTCCCAGCCCGCCGGGGAGTAGCCGATCCCGAACTGCTGGGCCGCCTCCTGACCGAAACCGCGCTCGGCGAGGAACCTGCGGGCGATCTCGGCCTCCGGCCCGTCGAGCTGCTCGGCGTAGAAGCGGGCGGCGGCCTTGTGGGCCTCCGCGAGGCGGGTGCGCTCCCCCTGCTGCGAGGCGCGCCCGTAGCCGCCCTCCTCGTAGCGCAGCGTGATGCCCGCCTGCCCCGCGAGCCGCTCCACCGCCTCGGAGAAGGACAGGTGGTCGACCTTCATCACGAAGTCGAGGGTGTCCCCGCCCTCCTGGCAGCCGAAACAGTGGTACAGGCCCTTGCTGGGGCTGACGTGGAAGGAGGGGGACTTCTCGTCGTGGAACGGGCACAGGCCCTTGAGATTGCCGCCGCCGGCGTTGCGCAGCTGGAGGTACTCGGAGACGACGGAGTCGATCGGGACCGCGTCCCGGACCGCCTTCACGTCCTCGTCATTGATCCTGCCAGCCACGCGGGAATTCTACGGCTCACCGGTGACAGCCCGCGCCGGGTGGTCGCGGACCGCCGGGGCCGTCACCGGGAGTGCCGGCCCGAGGCGGCGCAGACCGTGGGCCGGCGAGGCAGCCGGGCGGCGCGGGGAGCGGTCAAGGCCGCGGAACATTGCGCAGGTTGGAGCGGGCCATCTGCACCATGCGGCCCACGCCGCCGTCCAGCACCGTCTTCCCGGCCGAGAGGGCGAAGCCGCTCACCTGCTCGCGGGTGATCTTGGGCGGGAGGGACAGGGCGTGCGGGTCGGTGACCACGTCGAGCAGCGCGGGCCCCTTGTGCTTGAGGACGTCCTTGAGAGCGCCGCGCAGGTGCTTGGGCTTCTCGACGCGGACCGCGTGGGCGCCCGCCGCCTGCGCCAGCGCCGCGAAGTCCGTGCCGCGGTAGCTGGTGCCGTGCGCGGGCATGCCGTCCACCATCATCTCCAGCTCGACCATGCCCAGCGAGGAGTTGTTGAACAGCACCACCTTGACCGGCAGGTCGTACTGGACCAGCGTCAGGAAGTCGCCCATCAGCATGGCGAAGCCGCCGTCGCCGGACATGGAGACGACCTGGCGGCCCCGGTCCAGGAACTGGGCGCCGATGGCCTGCGGCACCGCGTTGGCCATCGACCCGTGGCTGAAGGAGCCGATCACCCGGCGCCTCCCGTTGGGGGTGATGTAGCGGGCGGCCCACACGTTGCACATGCCGGTGTCCACCGTGAAGACGGCATCGTCGGACGCCTCCTCGTCCAGCACGGAGGCGACGTACTCGGGGTGGATCGGGGTGTGCTTCTCCACCTTGCGGGTGTAGGCGCTGACGACACCCTCCAGGGCCTCGGCATGCTTCTTGAGCATCCGGTCCAGGAAGCGGCGGTCCGTCTTGACGGGCACGCGCGGCGTCAGACAGCGCAGCGTCTCGCGGACGTCACCCCACACGGCCAGGTCGAGCTGGGTGCGCCGGCCCAGGTGCTCGGGGCGCACATCGACCTGGACGATCTTGCAGTTCTTCGGCAGGAACGCGTTGTAGGGGAAGTCGGTGCCCAGCAGGATCAGCAGGTCGCACTCGTGGGTGGCCTCGTAGGCGGCGCCGTAGCCCAGCAGGCCGCTCATCCCCACGTCGTACGGGTTGTCGTACTGGATCCACTCCTTGCCCCGCAGCGCGTGTCCGACCGGGGACTTGATCCGCTCGGCGAACTCCATGACCTCCGCGTGCGCGCCCGCCGTGCCCGCCCCGCAGAACAGGGTGACCTTGTCCGACTCGTCGATCATCCGCACCAGGGCGTCGATCTCCGCGTCCCCCGGCCGCACGCTGGGCCGGGAGGTGACCAGCGCGTGCTCGACGGGGGTCTCGGGCGCCGGCTGCGCGGCCAGGTCGCCGGGGAGTGCCACGACGCTGACGCCCTGCTGGCCGACGGCGTGCTGGATGGCCGTCTGGAGGACGCGGGGCATCTGCTGCTCGCTGGAGATCAGCTCGCTGTAGTGGCTGCACTCCACGAAGAGCCGGTCGGGGTGGGTCTCCTGGAAGAAGCGGGTGCCGATCTCGCTGCTGGGGATGTGGGAGGCCAGCGCGAGGACGGGGGCCATCGAGCGCTGCGCGTCGAAGAGCCCGTTGATCAGGTGCAGGTTGCCCGGCCCGCAGGAGCCCGCGCAGGCGGCGAGCTTTCCCGTGAGCTGGGCCTCCGCCCCGGCGGCGAAGGCGGCGGCCTCCTCGTGCCGTACCTGGATCCAGTCGATGCCCGGGGTACGCCGGATGGCGTCCACGACCGGGTTGAGACTGTCCCCCACCACCCCGTACAGCCGTTCGACACCGCTGCGCACCAGGGTGTCGACGAACTGCTCGGCCACCGTCTGCTTCGCCATCGTCCACCTGTCCTTGTGTCTCGGGGCGCCCTGCGGACGCCCGCGGGCCGCCGCGCGGCAGGCCGGGAGCGCGCGGGGTGGCACCGCCGGTTCCGGTGCTCCGTGGCACCGCTGTCTCCGGTGCCCGCGTACCCCTCGTACGCCGTCTTCCTCGCAACGTATGCCCCGCAGGCCAACTCGGCATCACACGGCACCCACCCGAGCACGCGGCACCCGCCCGCCGGACTAGGCAGCGCCCAGCGACTCCAGCGGCACCCCCGGGTCGGCCAGCGCGTCCGGATCCACCGCGACGCCCGAGCGGATCAGATCCTGGACCGGCCCGGTGACGTCCCACACGTTGACGTTCATACCGGCCAGCACCCGGCCCTCGCGCAGCCAGAAGGCGACGAACTCCCGCTTGCCCACGTCCCCCCGGCACACCACCTGGTCGTACGAACCGGGCGGCGCGTAACCGGAGTACTCCATGCCCAGGTCGTACTGGTCGGAGAAGAAGTACGGCACCCGGTCGTAGGACACGTCCTTGCCCAGCATGGCGCGGGCCGCCGCCGGCCCTCCGTCGAGCGCGTTGGCCCAGTGCTCGACCCGCACCCGGGTGCCCAGCAGCGGGTGGAGCACGGCGGCGGCGTCACCGGCCACGTGGATGTCCGGGTCGCTGGTGCGCAGCGAGGCGTCCACGGCGATGCCGCCGACCGGCGCACCGGCCAGCTCCAGACCCGCCGACTCGGCCAGCGCCGTGCGCGGCGCCGCCCCGATGGCGGCGACGACGTCGTGTGCGGGGTGCTCGTCCCCGTCGTCGGTACGCACCGACTGCACCATGCCGTCCGTTCCGGTGATGCCGGTCAGCTTGGCGCCGAAGTGGAAGCGGACGCCCTTCTCGCGGTGCAGGTCCGCGAAGAGCGCGCCCAGCTCGGGGCCGAGCACCCCGTGCAGCGGGGTGGGCTCCGGTTCGATGACGGTGACCTCAGCGCCGTAGGTGCGCGCCGCCGCGGCCACCTCCAGGCCGATCCAGCCGGCGCCCGCGACGACCAGGTGACCGTTCTCCTGGCCCAGCGCGGTCAGCACCCCGCGCAGCCGCTCGGCGTGCGCCAGGCGGCGCAGGTGGTGCACGCCCGCCAGCCCGGTGCCGGGGATCTCCAGCCGGCGCGGTTCGGCGCCGGTGGCCAGCAGCAGCTTGTCGTAGTGGACGCGGGTGCCGTCGCCCAGCCCGACCGTCCGGCCGGCCGGGTCGAGGCGGACGGCCGGCTGTCCCAGGTGCAGCTCGATGTCGGCGCCCGCGTACCAGGCGGGCTCGTGCACGAAGACGCTGTCGCGTTCGTTCGAACCGGTGAGGTAGCCCTTGGAGAGCGGGGGACGCTCGTAGGGATGGTCACGCTCGTCACCGATCAGGATCACCCGCCCGGTGAACCCCTCCGCGCGCAGGGTCTCGGCGGCTTTCGCCCCCGCCAGCCCCCCGCCGACGATGACGAACGTTCGGTGTGCGTCCACCACTTGAAGCCTCCTGTTCGAATACTGAAGAGCCGGCCCGGGCGGGCCGCGCACTTCCCCGTCGGCCCCCGTCGTCCACCGTGAGCGTTCATCTGTTTGTGGTCATCGGTATGTGGTCATCCGTAAGCGTTCATCCGTGAGCCTCCCCCATCGCACCGTGCGCGGGAAGAGCCGGGGGTGGGGAAGAGACGTGGGTGCGACGTGGAGGTGTCACGACGGGTTCCGGGCAGGACCGGCGGGCCGCCCGGTGCGAGGCGCCCTCATGGCGCGGCGGCCGTCAGCACCCGGTGGAGCGAGCGGGCCGAGGCATCGGTGAGCATCGAGATCTGGTCGACGACGACCCGCAGCCGGGCCGTGTCCCCCGCCGCCTGGGCGTACAGGTCGGCGTGCTGTGCGTCCAGGCCCTCGGGGGCGCGGGCGAGCAGCGCCTCGGCCAGCTCCCGGACGATGACGCGCTGCTCCCCGCGCAACTGCTCCAGTTCGGCACGCTGCATCACGTAGCGGTCGACGACGGCCTTGAGCACCGCGCACTCCAGGGCGACCGGGCCGGGCACGATCAGCTCGGCCGCGTAGCGGGACAGCGGCCCCGAACCGTGGGCGGCCCGGGTCGCCGCCTCGGCCGACAGGCAGAACCGGCCGATGAGCTGGCTGGTCGCGTCCTTGAGCCGGGCCTGCGCCAGGGCGGTGCCGTCGTGCTCGTGCGGCCACCACTCCCGCACCAGCAGCCGGTCCAGCGCGGCGGCCAGCTCCGCCTCGTCCGCGTCCGGCGCGTAGCGGGCGGCCGCGCAGGCGAAGACGTCCCGGCGTTCGGCGGTGGAACGCAGCAGCCGCGGGTCCAGGTGGCCGGCCCGGATGCCGTCCTCCAGGTCGTGCACCGAGTAGGCCACATCGTCCGACCAGTCCATGACCTGCGCCTCGAAGCACCGGCGGCCCTCCGGCGCCCCCTCACGCAGCCACCGGAAGACGGGCAGATCCGCCTCGTACACCCCGAACTTGCCCGACGCCGGGTCGGTGGGATGCCGGCCGCGCCGCCACGGGTACTTGGTGGCGGCGTCCAGCGCCGCCCGCGTCAGGTTGAGACCGACCTGGACCTGCCCCTCCCCGTCCGCGGCGAACCGCTTGGGCTCCAGCCGGGTCAGCAGCCGCAGCGACTGGGCGTTGCCCTCGAAGCCGCCGGCCGGTGCGGCGATCTCGTCGAGCACGGCCTCACCGTTGTGTCCGAACGGCGGATGGCCCAGGTCGTGAGCCAGGCACGCGGTCTCCACCAGATCCGGGTCGCAGCCCAGCGCGGCGCCCAGTTCGCGGCCGATCTGGGCGCACTCCAGGGAGTGCGTCAGCCGGGTGCGGGGCGTCGCGTCCCAGCCGGGGGGCGCGGTGTCGGGGGCGACGACCTGCGTCTTGCCGGCGAGCCTGCGCAGCGCCGCCGCATGCAGGACGCGGGCCCGGTCACGCTGGAAGGCCGTGCGCCCGGGGCGCTTGTCCGGCTCCGGCACCCAGCGCTCGATGTCGGACGGCGCGTACCGGAGCCCCTGCCGGGAGCCGGGCTCCCCTGCTGCTGCGGGTCCCTCCGGTGCGGGCGTGCCGTGGGTGGCGTGCATACGCCGACCGTAGCCGCAGCAGGGAGACTCAGGACGACCGGGCGGGCCGCGTCTCCTGTGCCACCCAGTCCAGGTACTCCGCGCTGCCCCGCACCACACGGGTCGCGATGATCTCCGGCACGTCGTAGGGGTGGGCCTCGCTCAGGTAGGCCTCCAGGGCGTCGTAGGCGGCCGCGCTCGTCTTGAACAGCACCTGCCACTCGGGGTCCGTCTGCACGGCGCCCTCCCACCGGTACACCGAGGTGACGGCGCCGCTGATCTGCGCGCAGGCCGCGACCCGGCGCTCCACGGCACCGGCGGCGAGCTCCCGCGCCTCCTCCTGCGACCCGACCGTCGTCAACACGCTGAGAGCGCCGTGCTCCGTACCGGCACCGCCGCTGTCGTCCGCGTCCCGCACTCCGCTTTCCTCACCCATGGGCTCCACGGTAAGCCCCGCGCCCCTGCTCCCTGGATGGCGTCCGATGCGTTCAAGACGCGGGGCGGGCCCGGTTCCCAGCGTGCCGGTATGGCACCTCGATGCCCGTCGTGCCCGGCGGTAGCGCCGCGCGGGTCCACGCCACGGCGCCCGGAAGCTGGTCGGTCCGCGCAGGCCGTTCCTGGTACGTGCGGACAGCATGCCGCCCCGCACGGACATCCGTGCCGGGCCGCCCATCGGCGGTGTCCGACGGCCCGGCCGGTGCGCCGTCCGGCTCCGCCCGTGGGGCGTCCGTGCTGCGCCGGGCACGTCCCGCGGAGGTGTCCGAAGGCGGTGCTCGGCGCGCGCCGTCGGCGTGACCCACCCGGCGGGCGGCGGCACCCGGTGTGGCGCCGGGCTCGGGCGGCAGGCGTGCGGCCGGATCGGTCCGCCGGCGAGCGAGGCAGGCCATGGGCGGCTCCCCACCAGCGCGGTGAACCGTCGGGTGAGACCCGCGCGGGAGGCCCCCGGAGCCGGCAACCGGCGCGGCCACCGTCCAGTCCGCATCGCTGCCCCGGGTGCGGACGTCCGAAGCGGTCTCCTGGCACATCTCGACGCCGTCCACGGTCGTACAGCGGTGGCCCGGCTGGACCACCAGGTCCGGGCGGTCGCCGGGTCGTCGGTGCACACGTACGGAGCGGGGCCGCAGGGTGCCGCCACATCGCCGGGTGGAGCCGTACCGGCCCAGGTGCGGCCGCGCCGCGGTCCGGCCCGGCCGAGGAGAGCAGGCGACCCGCACCGCACAGCAGGGGCGGCGACGTGAGTGACGCCCCGTCCTGCACCCGTACGCCCCGGGGAGGCGATAGCACCGCCCGATGGGCAAGCCCTCCCCCGGGGCGTGCCCTGGCGGTCCCTCCCCGACATCGCGGGCTCCCGGCTGTCCGGGGGGACGGAGAAGGGAGCCCCAGGTGGCGTCGGCGGTGGGCCGCCGGGGAGGGCGGGACAGATCGTGCGCGGGAAGGCGTGCATCCCCGGAGAAGGCGTGCACTCCCGCACGGGTCGCGCCCGGTTGCATCGTGTGCCGTGCGAGGCACGATGGACGCATGGATGATGTGACCGCACTGGCAGCCGAGCACCTGGCGCTGGCGAGGAAGGACCCGCACGGCCGCAGCGCGTATCTCTTCCTGCACGACGGGCCGCTGCGGCAGTCCGTCATCGCGCTGACACAGGGCGCGTTTCTGGAGGAGCACAACACGCCCCCCGCGGCGAGCGTGCACGTGCTTCAGGGCAGCGTCCGGCTCACCGAGGGAACCGCGGACCAGGACATCGCCGCGGGACAGGTCCAACGGGTGCCGCACCTGCGCCACGGTGTCCTCGCGCTGGAGGACTCGGTGTTCATCCTGACGGCGGTGACGGGCACCGAGTGAGGCGTCTCAGGCCGGTTTCCCGCTGCTCCACTCCGCGATGCGGTGCAGTACGGAACGCAGTGCCAGTTCGTACCCGAAGACGCCGTGCCCCGAGACCATGCCCTGGCACACCGGTGCCGTGACGGAGGTGTGCCGGAAGGTCTCACGGGCGTGCACGTTGGAGATGTGCACCTCCACGCAGGGGACGCCCAGCCCGGCGACGGTCTCCAGTGCGTCGCGCAGCGCGTAGCTGTAGTGCGCGTAGGCGCCGGGGTTGAAGACGATGCCGTCGTCCGCGCCCCGGGTGCCGTGGATCAGGTCGATGAGCGCGCCCTCGCTGTTGCTCTGCGCGCAGCGCACCTCGGCACCCAGCTCCTTGCCCAGAGCGCGGGTGCGCTCCTGCACGTCCGTCAGCGTGGTACTGCCGTAGGTGTCGCGGTCCCGTTCACCCAGCAGGTTGAGGTTGGGGCCGTGCAGCAGCAGCACACGGGGCGCCGCGAAGGCGGACGTCTCGGGGGTGGCCGGAGCGGAAGTCGCGTTCATGAGGGCAGCCTAGAGCCCGCGGGTTCCCGCGCCCCGCGCCACCGTCCGCCTGCCGCCTGCCGCCTGCCGCCTGCCGCCTGCCGCGTACGGTGCGCCCCGCACCCGTGGCGCCTGCCCCGCGTCGTACCCGCACCGCATGCGTGCCCGTGCTCCCGTTCTCGCGCTGTCAGCCTGTTGCCGGTCCCGCCGACCTCGACCGCGGGTGGAGCTGCCGCTAGCCTCCGCAGGGAGAGGCCGTCCCCGGCGGGCCGAGCGAGGCGAGGAGCAGGGCGAGCGATGGGCTGGACAGCGCGGAACATCCCCGACCAGAGCGGCCGCGTCGCGGTCGTGACCGGCGCCAACAGCGGTATCGGCCTCGTGACGGCCAGGGAACTGGCGCGGCGCGGAGCCCGCGTCGTCCTCGCGTGCCGGAACGAGGAGCGCGGCCGGCAGGCGCACGACCGGCTGGTGCGGGAGCTGCCCGAGGCGGGGCTGCGCACCGAGTTGCGCCTGCTCGACCTGGGCGACCTGGCTTCGGTGAGCGCGTTCGCCAAGGAGCTGCCCGACGAGCGGGTGGACCTGCTGATCAACAACGCGGGTGTGATGGCGCTGCCGTACCGTCGGACGGCGGACGGCTTCGAGACGCAGTTCGGCGTCAACCACCTGGGGCACTTCGCCCTCACCGGGCTGCTGCTGGACCGGCTGCTGGCATCCGCCGCCCCGCGGGTCGTCACCGTCTCCAGCGCCCTGCACTTCCTGGCCAACATCGACATCGACGACCTCAACAGCGAGCGTTCGTACCAGCGCTGGGTCGCCTACGGCCGGTCGAAGACGGCCAATCTGCTCTTCACCCACGAGCTGGCCCGGCGGCTCGCCGACACCCCGCTGGTGGCCGCGGCGGCGCACCCCGGTTACGCGGCCACCAATTTGCAGGCCGCCGGTCCCCGTATGGAGGGCAGCAAGGCGGCCGAGCGCGTCATGGAGCTGGGCAACAGGGTGGTCGCGCAGTCGGCCGACGCGGGTGCCCTGCCGACGCTGTACGCGGCGACGGAACCCGGCGTCGGCGCCGACTCGTTCACGGGACCGCGGCTGCTGTCCTGGCGCGGTGCGCCCGCGTCGTCCTGGCGGGCTCCCTGGACCCGTAACGACGAGGCCGCCGCCCGGCTGTGGGAGGCGTCCGAGCGGCTGACCGGGGTCGCCTACGGGGCGCTGTCGTGATCCGCGTCCTGGTCGTCGACGACGACTTCATGGTGGCCAAGCTGCACAGCACGCTGGTCGCCCGGGTGCCCGGGTACGAGGTGGCGGGGGTGGCGCACAGCGGGACGGAAGCACTGTCCCTGGTGCGCCGGCTGGACCCGGACCTGGTGCTGCTGGACCTGTACCTGCCGGACGTGAGCGGGCTGGAGGTGCTGCGGCAGCTGCGGGGCGACGGTGCGCCCGGTGGCGGCCCCGACGTCCTGGTGATCACCGCCGCACGGGACGCGGCCAGCGTGCGGGCGGCGCGGCACGGCGGTGCCGTCCAGTACGTCGTCAAACCGTTCGAGGGCAAGCTGCTGACCGACCGGCTGGCGCAGTACGCGCGCGAGCGACGGGAGTTCGAAGCGCTGACCTCGCCGGGGCAGGAGGAACTGGACCGGGTCTTCACGGGTGGCGGCACCGGCGTACCGCGTCAACCGCCGGAGCCCGGCGCACCTGTCGCGCCCGGCGGCCCGACAGCGGGCAGCGCTGCCCGCACCGCCGTGGCTCTCCGCCGGCACCCGCTCCCCAAGGGGCTGACCGAGCAGACCTCGGCCCTGGTGCGGGCCACCCTCGACGCGAGCCCCGCCGGAGCGGGACTGTCGGCGTCCGAGTGCGCCGAGCACAGCGGGCTCTCCCGGGTGAGCGCCCGGCGCTACCTGGAGCACTTCGTCGCCACCGGCACCGCCCGGGTCACCCTCCGGTACGGCACCACGGGCCGCCCCGAACGCCGCTACCACCCGGCGTGAGGGCGCTACGGAGGGCACGAGAACCGCGCGCCCCCGGCCCGGTGACCGCTGCGACGGTCCGGTGGGCGCCGTTGCGTTGACGTCGGCGTCAACGCCTAGCGTGCGGAGCACCGCACAGGCACGGCGCGGTGGAACGGCGCACACGCCCGCGCGCGTGTGCGTTCGCGCACGGGCAGCACGAAGCGACAGGTGCGAGGGACGGGGAGGGCGGGCCGATGCGGATCGGAGAGCTGGCCGAGCGGGCGGGAACGACCACACGGACGCTGCGCTACTACGAGGCGCGCGGGCTGCTGACCGTACGGCGGGACGCCCACGGGCACCGCACGTTCGGTGAGGACGACCTCGCGGTGCTGCGGCAGATCAGGACGCTGCGGGACCACGGGTTCGGTCTGGAGGAGACCCGGCCCTTCGTGGAGTGCCTGCGCGCGGGCCACCCGGCGGGCGACACCTGCCCCGACTCGCTGGACGTCTACCGGCGCAAGCTGGCCGAACTGGACGCCTGCATCGCCGAACTGCGCTCCGTACGGGATCAGGTCGGCGCCCGGCTGGCCCGCGCGGAGGTGGAGGCCGCAGCGGACTCCCCGCACGGCCCCGAGCCCCGCTGCGCGCTGACCCCGCCGACCGCCGCGCCGCCGACCGCACGCACCCCGGAGGGACCACGATGAGCACCACAGCAACCCACCTGCCCGAGGTCACCGACGACACGTTCGGCGAGGAGGTGCTGCACTCCGACGTGCCGGTGCTGGTCGACTTCACCGCCGACTGGTGCCCGCCCTGCCGCATGGTCGCCCCGGTGCTGGCCCGGATCGCCGCCGAGCGCGAGGGCCTGGTGAAGGTCGTCTCCCTGGACGTGGACCGCAACCCCGCCACCCAGGCCGCCTACGGCGTCCTGTCGATGCCCACCCTGATCCTCTTCCGGGACGGGGAGCCCGCCCGCTCGGTCGTCGGCGCCCGCCCCGAACGCCACCTGGTCGAGGCCCTGGGCCTGGACGAACTGCGCTGAACGGCGGGCCCGTCGGACAGGGGTCCCGCTGGACAGCGGGCCGCCGTCGTGCAGCGGACATGAAGGAGGCGGCACCCCCGCACGGGTGCCGCCTCCTCGGGATCCGGGTCCTGTCCGTGGCGAGGGTGTGAAACGGACGGGCCCCGGAGGTGTGGAGGCAGCGGGTTACTCCGCGGAGTCCTGCTGGGCTGCCGCGCGGCCGGCTTCGAGGCGGGCGACCGGGATACGGAAGGGCGAGCAGGAGACGTAGTCGAGGCCGACCTCGTGGAAGAAGTGCACCGACTCGGGATCGCCACCGTGTTCGCCGCAGACACCGAGCTTGAGGTCGGGCCGGGTCGCCCGGCCCGCCTCCGCGGCGCTGCGTACCAGCGAGCCGACGCCGTCCTTGTCGATGGTCTCGAACGGGGAGACGCCGAAGATGCCCTTCTCCAGGTAGGCGGTGAAGAAGCTGGCCTCCACGTCGTCCCGGCTGAAGGCCCACACGGTCTGGGTGAGGTCGTTGGTGCCGAAGGAGAAGAAGTCGGCGCACTCGGCGATCTGGCCGGCCGTCAGCGCGGCGCGGGGCAGCTCGATCATGGTGCCGAGGGTGAGCGCCAGGTCGACGCCGCGTTCCCTTTCGACCTCGTCGATGACCTCCTCCGCCTCCTCGCGGACCAGTTCGAGCTCCTGGACGGTGCCCACGAGCGGGATCATGATCTCGGCACGGGGGTCGCCGCCGCCCGCCTTGCGCTCGGCCGCGGCCTCGGCGATGGCCCGGATCTGCATGGTGAACAGGCCGGGGATGACCAGGCCGAGTCGGACGCCGCGCAGGCCCAGCATGGGGTTCTGCTCGTGCAGCCGGTGGACGGCCTGGAGGAGCCGCAGGTCGTTCTCGTTGGCGTCCTTGCGGGACTCGGCCAGCGCGACCCGTACCGACAGCTCGGTGATGTCGGGCAGGAACTCGTGCAGCGGCGGGTCGAGCAGCCGCACCGTCACGGGGAGGCCGTCCATCGACTCGAACAGCTCGACGAAGTCGCCCTGTTGGAGCGGCAGCAGCGCGTGCAGCGCCCGCTGCCGCTCCTCCTCGGTGTCGGCGAGGATGAGCCGCTCGACCAGCTCACGCCGCTCGCCGAGGAACATGTGCTCGGTGCGGCACAGGCCGATGCCCTGGGCGCCGAACCGCCGGGCGCGGGCCGCGTCCTCGGCGTTGTCGGCGTTGGCCCGCACCCGCAGTCGGCGTACCCGGTCGGCGTAGGCCATGATCCGGTGGACGGCCTTGACCAGCTCGTCCGCGTCGTCGGCACCGGCGTGCATGCGGCCCTCGAAGTACTCGACGACCGGGGAGGGCACGACGGGTACCTCGCCCGCGTAGACCTTTCCGGTGGAGCCGTCGATGGAGACGACGTCGCCCTCCTCGACGACCTTGCCGCCGGGGGCCTTGAGGCAGCGCCGCTTGGTGTCGACCTCCAGTTCCTCCGCGCCGCACACGCAGGTCTTGCCCATGCCGCGGGCGACGACGGCGGCGTGCGAGGTCTTGCCGCCGCGTGAGGTGAGGATGCCCTCGGCGGCGAGCATGCCGTCCAGGTCGTCGGGGTTGGTCTCGCGGCGGATGAGGATGACCTTCTCGCCGGACCGGGACCACTTGATGGCGGTGTAGGAGTCGAAGACGGCCTTGCCGACGGCCGCGCCGGGCGAGGCGGCGATGCCCCAGCCGAGCTGCTCGGCGTTCCTGACCCCGCCGTTCGAGTCGAAGCGGGGGAACATCAACTGGGCGAGCTGGCTGCCGTTGACGCGGCGCAGTGCCTCGGCCTCGTCGATGAGGCCCTGGTCGACGAGTTGGGTGGCGATCCGGAAGGCGGCCGCCGCGGTGCGCTTGCCCACCCGGGTCTGGAGCATCCACAGCTTGCCGCGTTCGATGGTGAACTCGATGTCGCACAGATCCCGGTAGTGGTTCTCCAGGGTCTCCATGATCTGCATGAGCTGGTCGTACGACGCCTTGTCGAGCGCTTCGAGGTCGGCGAGCGGCACGGTGTTGCGGATGCCGGCGACGACGTCCTCGCCCTGCGCGTTCTGCAGGTAGTCGCCGTAGACGCCCTGCTGGCCGCTGGCGGGGTCGCGGGTGAAGGCGACGCCGGTGCCGGAGTCGGGGCCGAGGTTGCCGAAGACCATCGAGCAGATGTTGACGGCGGTGCCCAGGTCGTGCGGGATGCGCTCCTGGCGGCGGTAGAGGCGGGCGCGGGTACCGTTCCACGAGTCGAAGACCGCGCGGACGGCCAGGTCCATCTGCTCGCGCGGGTCCTGCGGGAAGTCGCGTCCTGTCTCCTCGGAGACGATGTTCTTGAACTTCGCGACCAGTTCCTTCAGGTCCTCGGCCGTCAGGTCCACGTCGGTGGTGGCGCCGCGGGCGGTCTTGGCCTCCTCCAGCGTCTCGGCGAAGCGCTCGCCGTGGATGCCGAGGACGGTGTCGCCAAACATCTGGATGAGGCGGCGGTAGGAGTCCCAGGCGAAGCGCTCGTCGCCGGACTGGGCGCTCAGCCCGTGCACCGACGCGTCGGACAGGCCGATGTTGAGGACGGTGTCCATCATGCCGGGCATGGAGAACTTGGCGCCGGAGCGCACCGAGACGAGCAGCGGGTCGTCGGCCTGGCCGAGCTTCTTGCCCATGCGCTCCTCGAGCGCGCTCAGATGGGCACTGACCTCGTCCTTGAGCTCGGTGGGGGCCTCGCCGGAGGCGAGGTAGGCCTTGCACGCCTCGGTGGTGATGGTGAAGCCGGGAGGGACGGGCAGGCCGAGGTTGGTCATCTCGGCCAGGTTGGCTCCCTTGCCACCGAGGAGGCCCTTGAGATCCTTGTTGCCCTCACTGAAGTCGTAGACGTACTTGGTCTGCTGCGCGTCTACCGCGGACTTTGTGTTCTTCGCGTGAACCGGCACCGGACTCGGCTCCTCGTGGTCGGTTGCCCTGACGGCGGGGAGCGTACCCAGATCAAAGGCCCACGAGTACGTCCAGCGGCATGTCAGACGGCTGTAACCACCCGTCTGCCGAAAGATCGAAAGCGCGGGTGCGGTAAGGCTGATTGGCCGTGCCATTCAGAAGCTGAACGGATGACGGCGGAGAGACACACCGAGCACCCTCTTGCGCACGGTGCGCGAGGAGTGCGTACGACCTCGGAACCAAGGGCCGGTAAAACCCCGGCCTGCTCCTTGGAGATCTACATCCCTCATGTGAGCGCTCATCTGAGCGACACCTTTATCATCGTGGCGCGAATCACGCGGCCATTCGAGTGAACGTCTCACCATGCGGACACCGCCGCGGGGGTCGTAGATTGCCCCGATGCCCCCTCTCCAGACCCCGCCGCCCCCACTCCCGCCCCGCCTCGCACCCGTCGATCCCGGCTCCGACGCCCTCTTCGTCTACGGCACCCTCCGCTTCCGCCGGATCCTGACTGCCCTCCTCGGCCGGGTCCCACCGGGCACACCGACGACCGCCACCGGCTGGCGCACCGCCGCCCTGCGGGCCAGGCCCTACCCCGGTCTCGTTCCCGCTCCCGGCGCCCAGGCCCACGGCCTGCTGCTGGCCGGGCTGGACCGTCGCGAGTGGCGCGTACTGGACGACTTCGAGGACGACGCGTACGCGCTGCGCATCCTGGAGGTGGACGACACCCCGGATACCGGCGCGGGCCGGGTGTGGGCGTACACATGGGCGAGCCCCGGGGAGGTCGGGCCCGGGGACTGGGAAGCGGACACGTTCGCGGGGGACCGACTCGACCAGTACGCGGCGCGGTTGGAGGCGGCGGCTGCAGGGATGCGGGCCGAGCGGGGGTGAGCGCGGTACCGGGGAAGAGGGCCGGTCAGCCGCCGGAGGTGTCCAGCTCCGCGTCGGCGCCGAGGCCCGGGCCGCACTCCTGGGGGTCGTCCAGCCAGCCCTCGGGGAGCACGACCTTGTTGCGGGAGTGGGTGCGCCCGCGCGGCCCGTCGGCGCCCTGCGGCCACTCCTGGCTCAGGTCCAGCGTATCGAGCAGGGCGCGCAGCTCCTCCGGGGTGCTGGTGACGGCCAGCTTGCGCCGCATCTCGGAGCCGACCGAGAAGCCCTTGGTGTACCAGGCGACGTGCTTACGGAAGTCGATGACGCCGCGCTCCTCGTCACCGAGCCACTCCCCCAGCAGGCGCGCGTGGCGCACCATCACGTCGGCGACCTCGCGCAGGGTGGGCCGGGCGTAGTGCGCCGGGCCCTCCCCGGTGAGCGCGGCGACCAGGTCGGCGAACAGCCACGGGCGGCCCAGGCAGCCGCGGCCCACCACGACACCGTCGCAGCCTGTGCGCCGCATCATGCGGACGGCGTCGTCGGCCGACCAGATGTCGCCGTTGCCGAGCACGGGGATCTCGGGCACGGCCTCCTTCAGGCGTGCGATCGCCTCCCAGTCGGCGGTGCCGCCGTAGTGCTGGGCGGCCGTACGGCCGTGCAGGGCGACGGCGGTGATGCCCTCCTCGACGGCGATGCGGCCCGCGTCGAGGTAGGTCAGGTGGTCGTCGTCGATGCCCTTGCGCATCTTCATCGTGACCGGCAGCCCGCCCGCGCCGGTGACGGCCTCGCGCAGGATCGCGCGCAGCAGCGGCCGCTTGTACGGCAGCGCCGAACCTCCGCCCTTGCGGGTGACCTTGGGGACGGGGCAGCCGAAGTTGAGGTCGATGTGGTCGGCCATGTCCTCTTCGGCGATCATCCGTACCGCCTTGCCGACGGTCACCGGGTCGACGCCGTACAGCTGGATGGAGCGCGGCTTCTCCGTCTCGTCGAAGTGGACGAGCTGCATCGTCTTCTCGTTGCGCTCCACCAGCGCCCGGGTGGTGATCATCTCGCTGACGAACAGCCCGTGACCGCCGGAGAACTCCCGGCACAGGGTCCGGAACGGCGCATTGGTGATCCCGGCCATCGGCGCCAGCACGACGGGTGGCTGGACGACGTGCCGTCCGAGGGTGAGCGGCTGTGCAGGCTGGGTCATGCTCCGAGGGTCCTTCGAGGGCGTCGGCGAGAGGGGCGGCTGTCCATTGTCCCCCATCCGGCCGGGGCCGTGCGGGGGCGGCGGATCCGAGCGGCCCGGCCCCTCCTCACACGCCGGTGCCGTACTTGGCTGCGTACTTCTCCGCGATCTCGCGCTGTTCCCGCTCCATCCACGCGGCGGCGACGAGCACGTCCGGGAGGCGCTTGCGTTCGGTGGTGACGGCCCGGAAGAGGGAGGCGACCGTCACCGGGTGGTCGGGGCGGTGGAGGACGTCGACCGGGTCACCCGCCCGCAGGGTGCCGGGGCGGAGGACCCGGAACATGGCGCCGGGCGACCCCGCCAGGGTGAACCGGCGCAGCCAGCCCTTGCCGCTCGTCCAGCCCTGCTCGTCGACCCAGCCGCCGAAGGTGCGGCAGGGGATGCGGCCGCCGGTCGCCTCCAGGACCAGTTCGGGGCCGATGCGCCAGCGTTCCCCGACCAGGGTCTCGCGCAGGTCGATGCCGACGGTGGTGAGGTTCTCACCGAACGCCCCGGGCGGAAGAGCGCAACCCAGCTCCCGCTCCCAGGAGTCGAGGTCCTCGCGGGCGAAGGCGTAGACGGCCCTGTCGTCGCCCCCGTGGTACCGCAGGTCGCACACCGCGTCGCCCGCCACGCCGCTCGCCCCGACACCCGGGGCACCCGGCGCCGAGACACGCACGGGGTGCTCCACGGGGGCCTTGGCGATGCCGGTGGCGCCGGAAGGAGCGTCGGTGTAGTCCGCCTGTCGCCCGGAGCCGACGTTGACGCTGAGGATGCGCATCAGCGGACGGTAACGCGCGTGGCTGACGCGCCGGCCACCGATCCACCATGTGGAATCTTCCGCAGGCGGTAGTGGTAGCCGTAGGCGTGGCCGAACCCCGCGCGGGCGTACAGGGCGCGGGCGCCCGCATCGGCTCCGCCGACCTGGAGGCAGAGCCCGGGAACGTGCTGCCCGGCGGCCCACCCGGCACCGGCCCGCAGCACGGCGGCACCCGTTCCCCGCCGCCGGAGGCCGGGGTGGGTGACCATGCAGTAGACGCCCGCCCACCGCTCGTCACCGCCGACGAACAGCCCGACTCCGGCGGTACGCCGGTCCGGGGCGCACACGGTGACGGTGGCCACGGGGAGCTTGATCCGGGAGACGACCTCGACGGGAAGGAGGACGCACGCGTCCTCCTTCCCGTCGAGCGCGACGAACGCCTCCAGCCAGTGCCGCGTCACCGACCGCTCGACCTCGATCCGCCATCCGTCGGCGGGACGGGCGGCCGGGCCAGGCGGTCGGGCGACCGCGTCGGTGGGGGCCGTCAGCACCTGGATCGCCTCGCCGTGCACATAGCCCCGCGCGGCCAGTTGCTCGTCCAGCGCGATGTGCCGGGCGGTGGGGCTGACCTGGACGGCGGCGGGCAGGCCGCGCCCCGCGTAGAAGGCCTCGACCTCGGCGAGGGCATCCGTGCGCACCGTGGCGCCCTCGGCTCCGCCACCGTCCTTCTCGTCACCACCCGGGGAGAGCGGCAGCGGCAGTGCGGTGTTCCCGGAGCGCAGCCTCCGCATGCCGGGGATGTGCCTCAGCAGCCACCCGTTCTCGGAGCAGCACCGTGGCGCGGGCCAGGCGTCGAGGGCGTGGCGTTCGATGCGGCGGACGTCCTCGGGGTGCGGGCCGGCCACCAGGTCGGTCAGCGTGCGGACGAGGCCGCCGAGCACCTGGGTGCCGGCCGCGCGCTCGGCGGCGCCCTCGGCCGGCTGGTGTTCGGTCAGGCCGAGGCCGGCGACGGTGAAGCGCTCCGTGAGCGCCCGTACGGCGTCGGCCAGGCGGTGCGGGGTCAGTCCGTGCGGCTCGGGAACGCCCACGGAGGAGAAGACGCCCGGGTCGAGCACATCGAGGTCGATGTGGACGTACACCGCCTCCGCGCCCGTCGCCGCGACAGCCTCGACGAGGGCACCGGGGTCGGCCGGTTCCGTGACACCGAGATGCCGGACGCGCTGCTCGGCGACGTACCGCTCCTCGGCGCCGTCGAGGGACCGTACCCCGGCCAGGACGACCTGCCCGGGCGCCAGCGGTGCGGCGCACCGCAGTGGCTCGGGGCCCTCCCCCAGCAGGGTGCGCAGCACCATGCCGTGAAAGGCCCCGGAAGGGGAGGAGCCAGGGGTGTTGAGGTCGGCGTGCGCGTCGCACCACACGACCGCGAGCCGGTCGCCGTACTGCTGGTGCGCACGCTCGACAGGCGCGAGTTCCACCCCGCAGTCCCCACCCACCGTGACGAGGAGCACCGCGTCCGTTCGTCCTGACAGCGTGTCCGCCGGGCCCGCGCACACGTTCCCTGGGCCCGTGGCTACGTCCGGCGAGTCCGTCGTCTCCTCGCCCGGAGTCGTGAACGCGCCCGCCGGGCCCGCGGCTTCGCCTGTCCGGTCCGTGGAGGGGCCGACCGGGTCCGTGGACGCGTCCGCCAGGCTCACGCACCCGCCCGCCGGGCCGACGCACGCCTCGGCCGGGGGCGCGGACGTGTCCGTCCGTCCCGCGCACGCGCCGACCGCTCCCCCGGGCGGGTCGGCATGGGCAGCGGCGTCGGCCAGTGCGGCGCGCACCGCTGCCAGGTTGGCGGTCAGGGCGTCGAGGGCGCGCACGCGGTCCGTCGTCCGGCCGTCCGCCCCGCCCGTCCCGGCGCCACCACCCGCGTCCCCGACGCTCCACGTGCCGTCCGGGGCGCCCGCGTCGGTCACTTCCGTGCGGATTCGGCGCGTCACCGGCAGCAGGCCGGCCAGGGACCGGCACCCGTCGCGGAGCCGCCACGCTGCCGGGGACGACGAGCCCTGCCACTGCGGAACCTCCACCACGACCGGCTGCGCCATGGCGACCCTCCTCGCTGTTCGCGTACGTTTTGCGGCACTCGTCCACCGTCACGGGCGCCCCCACGTCGAGCGGATATTCCTTCCCTTCGGCGCACAGGCTTCCAGGCGGTATCCGGGCCCCTCCGGACCGGCCCCCTACCGGAGTAGGGGGGCGGATGGCTCCGTGGTCTGTCGTCGCGGCCCCTTGCGTCGCCCTAGCGTCCCCGTCCATGGAATCCGTTCGTCATACTCATCGGCCCTCCTCGGTACGGCAGTTCGGGCGCCGGGCGGCAGGGGGTGCCGCCCTGCTGCCCGTCGGGCTGTACGCGCTCCTCGCCGCTCTCGGCGGGCAAGGGGGCAGGGCGGCGCGGGCGCTGCGGGCCGCGCCGCGGCGAGGTCACCAGGCACCGGGAAGGGCGCGGTCGGCGGGGCACGCCGTCCTCACCGTGCTGCTGGGCGTGCCGGCCACGATGCTGGTCGGACTGCTGCTGCTGTTCGTGGCGCGCGGCGTGCTGTACGGGTTCGTGGACGACGGTCCCTACGACACCTCCTGGGGCGGCCCCAGCAAGGCCGGTGCCTGGCTCGTGCACTTCGCGGTGAGCCTGCCCGCCGCCGTCGTGGCGGTCGTCCTGCTGTACGGGCTGGCGGCGCTGCACCGCCGGGTGACGGCGCCGCTGCGCGGGGAGCGCCGGGCGGGTTGGGTGCTGCCCACGGTGGGGCTCGGGTGCCTGGCCTCCGCGCTCTTCCTGGTGGCCTTCCTCCGGCAACTGCCCTGAGACCGCCCCCGGACCGTCCCCGCTGCCCCGGGAGCGGTCCACCTTCCGCACCGCCGCCCCGGGGGCCCGCACCACACAGCCCCGGGGCGCGGACGGTCCGATACGCTGGTCGCGGGCCGTGACTGGCGCGTCGAGGTGGAGCACCACCGGGGAGCGGCCCCACAGCCGCTGTCGTGCATGCCGTGCGCCTGGGCACTCCCTACGTGACGCCCAGGAGCACCGTATGCCCCGGACCGAGACGACGACCGGCAACGCCGGGACACCCCGCACCGGCGAGGACGCCGGGACCGCCCGCCTGTTGGACGGCAAGGCCCTGGCTGCCCGCCTCGTCGAGGAGACCTCCGCACGGGCCGCCGCGCTGCGCGAGCGGACCGGCACGCAACCCTGCCTGGCCACCGTGCTGGTCGGAGACGACCCGGCGTCCGAGAAGTACGTGAGGATGAAGCGCAACCGGTGCGCGAAGGCGGGCATCGCCTCCCGCCATGTGCCGCTGCCCGCCACGATCGGGACGCGGGAGCTGGTCGCCGAGATCACGGCGCTCTCGCGAGACCCCGGCGTGCACGGCATCCTCCTGCAGCATCCGGTGGGCCCGCACCTCGACGAGCGGGCCGCGTTCGAGGCGATCGCGCCGGGCAAGGACGTCGACGGGGTGACGCTCAGCTCGTTCGCCGCGATGAGCTTCGGGCTGCCGGGGTTCGTCTCCTGCACACCGGGCGGAATCATGCGGCTGCTGGACGAGTACGGCGTCGAACTGTCCGGCAGGCACGCCGTGGTGGTGGGGCGCAGCGCGATCCTGGGAAAGCCCGCGGGCATGCTGCTGCTGGCGCGGGACGCGACGGTGACGTACTGCCACTCGCGCACCCGGGACCTGTCCCGGCATCTGCGTGAGGCCGACGTGGTGATCGCCGCCGTCGGGCGCCCGCGGTTCATCGGCGGCGCCGACCTCAAGCCGGGCGCGGTCGTGGTCGACGCCGGATCCAACCCGGGCAACGTCGGCGACGTGGACTTCGAGACCGCCAAGGAGCGGGCGGGCCTGATCACTCCGGTGCCCGGCGGCGTCGGGCCCATGACGATCGCCACGCTGCTGGCGCAGACCGTGGAGGCGGCGGACCGGCACCTGTCCGCCGCCTGACAGTCACCTGACGGTCAAGGAGATCCTCAGACCGCCCGGTGGTACTGGACGGGGTACCGGGACGCGGCGCCCAGCTCCGCCGCGGCCTCGTTCGCCCAGTAGGGGCGGCGCAGCAGCTCACGGCCGAGCAGTACCGCGTCCGCCTGGCCCGAGGAGACGATCTCCTCGGCCTGGCGGGGCTCGGTGATCAGGCCGACGGCGCCCACCGGGAGGTCCGCCTCCTTCCTGACACGCTCGGCGAACGGCACCTGGTAGCCGGGGGCGGCCTGGATGCGGGCGTCGGGCGCGTTGCCGCCGGTGGAGGTGTCGAGCAGGTCCACGCCGCGGGCCAGCAGCTCCTTGGCGAACCGGACGGTGTCGTCGCCGGTCCAGCCCTCGCGCTCGTCCTCGGTGTTCTCGCTCAGCCAGTCGGTGGCGGAGATGCGGAAGAACAGCGGCAGGTCGTCGGGCCACACCGCGCGCACCGCGTCGACGACCTCCAGAGCGAAGCGGGTGCGGCCCTCGAAGGAGCCGCCGTACTCGTCGGTGCGGCGGTTGGTGAACGGGGAGAGGAACTCGTTGATCAGGTAGCCGTGCGCGCCGTGGATCTCGACGACCTCGAAACCGGCTGCGTGCGCGCGGCGCGCGGCCTCGGCGAACTGCCGTACCAGCGCGGCGATCTGCTCGCGGGTCAGCTCGGTGGGCGTGGTGTGCCGCTCGTCGAACGGCACCGGGCTGGGTGCGAGCGGCTGCCAGCCGTGGTGGTGGCCCGGCGCCAGCGGCGCCCCGCGCTCCACCCAGGTGCGCTCGGTGGAGGCCTTGCGCCCGGCGTGCGCCAACTGGATGCCGGGGACGGTGCCCTGCTCGCTCAGGAAGCGGGTGACGCGGGCGAAGGCAGCCACCTGGCGGTCGTTCCACAGCCCCAGGTCGTAGGGGCTGATCCGGCCCTCGGGGGTGACCGCCGTGGCCTCGGCGAGCGCCAGGCCGAGTCCGCCCGCTGCCCGGGCACCCAGGTGGGCCAGGTGCCAGTCGGTGGGCGCTCCCTGGTCGGGGCCCTCCGGCGCGGCGGAGTACTGGCACATCGGGGCCATCCACACCCGGTTGGGCACGGTCACCGACCGCAGGGTGAGGGGCTCGAACAGTGCGCTCACGGCGCTCTCCAATCCGTCGGGGGGCCACTCGGCGCTAATACGATAGCCACCGTAGTACGAAGACTGTCAAATTTCGAAGCCTGCCGTACCATGAAGCCGTGCCGACCACCACAGCCGTACGCCGACTCCCGCACCCCGCCCGGGAGGAGATCCGCCTGGAAACCGTGCTGCACGCACTCGCCGACCCGATGCGGCTGCGCATCGTCACCGTGCTGGACGGCCACGGCGAGGGCGAGGGGCAGGGCGCCACCTGCTCGCAGGTCGAACTCCCGGTCGCCACCTCCACCTCCACCCACCACTTCCGCGTCCTGCGCGAGGCGGGCGTCATCAACCAGTGCTACCGCGGCACCTCGAAGATCAACTGCCTGCGCCGCGCCGACCTCGACGCCCTCTTCCCCGGCCTCCTGGACGCGGTCCTGCGGGCGGCGGCCTCGCACAGGTGAACCTGCGCGGGTGACCCCGCACAGGGGTGAGCCGGGGGACGCGGCGCGCACCGTCTGGCACAGTGCCCGGTTGGACCGAAACACACGCTCCCTCCTCGCCCACGCCGACCATCCGATCGCGGCCCCGCTCGACGACGCCTCCGTCGACCGGCTGCTCCGGCACGCCCTGCCCCGCGGCGACGCGCGCGTTCTCGACCTGGGATGCGGCCAGGGTGCGTGGCTGCTGCGCGCCATGGACCGGCGCCCCCAGGTCACGGCGGTCGGCGTGGACACCAGCGAGGAGGCGCTGGAGCGGGCCCGGCAACGCGCCAAGGAGGCGGGGGTCGAGGAGCGCCTGACGCTGCACCGGACCGAGGCCGCCTCCTTCACCGAGTCCACCGCGGTCCGCCCCTTCGACGTCGTGCTGAGCGTGGGGGCGGCACACGCGTTCGGCGGCCTGCTGCCCACCTTGGACGCCGTACGCCGCCACCTGGCACCCGGCGGCACCGTCCTGATGGGTGACGCGTACTGGGAGCGCGAACCGACCGCACAGGCACGCGAACTGCTGGGCGACTACCCGGACCTGGCGGGCACGGTCGAGACGGTGACCGCCGACGGCTGGACCCCCGTGTACGCCCACCGCTCCACCCGCCACGAACGGGACGACTACGAGTGGAACTGGACCGGTTCGCTCTCCCGCTGGGCGCTGGACCACCCGCACCACCCCGACAGCGCGGACGCCCTGCGGGCGGCGGCCGAGCACCGCGACGAGTGGTTGCGCGGCTACCGGGACAGCTTCGGCTTCCTCTGCCTGGTGCTGCGCCGCACGGCGGAGTGACCACGGGACGGCGACCGTGACCGTACGACGGCGGACGACGGCGTTTGACGAAGGCACGGCGGCGCACGACGACGAAAGGGCCCGGCCCCCTCGCTCGGGAGGGGGACCGGGCCCTGCGTGCTCGTGGCGGGCGCTCAGCAGCCGATGAGGCGGCCGCCGAGGTAGCCCTCGATCTGGTCGAGGGAGACCCGCTCCTGCTTCATCGTGTCGCGCTCACGCACCGTGACGGCGTTGTCGTCGAGGGTGTCGAAGTCGACGGTGACGCAGAACGGCGTGCCGATCTCGTCCTGGCGGCGGTAGCGGCGGCCGATGGCGCCCGCGTCGTCGAACTCGATGTTCCAGTGCTTGCGGAGCGTCTCGGAGAGGCCGCGGGCCTTCGGCGAGAGCTTCTCGTTGCGGGACAGCGGCAGCACCGCGACCTTGACCGGGGCCAGCCGCGGGTCGAGACGCATGACGGTGCGCTTCTCCATCTTGCCCTTCGCGTTGGGCGCCTCGTCCTCGATGTAGGCGTCGATCATGAAGGCGAGCATGGCGCGGTTGACACCCGCCGCCGGCTCGATGACGTACGGCGTCCAGCGCTCGCCCGCCTCCTGGTCGAAGTAGGACAGGTCGTGCCCGGACGCCTTGGAGTGCGCCGTCAGGTCGTAGTCGGTGCGGTTGGCGATGCCCTCCAGCTCACCGAACTCGCTGCCGCCGAACTGGAAGCGGTACTCGATGTCGGCCGTCCGCTTGGAGTAGTGGGAGAGCTTCTCCTTCGGGTGCTCGTACCAGCGGATGTTCTCCTCGCGGATACCGAGGTCCCGGTACCAGGCCCAGCGCTGGTCCATCCAGTACTGCTGCCACTCCTCGTCCTCGCCCGGCCTGACGAAGAACTCCATCTCCATCTGCTCGAACTCACGGGTGCGGAAGATGAAGTTGCCCGGCGTGATCTCGTTCCGGAACGACTTGCCCGTCTGCGCGATGCCGAACGGCGGCTTCTTGCGCGAGGTCTGCTGCACGGCGGCGAAGTTGGTGAAGATGCCCTGGGCCGTCTCGGGGCGCAGGTAGGTCACCGACCCGGAGTCCTGGGTGGGACCGAGGTGGGTGGAGAGCAGGCCGGAGAACTGCTTGGGCTCGGTGAAGCCGCCCTTGTTGCCGCAGTGCGGGCAGTTGAGGTCCGCCAGGCCGTTCTCGGGCTCACGGCCGTGCTTCGCCTCGTACGCCTCGATGAGGTGGTCGGCGCGGAACCGCTTGTGGCACGAGGTGCACTCCGTGAGCGGATCGGTGAAGGTGGAGACATGGCCCGACGCCTCCCAGACCTCGGGGGCCAGGATCACCGACGAGTCGATGCCCACCACGTCGTCGCGCGAGGTGACCATGGAGCGCCACCACTGGCGCTTGATGTTCTCCTTGAGCTCCACGCCCAGCGGCCCGTAGTCCCAGGCGGCACGCTGACCGCCGTAGATCTCACTGCACGGGTAGACGAAGCCACGGCGCTTGCTGAGGCTGACAATTGTGTCGATCTTGTCGGCGGCCACGGTGCTCTCTTCATTGACGGCGAGACGGAATACCTCAGATTACTGGTGTGTGGAGGGTGCTCAGCAAATCGGTCGGGCGCCGTTTCGAGGGCGCGTACACGCGTCACCGGGAAGCCCCGGTCACCGTCCGTGTCGATCACGTAGCGCAATGCTCTAGTTGACAATCGTTTCCAATTTTCGTGAAAATGAGTGTCATGAACACCGGACCCCGCCTCCGTGGCCTCATACGTACCAGCGCCGCTGTCACCGCTCTCGGCGTCGGCTCGCTCACCCTCGCCGGCTGCGGCAGCGGTGCAGGCGACGACGGCAAGGTGCACGTGGCGGCGTCCTTCTACCCGATGGCGTACCTCGCCCAGCAGATCGGCAAGGACCACGTCGAGGTCCAGAACCTCACCAAGCCCGGTACCGAGCCGCACGACCTGGAGCTGAGCCCCAAGCAGACCGGTCAGCTCAGCGAGGCCGACCTGATCGTCTACCTCAAGGGGCTCCAGCCCGCCGTGGACGAGGCCGTCGGACAGTCGGGCGTCAAGAACCTCGCGGAGGCCACCTCCTACACCACGCTGGAGAAGCACGGCACCGACGTGCACGGGGAGGAGAAAGGCAGCGGGCACGGCGGCCACAGCCACGAGGGGCACGACCACGGCGAGGAGAACGGCAGCGACCCGCACGTCTGGCTGGACCCCGTCCGCTACGCGCAGATCGCCGAGGGCGTCGGCAAGCAGCTCCAGAAGACCGACCCGGACCACAAGGACGAGTACCGCGAGAACACCGAGGCGCTCGTGCACCGGCTGCACGGCCTGAACAAGGAGTTCAAGGACGGGCTCAAGGGCAAGAAGTCCGACACCTTCATCACCACGCACGCCGCCTTCGGCTACCTCGCCGAGCGCTACGGCCTGCACGAGGAGGCCGTCGCCGGGATCGACCCCGAGTCCGAGCCCAGCGCGGCCCGGATGAAGGCGCTGCACGAGGTCGCGAAGAAGGACGACGTGGACACCGTCTTCTTCGAGGACAACGCCAGCGACAAGACGGCCGGGACCCTGGCCAAGGACCTGCGGCTGCGGACCGCCGTCCTCAGCCCGCTGGAGAGCGTCAAGAACCCCAAGACCGAGGACTACTTCTCCGTGATGCACCAGAACCTGACCGCGCTCAAGACCGCGCTCGGCGCGCAGTGAGGACGTGAGGCATGACGAGCAAGCCGTCGACGGACCGTGACCGGGAGGGACGCCAGGAGCGGGACGGCACCGACGTGGCCGTCGCCCCGCCCGCCGTGGCGCTGCGCGGGGCGACGGCCTCGCTGGGCGGCCGGCCCGTGCTGCGCGGGGTGGATCTGACGGTGGCGCACGGGGAGACGGTCGCGCTGCTGGGGGCGAACGGCTCCGGCAAGTCCACCACCATCCGCGCCGTCCTGGGCCAGGTGCCGCTCACCGGCGGCACGCTGGAGCTGTTCGGCACCCCTCTCGCACGCTTCCGGCAGTGGCGGCGGCTCGGATACGTACCGCAGCGCTCGACCGCCGCCGCGGGGGTCCCGGCGACCGTCCGCGAGGTGGTGGCGGCCGGCCGGCTCGCCCGGCGCCGCTTCGCCCCGCTGGGCCGCGGCGACAAGGCGGCCGTGCGGCGTGCCCTGGAGCAGGTGGGGATGGCCGAGCGGATGAAGGACCCGGTCGAGGCGCTCTCCGGAGGCCAGCACCAGCGGGTGCTGATCGCGCGGGCGCTGGCCGCCGAGCCCGAACTGCTGATCATGGACGAGCCGCTGGCGGGGGTGGACGTCGGCAACCAGGAGGCGCTGGCCGCAACCCTGCGCCGACAGGTGGAACAGGGCACCTCCGTGCTGCTGGTGCTGCACGAACTGGGCCCGCTGGCCCCGCTCATCGACCGCGCCGTGGTACTGCGCGACGGCCGGGTCGAACGGGTGGAGAACCCGGACCGGCTGCACGATCTGGCCTGCCATCCGCACGGCGCCGAACCGGCCGAGGCCGCACCCACCATCGAGACGGGGCTGCTCACATGACCGAGATGCTGGACTTCGCCTTCATGCAGCGGGCGCTGCTCGCCGCGTTGCTCGTCGGCCTCGCCGCGCCCGCCGTGGGCATCTACCTCGTGCAGCGCCGACAGGCGATCATGGGGGACGGCATCGGGCACGTCGCGCTGACCGGTGTCGCGCTCGGCTTCCTGCTGAACAGCAACCCGGTGTGGATGGCCGTGCTCGTCTCGTCGCTGGGTGCCGTCGCGATGGAGCTGATCCGCTGGTACGGCAAGGCGCGCGGCGACATCGCGCTGGCCATGCTGTTCTACGGCGGCATGGCGGGCGGCGTCATGATCATCAATCTGTCGCCCAACGGCTCCAACGCCAACCTCACCACCTATCTGTTCGGCTCCGTCACCACCGTCTCGGCGGAGGACATCGTCGCCATCGTGGGGCTGTCGGTCTTCGTCCTGCTGGTCTCCCTGGGCCTGCGGCGGCAGTTGTTCGCCGTCTGCCAGGACGAGGAGTTCGCACGGGTCACCGGGCTTCCGGTGCGGTTGCTGAACCTGCTGCTGGCGGTGACGGCGGCGGTCACGGTCACCGTCGCCATGCGGGTCGTCGGACTGCTGCTGGTGAGCGCGCTGATGGTGATCCCGGTTGCCGCCGCACAGCAGGCCACCCGCGGATTCGCGGCCACGCTGGGGCTGTCGGTCGGCTTCGGCGTGGTCGTCACCCTCTCCGGGACTGTGACCTCGTACTTCGTCGACGTCCCGCCCGGCGCCAGCATCGTCGTCCTGGCCATCGTCCTGTTCGGCCTCGTCACCGCGCTGGCCGCCCCGTTGGCCCGGCGGCGGTTCACGCGGGCGCATCCCCCGGGCGTCCCCCGGGGAGCCTCACCAGGACAGGACGAGGCGGCTCCGGCCACGGAGGGGAGCGCCGCCGCGACCGGCGGTGCGGGGGCGGCGGACCGCCCTACCAGGGTGTAATACCCGCGCTCCGGGTTCGCCCGGCACAAGCACCGGGTTCGCCTGGCACAATGGGTCGTCGCGAACGCCGCGCCGACACGGAGCCGCTCAGGCGCTCCCGGAGCCGACGAACGTAAGGAGCCAGAGCGTGACCACCGCAGGTCCCCCTGTACGCGGCCGGTCGACCCGGCAGCGCGCCGCCGTCGCTGCCGCGCTCGCCGAGGTCGAGGAGTTCCGCAGCGCCCAGGAGCTGCACGACATGCTCAAGCACCGGGGCGATTCGGTGGGGCTCACCACGGTCTACCGCACCCTGCAGTCCCTCGCCGACGCCGGCGAGGTCGACGTGCTGCGCACGGACGAGGGCGAGGCCGTCTACCGCCGGTGCCACAGCGACGACCACCACCACCATCTGGTCTGCCGCGCCTGCGGCAAGGCCGTGGAGGTCGAGGGCCCGGCCGTGGAGAAGTGGGCGGCCTCCGTCGCCGCCGAGCACGGTTTCGTCGACGTCGGCCACACGGTCGAGATCTTCGGCACCTGCGGGGAGTGCGCCAAGGCCCGTTAGCCCCGGCTGCCCACTGTCCGGCGGCGCGGCTCAGGCAGCGGCCGTTCGACCAGCGGCGATCAGTGCCGTTCCCCGGTCGGGGAGTCGGGACCGTCCAGGACGAGTCGCTGCGCGATCTGCTGCTCGACCGGCCGAGGGCCAACAGCCCCTGGCCGGCACCCGCGTGGTGCGGCGGCCTGCCGGCCGTGACGCTGCCGGTGTGCGCGGCGCTCTTGCGGCGGCGCACCGTCTGACGTGGGGCAGCCTGCCGCACGGAAGCCCGCGGCGGGCCGCCCACCCGGCCCGAGGCGGGCACGCCGTCTCAGCCGGGGCCGGGTAGGGCGGAGCGCGCGGGGGCCGTCGGTCCGCCGCGGGGTCTCCTCGGCGGGCCCGCGTCCGTGTGCGTGCCGCGGTGCAGGAGGCGGGCCGCCTCGTCGCGGATCTTCGGGAGCGCGTCGTAGAGCGCCTTGCCCGGACAACTGGTGTCGTAGGCGTCCAGGTGGCCGGAGATGACGTGGAACTCCGCCTTGCCGCCCTTCGGGTAGCGGCTCTCGTCACTCGTGGAGGTCATCCGGGTGCGGCCGTGCGGATCGGTCCCCGGTTGCAGTTTCCACGCGGCGATCCTGGCGATGGACTCCAGCATCTTCGGCGGCACCTTCGCCCCCTCGGTGAAGGTGCCGAGAGCGGCTATACCGATGCTGTGGATGTTGAAGCCCTTGGTGTGGGCGCCCTCCACCGCGTGGCGTGCGGCGCGGGCACGGCCCTCGTAGATGGTGCCGCAGCGGTCGACGACGAAGTTGTAGCCGATGTCGTCCCAGCCGCGCCGGATGTGGTCGGCCTGCAGGGCCCGCAGCATGGCGGGGGCGTCGTCGCAGTCGTAGTCGTTCGGGTGGTTGGTGTGGTGGATGAAGACGGCCTGCACGCCGTGCACGTAGGACGAGCGCTCGCGCGCGGTCCTCTCGTCGGCGCCCCATGCGGCGCGGGTCACCACTCGGGGGCGCGGTCCGGCCGTGGCCCGCTCGGCCTCGGCAGCGTCACCCTGCTGTATCGCGTCCCGCAGCGGAGCGGCGCATATCACCAGCAGCACCAGCAGCGTCAGCGGGACGCACACCGCGAACGCGGCTTTGGTCGGTCGCATAGGCCAACCGTGCGGCAGACCCCACCCCCCGCCCAGGCGAGTGACTCCGTTCGGGCGACGGGTCACCCCACCCCACCCCGCCTGACCTGCTCTTTCCGGGCCGGCGCGGCGGGGTCACGGAGCGTACGTCACCCGCTTGCGAAGGGTGGCGAGGCGGACCCGTCACTGTCCGGGGCCTGCTCGCTCGTCCAGTGGCGGCGGCCCAAGCTGATGAGGCGCAGCCGGCGGCGCGCCGCGTGGGCGACGGCGTCCTGGGGCGGGCCCTCGCCCTGGGCGGCCTCCAGGAACGCGGAGGCCGTCATCACCATCAGGTCGACGTACGTCTCCCCCAGCATGCGCAGGTCCTCGGCGCTCCAGTTCCGGGAGACCTCGTCCCCGGCCAGCAGGTGGGCGACCTCCTCGGCGAAGCGGTCGAGTTCGGCCCCGATGGCGACGCGGACCGCAGCCACCCCGCCGTGCCGCTCGCCGGCCACGAAGCGGATGTGCTCGGGGTGGTCGCGTACGTGCGCCGCGAGGGCGTCGACGAGGTGGTCGATGCGCTCGCCGTCCCCGCTGTGCTCGGTCAGGCCGCTCCGTATCACCTCGTGCAGGCTGCCCAGCGACTCCTCGACGAGCGCCACGCCGAGGTCGCTGACGTCCCGGAAGTGCCGGTAGAAGGCCGCGGGAGAGATACCCACGGCGCGGGTGATCTCACGCAGGCCCAGGCTGCTGAGGCTCTGCTCCTTCAGCAGCGCCAGGCCCGCGTCGAGCAGGGCGCGGCGGGTCCGGGCCTTTTGGAGGTCCCGCTGCGAGGGGGTGGTACTCATGGGCTCAGTAAACAGTTGTGTGCCGAGCGCCGCAATGGGGTACCCTCAGACTCAGTGAACAGTTGTCACGACACTTGTTCACCGAAATGCGACCGCATCACGTCCGGAGGCCGGACCGCCTCCGCAGAGAGAGGAGAGGAACCGTGCTCTTCCTCGTCGCAGCGTTCCTCCTGCTGGGCGTCCTGGTGGGCCCACCCGCCCACCTGCCGCCCGCCGTGAGCCTCACCGCAGCCGCGGCCATCGCCGCCTGGCTGCTCGTCTTCACCGTCCGCGAACGCCACCGCCGCCACCGGAAGGGAAGCTGACATGACCACCGCGAGCACCCCGCACACCCTCCGCAAGGGCCGCACCCGCCGGGGTGACGCCGACACCGCCGACGATATGGCCGTGGCCTCGTTCGTCATGGGCCTGGCCGGGCTGCTGGTCTTCAACATCGTCCTGGGACCCTGCGCACTCGTCCTCGGCACCCTCGCCCTCACCCGGGACACCACCCGGCGCGGCCGCGCCCTGCTGGGCCTCGGCCTCGGCGCCGCCGACCTGATCGTGCTGGCCGTCACGGTGACCGCGGGTGGCGCCGTCACGTGGAACTTCGCAGGCTGACACCGCCCCGCGGGCCGCCTACCGGGCCTCGGCGGCCTGCGCCTGGCCCTGGCCGCCCTCGTTGGGCAGGGCACCACCGAAGCGGCGGTCGCGCTGGGCGTACTCCAGGCAGGCCGCCCACAGGTCCCGCCGGTCGAAGTCCGGCCACAGCACGTCCTGGTAGACCATCTCCGCGTAGGCGCTCTGCCAGATCAGGTAGTTGGACGTCCGCTGCTCGCCCGAGGGGCGCAGGAAGAGGTCCACGTCCGGCATGTCGCGGTAGTACAGGTACTTCGCGAACGTCTTCTCGTTCACCTTCGAGGGATCCAGCCTGCCGGCTGCGACCTCCTCGGCCACGGCACGCGCCGCGTCCGCGATCTCGGCGCGGCCACCGTAGTTGACGCAGAAGTACAGCGTCATCGCGTCGTTGCCCCGGGTCTGCTCCTGGGCGACCTGGAGCTCCTGGACCACCGACTTCCACAGCTTGGGCATCCGGCCCACCCACCGGATGCGGATGCCCAGCTCGTCCATCTCGTCGCGGCGGCGGCGGATCACGTCCCGGTTGAAGTTCATCAAGAAGCGCACCTCTTCCGGCGAGCGCTTCCAGTTCTCGGTGGAGAAGGCGTACAGCGACAGGTTCTTGACGCCCATCTCCAGGCAGCCCTTGAGGACGTCCATGACGACGCCCTCACCGACCTTGTGGCCCTCCGTACGCGGCAGCCCGCGCTGCTTGGCCCAACGGCCGTTGCCGTCCATGACGACCGCCACATGGTTCGGGACCAGCTCGCCCGGGATCCTGGGCGGCCGCGCCCCCGACGGGTGCGGTTCCGGGGTCACGTACTGGCGCTGCTGCGACCAGGACAGCATTCCGCGGCGGGCCATTCGGTACTCATCTCCAGCGGACGGGACAGGGGGCAGGTGACCCGCCCGAGCCTAACCGTTCGACGCCTGCCGCACGTACCGCAAGGAGCGCAGCCCCCGCTCCAGGTGCCAGTGGAGATACGCCGAGACCAGCCCCGAGCCCTCCCGGCAGTGCCGCGACTCGGCGGCGTCCGCGGTCTCCCAGTCCCCCGTCAGCAGGGCGCCCAGCAGCCGCAGCGCCTCCGGCGAGGGGACGACGCTGCCCGGGACGCGGCAGTCGCCGCACACCACACCGCCCGAGGCCACCGAGAAGAACCGGTTCGGGCCCGGCAGCCCGCACTTGGCGCAGTCCGCGAAGCTGGGGGCGTAGCCGCCCATCGCCAGCGAGCGCAGCAGGAAGGCGTCCAGCACCAGGCCCGCGCGGTGGTCGCCCGCGGCGAGGGTGCGCAGGCCGCCGACCAGCAGCAGATACTGCTGCACGTTCGGCTCGCCCTCGTGGTCGGTGAACCGCTCCGCGGTCTCCAGCATGGCCGTGCCCGCCGTGTAGCGGTCGTAGTCGGTCACGATGCCGCGGCCGTACGGGGCGATCGTCTCCGTCTGCGTGCACAGCGGGAGGCCGCGGCCCACCAGTTCGCTGCCCCGCGCGAAGAACTGCACGTCCACGTGGCTGAACGGCTCCAGCCGGGCCCCGAACTTCGACTTGGTCCGCCGCACCCCCCGGGCCACCGCCCGCACCCGCCCGTGCCCCCGGGTGAGCAACGAGATGATGCGGTCGGCCTCGCCGAGTTTCTGGGTGCGCAGGACGATGCCGTCGTCGCGGAACAGGGACATACGGGCATTGTCGCCTACCGGTGTGTCAGGCCGGGCCCGGTGGGACGGCTCCGGGGGTGACCAGGCCGGACTCGTACGCGGTGATCACCAGTTGTGCCCGGTCACGTACGGAGAGCTTGCCCATGATGCGGCTCACATGGGTCTTGGCGGTCAGCGGGGAGAGGGCGAGGGAGCGGGCGATCTCCGCGTTGTTCAGGCCGCGGGCCACCAGGGTGAGGACCTCGCGTTCGCGCGCGGAGAGGACGCCGAGAACGCTGAGGGCACTGAGGGAGCCGGGGGAGCCGGGGGCCGACTCGCCGTCGGCGTCCGGCGCGGGGGCCCGCAGCACGCGGGCGATCAGCCGGGCCGTCGGGCCGGGCGACAGCAGGGACTCCCCCGCGGCGACCGTCCGGATCGCCTCCAGGAGTTCGGCGGGCCGGGTGTCCTTGACCAGGAAACCGGAGGCCCCGGCGCGCAGCGCCTCGACGACGTGGTCGTCGGTGTCGTACGTGGTCAGGACGAGGACCCGCACGTGGCCGAGGTCCTCGTCCGCGGCGATCAGCCGGGTGGCCTCGATGCCGTCGAGGTCCGGCATGCGGATGTCCATCACCACGAGGTCCGCCCGCTGCGAACGGGCCAGCGCGACGGCCTCCCGCCCGGTGCCGGCCTCCCCCACGACGGCCATGCCCGGTGCGGAGGCGATGAGCATGGCGAAGGCGGCCCGCACCAGGGTCTGGTCGTCCGCAAGCACGATCCGCAACGGGGCGCTCGCGCCATCGGGCGCGCCCGCGCGGGGAACGTCCCCGCCGGAACCGCCCCGACCGGGCGCGCCGCCACCGGGATCGGCCGCTCCGGGTTCCCTTGCGCCGGGCATCCCGACCCCGGGAGCGCCCCCGCCGGGCTGCTCCCCCGCGCCGGGCACCCCGGCACCGGCACCGCCCGCACCGGACCCCCTCACGCCGGGCGCACCCGTACCGGGACCCTCCCCGCCGGGCTGCTCCCCCGCGCCTGACACATCCGCAGCGGACGCGTCCGGGCCGGGCTCCGTGCCGGGCACGCTCGGGTCGGGGTCAGTCATGGTGGGCTCCAGCGGGGCGGTCCTTCTGCGGGGCTGGGGGCTTCTCCCGGGCGGAGGCGGGCAGGTGGGCGGGGAGCAGGGCGGTCACGGCGAAGCCGGGGCGGCCCTCGCGGGGGCCGGCGTCCAGTGAGCCGCCGACACTGCGGGCCCGCTCCCGCATGCCGACGAGTCCGAAGCCGCCTCCGACGCCGCCCGCGGCACCGGGTTCCCGTCCCCCGCCGTCGTCGACGACACTCACCCGCAGGGCCCCGCCCACGCCCTCGACCACGGCCCGCACAGTGACCGAGGCCCCCGCGTGGTGGACGGCGTTGGTCAACGCCTCCTGGACGATGCGGTAGGCAGCGGCGCCGACGGCGGGCTCGGGCGCCAGGGCGCGGGCGGTCTCCCGGACGGACAGGTCGACACGGGCGCCCGCGTGGCAGGCGGCCCGTGCCAGGTCGGGAAGGCCGGAGAGTCCGGGCAGCGGTTCCATGCCGTCGGCGTCGCCGGCGCGCAGCACCTCCAGGGTCGTCCGCAGCTCGGAGCGGGCGCCCCGGCAGGTGTCGGAGATGCCGTCGAGCGCCTTGGCGACGGCCGCACGGTCGAGCCGGTCGGGGTCGGCCACCAGCACGTGAGCGGCCACCGAGGTCTGCACGCCGATCAGGGTGATGCTGTGGGCGAGCAGGTCGTGCAGGTCGCGTGCGATGCGGAGCCGTTCCTGGGCGACGCGGCGGGCGGCCTCCTCCTCGCGGGTGCGTTCGGCCCGCTCGGCGCGCTCCAGGACAGCGGCCACGTAGTTGCGGTGGATGCGCACCGCCTCACCGACCAGCACGACCACCACCAGCCAGCCGGAGGAGCGCAGCATCTCGCCCAGTTGGTGGTCGGCGCCGATGCTGCCCATCACCGTCGACATGATGCCGAGGAGCACCGCGAGAGTGGTGAAGGTACGCCAGGGCGGCCCGGCGACGGCCATGGCGTAGAGGGCGACGAGGGCGGCGGGGACGGCCGCCGAGTGGGGGTGGCCCAGCGCGTGGTACGGCCCGACGCAGGCCACGATGACGGCGACGGTCAGCCAGGGCGCGCGGCGTCGGAGCACCAGAACGGCGCCGGACGTGGTCAGCAGCGCCCAGGCCCACACCGTCGGAGGCCGCCCGTCGGAGGCGGGGGCGGTGAGTGCCAGTGCGGTCTGCGCCGCGCACATCGCCAGCGCGAGCAGCAGGTCGCGCCGGGCCACGGGCACCGCCTGCCGGCGCGGCCGCAGGATGCGGTCGACGAGGGTGTTCACCGGGTCCCGTGGCCGTCGCACAGGCCCAATCCTGCGCCACGGCCCGCCGGTTGGGACAGGCGGGTGCCGCCTCGACCGCAGGGACCGTCCCAGCCCGCGCGGGGCGCCCGGCCCGTGGGGCCTCAGCGCACCCTGCGGAGGCGGAGGACCAGGACGGTACCCAGGAGGCCGACGGCGGCGGCGATCAGGGAGACGGCGGCACCGATGCCGGTCACCCAGGCCGGCACCGACCCCTTGCTCCGGCCGGCGGGGGCCGGCTCGGCGGCCTGGAGGGCGAGCAGCACCTGGAGGGGCCCGTACCAGCCCACCCGCACCGAGCCGTTGGCCAGCGCCGGCGCCGCCGTCCAGCGCGGGGTGACCGGGGCGGTGGGCTCCGCCAGGGGATCGGCGGCGGGGCCGGTGGGCTCGTGGCGGGGGTCCGGCGGGGAGACCGTCACCTGCCGTCCCGTTGGCCGCGGGGCTGCCGGCCGCGCTGGTCGCGCAGGACGTCACGCAACCAGCGGTAGGAGTCCTTGGGGGTGCGCTCCAGCGTCGTCCAGTCGACGTGGACGAGTCCGAAGCGCTGGGCGTAGCCCTCCGCCCACTCGAAGTTGTCCAGCAGCGACCACACGAAGTAGCCGCGCACGTCGGCCCCGTCGTCGATCGCGGCGTGCAGCTCCCGCAGGTGGGCGTCGTGGAAGGCGATCCGCTCGGTGTCGGCGGCCGGCTCCGGGTAGGCGCAGCCGTTCTCGGTGATCATGACGGGCGGCAACTGCGCGCCGTACCGGTCGCGCAGGATGCGCAGGGTCTGGGCCAGCCCCTCGGGGACGACGGCCCAGCCGAACCCGGTCCGCTCCCTGCCGGGGATCTCGCGGATGCCGAAGGGCAGCCCCTCGGGCATGCCGATCCCGGCGAACTCGGCGGCCCCGCCCACCGGGTCGGGGGCGCCCACGAGGGTGGGCTGGTAGTAGTTGACGCCGTACCAGTCGAGTGGCTCACCGATCACGGTGAGGTCGTCGGCGACGGGGCCGGGCAGCATGGCCGCGAGCCCGTCGTCGGGGTAGCGGCCCAGCAGCAGCGGATCGGCGAAGAGGCGGTTGGTGACGAGGTCGTAGAGCTGCGCTGCCCCGGTGTCCTCCTCGCGTCCGGACAGCGGCCAGACCGGGCCGTGCGAGTTGGCGATGCCCACCGAGCGTGCCCCGCGGGCCCGCAGGGCGCGGACGGCCAGGCCGTGGCCGAGCAGTTGGTGGTGCGCGGCGGGCAGCGCCTCGAACAGCAGTTGCCTGCCCGGGGCGTGCTCCCCCAGGCCGTAGCCGAGGAGGGTCAGTTCGGCGGGCTCGTTGAGCGTGATCCAGTGGGTGACGCGGTCGGTGAGGCGGGCGGCGACGAGGTCGGCGTAGTCCGCGAACCGGTGTGCCGTGTCCCGTGCCAGCCAGCCGCCGCCCTCCTCCAGCGGGAGCGGGGTGTCCCAGTGGAAGAGGGTGGTCACCGGCTCGATGCCCGCGGAACACAGCGCGTCGACGAGCCGGTCGTAGAAGTCGAGCCCCGCCGTGTTGACCTTCCCGGAGCCGGTGGGCAGCACGCGCGGCCAGGACACCGAGAACCGGTAGGCCCCGACGCCGAGATCGCGCAGCAGCGCCACGTCCTCGGGCCAGCGGTGGTAGTGGCCGGTGGCCACGGAGGCGTCGCTGCCGTCCTTGACGCGCCCTGGCTGCCGGGTGAAGGCGTCCCAGGACGAGGCGCCCCGGCCGTCCTCGTCCTGGGCCCCCTCGATCTGGAAGGCGGAGGTGGAGACTCCCCACAGGAAACCGTCGGGAAAGCCGGGCAGCGGCTGATGGGTCGTCATGGACGGAGCCCATCAACGGCCCGCGCAACCCGTCAATACCCGTGCGTGACGCAGGGGTCGGGACCCGGCCCGCTCCGCGGTGTCGCGGGACGGGGCCTCCCGTGCGTCGGCGGGCCAGGTGTCAGGAGGGGGTGCCGGCGCGGATGAGCAGGCGGTCCACGTCCTCCGTGCCGAGTTGGAGTGCCTGCCCGATCGCGCCCAGCGCCTCGCGTTCGGCGGCGCAGTAGGGCGCGTCGGCCAGTGCGATGCGCGCCCCCTGGAGCAGCAGGCTCTCGCGTCCGGGGACGGCCAGGTGCGGGGTGAGCGCGATCAGCGCCTCGTACGGGTCGGTGTGCCGCACCGAACGGGAGGGTCCGGCACGCCCGCTCCCGTCGCCGTGCGGGACGGCGACCAGCGCGGTCAGCTCCTCCTCGTCGCAGGTACCGAAGCCGGCGGCGCGCAGGGTCTGCACCGCGCTCTCGCGTACCGCGCGTGCGTCGGCGCCGCCGGCGGTCAGCACCACGAGCGCCACGCTGTGGACTGCCTCGCGGAGCATGGTGGCGAGGCGTCCCGTGGTGGGGCGGTCGAGCGAGTCGACGGCGAAGTGGCCGCGGCATGCGACGCATTCGACGACGGGACCGGCCGGTCCGCGCGGGATCAGCGGGAGCCCCAGCAGCACGAAGCGGCGCCGCCCGGCGCGCCTGCGGTAGCGGCGGTCACCGCCGCAGTCGGGGCAGAAGAAGTCGCCGTCGTCGAGGGTGCGCCAGCTCGTGCGGACCCCAACGAGACGAACACGAAAGGGTCGTTGGCGCATGGCCTCGCACCTCCATCACGATTCGGCAACGTCGCCGGATGAACGTGATGTTAACCACAGGCAGGCCGCGGAGTCAGCCCCGCGGGACCCGATTCGGTGCGGCGAGCCGCGAATTCCTGCCGGCTCGGCACAGTTCCCCGGCCGGAGCGCCGGGCAGAACCCGCGGGCCGCGCGGCCGTCCTGCCTGTCGGCCGGGGCGCGGCGCCCGGCCGACAGGCAGGCAGGTGTCGCCCTCGTTCAGCCGCGGTAGGCGCGGTTGACCGCGGAGACCGCCGCCTTGATGGAGGCGCGCACGATGTTGGCGTCGATGCCGACGCCCCACAGCACCTGCCCGTCGATGGCGCACTCGATGTAGGCGGCTGCCTGGGCGCCGACGCCCTCGCTCATCGTGTGCTCCACGTAGTCCAGCAGCCGTACGTCCACGTCCAGCGCGTGCAGGGCGTCGAAGAAGGCGGCCAGCGGACCGTTGCCGGTTCCGCTGAGGGTCACCGGCTCGCCGTCCACGACGGCTTCGACGGTGAGCGCGTCGGCACCCTCGCTCGTCGCGGACGTCTGCGCCCCGCGCAGCGCGATGCGGCCCCAGCTCTTCTCGGGGGTGGGCAGGTACTCGTCCTGGAAGGTCGCCCAGATGTCGGCGGGGGTCACCTCGCCGCCGTCCGCGTCGGTCTTCTCCTGGATGATCCGGGAGAACTCCACCTGCATCCGGCGCGGCAGGTCCAGGCTGTGCTCGCCCTTGAGGACGTAGGCGATGCCGCCCTTGCCGGATTGCGAGTTGACGCGGATGACCGCCTCGTAGGAGCGGCCCACGTCCTTGGGGTCGATGGGCAGGTAGGGGACGGACCACTCGACGTCGTCCACCGTCCCGCCCGACTGCGCCGCGCGGGCCTCCATGGCCTCGAAGCCCTTCTTGATGGCGTCCTGGTGGGAGCCGGAGAAGGCGGTGTAGACCAGGTCGCCCACGTACGGGTGGCGCGGGTGGACCTCCATCTGGTTGCAGTACTCGTAGGTGCGACGGATCTCGTCGATCTGCGAGAAGTCGATCATCGGGTCGACGCCCTGGCTGAACAGGTTCATCCCCAGGGTGACCAGGTCGACGTTGCCGGTGCGCTCGCCCTGCCCGAACAGGCAGCCCTCGACGCGGTCGGCGCCCGCCATCACGGCCAGCTCGGCGGCGGCCACGGCGGTGCCCCGGTCGTTGTGCGGGTGGACCGACAGGCACACGTGCTCGCGCCGCGACAGGTGGCGCCCCATCCACTCGAACCGGTCGGCGTGGGTGCTGGGCGTGGAGCGCTCGACGGTGGCGGGCAGGTTGAGGATGATCTCGCGGCCGTCCTCGGGCTGCCACACGTCCATGACGCCCTCGCAGACCTCCAGGGCGAAGTCCAGCTCGGTGTCGGTGAAGATCTCGGGGCTGTACTGGTAGCCGAAGACGGTGCGGTCGTCCAGCAGCTTCTCGGCGTACTCCAGCACCAGCCGGGTGCCGTCCACGGCGATCTGCTTGACCTGGTCGCGGGTGCCGCGGAAGACGACCTCGCGGAAGACCGGTGCCGTCGCGTTGTACAGGTGCACGGTGGCGTGGTGGGCGCCCTTGAGCGACTCGACGGTGCGCTCGATCAGTTCCTCGCGGGCCTGCGTGAGGACGGAGATCGTCACGTCGTCCGGGATCGCACCCTCCTCGATGATGGAGCGCACGAAGTCGAAGTCCGTCTGGCCCGAGGAGGGGAAGCCGACCTCGATCTCCTTGTATCCCATGCGCACCAGCAGGTCGAACATCTCGCGCTTGCGGGCCGGGGACATCGGGTCGATCAGCGCCTGGTTGCCGTCCCGCAGGTCGGTCGACAGCCAGCGGGGCGCCTTGGTGATCCGGTTGCCGGGCCAGGTGCGGTCGGGGATGTCGACCGCCTCGTACTGCCCGTACTTGTGGACCGGCATGCCGGAGGGGCGCTGGCGTACCGAGGCGGCGGTGATCGGGGTGGCGCGGCCGACCGGGCGGCCGGAGCGGCCTGTCCGGTTCTGCTGAGGGGGCTGGGATGTCATGGCGTGGGGCTCCTGTGGAGGTTTCGCCGCTCGCCGGGTACGGGCCGAGGTGATGAGGCTCAGCCGTGGACGCGCCGTACGAGCGAGGCGAAGGGTTCTTCGAGGACCGACGACAGCACCGAACTCCGCGGGGAGGGGGTCGGCCTTGCGGTGGCTACAGACCCTCGCCGCGGCAGCTAAGAAGAAGCAGCCCGAAACGCATGATGTCAGCATCATAACGGAGGCCCGCTGTGCCGACAGAGGCGTATCACCATGCGGGACACCCCGGAGCAGCGACGAGAACGACACAAAAGTGATGTTTCAGTGCCGCGTTCACCACCGTTTCGCGGGAAATCATGGCAGCGAGTGGTGACAGGGTGGTGACTCAGTGCCACATTGCTTTCCATGAAGGTACATCTCGCGCACTCCCCGCAGACCCACCCCGTCTTCTGCACGATCGTGCCGCCTCACCTCCTCGACCAGGTATCGAGGCACGGCGACGATCTCTTCTCCCGGCCCGCCAGGCGCACCCTCGAAGTGGACGCGACCCAGCGCACCCGACGCCAGATCATCACTGTGCGTCACGGATTGCTCGCGGCGGCGCGCTCCGCGGCCGACGTCGACCCCGCCGAGCGGAAGCCGCAGCGCACCATCTACGACGCACAGCACACCGAACAGCTTCCCGGCACCAAGGTCCGCGAGGAGGGCGCCGCGCCCTCCCAGGACGCCTCCGTCAACCGCGCCTACGCCGCGCTGGGCGCCACCTTCGAGCTCTATCTGGGCGTCTACGACCGCTGGTCCATCGACGGTGCCGGACTGCCGCTGACCGCCAGCGTCCACTACGGCGAGGAGTACAACAACGCCTTCTGGGACGGCGACCAGATGGTCTTCGGCGACGGCGACGGGGAGGTCTTCCGCGACTTCACGCTGCCCGTCGACGTCATCGGCCACGAGCTGACCCACGGTGTGACGCAGTACACCGCCAACCTGGAGTACCTCGGCCAGTCCGGGGCGCTCAACGAGTCGATCTCCGACGTCTTCGGCTCCCTGATCAAGCAGCACAGCCTCGGCCAGAGCTCCGAGGAGGCCGACTGGCTGATCGGCTCGGGGCTGTTCACCGACCAGGTCGAGGGCGAGGCGCTGCGCTCGATGAAGGCCCCGGGCACCGCGTACGACGACGACGTCCTGGGCAAGGACCCGCAGCCGGCCACCATGGACGACTACGTGAACACCAGCTCCGACAACGGCGGGGTGCACATCAACTCCGGCATCCCCAACCACGCCTTCTACAAGCTGGCCGTGGACCTGGGCGGCAACGCCTGGGAGCGGGCCGGACAGATCTGGTACGACGCCCTCACCGGCGGCACCCTGCAGGCGGACACCGACTTCGCCGCCTTCGCCAAGGCGACCGCCGAGGCCGCCAAGTCGCGCTACGGCGACGGCAGCGACGAGTTGGAGGCGGTACGCAAGTGCTGGTCCGAGGTGGGTGTGGAGGGAGCATGACCACGTAGGACCACGACTTCGTAAAGCCGCCCGACCGGCCCTTAACGCGCGGCCGGACGGCCGGGAAGATGGAAGCATGCGTATCACCGTCATTCGCACGGGGGGCTTCGGCGGACTCACCCGCCGGGCCACCCTGGAGACCACCGGACGGCCCGACGCCGACGAGGTCGCGTCCCTGGCCGACCGGGCACTGCGCGAGGGCCTCAGCGAGGCCCCCATGGGGGTGCCCGACGGGTTCCACTACGAGCTCGACGTCGAGGGCGGCACCTCCGGTACCGCGCACTTCGCCGACCCCAAGCTCACCGAGGCGCAGTCCGCGCTGGTGAGAAAGGTCCTCAAAGAGGGAGCGTGACCGGGGCGGGCGGCTGCGCCCGCCCCGGCCCGGACACCTGCCCGGGCGAACGCGTCAGGGCAGGTAGTACATCGGGTTGGGCAGCTTGACCCTGCGGGCGGCGTGGCCGCCCTTCAGATCGCTGTACTGGTCGCCGAAGTTGGCGAGGATGTCGTACCCCTGGTCCTCGATGTGCGCCCGGGTGCCCGACTTGTACTCGACGGTCGTGCAGTCGTCGTCGCTGCCGCAGTCGAGGTAGTCCGGCGGGTTCTTCTCGTCCTTGAGGAAGAAGTGCTTCTTGTCGACCGGGATGTCGTACCCGGCCTTCTTGAGGTTCCGCACGCTCCAGTCGCGCTGGTACTCGGCGCGCCCGGTCACCAAGAAGACCGCGACGCCCTTCTCGTGCGCCCAGTTGACGAGCTTGCGCATGCCGAAGACCGGAGCCATGTTCTCGGTACGCAGGTAGTCGTCCTGCGCCTTTTCGCTGAAGTTGTAGCCGATGCGGCGCTCGAAGTTGTAGGTCAGCAAGGTGGTGTCGTCCACGTCCAGCACGATGGCCGGCTTGCCGGCGTGGTGCCCGCCGCCGCCCCGGTGCCCGTACTTCCCCAGGTCCCCCCGCAGGTTCTTGCGCGCCTTCGCCGCGATGCCGCGGGTCTGCTGGGCGTAGTTGCCCTGCGGCGAGGCGTAGTGCTCGCCGTCCTCGGTCTCGATGTCGCCGTAGTACGCCTCGATCTTCGTCTTCACCTGGTCGAGGTTGGGGACCTCCTTGTCGCTGCGGGGCGCGGTGCTCCTGTCGGCCTCGGCGGTGGCCTGACCGACCCCGAAGAAGGCCGTCCCCGCGAGGGCTGCGACAGCCACGAGGGGCAGAACGGTACGGACGGACCGACGGGACATACCAGCTCCTGAGAGGGCGGGGACGGAACCCGGGGAACGTAACAGCGCCCGCAACGCCCCATCTACGCGCGGAGATTCAACAGTACGTAAAAACCCGCCGGGAACCGGGCGGGGGCGGCCCCGGAAGGCGGGGCGGCGGCGTCGGGGACACGGCCCCGGCCCGGGAGCGCGCCCCGGGCACCGGCACGGGCCCCGAGGGTGGGGCGGGCACTATCGTCGGGAGGACGCCGTGGCGGGTGGTGTGCGCCGTGGCGGAACGGGGAGACAGCGGACCGAGAAGGCACGGTGAGCACGGTGAGCACGCGCGAGAGCCCCGAGTCCGGCCCGTCGGCTTCCGGTGGCCCACAGCGGGCACCGATGCCGGGTCAGGCGAGCGGTGGGGCCACGCCCCCCGGCCGCGGGGCGGGGCCGGCGTCCGAGGAGGTGCACCGCCGCCCGGGGCGGGACCAGCCGGCTGCCGCGCCGGCGCTGTCGGCACCGGCCCAGGTGCCGCCGGTGCCCGGGCCGCCGCACCCGTGGCAGGCACCGCGGGCCGCCCTGTCCCGTCCGCTGTTCGATCCACTGGCGGGGGTGCGTGAGCCGGACGGGCCGCGCTGGGACGTGTACCTGACCGGGACGGTGTTCTTGGACATCGTCTTCACCGGGCTGGACTCGGCGCCGGTGCGCGGCACCGAGTCCTGGGCGCGGGGCATGGGCTCCTCCCCCGGCGGCATCGCCAACATGGCGACGGCGCTGGCCCGGTTGGGGCTGCGCACCTCGCTCGCCGCCGCGTTCGGGGACGACATGTACGGGGACTACTGCCGTGAGGAGCTGGAGACCGGCGAGGGCATCGACCTGTCGCTGTCGCACACGGTGCCGGGCTGGCACTCGCCGGTCACGGTGTCGATGGCGTACGAGGGCGAGCGCACGATGATCTCGCACGGGCACGAGGCGCCGCCGCGGACCACGACGGCGGGTGACGGGCGCGCCACTCAGCGCGACACGGCCCCGCCCCGGGGCACCGGCGAGGCGGCGGACGGTGCCTACGACCCGGACGCCCCCGAGTGCCCCCCGCCGGCCGCGGCCTGCGTCTCCTCGCTGGTGCCGGGGCACCCGCAGGAGTGGATCACGGCGGCGGCACGGCGCGGCGCCCGCGTCTTCGCCGACGTCGGCTGGGACGAGACGGGCCGCTGGGACCTGGCGGCGCTGGCCGAGCTGCCGCAGTGCGAGGCGTTCCTGCCGAACGCGGTCGAGGCGATGCGCTACACCGGTACCGAGTGCCCGCGCGCCGCCGCGCACGCGCTGGCCGAGCACGTACCGCTGGCAGTGGTCACGATGGGTGCCGAGGGGGCGTACGCGGTCGACGGGTCCACCGGCGAGGCGGTGCACGTGCCGGGCATCGCGGTGGAGGCCCTGGACACCACGGGCGCGGGTGACGTCTTCGTGGCGGGCTTCGTCACCGGCAGCCTGGCGGGCTGGCCGCTCGCCGACCGGCTCGCCTTCGCGGGCCTGACGGCCGCGCTGTCCGTGCAGGAGTTCGGTGGCTCGCTGTCCGCGCCGGGCTGGCCGGAGATCGCCGCCTGGTGGCGCACGGTGGGCTTCCGGGAGCCGCACGGTGCGCGCTACGCCTTCCTGGAGCGCATCCTCGCGGGCTGCGCGGCCTCCGCCCCGCCGCGGCGGGCGGTCCCGACCCTGGGCTTCCGGCCGCCGGAGGGATGAGCCGGGGGGCCGGCGCGGGGCGCCCACAATTGCGGTGAGGCCGCGGGGACGGCCGTCGTACCCTGGGACGGGTAGAGAACTACGGCGCAGAGGGAGATGAGCAGGCCCCAGAGGCCGCCCATGACGCAGACAACCCCATCCCAGGCCGGATCCGGGCAGGAGACAGCCCGCTTCACCGTGCCTCCCAAGCACCCCATGGTCACGGTGCTGGGTTCCGGAGACTCTCTGCTGCGGGTCATCGAGGAAGCCTTCCCCGACACGGACATCCACGTGCGGGGGAACGAGATCAGGGCTACCGGTGATGCGGCGGAGGTGGCGCTCGTCCAGCGCCTTTTCGACGAGATGATGCTGGTGCTGCGCACCGGCCAGCCGATGACGGAGGACGCGGTGGAGCGCTCCATCTCCATGCTCCGCGCGCAGGAGAACGGGACGGGCCGCGCCGACGAGACGCCCGCCGAGGTGCTCACCCAGAACATCCTCTCCAACCGCGGCCGCACGATCCGTCCCAAGACGCTCAACCAGAAGCGGTACGTCGACGCCATCGACAAGCACACCGTCGTCTTCGGTATCGGCCCGGCCGGCACCGGCAAGACGTACCTGGCGATGGCCAAGGCGGTGCAGGCGCTCCAGGCCAAGCAGGTCACCCGGATCATCCTGACCCGTCCTGCCGTGGAGGCCGGGGAGCGGCTCGGCTACCTGCCGGGCACGCTCTACGAGAAGATCGACCCGTACCTGCGGCCGCTGTACGATGCGCTGCACGACATGCTGGACCCGGACTCGATCCCCCGGCTGATGGCGGCGGGCACCATCGAGGTGGCGCCGCTGGCCTACATGCGCGGCCGTACCCTCAACGACGCGTTCATCATTCTCGACGAGGCGCAGAACACCAGCCCCGAGCAGATGAAGATGTTCCTCACCCGGCTCGGCTTCGAATCCAAGATCGTGATCACCGGTGACGTGACGCAGGTGGACCTGCCCGGCGGTACGAAGAGCGGGCTGCGCCAGGTGCAGGAGATCCTGCAGGGGGTCGAGGACGTCCACTTCTCGGAGCTGACCAGCACCGACGTGGTCCGGCACAAGCTGGTGGGCCGTATCGTCGACGCGTACGAGCGTTACGACAGCGCCCGCGAGGCCGAGGGCGACGCCCCGCCGCCCAGGCGGCACAACGGCAAGAGGAAGTAGTCGACCCGCACCATGTCGATCGACGTCAACAACGAGTCAGGGCACCAGGTCGACGAGCAGGCGCTGCTCGACATCGCCCGCTACGCGCTGGCCCGGATGCGTATCCATCCGCTCTCGGAGATGTCGGTGATCTGCGTCGACGCCGAGACCATCGAGCAGTTGCACCTGCAGTGGATGGACCTGCCGGGACCCACCGACGTGATGTCCTTCCCGATGGACGAGCTGCGCCCGCCCTCCCGGGACGAGGAGGAGCCCCCGCAGGGGCTCCTCGGGGACATCGTGCTGTGTCCCCAGGTCGCCACGAAGCAGGGCGCGGAGGCGCCGACCGGGCACTCCATGGACGAGGAGCTGCAACTGCTCACCGTCCACGGGGTGCTGCACCTGCTCGGCTACGACCACGAGGAGCCCGGTGAGCGGACCGAGATGTTCGGGCTGCAGTCCGCGATCGTGGACGGCTGGCGTGCCGAGCAGGGCATGACCGGCCCGTCCCCGGCCCCGACCACCACCTCGTGAGCACGCCGCTGATCGCAGCCGTCGTGCTGCTGGTGATCGTGGCGTGGTCGGCCGCGTGCGCGGAGGCGGGGCTGGCGCGTACGACCAGCTACCGCGCCGAGGAGGCGGTCCGCCAGGGGCGGCGCGGCAGCGAGAAGCTGGCGGCCGTCGCGGCCGACCCGACGCGCTACCTCAACCTGGCCCTGCTGCTGCGGGTGGCCTGCGAGGTGGCGGCGGGTGCGCTGGTGACGTACGCCTGCCTGCGGGCGCTGGAGGGCACCTGGCAGGCGCTGGCCGTGGCCATAGGAGTGATGGTCTTCGTCTCCTACGTCGCCATCGGTGTCTCGCCGCGCACCATCGGGCGCCAGCATCCCCTCAACACGGCCACGGCATCCGCGTACGTGCTGCTGCCGCTGGCCCGCATCCTGGGCCCCGTACCGCAGTTGCTGATCCTGCTGGGCAACGCGCTCACGCCGGGCAAGGGCTTCCGCAAGGGCCCGTTCGCCAGCGAGGCAGAGCTGCGCGCCATGGTCGACCTGGCGGAGCAGGAGTCGCTGATCGAGGCGGAGGAGCGGAAGATGGTGCACTCCGTCTTCCAGCTCGGCGACCGCCTGGTGCGTGAGGTGATGGTGCCGCGCACCGACCTGATCACCATCGAGCGGTTCAAGACCATCCGGCAGGCGCTGACGCTGGCACTGCGCTCCGGCTTCTCCCGGATCCCGGTGGTCGGGGAGAACGAGGACGATGTCGTCGGCATCGTCTACCTCAAGGACCTGGCACGGAAGGTGCACATCAGCCGCGACGCGGAGAGCGAACTGGTCTCCACCGCGATGCGCTCGGCCACCTTCGTGCCGGACACCAAGAACGCGGGTGACCTGCTGCGCGAGATGCAGCAGGACCGGATCCACGTGGCCGTCGTCATCGACGAGTACGGCAGCACGGCCGGGATCGTCACCATCGAGGACATCCTGGAGGAGATCGTCGGGGAGATCACCGACGAGTACGACCGCGAGCTGCCGCCCGTGGAGGACCTGGGCGAGGGCCGCCACCGCGTCACCGCGCGCCTCGACATCGCCGACCTGGGCGAGCTGTACGGCCTCACCGGCTGGGACGACGAGGACGTGGAGACGGTCGGCGGGCTGCTGGCCAAGTCGCTGGGCCGGGTCCCGATCGCGGGCGCCAGCACCGTCGTCGACGTCACCGAGGACCACTCCGACCCGACGCTGACGGGCCTGCGCCTCACGGCCGAGTCCCCCGCCGGGCGCCGCAACAAGATCGTCACGGTGCTGGTCGAGGCGGTGCGCGAACCGGTGATGACCGACGGGGAGCAGAGCACGGCGGTCGGTGAGAGCTGAGCCCTCCCGCGACGGCCCGGCGGCGCGGGAAGCCGGTGTCCTACCCCCTGCCTAGGCTGAGGCCATGACACCGGACGAGCTCAAGGCCTGCTGTCTGGAACAGAACGGGGCCTGGGAGGACTTCCCCTTCCCCGCGAACCCGGGGCTGTCCACGTTCAAGGTCGCAGGGAAGATCTTCGCGCTCTCCGCGCTGGACGGGAGCCCGCTCACCGTCAGCCTCAAGAGCGAGCCGGAGATCGCCTTGCGGCTGCGGGAGGCGCACCCGGCGGTGCGCCCCGGATGGCACCTGAACAAGCGGCACTGGAACACGGTCGTCCTCGACGGCAGCCTGCCGGACCGTACCGTACGGGAGCTGGTCGAGGACTCCTACGACCTGGTCGTGGCCGGGCTGCCCCGCTGGGAGCGGCTGCGCCTGGGCAGCCGCTGAACTTCCGGCACCCGGGTCACCCGTTCAGGTGCAGCGGTCTGGCGGTGCGCCGCACCGGCTGGTGCGGTAGGGGGGAACCCCACCGTCGAAAGGGCCCGTCATGCGACGTGTTCGCCGCTCCGCCCCGCTCGTCGGCCTGCTGTCCGCCGCCGTGCTGTTCACCTCCGCCGGGTGCGGCAGCGACAGCGGGTCCGACTCCGGTGGCGACTCGCCCTCGCCGAGCAGCCCCACCAAATCGGGTGCCACGCCCACCGGTTCGCCGTCCGAGGCCCAGGGCCCGCTCAGCGAACAGCAGGCCCGGGCGGCGCTCGTGGTCGAGGGCAACCTGCCCAGGGGCTTCCAGAGCGCCGATCTGGACGACACCACGGCGGCGGGTGACGCGCCCGACGACCTCGACACCAAGGACCGCAACTGCAAGAAGCTGTTCGACGCGCTCGGCGGCGACCTGGACGGCCGGGAGGCGCGCACCGACGCCTCCCGCGACTACAGCAAGGGCGCGGCAGGGCCCTACCTGGCCGACGAGATCGCCTCCTACGACGGCGGCCGGACCGCGAAGCGCGCGCTGAGCACCTTCGAGAGCGTACGGGACAGTTGCCGCAAGGTGACCACGCGGAACAACGCGGTCACCGTCAAGTGGACCGCCTCCGAGCTGAGGCCGAGGACGGGCGCGGACAGCGCCGCCGTACGTCTGCGGGGCACCGCCCGGGGCGGGCGCGCGGACGGGAAGCAGCTCACCCTGGACCTCGTCCTGATCCGCTCCCAGCAGTCCACCACCGGGCTGGCCCTCCTCTCCACCGGCAAGGGCGAGGCGAAGTTGACCACGGACGTGGCCAGGACGGCGGGCAAACGGCTCACGGAGGTCACCAAGGGGCGGACGCCCACTCCGACGGTGCCGCCGGAACAGGACGACTGACGGCCGACGGCGCGAGGGCGTCGGCGGCGACGCTCAGCCCGGAGGTGGCGGTCACCCGTAGCTGCCGACGGCGACCAGGTGCAGCGCGCCTGCCAGTGAGACGGCCACCACCACCAGCCACGGCCCCGCGCCCTGACCGAGTCCCAGAAGGGCAGCAGTCGGGACGCCCTGCCCCGTCGGGGCCAGGGGGGGGTGGGCGCGGGGGCGCAGATACTGCAGGCCACCTTCGCCGCGAGGGCGCCACCCGCACCGAGGCGAGGCACTGCACCCCGAAGACGAGACCGGAGACGAGTGCCAAGACGCCCAGTAGGTCTTGCAGGTTGAGGGTCACCGGGAAGACGACGGCGGTCATGATCGAAACGGTGGCCAGCCCGCCCAGGTTGCCGAAGGCGACGGTGGGTGGCGCAGCAGCCACAGCGGCAGCAGCGATGCGGCACTGCGGGCCTCGACGCGGACGAACACCCGCAGCAGCACGAGCCCGGCCAGCGGCGCCGTCGGCACGTCGGGGCGGGTGAAGCCCTCCTCGGCGGCGGTGGACAGGCCGTGGACGACACCGAAGAGGGCGCCGGGCACGGGCCAGCGGGAAGGACGCTCGCGCCATGAGCGCCCCGGACGGCGAAAAGGGTGTGGGTACCATCCACCCCCTGCGCCGAACAACAGGAAGCCCCACCCACACGCCACGGGGGCAACGCACGGACGGGGCCGCTGTGAGACCCACCGGCTGCCCTCCCGGACACAGTCGAGTCACGCCCAACCCCTGCGGGCAACCCACACCGTCCGCCCCCTGGGGTGCCTGCCGCACCACTCGGACCATCCGGCCCCGTCAGGCAGATCGCGCTTGCTCAGCAGACCGAATCGCTGCCGGGCACTGGGCTCACTCGCCACCGTCCTCGTTCTGCTGGCCACCGTCCGACTCGGGTGCGCTGACGGTCTCGTCGCCGAAGACGACGTCGTACCCGTTGACCTGCTCACCGTTCCCGCTCACCGCTCACCTTCCTTCCGGCACCTCGCCGTTCCTCCTGTCGGCAACGGCCTGCGCGACCGCTTCACTGGGCCAGTGGGCGCGCCCGTCCGGAGTGTGCACCAGGTGGCCGCACGGATCGACCAGGAAGATGCGACCCTCCACCACATCAACCCTGTGCCGGGGGTCCACGGGCGCGTCAGGGGCCACGAACGGCGGTAACGGCCTCAGCTCGTCCCCAAATCGCCAGAGCGAGACGGGCGGGCCGGCTGGTGTGCGCACCTCAAGCCGGTAGATCAGCGGAGCGGGCCCGGTGATGTCGCGGACCACGCCAGTGGCGCCGGTACGGACATCTCGTGCCGCTGTGTTCACCTGCCACATGGCCGCACGCTCCGCGCCGTCTTCGGCGTGTGGCTGCCGCTGCGGAGGTGCCGCTCGAACAGCGCGGCAATATCAGCCGTGACCTGATCGCTGTCACCCTTGGCGAGCTGCATTCCGTACCAGTCACAGTCGGCACAGTTCCGACTTACCCGGGGGTCGCGCTCGTGGCTGTTGTCGGTCACGTCATGGCTCCTCAGAAGCATTGGTCACGCCCCCGGGCCGTTTACGCGGTCGCGGAGGTCCTTGATGGCCAACTCTTCGGCGCGCGAGCGGGACGAAGGAACTTCGTACTTCCCCCACTTCGGGACGTCCCGCCTGGGGTAGAACGTCCCTGGCAACGTCCAGAGTGCGGGGTGACACTGAACATGCAGAACGAACGCCTACGGGCCGTCATGGCGGCAGGGGGATGGGCTCACATCGACCTGGCCAACGCGACAGGGGTTGATCCCAAGAGCGTTGAACGCTGGGTCAATTCAGGCCGCACGCCCAGGCGGATCACTGCCCTCAAGGCAGCCGAAGCACTAGGGGAAGACGTGCATGCACTCTGGCCAGCGCTCAGGCAGGCGCGTGCAGCAAGGGCGGTGAGCCCTGAACTCGTCGCACTGTACGACCAGCGGGCAGACCTTCCCGTTTCCGCATTTGTTGACCTCTGGACGCAGGCGCGAAAGCGGATTGACGTACTCGTGTATGCCGCTGTGTTTCTGCATGAGGCGTACCCGCGTCTCCATGAACTTCTCCGTGAGCGAGTGGCCGAGGGGTGCTCCGTGCGCATCGCCGTAGGGGAAGCGGACAGTGAGAACGTGCAACAGCGCGGGCGGGAAGAGAGGTTCGGGCACGGGATCGAATCGCGCTGTCGTCTCGCCGTCATGCACTACCGACCATTGCTCAGCGTGCCGGGGGTTGAACTCCGCACGCACTCGACCACGCTCTACAACTCGATCTATCGCGCAGACGATCAGATGCTGGTAAACGCGCACGTGTGGGGTGTGAACGCCTACGGGGCGCCTGTGTGGCACCTTCGGCGGCACAGCGAAGGCGGGATGTTCGACAGCTACGCACAGAGCTTCGAAACCGTCTGGGACACAGCACAGCCGGTACAGGAAGGTGTCCAGTGAGCCGCACAGAGTATTACAACGACCCGAACGCACCGGAGCCCAACAGCCTCGTCGTCGCGGCTTCAGCCGTCGTCACGGACGCAGAGGGGCGTATTCTCTTGCAGCGGCGGACAGACAACGGCCTCTGGGCACTTCCCGGCGGCGGAATGGACATGGCCGAATCCCTTCCCGACGCGGCGGTGCGCGAGGTGAAGGAAGAGACCGGGCTAGACGTTGAGATCACCGGTCTTGTCGGTACGTACACAGACCCGCATCACATCATCGCGTACAGCGACGGGGAGGTCAGGCGGCAGTTCAACGTGTGCTTCACGGCCCGTATCGCTGGTGGATCATTGACCATCTCTGGTGAATCATCGGAACTACGGTTCGTCGCTCCCGCCGACATCGACGCACTACCGATACACCACACACAGCGGCTGAGGCTTTCCCACTTCACCGGGGACAGGCAGGCGCCCTATCTCGGGTAGTCGATGCAGGGCACAGAAATGCCCCGCAGCCGGGTGGTCGACCCCGCCGCCGGAAGTGACTCTGAACAGCTCCTCGGCTCCGTGTTCGTCGCGGAACGTTGCATGCGCCGCCGCTTCGAGCACATCGGCAGAGACGGAGCCGTCCGCTCTCGCGCTTGCAGAGCGGCTTGCCCAGCGATGACAGGCCACCGTGCCTTTTGCAGTCCTGCCAACAACGCCATCCCGCGATGTGCGGCCCGTTCGGCGCGTTCGCCTGCCTCTAGCTTCTTGAGCCGTGCTCGCACTCGCTTCGCTGTCGCGGCGTCGAACACCGGCGGGCCACACTGCACGGCCGTACCGTCCGACTCCGTTACCAACTCACCCCTGCATCCTCGGTATCGGCGCCGCGTGACCCTCCGCAACAGCTTTCGCCACTGCTGCCGACCGCCAGGTCCTGTTCCCTGGAGCGAGGGCGCGGCAGCATCGTCTCCCCGCAGGTGCTGGACGCGGTCGCACGGGTGCTGCGGTTCGACCATGCCGAGCGCCACCACCTGTACGTGCTGTCCGGGCCGGGCCCGCCGCTGACCGAGTCCGAGTACGACCGCTGTGCGAGGGCTGCCATCGGCTGATCGCCAGCAGGATGCCGTATCCGGCGCACATCATGGGCCCCTCCTCCAGCAGGGTCGGGACGAGCGAGGTGGCCCGGCCGGTGAGGGGCATCGGCCTTCAGGACAATCGCGTCATCGACTTCTGCTGCGACGACCGGTACCGCGCCCGCTCCGTGAGCTGGGAGCGCAACGCTCCCGGCGTGGTGGCGGAGCCGCGCCGGTCGACACGGCCGGAGGTGCGCCGCGCGGAGCTGCACCAGGTGGCGGGGGGACGCCGCGGGTGTGCGTGGGCACCGCTTATGCTCGCCGTCATGAGTGACCGGAGCACGGACGGGCTGGACCCGGAGGACCGCAAGATCGTCACGCTGGCGCGCAGTACCCGCGCCCGTAACGCCGTCCCGGAGGGTGCGGCCGTACGGGACGAGACCGGGCGGACCTACGTCGCGGGCTCGGTGGCGCTGCCGTCGCTGACGCTGTCCGCGCTGCGTACGGCCGTGGCGATGGCGGTGGCCTCGGGGGCGACGTCGTTGGAAGCCGCGGCGGTCGTCTCCGCGGCGGAACAGGTTCCCGACGAGGACCTGGCGGCCGTAGGGGACCTGGGCGGACCGGCCACGCCGGTCCTGCTCGCCGGCCCCGACGGCACGCTCCGTGCCACCGTGACGGCCGGCTGACACCCCGGGCCTCCCGGACGCGTCCCCGTCCACGCCGCCTGCCCCGGACCGGCACGGCGAGCGACGGCGGGGGCGGAGCGGGTCGCGGCATCGGGGACAATGGAGCGTATGAACGCTTCCTCCGCCGGCCCCGGTGCCGCCGGCGCCACCACAGGCCACGCTCCGGACGAGGGCCCGTACCGGTCGGGCTTCGCCTGCTTCGTCGGCCGCCCCAACGCGGGCAAGTCGACGCTGACCAACGCGCTGGTGGGCACGAAGGTCGCGATCACCTCCACCCGGCCGCAGACCACCCGGCACACGGTGCGCGGCATCGTGCACCGGCCCGACGCCCAGCTCGTCCTGGTGGACACCCCCGGCCTGCACAAGCCGCGCACCCTGCTGGGCGAGCGCCTCAACGACGTGGTGCGCACCACCTGGGCCGAGGTCGACGTCATCGGCTTCTGCGTCCCCGCGGACCAGCGGATCGGCCCGGGTGACCGCTTCATCGCCGGCGAGCTGGCCGGGGTGCGCAAGCGGACCCCGAAGGTCGCCGTCGTCACCAAGACCGACCTGGTCAGCAACAAGGCCCTCGCCGAGCAGCTGCTGGCCGTCGACCAGCTCGGCAAGGAGCTGGGCATCGAGTGGGCCCATGTCGTCCCGGTCTCCGGCACCGAGGGCACCCAGGTCGAGCTGCTGGCCGACCTGCTGGTGCCGCTGCTGCCCCAGGGCCCGCCGCTGTACCCGGACGGCGACCTGACGGACGAGCCGGAGCAGGTCATGGTCGGCGAGCTGATCCGCGAGGCCGCCCTGGAGGGCGTACGGGACGAGCTGCCGCACTCGATCGCCGTGGTGGTCGAGGAGATGGTGCCCCGCGAGGGCCGCCCCGCCGACCGCCCGCTGCTGGACGTGCACGCCAACATCTTCCTGGAGCGGCCCAGCCAGAAGGGCATCGTCATCGGCCCGAAGGGCAAGCGGCTCAAGGAGGTCGGCTCCACCTCCCGCCGCCACATCGAGGCGCTGCTGGGCACGCCCGTCTACCTCGATCTGCACGTCAAGGTCGCCAAGGACTGGCAGCGGGACCCCAAGCAGCTACGCCGACTGGGTTTTTGAACCGACCGGCGTCCGCGGAACCTCCACCGGCCTCGGGGTCTGCCGGAGAGCTGGGATAGGTTCGCGGAGTGACCGAAGAGACCACCGCACCCGCGCTCTCGCTCGACGACGTGCGCGCGGCCGCCGCCCGCATCGACGGCGCGGTCCACCGCACTCCGGTCGTCCGCTCCCGCACGCTCGACCGGCTGGTCGGTGCCGAGGTGTTCCTCAAGTGCGAGAACCTGCAGCGGGCGGGCGCCTTCAAGTTCCGCGGCGCCTACAACTGGATGGTGCAGCTCACGCCGCGGCAGCGGGAGCACGGTGTGGTCGCGTACTCGTCGGGCAACCACGCGCAGGCCGTCGCGCTGGCCGCCCGTGAGTTCGGTACCAGCGCCGTCATCGTCATGCCGGCCGACGCCCCCACCGCGAAGCGCGACGCGACAGCCGGGTACGGGGCGGAGATCGTCACCTACGACCGCTACACCGAAAGCAGGGAGGCCATCGGCGAGGCGATCGCCGCCGACCGCGGGCTGACCCTCATTCCGCCCTATGACCATCCGCGCACCATGGAAGCTCAGGGCACCGCAGCGCTGGAGCTGCTCGACGAGGTGGGCGAGCTGGACGCGCTGCTCGTCCCGGTGGGCGGGGGCGGGCTGGCGGCCGGGTGCGCCACCGCCGCCAAGGGGCTGTACCCGCGCCTGCGCGTGCTGGGTGCCGAACCCGAGGCGGGCGACGACACCGCCCGCTCCCTGGCGGCCGACGAGCGGGTGTCCGTGGAGGTACCGCACACCATCGCCGACGCGCTGACCGCCACCACGCCGGGTGCGCTGACGTTTCCGGTCAACCGCCGGCTGCTGGAGGGGGTGCTGGTGGTGAGCGAGGAGGAGCTGCGCACGGCCATGCGGTTCGTCCTCGAACGGCTCAAGATGCTGGTGGAGCCCGCCGGTGCCTGCGGGCTGGCCGCGCTGATCGCCGACCGCGTCGATCCCCTGCCCAGGAGGGTGGGCGTGATCCTCTCGGGCGGCAACATCGGCATGGAACGGTTCATGCAGGTCATGGGCGGGTGACGCGTGCGGCGGCCCGCAGTCGGGCCGGTCAGCGCCGCTTGGGCACGGGGATCCGCATCAGGTCCTCGGCCGCCGTCAGCTCGCCCTCGAACCCGGCGGCCCGCGCCTCGGCCGCGAACAGCGCGGTGTCCGGGTAACGCTGCGAGAAGTGCGTCAGCACCAGGTGCCGCACGCCCGCCTCGGCGGCCACCCGCCCCGCCTGGAAAGCGGTCAGATGCCCTGACACGTCGGCCAGTTCGGCGTCGGCGTGCAGGAACGTCGACTCGATGACGAGCAGATCGCAGCCCTCGGCCAGCTCGTACACCCCCTCGCACAGCCGGGTGTCCATGACGAAGGCGAACCGCTGCCCCCGGCGCGGCTCGCTCACCTCTTCCAGGCGCACCCCGCGCAGCTCCCCCTCGCGTTGCAGACGGCCCACGTCCGGGCCGCGGATGCCGCGCCGAGCGAGCCGTTCGGGCAGCATCCGGCGGGCGTCGGGTTCGGTCAGCCGGTAGCCGAACGCGTCGATGCGGTGCGAGAGTTCCCTGGCCTCCAGCGTGAACGGCAGCTCCGGCTCGCCCTCGCCGCCCGCGAGCACGCCGGGCCCGGCGACCGGTACCTCGCGCAGCGCCACCGTGTCGTGGAACGGCGTGGCATGGCGCAGCCGCTCGAACCAGGGGCGTCCGCTCGCCGGGAAGTGCGCCGTCACCTCGTGCGGCACCCCGTCGAGGCTCATGTGCTGGATGACGCCCGGCAGCCCGAGGGCGTGGTCGCCGTGCAGGTGGGTCAGGCAGATCCGGGTGAGGTCGTGCGCCGCCACCGAGGTGTGCAGCATCTGCCGCTGCGTGCCCTCGCCGGGGTCGAACAGGATGCCCTCGCCGTCCCAGAGAAGGACGTACCCGTTGTGGTTGCGGTGGCGGGTGGGCACCTGGCTGGCGGTGCCCAGGACGACCAGTTCACGCACCGACACGGCGGGTCACCCGGGCGGCCATTCGAGCCCGCGGCCGCCCAGGACGTGCGCGTGCGCGTGGAAGACCGTCTGTCCGGCGCCCGCCCCGGTGTTGAAGACGACGCGGTAGCCGATGCCCGGGCCGTCCCCGCCGGCGGGAGTGATCTTCTCCTGCGCCGCGACCTCGCCCGCCTCCCGCAGTATGTCGGCGGCCACGTCGGGGGCGGCGGCCGCCAGGGAGGCCGCGTCCGGGTAGTGGGCCTTCGGGATCACCAGCACGTGCGTGGGCGCCTGCGGGTTGATGTCCCGGAAGGCGACGGTGGTGTCGGTCTCCCGCACCAGCGTCGCGGGCACCTCACCCGCGACGATCTTGCAGAACAGGCAGTCCGGCTGCGGTTCTCCGTTGGAAGCCATGCCCGGATGGTACCCGAGCCAGGTCGGCCCTCCCGGGGTTCGCGCCCAGGTCCCGGGCCCGCCGGCCACGGGGCCGCCCCTCACCCCCAGCGGCCGGTCCGCGCCAGCAGTACGGCCGCTGCGGCGGTCCCCGCGGTGGAGGTGCGCAGCACGCTGGGCCCCAGCCGGAACGGGGAGGCGCCGCCCGCGGCGAACAGCTCCAGCTCCTCCGGTGCGACGCCGCCCTCGGGACCGACCACCAGCACGATCCGCCCCGAGGCGGGCAGCGGCGCCGTCGCCAGCGGGGCGCTGCCCTCCTCGTGCAGCACCGCCGCGAAGTCGGCGTCCTCCAGCAGCCGGGCGACCTCGCGCGAGCCGGCCAGGTCTCCCACCTCGGGGAACCGCAGCCGACGGGCCTGTTTGCCCGCCTCCCGCGCCGTACTGCGCCACTTGGCCAGGGACTTGGCGCCGCGTTCGCCCTTCCACCGGGTGACAGCGCGGGAAGCGGCCCACGGGACGAGGGCGTCCACGCCCGTCTCCGTCATCGTCTCGACCGCCACCTCGCCCCTGTCCCCCTTGGGCAGTGCCTGGACGACGGTGATCCAGGGGCTGGGTTCCGGCTCGGTACGCACCTCGTGGACGGCGATCTCCAGGCGGTCCTTGCCCTCCGCGGCGGTGACGGTGCCCCGGGCGCCGGTGCCCGCCCCGTCCGTGAGGACGACTTCCTCGCCGGGCCGCAGCCGCCGCACCGAGACGGCGTGCCGCCCCTCGGCTCCTTCGAGGACGACCGTGCCGGAGCGCAGCAGTTCCGGCCCGGCCAGGAAGACGGGGGCGCTCACCGGTCCGCCTTGCGCGCGGCGGCGAGCTCGGCCACGAGTACCTCCACGAGCTGCCCGGCCGGCAGTTCGCGGGCCAGCCGGTGTCCCTGTCCCGCCCACAGCGCCATCGCCTGCGGGTCGTTCGCCGCCGCGGCGGCCTTGCGCAGCCCGGCCGTCAGATAGTGGACCTGCGGGTATGCGGCGGGCGCGTACGGGCCGTGCTCGCGCAGGAAGCGGTTGACCAGGCCGCGCGCCGGGCGCCCCGAGAAGGCGCGGGTCAACTCGGTGCGGGTGAACGTCGGATCGGTCATGGCGCGCTTGTGCAGCGGGTGGGCTCCGGACTCGGGGGTGACCAGGAACGCCGTACCGAGCTGAGCGGCCGCCGCACCCGCCGCGAGCACCCCGGCGATCTGTCCGCCCCGCATCAGACCCCCGGCCGCGATCAGCGGTACCTGCACCGCCTCCCTGGCCTGGGCGACGAGCGAGAGCAGCCCGACGCCGATGCTGCCCAGTTCGTCCTGCGGCTCGTCCCGGTGCGTGCTGTGGTGGCCGCCCGCCTCCACGCCCTGGAGGCACACCGCGTGCGCGCCCGCCTCCTGCGCGGCCACGGCCTCCGGGACCGAGGTCGCGGTGACGACGGTGACGGTGCCCGCCCGCGCCAGCCGCTCCAGTGGGCGCGGTGCCGGGCAGCCGAAGGTGAACGAGACGAGCGGCACGGGGTGCTCGTACAGGACGGCCAGCTTCGCCTCGTACGCGTCGTCCGTGGTGCCGTCGGTGTCGCCCAACTCCGTCTCGTACCAGGCGGCTTCGCCCGCCAGCTGCTCGCGGTACACCTCGACCGCCGCCGGGTCCGCGGTGCGGGGCTGCGGCATGAACAGGTTGACGCCGAAGGGGCGCGCGGTCAGCCGCCGCACCTGTCGGATCTCCTCGTACATCGCCTCCGGCGTCTTGTACCCGCCCGCGAGGGATCCCAGGCCGCCCGCCTCGCTCACGGCGGCGACCAGTTCGGGACAGGAGGCCCCGCCCGCCATCGGAGCCTGGACGATCGGGTGCTCACTCAGCTCGGCGAGCGAAGGCGGCGAGGCGTGGGAGGAGGGCATGGCCACATCCTGCCACGCCCCACCGGACGCCCCTCGACAACGGTGCAGCACCCCGACGGCGACCACTCACCGCCCGTTGCAGCGCCCTTCGGAGGCAACCTCCGGAATCCGGCCGGACAGGGACTCACCGCCCGTTGCAGCACCCTCCGGGAGACAACCCCCGGACCCCCGGCCCGACAGGGACTCA
>NZ_KE384245.1:0-141842 GCF_000424785.1 Streptomyces sp. CNT360 | reverse complement strand
TCCAGGGGACAACCCCCGGACCCCCGGCCCGACAGGGACTCACCGCCCGTTGAAGGCGTCCTTCAGGCGGGAGAACAGGCCCTGCTGGCCCGGCTGGAACTGGCCGGTCGGGCGCTCCTCGCCGCGCAGTTCCGACAGCCGCCGGAGCAGCTCTTCCTGTTCCGGCTCCAGCTTGGTGGGGGTGGTGACCTCGACGTGGACGATGAGCTGGCCGCGACCGCCGCCGCGCAGATGCGTGACGCCGCGCTCGTGGAGGGGGACCGACTGCCCGGACTGGGTGCCGGGGCGGATGTCGATCTCCTCCATGCCGTCGAGCGTCTCCAGCGGCACCTTGGTGCCCAGGGCAGCCGCCGTCATCGGGATGGTGACGGTGCAGTGCAGATCGTCCCCGCGGCGCTGGAAGGTCGGATGGGAGCTCTCGTGGATCTCCACGTACAGGTCGCCCGCCGGGCCGCCGCCCGGGCCGACCTCACCTTCGCCGGCGAGCTGGATGCGGGTGCCGTTGTCGACACCCGCGGGGATCTTCACCGTGAGGCTGCGTCGCGAGCGCACCCGGCCGTCCCCCGCGCACTCGGGGCAGGGGGTGGGCACGACCGTGCCGAAGCCCTGGCACTGCGGGCAGGGCCGCGAGGTCATGACCTGCCCCAGGAAGGAGCGGGTGACCTGGGAGACCTCTCCGCGCCCGCGGCACATGTCGCAGGTCTGTGCGGAGGTGCCGGGCGCCGCGCCCTCACCGCTGCAGGTGTTGCAGACGACAGCCGTGTCGACCTGGATGTCCTTGGTGGTGCCGAACGCGGCCTCGTCCAGGTCGATGTCGAGGCGGATCATGGCGTCCTGGCCGCGGCGGGTGCGCGAGCGGGGGCCGCGCTGCGCCGACGTACCGAAGAAGGCGTCCATGATGTCGCTGAAGTTGCCGAAACCGCCGCCGAAGCCGCCGGCACCGGCTCCCGCCGCGCCCGAGGCCGGGTCCCCGCCGAGGTCGTAGACCTGCTTCTTCTGCGGATCGGAGAGCACCTCGTAGGCGGTGTTGATCTCCTTGAACCGCTCCTGGGTCTTCGGGTCCGGGTTGACGTCCGGGTGCAGCTCGCGCGCGAGCCTGCGGAACGCCTTCTTGATCTCGTCCTGCGAGGCGTCACGCTGCACGCCGAGGACCGCGTAGTAGTCCGTCGCCACTTATGACTCCGCCAGGATCTGTCCGACGTACCGTGCCACTGCGCGTACAGCTCCCATCGTTCCGGGGTAGTCCATGCGGGTCGGTCCGACCACGCCGAGTTTGGCGACTGCTTCGTCGCCCGAACCGTAGCCGACCGAGACGACCGATGTGGAACTCAGCCCCTCGTGCTGGTTCTCATGCCCGATTCGTACCGTCATGCCCGGGTCCTTGGCCTCGCCGAGCAGTTTGAGGAGGACCACCTGCTCCTCCAGCGCCTCCAGGACCGGCCTGATGGTGAGCGGGAAGTCGTGGCCGAACCGCGTCAGGTTGGCCGTGCCGCCGATCATCAGCCGTTCCTCGGTCTCCTCGACCAGGGTCTCCAGCAGGGTGGCCAGCACCGTGGAGATGGTGGCCCGGTCGTCGGCGTCGAAGGACTCGGGCAGGTCCTGCACCAGCGAGGGCACCTCGGTGAAACGCTGACCGACGACGCGGCTGTTGAGCCGGGCGCGCAGGTCCGCCAGGACCGTCTCGCCGATCGGCGCCGGGCAGTCGATCAGCCGCTGCTCGACGCGGCCCGTGTCGGTGATGAGCACCAGCATCAGCCGCGCGGGCGCCAGCCCCAGCAGCTCCACGTGGCGCACCGTCGAGCGCGTCAGCGAGGGGTACTGCACGACGGCGACCTGGCGGGTGAGCTGGGCCAGCAGCCGCACCGTGCGCCCCACCACGTCGTCGAGGTCGACGGCGCCCTCCAGGAAGTTGCTGATCGCGCGGCGCTCCGGGGTGGAGAGCGGTTTGACGCCGGCGAGCTTGTCGACGAACAGGCGGTACCCCTTGTCGGTGGGGATCCGGCCCGCGCTCGTGTGCGGCTGCGCGATGTAGCCCTCGTCCTCCAGCGCCGCCATGTCGTTACGCACGGTGGCCGGGGACACCTTCAGGTTGTGCCGCTCCGTGAGGGCCTTGGAGCCCACCGGCTCCTCCGTACCCACGTAGTCCTGGACGATGGCGCGGAGCACTTCCAGTCGGCGCTCGCTGAGCATGGCGCACACCTCCCGTCCCGCCTGCTGGTCCGAAGCCGCCCCCGGCGGGGTGGTCTCCGGCTCTCTCCCTGGCACTCCCTGGCGTTCCTTGGCACTCTTCGCGCCGGAGTGCCAAGTCCCTGGGCCAGTGTACGGCCGGTCACCACAGCCGGGGCAAGGGCCGTCGGACCGGAACGCCGCCCGACCGTACCCGCAACCCGGCCGTGCGCGCCGGTCCCTGGCAGGGCGGTGGCCCCGCACTGCGGTTAGCGTCGTCGTATGCAGGCGCAAGGGAACGGTACGGGTGATGCCGAGGGGGCCGGCGGGCGCTGGGAGCGGCTCGCGGACGGGGTGCTGCGGCGCAGACTGCCCGAGTGGGACGCGACGGTGGGGGCCGTCGCAGGGGAGAACGGAGTCCTTGTCGTCGACACCGGCTCCTCGCTGCGGGAGGGCGCCGCCGTCCGCGCCGACGTCGCCGCGCTGCTGGGGCGGCGGGTGGCCTGGGTCGCCCTCACCCACCCGCACTTCGACCACGTCTTCGGCACGGCCGTCTTCTCCGGCGCCCAGGTGTACGGGGCCGTCGGCGCCGCCGAGCTGCTCTCCCGGGACGCGGAGGCGCTCCGCGACGACGCCGTGGCGCACGGGCTGCTGGCGGACGAGGCGGCAGAGGCGGCCGACGTGCTGGTGCGGCCGCACCATCCGGTCAGCGGTCAGCTCGCCCTCGACCTGGGCGGGCGCGAGGTGGTCCTGGCCAACATGGGCCCGGCCCACACCGAACACGACCTGGCGGTGCTGGTGCCCGGCCGTCCCGACGTCGTCTTCTGCGGCGACCTGGTGGAGGAGTCGGGCGAGCCCCAGGCCGGCCGCGACGCCCACCCCGCCCGCTGGCCCGACGCGCTGGAGAGGCTGCTGGCACTGGGCGGCGAGGACGCGCTGTACGTGCCCGGCCACGGGTCGGCGGTGGACGCCGCGTTCGTCCGGGCCCAACGGGACGAGCTGACGAGGCGGTTCGTAGCAGAATGAGCGGCATGCACAGCCGATACGACAACGTGGACCTGACTCCCCCGTGGCAGCGGAAGCAGGCCGTGCCCGAGGTGGCCGCCGAACGGGACCTCGTGGTGGAGGAGGTCGCCACCGGGTTCTGCGGGGCCGTCGTCAGGTGCGAGAAGACCGCCGAGGGGCCCACGGTCACCCTGGAGGACCGCTTCGGCAAGCACCGGGTCTTCCCCATGGCGCCGCGCGGATTCCTGCTGGAGGGGCGGACCGTCACCCTCGTACGGCCCGCCGCGAACGCTTCCGCGGCGGCGCCCGCGGGGCCGCGGCGGACCGCCTCCGGGTCCATCGCCGTCCCCGGGGCGCGGGCCCGGATCGCCCGCGCCGGGCGCATCTACGTCGAGGGACGGCACGACGCGGAGCTGGTGGAGAAGGTGTGGGGCGACGACCTGCGGATCGAGGGGGTCGTCGTGGAGTACCTGGAGGGCGTCGACGACCTGCCCGCCGTGGTGGAGGGCTTCGGGCCCGGCCCCGACGCGCGGCTCGGCGTGCTGGTGGACCACTTGGTGCCGGGCTCGAAGGAGTCACGGATCGCGGCGGAGGCGGCCGCGGTCAGCGGCGGTCACGTCCTGGTCGTCGGACACCCCTACATCGACATCTGGGAGGCCGTGAAGCCCTCATCCGTGGGGATCGACGGGTGGCCGCGTGTGCCCAGGGGGCAGGACTGGAAGCTCGGCGTGTGCGCCGGGCTGGGCTGGGAGCCGAACACCGGTGCCGCCTGGCAGCGCATCCTGGGCGCCGTGCGCTCCTACAAGGATCTGGAGCCCGCGCTCCTGGGCCGGGTGGAGGAGCTCATCGACTTCGTGACCGCGCCGGAGGGGGCCTGAGGACGGTGCGGGCCTCCGCGGGACGAGGGGCGTGAGTATCCGTACTCATGCCGGGCCGCACGAGGCGTGCCTACGGTGACGGGGTACACCGCACGCGACCGCACACAGGTGCGGCACAGGACAGGGGAACGGTCATGGCAGCGTCGTCCACGGACAGGAAGCGGGCGAGGACCGCGCGGGGGCCGGTGAGCGTACGCAGGTTGCTGCTCAACCCGGCGTCGCTGGTCTATCTCGCGCTGGTGGCCGCCAGCGTGCTGTTCACCGTCGGGGTCACGCTGTTCGCGCCGGGGCCCGACGCCTCGTTCGCGGGCGTGTGGATGTTCTTCGCCACGGCACCCGTCTCCGTCGTCCTGCTGCCCGTGCTCCCGGGGGAGGGCTGGGGCATGGTGCTGCTGCTCGCCGTCTCCGCTCTGGTGCAGGCTGCGGCGGTCGGCGCCGTGTACGGTGCGCTGCGCGGCCGGCGCGTGACGACCGCGCGGGGCCGGACCGTCTGACACCGGCCCAGGCCCCGCCACGCGCCACCGGTCCCGCAGCCGCACACCGGCCGCCCGGCCGCCCGGCCGCCGAGGAGGCTTCACCGGCGAGCGGGGACAATGGACAGATGCCCTCCGCACTTCCCGACGGCGAGCCGATGCCCGCAGACGGCTCGCTGCCCAGCCACGCGCTCGACGGCGCGGCGTCGCGCCCGCTCGGCTTCTATCTGCACGTGCCGTACTGCGCCACCCGCTGCGGCTACTGCGACTTCAACACCTACACCGCCGCAGAGCTGGGCGGCACCTCGCGCGAGCGGTACGCCGAGCAGGTCGTGGAGGAGGTGCGCCTCGCCCGCCGGGTGCTGGGCGAGGACGCCCGCAGCGTGGAGACCGTGTTCGTCGGCGGCGGCACGCCCACCCTGCTGCCCGCCGCCGACCTGGGGCACATGCTGAAGGCGATCGACGAGGAGTTCGGGCTCTCCGAGGGCGCCGAGGTGACCACCGAGGCGAACCCGGAGTCCGTCGATCCTGCCTACCTGACGCAGCTCCGCGAGGCGGGCTTCACCCGGATCTCGTTCGGCATGCAGAGCGCACGCGAGCACGTACTGCGGGTACTGGACCGCACCCATACGCCGGGCCGCCCCCAGGAGTGCGTCGCAGAGGCCCGCAAGGCGGGGTTCTCGCACGTCAACCTCGATCTGATCTACGGCACACCGGGCGAGACGGACGACGACTGGCGGGCCACCCTGGACGCGGCGCTGGACGCCGGACCCGACCACGTGTCGGCGTACGCGCTGATCGTCGAGGAGGGCACCCGGCTCGCCCGGCGGATCCGGCGGGGCGAGGTGCCGATGACGGACGACGACGTGCACGCGGACCGCTACCTGATCGCCGAGGAGCGGCTCGGTGCGGCCGGCCTGTCGTGGTACGAGGTCTCCAACTGGGCGGTCGCGAACGAGGCGGCGGCACGGTGCCGGCACAACGAGCTGTACTGGACCGGTGCCGACTGGTGGGGCGCCGGGCCCGGGGCGCACAGCCACGTCGGCGGGGTGCGCTGGTGGAACGTCAAGCACCCCGCCGGCTATGCGAGGGCGCTCGCCGAGGGACGCTCCCCCGGTGCGGGCCGCGAGGTGCTCGGCGCCGAGGACCGGCGGGTCGAACGGATCCTTCTGGAGCTGCGGTTGCGGGACGGCTGCCCGCTGGACCTGTTGGCCGAAGAGGGTACCCGGGCCGCCGAGCGGGCCCGTGACGACGGCCTGCTGGAGCCGGAGCCGTACGGACGGGGTCGGGCCGTGCTCACCTTGCGGGGCCGCCTGTTGGCCGACGCGGTGGTGCGGGACCTCGTGGACTGACCGGCTCGGCACTCGTGGACCGAGCGGCTCGGTGGCCGGGCCACGACGTCACCGGGCCGGAGCGTGACCCGGGTGGGAGGGTGCCCGCAGCACCAGCATGGCCAGGTCGTCGTCGGGCAGGTCCGGAGCGAAGGCGTACACGGCGCGGCGCAGGCGCTCGGCGATGCCACGCGCGTCCGGCTCGGCGCAGTCCGCGAAGTGGCTGGCCAGCCCGTCCGCGTCGTCGAACAGGTGGCGGCCGCAGCGCCGTTCGGTCACGCCGTCGGTGACGCACAGCAGGGTGTCGCCGGGATGCAGGGTGAAGGACTGGCTCTCGTAGCTCACCTGCTGGGCGACGCCCAGCAGCAGCTGCGGCAGCGCAGCGGTGCGCACCTGCCCCGCGGCGTCCCGCACCAGCGGCAGCGGGTGCCCGGCGCAGGTGAGGGTGGAGTCCACCAGGTCGCCGCGGAAGGCCAGTTCGCCGTAGACGACGGAGAGGAAGCGGGCCTGCTCGCCCACCTCCCGGTTGAGCCGGTCCAGCGTCTCGGGCACGGAGTAGCCCTCCCGGGCCAGCAGCCGCAGCACCGGGCGGGCCAGGCCGGTGACGATGGCGGCCTCCGGTCCGCTGCCGCACACGTCACCGAGGGCGAAGCGCCAGCGTCCGTCCGGCAGTTGCAGCAGGTCGTAGAAGTCGCCACCCGCGCAGGCGCCCTCCCCCGCCGGCTCGTAGACGAGCGCGGTGTCCAGGCCGGGTACCCGCATCTCCTCGCGGGGCAGCAGCCCCCGCTGCAGAACCCGGCTGATGGTGGCCTGTTGGGTGTAGCGGCGCGCGGCGAGCACGGCCAGGGCCACCCGGCGGGCGAAGTCCTCGATCAGGCCGAGCGCCTCGTCCGGGACCGGCAGCGGGCCGTCCCGGCCGAGCACCAGCGTGCCGACCGTGCGGCCGCCGACCACCAGGTCGCAGCGGACTGCGCCGACGGCTCTCCCGCTCCCGTCCGCCGCGCAGTCCCTGTCGATCCCCGCCTCGCCCTCCCCGTCGATGTCCGTCCGCGCGGGCCCGCGAGCGGCTCCCTCCGCCTCCGCCCTCCCGGCGCCCGGCGCGGGGGCGGGCCTGCGCCAGGGAACGGCCTGGCCGGGCAGGGCGCGGGGCGCGTCCGGGGGCGGGTCCTGGGCGAGTGCGCCGCGCAGCTCCTGGATACGGCTCTCCCTGGCGTGCCACACACGGGCGAGCCGGGACAGCCGGGAGCGGTCGTCGTCACGCAGCCATACCGCGCACCAGTCCGCGAACCGGGGCACCAGGAGCTGCCCGGCGAGCGAGGCGACCTGCTCCTCGTCGGTGTGTCCCGCCAGCAGGTCGGACGCCTCGGCGAGGAAGGAGAGGGCGGCGTGGCTGGTCCACGCCTGGCCTCCTGCGGCCGAGCTGCGCCCCCACAGCGCCGCACGGGGCGGGGGCGGCGCCGGAGAGGAGGCGGGCCGAGCGGGGCGGGCGGGCGGCTGCGCCGGAGGGGGAACCGGAAGGGAAATGGCTGTGCCGGGGGTGAGCGGGTCCGTCGTCTGGGCGAGCAGGAACCAGACGGCCTTGCGGTCCCTGCGGTAGTTGATGCCCCACTCCTTGGCGAGCGCTCCGACGAGCTGTAAGCCGAGGCCGTGGGCCTCGGCGCCCCGGTCGGCGACCCGGCGGGCCGGGTGGCGGTCGGTGATCTCCGCGTAGACGGCCCCCGACCCGTAGCGGCACTCCAGTTCGACACTGGTGCCCGCGTGCACGACGGCGTTGGTGACCAGTTCGCTGATCAACAGCACGGCGTCGTCCGCGGCCGGACCGCCGGCGCCCCACTCGCTGAGCGCCGCGCGGGCGAACCCGCGGGCGGCCGCGGCGGCGAGCGCGCCGACACCGCGCGGCTGGCCCGCGACGTGGCCTGCCTGACCGACGCGCTCGCCGAACTCCGCGGCGTCTGAGCTCCCCGCCCGCCCTCACCCGCGCCCACCGCACCGCGTCCCGCCGACCGGCCGGGGCGAACCGGCCGGGCAGCGGGGCGGTGGCCGGGAGCGGCTCAGCGTTCGCGTGCCCCCGCGTACATCTCCTCGATCAGGTCGCCGAACTCCCGCTCCACGACCGGGCGTTTCATCTTGAGACTGGGCGTCAGCTCACCGTGCTCGATGTCCAGGTCGCGCGGCAGGATGCGGAACTTCTTGATCGTCTGCCAGCGCTGGAGCCCCGTGTTCAGCTCCTCGACGTAGCCGTCGATCAGGCTGCGCACCTGTTCGGAGGCGACGACCTCGGCGTACGGCTTGCCCTTGAGGTCCTCCTGGTCCGCCGCCCAGGCCGTGACGGCCGGCTCGTCCAGCGCGATCAGTGCGGTGCAGAAGTTCCGGCCCGCGCCGTGCACGAGGATGTTGGAGACGTACGGGCAGACGGCCTTGAACTGGCCCTCCACCTCGGCAGGCGCGATGTACTTGCCGCCGGAGGTCTTGATCAGGTCCTTCTTGCGGTCGGTGATCCGCAGGTAGCCGTCCTCGGACAGCTCGCCGATGTCACCGGTGTGGAACCAGCCGTCCTCCTCCAGCACCTCCGCGGTCTTGTCCGGCAGCCCGTGGTAGCCCTGCATGATGCCGGGTCCGCGCAGCAGGATCTCCCCGTCGTCCGCGATCCGCACCTCGGTGCCCGGCATCGGCTTGCCGACCGTGCCGGTACGGAAGTTGTCGCTGCGGTTGCAGAAGCTGGCGGCCGACGACTCGGTGAGCCCGTACCCCTCCAGTACGGGGATGCCGGCTCCCGCGAAGAAGTAGCCCAGGTCGGGAGCGAGCGCGGCCGAGCCGGAGACACAGCCGGCCATGCGGCCGCCGAACGCCTCTCGCAGCTTGCTGTAGACGAGCCGGTCGGCGACGGCGTGCTTGACCTTCAGGCCGGTCGGTGCGTCGGGGACGCCGGTGCGGCGCTGGTTGTCCTGCGTGGTCCTCGCGTACTCGCGGGCGACCTCGGCCGCCCACTGGAAGATCTTGTACTTGGCCGCGCCGCCGGCCCGCGCCTTCTGCGCGACGCCGTTGTAGACCTTCTCGAAGATCCGCGGCACCGCGCACATCTTCGTCGGCTGCACGACCGGCAGATTGTCGATGATCTTGTCGACGCGGCCGTCCACGGCGATCACGTGGCCGGAGTCGATCTGCGCGGAGATCAGCATCTTGCCGAACACGTGCGCCAGCGGCAGCCACAGGTACTGCACGTCGTCCTGGTGCAGCAGCCCGGTCGGAGGCACGGCCTTGGCCATGTACGACCAGGCGTCCTGCGCCAGCCGCACACCCTTGGGCCTGCCCGTCGTACCGGAGGTGTAGATCAGCGTGGCGAGCTGGTCGGGGCGCAGCGACCGGACCGTCGTGGTGACTGCCTCCGGGTGCTCCGCACGGTAGGCGGCGCCGCGGCGCTCCAGCTCCGCGAAGCCGATGACCCACCCCGCCTCGGCGTCCGCCGCCTCCGGCTCGCCGTCCATCAGTACCACGTGCGCCAGCTCGGGCAGCTCGTCCCGGTGCGCGCGGACCTTCGCGACCTGCTCGGCGTCCTCGGCGATCAGCACCCTGCTGTCCGAGTCGGCGAGGATGTAGGCCACCTCGTCCGCATTGGTGCTCGGGTAGACGGTGGTCGTCGCCGCCCCCGCGCACAGGATCCCCAGGTCGGAGAGGATCCACTCGATCCGCGTACTGGACGCGATGGCGACCCGCTCCTCGGGGCGGACCCCCAGGTCCATGAGCCCGGCCGCGACGGAGAAGATCCGCTCGGCCGCCTCACGCCAGGTGTAGGAGCGCCACTCGTCGGGCCCCTCCCCCGCGCTTGCGGGGCGGACGACCGGGTAGCGGTAGGCCTCCGCCTCGGGAGTGGCCTCGACCCGTTCCAGGAAGAGCGTCGCCACGGAGGGCGGCCGGTTCTCGATCAGGGACTGTGTGTCGCTCACGCCATCCTCCGGGACCCGCGTCCTTGCGTCCTACGTTCTGCGTCTCGTCCTGCGTCGTGCGCCAACGCGTGCCGCGCGCCCTGTGCCACGTCGTGCTCGGTGGCCGTCCGGTGGGAGCGGGCCCGCGCTTATGACTCGTGAGTAACTACTGAGCAGTGATCAGACTAAACGCCGCAGCCCCCTTACGTAAGGGGGCTGCTGCACGGATCGTAGGGGGAACCCGGGGTAACCGTCCTGACCGGGCGGCGGCTACTTCTTGGCCTTGCCGCTCTCGCCGCCGCCGTCGTCGGTCGACAGCGCCGCGATGAACGCCTCCTGCGGCACCTCCACCCGGCCGACGACCTTCATCCGCTTCTTGCCCTCCTTCTGCTTCTCCAGCAGCTTCCGCTTCCGCGAGATGTCACCGCCGTAGCACTTGGCCAGCACGTCCTTGCGGATCGCGCGGATCGTCTCACGGGCGATGATGCGGGCGCCGACAGCCGCCTGGATGGGCACCTCGAACTGCTGGCGCGGGATCAGCTCGCGCAGCTTGTTCGCCATGCGGGTGCCGTAGGAGTACGCCTTCTCCCGGTGGACGATCGCGGAGAACGCGTCCACCTTGTCGCCCTGGAGCAGGATGTCGACCTTGACCAGGTCGGCCTCCTGCTCGCCGGTCGGCTCGTAGTCGAGAGAGGCGTAGCCACGGGTGCGGGACTTCAGCGCGTCGAAGAAGTCGAAGACGATCTCCGCCAGCGGCAGCGTGTACCGCAACTCGACCCGGTCCTCCGACAGGTAGTCCATGCCCTGCAGATTGCCGCGCCGCGACTGGCACAGCTCCATGATCGCGCCGATGAACTCGCTGGGCGCGATCAGGGTGGCCCGTACCACCGGCTCGTGCACGGTGGCGGTCTTCCCGGTGGGGAACTCGCTGGGGTTGGTCACCACATGCTCGGTGCCGTCCTCCATCTCCACCCGGTAGATCACGTTGGGCGCCGTGGCGATCAGATCGAGACCGAACTCCCGCTCCAGGCGCTCGCGGATCACCTCCAGGTGCAGCAGCCCCAGGAAGCCCACCCGGAAACCGAAGCCCAGCGCCGCCGAGGTCTCCGGCTCGTAGGTGAGCGCGGCGTCGTTGAGCAGCAGCTTGTCCAGCGCGTCCCGCAGCAGCGGGTAGTCCGAACCGTCCAGCGGATACAGCCCCGAGAACACCATGGGCTTCGGGTCCTTGTAGCCCGGCAGCGGGTTCTCGGCGCCCTTGGTCTGCTGGGTGACCGTGTCACCCACCTTCGACTGGCGCACGTCCTTCACACCGGTGATCAGATAGCCGACCTCGCCCACGCCCAGCCCGTCGGCGGGCGTCATCTCCGGGGAGTTCGCACCGATCTCCAGCAGCTCGTGCGTGGCGCCGGTCGACATCATGCGGATGCGCTCGCGCTTGCTGAGCTTGCCGTCGACGACCTTGATGTAGGTGACCACACCGCGGTACGCGTCGTAGACCGAGTCGAAGATCATCGCGCGCGCCGGGGCGTCCGCCACACCGGTCGGCGGGGCCACCTGCCGGACGACCTCGTCCAGCAGCTCCTGAACACCCTCGCCCGTCTTCGCCGAGACCTTGAGCACGTCCTCCGGCTCGCAGCCGATCAGGTGCGCCAGCTCCGCGGCGAACTTCTCCGGCTGGGCCGCCGGCAGGTCGATCTTGTTGAGCACGGGGATGATCGTCAGGTCGTGCTCCATCGCCAGATACAGGTTGGCGAGGGTCTGCGCCTCGATCCCCTGCGCGGCGTCGACCAGCAGGATGCACCCCTCGCACGCCGCCAGCGAACGGGAGACCTCGTAGGTGAAGTCCACGTGACCCGGCGTGTCGATCATGTTGAGCACGTGCGGGGAGCCCGGATCGGCCGTGGGCGCCCAGGGCATCCGCACGGCCTGGGACTTGATCGTGATGCCCCGCTCGCGCTCGATGTCCATGCGGTCGAGGTACTGCGCGCGCATCTGCCTCTTGTCCACGACGCCGGTCAGTTGGAGCATCCGGTCGGCAAGCGTGGACTTGCCGTGGTCGATGTGCGCGATGATGCAGAAGTTACGGATCAGCGCCGGGTCGGTACGGCTCGGCTCCGGCGCGTTCGTTGGGGTCGCGGGCACGCAGTGTCCTGTCGGGTCTGGCCTGTCGGTGACTTCGGGCTGGCGGTTCGGTGCTCGGTGCAGGTGCTTGGTGCAGATGCTCGGTGCTGGTGCTGGTGCTTCAGCGTGGTGACCGCACGAAGGGGCCGACGGAGGCTCCGCCGGGATCGCGCGCGGGTGTGTCGCACACCATGGTCCCATGCGCGCCGGGTACCGACCGGATTGGGAGGGGTGCACGCCCGACTGGTAGCCTGGGCGACTGTGCCTTGTGCCTGACGGCACCGGATGGCACGGATGCACTGTGCGGTGCCCGACGGCACCGGCGTTTGAAACTCCGAAACCGCAAAGGCTCTTTCGTGGCGAACATCAAGTCCCAGATCAAGCGGATCAACACCAACGAGAAGGCACGGCAGCGCAACAAGGCCGTCAAGTCCGAGCTGAAGACCGCGATCCGTCGCACCCGCGAGGCCGTCGCCGCCGGCGACACCGCCAAGGCGAGCGAGGCCCACAAGGCCGCCGCCCGCAAGCTCGACAAGGCCGTCAGCAAGGGCGTTCTGCACAAGAACAACGCTGCCAACAAGAAGGCGGCCCTGGCCAAGCACGTGGCCACCCTCAACGGCTGACCGACGCCTCTCGGCCCGCCGGGCCCCGGCCCCCGCACGGGGGCTCCTCCGGACGAGAACTCCGGGGAAGGGTGACCCGACCGGCTCCGACGTCGCAAGGCGGGCCCTCTCTCATCCGCCGTACGTCCGAGCCACCGTTTGAGACAGCGCGCCGCACGCGGCCTGCGTTCGCCACGCGGGTGCGGCGCCTCGCACAGCACGACGAGAGACCCCGCCCGGCCCTTCCCCAGGCCCCGGGCGGGGTCTTCCGCATGCCGGGGCACCCATGCCGGGCGTGGCCCGGTGCGGGGTGGGGGTCGCCCGATGTCGGGCGGGGCACCGCTGTCGGGCCGGCGGCCGACGCTGGGTGGGCCCCGATGCGGGGCGGCGCCCGGTGCTGGGTGGGCCCCGACGCGGAGTGGGGCCAGGTGCGGGGTGGGGGCTGCCCGATGTCGGACGGGGCACCGCTGTCGGGCCGGCGGCCGACGCTGGGTGGGCCCCGATGCGGGGCGCCCGGTGCTGGGTGGGGCTGGTTTGCCGGGGCGAGTCTCGGCCTCGCAGCGTGGGCGGGAGAGGGCCGGGGTGGGTGTCTGGAGGCCCAGGGGGTGACCCGCCCAGAGATAGGGTCAGCGGGAGCGGGCGGCACCGGCGATGGCGACGACGGCTTTCTCCAGTGCGTACTCCGGGTCACTGCCGGCGCCCTTCACCGCGGCGTCGGCCTCCGCGACGGCGCGCAACGCCACGGCCACCCCGTCCGGCGTCCAGCCACGCATCTGCTGGCGCACGCGGTCGATCTTCCACGGCGGCATTCCCAGATCGCGGGCCAGGTCGCCCGGGCGTGCCCCGCGCGGAGCGCCCGCCAGCTTGCCGATGGCCCGCACCCCCTGCGCCAGCGCGCTGGTGATCAGAACGGGGGCGACCCCCGTGGCGACCGCCCAGCGCAGGGTCTCCAGCGCCTCGGCGGCCTTCCCCTCGACCGCCCGGTCGGCGACCGTGAAGCTGGAAGCCTCCGCCCGCCCGGTGTAGTAGCGGCCGACCACGGCCTCGTCGATCGTGCCCTCCACATCGGCGGTCAACTGGGCGCATGCCGAAGCAAGCTCCCGCAGATCACTGCCGATCGCGTCGACCAACGCCTGGCACGCCTCCGGCGTCGCCGAGCGTCCCGCGGTCCGGAACTCCCCCCGGACGAACGCCAGCCGGTCGGCGGGCCTCGTCATCTTCGGGCACTCGACCTCCCGCGCTCCGGCCTTGCGCGCGGCATCCAGCAGTCCCTTGCCCTTCGGACCGCCGGCGTGCACGAGGACGAGCGTGATCTCCTCCACCGGCGCCGACACATACGCCTTCACGTCCTTGACCGTGTCCGCCGCCAGGTCCTGGGCCGCTCGTACGACGACAACCTTCCGCTCGGCGAACAGCGACGGGCTGGTCAGCTCGGCGAGCGTGCCCGGCTGCAGCTCACCCTGCGCGAGATCCCGCACGTCCGTGTCGGCGTCGGCGGCGCGTGCCGCGTCGATCACCACCCGTACTGCCCGCTCGATGAGCAGCTCCTCCTGGCCCACCGCGAGGGTCAGGGGGGCGAGTGGATCGTCCGAGGTCTTCTTACGCGCAGCCATCGCGAACCAGCATCCCACGCCGTACCGACAGGGAATGCCGCCCAGGCTGACCTGCCGGCTGCACACCGCTTCACTCCACGCCGTCGCCCCTCGGTGGGGCCTCAATGGTGCCTCGCGGTGACACGTGCCGGGGGCGGCTCGTGAGGTGCGGGTGCCTCGTCGCGGCCCCCGGTGCCACCTGGTGCTCCCCGATCGCATTGACTGCCACCCGGTGACACCCGATGACGCCCAAGGGGGCCTCGCCTCGTCCCCCGGAGTACGCGGAGCGTGACAGTGGTGCGCTGGGACAATGCCACGGTGAGCGACGACGCACGGCATGTACTGGTACTGCCCGACAGGGACGCGGCCGAGGAGGTGGCCGAGCAGTTGGAGCTGCGGCTCGGGCTCCCCCAGGAACCCGAACTCGTCCGCGACGCTCTCGCGGGGGAGGACGATGCCGAGGACGCCCAGTGGCTGGTGGTTCTCGAAGACCCGGACGCCGCTTACGACCCCGCGCTTCTGGCCACCGTCGCCGAAGAGCACGAGGGCTGGCTGGAGCACGACTGAGGGGAGAGCCTTCGGCCTGCATGGCGCGGTTCCCGCAGTCGTCGCCCGGCCCGCGCGAAACCGACTCATGCATCCCATGCGCCCCCGACGTGGCCGCACTGCCACGCTGAGTGACCACAGCAGGGGTGCCGTCCGGGCGCCGCACCAGCGCCAGGGCCCCGTTCCGGTCCGTACGGGCGACCAGGGCCCCCTCGGCGGCCAGTGCGGCCAGCGTCCCGGGGGCCGGGTGTCCGTACGGGTTGTCCCGCCCTGCCGAGACGAGGGCCACCCGCGGCCGCAACCGCCGCAGCAGCTCCGGATCCTGGAACCGCGAACCATGGTGGGCGACCTTCAGTACGTCGACCCGCGGCAGATCGGGGCGCAACCGCAACAGAGCCTGCTGCGCGTCCGGTTCGAGATCGCCAGGGAGGAACAGCGTGAGTCCCGCCGTGCGCACGAGCAGCGTGACGCTCGCGTCGTTGGCACCCTCCCCTTCGCCCTTCCCTTCTCCTCCAGCTCCCCACCCCCTGCTGCCCTCCGGCACACCGGCCGGAGCGGCGGGTTGCGGCCACACCACCTCCCATCGCAGGTCACCGGTGTGCCGTCGCTCCCCCGCTTCCGCGATCAGCGCCGGCACCCCGGCCCGTCGGGCCGTTGCGCGCACGAACTCGGCCTGGCCCGCAGGCTCGGCGAGGGCCGTCGTCTCGATGGCCCCCACCTTCCTGCCCCGCAACACCCCGGGCAGCCCGGCCACATGATCGGCGTGGAAGTGCGTGAGGACGACCAGGGGCACCGACGTCACCCCGAGCCCGGTCAGACAGCGGTCGACCGCCTTCGGATCGGGGCCGGCATCCACCACGACAGCCCCTCCCCCGCCACCGCTCTTCCCGTCCACCGCCAGCACCAGTGCATCGCCCTGACCGACATCGCACGCCACCATGCGCCATCCGGCCGGAGGCCACCCCGTGAACGGCCGCACCAGCGGCACCGGCCGTACCAGGGCCACCAACAGCACGAGCACACACGCGGCACACCACCACGGCCGGTGCGGCAGCCTCAGCCGCACCGCAAGCAGCACGAACCCGCCCAACAGAGCCGCCAGCCCCAATGCTCCCGTCCACGAACCGGGCCAGCCGATCTCCGCCCCGGGCAGTCCGGCACCCGTTCTCGCGATCCCCGCGATGGCCTCGACCGGCCAACTCGCCAGCCAGGCGAGCCCCTCGGCCAACGGAGGTGCCAGGGGAGCCGCCCCCAGCGCGGCGAACCCGAGCACAGTGGCGGGTGCCACCGCGAACTCCGCCAGCAGGTTGCACGGCACCGCCACCAGACTCACGTGCGCCGCCAGCACCACGACGACCGGCGCACACGCCGCCTGTGCGGCGGCCGCAGCGGCCAGCGCCTCCGCGAGTCGGCCCGGGCACCCCTTTGTGCGCAGCGCCTCTGACCATCCGGGAGCCACCGTCAACAGCGAAGCGGTGGCCAGGACGGAGAGCAGGAACCCGAAGTCCCGCGCCAGCCAGGGGTCGTAGAAGAGCAGCACGAGCACCGCGGTCGCGAGCGCCGGCAGCAGCGAACGCCGCCGCCCTGTCCCGATCGCCCAGACCGTGATAAGCCCGCAGGCCGCCGCCCGCAGCACACTCGGTTCCGGCCGGCAGACCACCACGAAGCCCAGCGTCAGCACAGCCGCCACCACGGCCGTCGTCCGCAACGGCAGCCCGAGCCGCGGCGCGAGTCCGCGCCGCTCCGCCCGGTGAGCGAGGCCCGGCGGTCCGATGAGCAGCACCAACAGAATGGAGAGGTTCGCCCCGCTCACGGCGACGAGGTGGGTCATGTCCGTGGCGCGGAAGGCGTCCTCCAGCTCGCGGCTCAGCCGGGAGGTGTCGCCGACCACCAGGCCAGGCAGCAGGCCGCGCGCATCCTCGCCCAGCCCGGCGCTCGCGTTGCGCAACCCGGCACGGAGGTCGCCCGCGATCCGCTGCACCGCCGTGGGGCCCTCGACGACCTCGGGCGGGCCGTGGCCGAGCAACAGCACGGCGGCGATGTCCTGGGCGCCCTTGCGGTCGGTGGCAGGCGGCACCATTTCGGCACGCACCCGCAACCGGGTGGAGGGCAGCAGTCTCAGCCATGCGGCCCGCGAGGAGGTGACGGTGCCACCCCGACCGCTGCCTGCTGTCCCTCCGCCCTGTCCGGCCCGCTCGTCGTCCCCTCCGGCCTTCTCCTCTCCGCCCCGCCCGGCCCGCGGGTTCTCGTCCTGCCCCGCCCCTTCGGCAGGCGCACGATCCTGTGTCCCGTCTTCCTTCCGTCCCTCTTCCGACCTGACCAACAGCAGCACCGGCGTCCGCAGTCGGGTTCGCGCGCCGTCGCCGGCCACGAGAGTGACCACGTCGGCAGGGACGACGACCGACCCGGGCGACTGCCGCGCGCCATGCACCCGCGGCCGCGACATCCGGGGGTCTCCCGTGACGACGACCTCGACGGTGGCGTGCGCCTGCTGCTTCGCCACCGCAGGCACCGGACCTCTGTGCAGGTCGGCGGCGTGCAGGGCAGCGCTGCCACCTGCCGCCGCCGCGCACAGCAGGCAGGCCGCCGCGCCGATGAGCAGCGTCCGGGCTCCACGACGGGCGCGGGCAACACCGGGCGCCGGGGCGGTCCGGCCTCGGCTACGGTCGGACTGACACGGACTGCGGCCCGCCGTGACGCCGCGATCCGCTGCGGGGCCGCTGCCCGCTGCGGGCTCCTCTCGGCGCGCTCGGGTGCCCTCCGGCTCACCACGCCTGCCCCGCAGCGACAGTGCCACCAGGAGGAGCCCCGCCAGGCCGCACAGGGTGACGCCGACCGCGGCCTGCGCGCCCGAGGCGCCAAGGGCTGCCGCAGCCGCCGCCCAGGCCGCCAGCGCGGGCCCGACGAGGCGTAGGTCCTGCGGCTGTCCGGACGGCTTCTCCGCCTCGCCGGGCGAGCCGCGTGGCAGAGCCCGACGCGGCCGCACGGCGGGGGGCGGCGCCACGTCCGGTCCGGGCGGGCGCAAGTCCGGTCCGGGCGGGCGAGGGGCGCCGGCCACCGGTTCGGGGGTCACGGGGACACCTGCGGTTCGATGTCGGCGAACCGCTTCTCGCCGATGCCGTTGACCTGCTTGAGCTGGTCCACCGAGCTGAAGCCCCCGTGCTCGGTGCGGTAGTCCACGATGTGCTGGGCCAGTACCGGCCCGACCCCGGGCAGGTTCTCCAACTGCTCGGGAGTCGCCGAGCTGAGGCTGATCGGCGCCGCGGGGGCACCGCTCGCACCTCCGGAAGCAGCTCCCCCTGTGGCGGTTCCGCCCGGGGCGGCGGCCGGTGGGGCACCGTCCTTCCCGGGCTCGCCCACCACGATCTGTTCTCCGTCCACCAGCAACCGCGCCTGGTTCAACCCCCGGGTGTCCGCTCCCTTACGGAGCCCGCCGGCGGCCTCCAGCGCGTCGGTCACCCGCGACCCGGCGGGCAGCCGGTGCACGCCCGGGTCGTGCACCTTCCCGGAGATGTCGATCACAAGCTGCTTGCCCGAGGACGGGCCGGCGGAGGCACCCTGGGCACCGCCTGCCTGCGTCCCCCGACTCCCAGGCATCGGGGAGGCGCCCGGGGAGTGCGCCGTGGAGCCGGCGTCTCGGGCGGTACCGGAACTGGGAACCGCGACCCCCTCGGGCTCCCCCGCCCAGAAGTGGTGCACGGCGAAGCCGACGGCGACCAGCAGGACGAGGGCCAGCGCCACGAGTGTCTTCGGCTCGACCCCGCAGCGCAGTCGTAGCCACACCGGCAGCCGCTCCTCCAGCGCCAGCCCCCAGCGCTGCCGCAGCGGCAAGGGCTTCTCCGTCTCGCGCTCGCTGCCCTGCCACCGGTCCACGGGGTCCGTGAAGAAGCCACCGCCCACCCTCTCGGGTTCGGATCCGTCCTGCGGTCCGAACTCGGCCCCGTACTCGTGCTCGTCCTCTTCCTCCGCCTTCGACCGGTGCCCGCCCGCAAGATGCTCCGCCGGTGCCTGCCGCCGAGCGGACTGCGCCCGTTCCTCTTCCTGCCGGGCCCTGTGCTCCCCACCGTCCGTGGCCCAGCCCCACCGCTCCCGTTCGCGCTCCCCGCAGCCCGGATTCTCCCCATCCCGGTCGTCCAGGTCCCGTTTCTCCCGGCTGCGCATGACAGCCGCGCGGGCGGCGGCGACGGCCTCGGCCCGTGGCATGACCGGTGCGCCGTCCACGTCGGGAGACGGCCGCTCCACCATCGGCCTGGTCCGGGTGGCGAGCGTCGGCGCCGCGAGCGCGTCATCGAGGGGCGGCGTCCTGGGCGGGGCGACGTCCGGGGAAGGGGCCGAGCCGCCGGGAAGCATGCGGCCGGCAGGGACGTCGAGACCGCTGGGAGACACCATGGTGCCGTGAGCTGCCGGAACGTCCGTCGGGGAGATCTCCTCGTGGTGCGGCGCCGGTCCCGCGGGGCGCGGCGTCCCGGTGGGCTCCCGGTCCGCGAGGAGCGCCTGGGCGCGGACGGCGGCACCCCCGCCCGGCCGGGACTCCGACCGTCGTGAGCCGCGCCGCGGCAGGCGGTGGCCCTCCCCTCGTCCCGGCCCGCTTCCCGCGCTGCCGTGCGGACCTTGCGGCGGGCGCCGTCGCGAGGGCGGGCGGGACCGCGGACCGCCGCGGCCGTCATCGGCTGCGACCGTCCCGTCGTCCCGTGGTGCCCGGATCGGCTCGGCTGACGGGCCGTCGTGGTCGGTGGGTGACGTTCCTGCCGTCCTGGCACCCGGCCCGCCCCTGTCCACGGCCCCTGCCGCGTGCCGCGCGGTTTCCGTCGGCCCCGCCGCCCAGCCCTCGGCCCCCGCGGAGCCGCCTTCGTACCGTCCGGAGAATTCGCTCATGCCAGGGACGTTAGGCAGCCGCAGGCATTCGCAGTGATCTTGCTCGATTGCTGTGGACAAGCCGCGGGCTGTGGACAACTCGCTCACTCACACGAGGGGCTTGCACCTCGGCCCGCGCACTCCCGCCCCCACCTACCTCACCCGCGGCCCACTTCTCTCCCCCAATTCTCCTGCCCCGCACCCGCCCCGAGGCCCCTCACCTCACGGAGAGCACGGCCCCGAGCAGCCCCGGCCCGGTGTGGGCGCCGATGACGGCGCCCACCTCACTGACGTGGAGCTCCCGCAGGCCTGGCACCCTCTCACGGATGCGCTCGGCGAGCCGGTCGGCGCGTTCGGCGGCAGCCAGGTGGTGCACGGCGATGTCGACCCGGGCGTCACCGGCCCGCTCCACCACGATCTCCTCCAGGCGTGCGACGGCCCTGGAGGCGGTGCGGACCTTCTCCAGCATGCCGATCCGGCCCTCGGAGACCTCCAGCAGCGGCTTGACGGCGAGAGCCGACCCCAGCAGCGCCTGTGCCGCCCCGATCCGGCCTCCCCGGCGGAGATAGTCGAGCGTGTCGACATAGAAGACCGCGGAGGTGCCCTCGGCACACTTCTCCGCAGCGGCCACGGCCTCGTCCAGGGAGCCGCCCGCCTCGGCGGTCTCGGCGGCGGCCACGGCGCAGAAGCCGAGGGCCATCGCGACGACCCCGGTGTCGACGACCCGCACCGGCACGGGCGCCTCTTTCGCTGCCAGCAGGGCCGCGTCGTAGGTGCCGGAGAACTCGGACGACAGGTGAAGGGAGACGATCCCGTCCACCCCGGCCTCGGCGGCGGCGCGGTAGGAGCGCGCGAAGGTGTCCGGGCTGGGCCGCGAGGTGGTCACGGGCCGGCGCTCGCGCAGGGCGGCCGCCAGCGAGCGCGCGGAGATCTCCGTGCCCTCCTCCAGGGCCTGGTCACCCAGGACGACGGTCAGCGGCACGGCCTCGATCCGGTGCCGCCGCAGGGCCGCGGGCGGCAGGTAGGCGGTGGAGTCGGTGATGATCGCGAGGCGGCCGTGCATGGAACGGAGCGTATCGGGCGGCGGACGGGGCTCAGGAGGCGCTGCGCGGGGAGCGCTTCTCGAACGGGTGCCGGGACCGCCTGCGGCTGTCGGCGGCCGGATCGGCCGTCGGATCGGTCAGCGACGGGTCGAGCCCCTGCTCGGAGGGGCCCAGCGCGCGCCGGTCCGAGCCTGCATCCTCCGAGGCGGAGGACGCCGAGGGGGACGACGAGGAGCTGCGCGTCCGGTCACCCGCGCCGCCCGAGTCGGTCGAAGCGGCGCTCGCCGGCCCCGGCGTCCAGTGCCGCAGCGCGCCGGACTCGATGTCGATCTGGTCGCGGAGCGCTGCCAGCCCCTCGGCGTCGAACCGGCGTGCCCGGTCCTGCGCGGCGAAGCGCAGCGAGTCCGCGGACTCCTTGATGCGGCGCATCCGCTCGCGTGCCTCCGGAAGGTCGGCGCTCAGCCGGGCGCGGTCCGGTTCGTGCTCCATCAGCAGCCGCAGCTCGCCGTCGAGCTGGCGGGCATGGTCGTGGAGCCGGTCCAGCAGGTGGAGGGAGTCGGCGAGCCCCGCATCCTCTCGGACACCCGCCTCCAGCGCGGCACGCGTGCTGTCGATGGAGGCGCGCAACTCCAGGCGGATGCGGGCGGCTTCGCCGACCGGCCCGGGCTGCACGGAGCGCGCCTTGAGCGCGGTCTCCTCGACCGAACGCCGCATGTGCGCGCCGGTGCGCTCGACGCCTCTCGCGACGGCCCGCACGGTCACGAGAGTGCCGCAGATGAGGACGGCCAGCACGAGCACCAGCCCGATGACGAGTCCCACGTCCACAGGTCGCTCCTCCGTCGGTCGCTCCCACCGTCTCCGTCCAGCCTAAACGCGCGGGGGCGGCCCAGGGTTCCAGTCGAACCCCGAACCGCCCCGGGAACGTCCCGTAGGGGTCCGCTCAGGCGGGGACGATGTTGACCAGCTTCGGCGCCCGGACGATCACCTTGCGCACCCCTGCGCCGCCCAGGGCCTTGACGACCACCGGCTCGGCCAGGGCAGCAGCTTCCAGGTCCGCATCGGAGACGGAGGGCGAGACCACCAGCCGCGCCTTGACCTTGCCCTTGATCTGGACGACGCAGGTGACGGTCTCGTCCACCAGATACGCGGGGTCGGCGACCGGGAACGGCTCGTAGACGACCGTCTCCTCGTGGCCCAGCTTGCGCCACAGTTCCTCGGCGACGTGCGGGGCCAGCGGGGCGATCAGCAGCACCAGGGTCTCGACCACGGAGCGCGGCACCTCGCGCAACTTGGTGACGTGGTTGTTCAGCTCCGTGATCTTGGCGATGGCGGTGTTGAAGCGCAGCCCGGCCATGTCCTGCGTGACGCCGTCGATGGCCTTGTGCACGGCGCGCAGCGTGGCCTCGTCCGGCTGGGCGTCCACGACGGTGACCGCTCCGGTCGCCTCGTCCACGGCGTTGCGCCACAGCCGCTGCAGCAGCCGGAACTGGCCGACGACCGCGCGGGTGTCCCAGGGCCGGGAGACGTCCAGCGGGCCCATGGCCATCTCGTACAGGCGCAGCGTGTCGGCACCGTACTCACTGCAGATCTCGTCCGGAGTGACCGCGTTCTTCAGGGACTTGCCCATCTTGCCCAGCAGCCGGCTGACCTTCTCGCCCTGGTAGTAGTACGCGCCGTCGCGCTCCTCCACCTCGGCGGCCGGTACGGCGATGCCGCGCGCGTCCCGGTAGACGTACGCCTGGATCATGCCCTGGTTGAACAGCTTGTGGAACGGCTCGACGGACGAGATGTGTCCCAGGTCGTGCAGCACCTTGGACCAGAACCGCGCGTACAGCAGGTGCAGCACGGCGTGCTCCTGGCCGCCCACGTACAGGTCGACACCGCCGTGCGGCATGCCCTCGCGCGGGCCCATCCAGTAGCGCTCGGCCTCCGGGTCGACCAGCTTCTGCTCGTTGTGCGGATCCAGGTAGCGCAGCTCGTACCAGCACGAGCCCGCCCAGTTGGGCATGGTGTTGGTCTCCCGGCGGAACCGCCGCGGGCCCTTGCCGTCCCCCAGGTCCAGCGTGACGTGGACCCACTCCTGGTTGCGGGACAGCGGTGTCTCCGGGGAGGCGGTGGCGTCCTCCGGGTCGAACGTGCGCGGGGAGTAGTCCTCGACCTCCGGCAGCTCCAGCGGCAGCATCGACTCGGGCAGGGCGTGCGCGATGCCGTCCTCGTCGTAGACGATCGGGAACGGCTCGCCCCAGTAGCGCTGCCGGCTGAACAGCCAGTCGCGCAGCCGGTAGTTGACCGTACCCTCACCCAGGCCGTGCCCCTCCAGCCAGCGCCGCATCCGCTCCTTGGCCTCGGCCACTCCCAGGCCGTCCAGGCTGATGTCCTGGTTGCTGGAGTTGACGATGGCGGCCTCGTACGAGCTGAACGCGTCCGCCCAGGCCGACGGGTCCAGGCCGCGGTCGTCGCTCGGCTCGACCACGCAGCGCATCGGCAGCTCGAAGGCGCGCGCGAACTCGAAGTCGCGCTGGTCGTGCGCGGGGACGGCCATGATCGCGCCGGTGCCGTATCCCATCAGCACGTAGTCGGCGACGAAGACCGGAATCTGCTCCTGGTTGACCGGATTGGTGGCGTAGACGCCGGTGAACACGCCGGTCTTGTCCTTGGCCTCCGCCTGACGCTCCACGTCGGACTTGGCCTCGGCCTGCGCGCGGTAGGCGGCGACGGCCTCGGCGGGCGTCGCATACCCGCCCGTCCACGCCTCCCGCGTGCCCTCGGGCCACACCTCTGGGACGACCGACTCGACCAGCGGGTGCTCGGGGGCCAGCACCATGTAGGTGGCGCCGAACAGGGTGTCCTGGCGGGTGGTGAAGGCATCGATGCCCGCGTCCCCGACGGGGAAGGAGATCCGGGCGCCCTCGCTGCGGCCGATCCAGTTGCGCTGCTGCAGCTTGATGGCCTCGGGCCAGTCCAGTTCGTCCAAATCCTCCAGCAGGCGGTCCGCGTACGCGGTGATCCGCATGTTCCACTGGCGCAGCTTCGCCTTGAAGACGGGGAAGTTCCCGCGCTCCGAGCGGCCGTCGGCGGTGACCTCCTCGTTGGCCAGCACGGTGCCCAGCCCGGGACTCCAGTTGACCGGGGCGTCCGAGGCGTACGCCAGCCGGTACTCGCCCAGCAGGTCGGCCCGCTCCCGCTCGTTCAGCTCGCGCCACGCGGCCCAGCCTCCAGGGGTCTCCCGCGTGCCGGAGGCGAACTGCTCGACCAGCTCCTCGATGGGACGTGCCCTGCGTGCCTCGGCGTCGTACCAGGAGTTGAAGATCTGCACGAAGATCCACTGGGTCCAGCGGTAGTACTCCGGGTCGATCGTCGCGAACGACCGGCGCTGGTCGTGGCCCAGGCCCAGCCGGCGCAGCTGGGCCCGCATGGAGACCATGTTGGCCTCGGTGGACGTCCTCGGGTGCGTGCCCGTCTGGACGGCGTACTGCTCGGCGGGGAGCCCGAACGCGTCGAAGCCCAGGGTGTGCAGCACGTTGTGCCCGGTCATGCGGTGGTAACGGGCGTGCGCGTCGGTCGCGATGTAGCCCAGCGGATGTCCGACGTGCAGCCCCGAACCCGACGGATACGGGAACATGTCCATGATGAACTTCTTGGGCCGGGCCGCCCGCGCCGGCTCGCCGCCCAGCGGGCCCTCGCCGGGGTTGGGCGCCTCGTAGGTGCCCTGCTTCTCCCAGAAGTCCTGCCAGCGCGCCTCGATGTCGGCGGCCAGCGCCGCCGTGTAGCGATAAGGGGCCGCGGTCTCGGCGGCGGTGGTCGTCTCGCTCATCGTCCTCAAAGCTCCATCGGTCGTCTCTGCCCAGCGCCCTTGAAATGAAAAAACCCCTCGCACAGGAGGGGGAGCCGCGCCGATTCCGGCCCGCGGAGAAGGGACCGGCAGTGGTTCAGCGCGGCTCGCTAAGCAGAAGGCGTACGGCACGCATGAAGCTCAGGGTACCCCACGACGAAAGCCCCCCACCCTTGCACCCCGAGCCTCCAGGTGAAAGAGGAACGCCCAGGCCGCTGAAGACAGAGGGACACCCCGCCCTGACGAAGACGGGCACCCCTCTCCGAGGGGGTGTGGGTGGCAAAGCCCCAGCCACGCGCGGCGAAGGCCGCGCAAAAACAAAGGAAGCGAGATGGCTCACGCACACCGTGAGCACACCTCGCCTCTCGCTTACGTGGAGCTAAGGAGAATCGAACTCCTGACCTCTTGCATGCCATGCAAGCGCTCTACCAACTGAGCTATAGCCCCGGGGGTGATCCGCCGGGGTCTTCCCCGCAGCGGCTCCGCCAGCTTACACGGGGTCCACGGTGTTCTGCCAAATCGGTTTCCGCGGCTCTCATCGCTCCAGGTGCGGCCCGCCCTCTCCGGCTGCCGGAGGGCCGGTACTGTCGGCCCGTGAGCACGCTGCAACAGGTCGCCGAAGGCAAACGAGCACCGGCGCTCAGGGCGTATCTGCTGCGCAGACCGGTCACGCTGGCGCTCGCCCTGTGCATGGTCTCCTTCGCGGCATTCTGGGCGGCACAGCGCACGGCGGGCGCCTCGATGATCGACCTGATGGTCTACCGGGCCGAGGGCTGGACCGTGCGCAACGGCTACGACCTGTATGCGATGCGCGCCACCCACGCCGACCTTCCCACCACCTACCCGCCGTTCGCCGCGCTGCTGTTCATACCGCTGACGCTGCTGGGCGTGGCCGACATGCGCGCAGTGGCCACCTTCGCCAACCTCGGCCTGCTGGTCGTGCTCGTCCATCTCACGCTGCGGCTGCTGGGCCGCCCGCTGCGTGCGCCCCGTGCCGCTGCGGCCCTGGTCGTCGCGTCCGTGGCCGTGTGGTGCGAACCGGTGTGGACGACCCTGCGCTACGGCCAGATCAATCTGCTGCTGGCCGTGCTGGTGCTGTGGGACCTGACACGGCGGCCCGGGCACCGCTGGGCGGGGGTGGGCATCGGTGTCGCCGCGGGCATCAAGCTCACCCCGGCACTGTTCGCGGTTCTCCTCGCCCTGTGCGGGCTGGCCCGCGGGTACCGGCAGATGCGCCGTTCGGGCAGCGCCGCCCAGCTGTGGAACCCGTGGCTGCGGCAGGCCGCTGTCGCAGCCGCGACGTTCCTGGGCACCGTGGCGCTGTCCGCGCTGGTGCTGCCGCACGATTCGCGGCGCTTCTGGGGCGAGGTGGTCTTCCACTCCGGCCGCGTCGGACGGACGGAGATCACCGACAACCAGTCGCTGAGCGGTGTCGTGGCTCGTGCGCTGCACACCGGTGATCCAGGAGGACCGTGGGCGGCTGCCGCCCTGGTGGTGGCGGTGCTGGGCCTGGGCACCGCCGTGGCGGCCACGCTGGCGGGACCGCGGCGGCTCCCCCACGCCCCCGCCTGGGGCGCCGTCGCCTGCGCGGTGACGGCCCTGCTGATCAGTCCGATCTCCTGGTCGCACCACTGGGTGTGGTGTGTGCCGTTGGTACTGCTGCTGGGCGCGGAGGCGCACCACCGCATGGGCCGCTGGTGGCCGGCTGCGGCGGCGGCCATCGGGCTGGTGTTCTGCTCGTACGCGCTGTGGTGGGTGCCCCGCGACGCGGACGCCGCGCGGGCGCCCGAACTGCACCAGAGCCCCGGCCAGATGCTGCTGTCCGCCTGCTACCCGCTCACCGGAACGGCGTTCCTCGTCCTGACGGCGGTACTCGTACTGCGCGCCCTGTGGAAACGGCGCCCGGACGGAGCGGCGGGGGCGCACCGGGCGGGCGTCCCACAGGTGGGTGCGGGGGCGCGTGCGGCGGTCAGGACGGCGCGGGCCGACCGCGCCGCGTGGGGTCAGGCGGTCGCGAAGGAGTAGAACCGTTTCAGGGTGCAGTGGGCCTCCAGAAGGCGGCCGTAGATCGGTTCGCCGTCCAGCTCCCGGTACGTCTCGATCGGGTCGCCCTTTATGATCAGCGCCCGCGCACAGTCCTCGCACCAGTACTGGTACGCGCTGTTGACCGGTTCCATGTCGCGCACGATCGGGGTGCCACTGCCGCACCAGTCGCACTTCCTGCTGTGGGCACCCATCGCTCACTCAGCTCCAGATGTGGCCGCAAGCCGTGCACACGTAGGACACTCCTCCATTGTCGCCGAGCACTTGGGCGACGTTTACCGAACCACAGGACGGGCACTGCAGGTTGTCCGGGGCACCCGAGGGGTGCTCCTGACGGGGCCGGGGGTGTGCGACCGCGGGCTCGGTGGCGTCCTCGCCGAGGACCGTCGCCGGCATCGCACTCGTCCCTCCCCTTGGCCTTCCCCCTTCCAGCCGTCACGATTCTGCCACGTTCCGTCGCCTGGACTAAGGCCCGGTCAACGATCTCCCCCCTGTCCCCCGCGTGCGCCCTCCCGGCCCCTGCGGGAGGGACCCGCCAGGGCGGCCAGCAGTCCGGCCAGGGCACCGGCGAGCATGCCCGCAACCGCCCCCCGCAGGTGACGACCAGGGCCGCGCCGAGGCGGCAGGCCCTGCGGCGAGCCCCAGGTGCGAGGAAGACCGCCCCGGAGAGGGCCACTCCGCTCACCATGCCGAACTGGGCCGTGGTCACCAGCAGACCACTGGCGTCGGCCGCCTCCGCCCGACCGCACCTGCGCCGGCGCACGGGCCGGCACCGGCTTGTACGAGAGCGACATACCCACCCCGAGAACAGCCACACGGGCGAGGAACCACCCACCGCCGTCCTGGCCGAACCTCAGCAGTGCCGCGAGCCCCCGAAGGTGACCGCGGCCCCCGCGAAACCGACAGCAGGCAGCCGAGGGTGCCCGGAGGCGGGCAGGCGGCGCCAGACCGTGCCGACCACGGCGAACGCCGGCGCCATCGGCACCACCGACAGCCCCGCGCAGTGCGAAGAGCCCCGGTCCGCTCTGCAGGTGCAGCACCAGCATGGTGCCGACGTTGACCGCCATCATGCAGAAGACTCGTACGACGGGCCGTCTGCATGCCGGGCGCCCGCAGCACCCGGGGCGCGACCAGCGCCTCCCGTCCCGCCGGGCCAACCGCGCCCGTACCGGGCGAAGACCGGCACCAGCAGTCCGCTCCACGCCAGCGCGGCCCACCCCCACAGCGGCCACTTCTGCTCGCATCCGAGCACCACCGGAACGGTGAACAGCACCAGTACGACGGCCAGCAGCGCGAGCCCGGGGTCGAGTGCGCGGCGCTCCTCCGCTCCGCAGTGGGCCTCCCCGCGCACGCCTACCAGCCCAGGGCTGACGGCCAGCAGGAGCAGCCCCACCGGGACGTCGAGCAGGAACACGGCCCGCCGCCCCCAGCCGAACAGGTCGGCACCGATCAGGACGGCGCCGAATATCTTGCCCGGCAGCCGCTCCCGTGCCGAGTACCGCGGCGTAGAGGCCCAGCGCGCGGGCCCGGGCCAGCCCGGTGAAGGTGCGCTGGATCAGGCTCAGCACCTGCGGCAGCATCACGGCACCACCACCGGCGCCCTGGGGCGACCGGAAGGCGATGAGCGCACCGGCGGTGGTCGCCGGGCCACAGGCACGCGAAGCGGCCGTGAAGAGGGCCGGCCCGGCGAGGAAGACCCGGTCGTGGCCCAGCAGGGCGCCGAGCCGGGCGCCGGTGATCAGCAGTACCGCGTAGGCGAAGGTGCAGCCGGCGACCACCCGCTGGAGACCCGCGCCCGAGGCGTTCGAGGTCCACGCGCAGTTCGGGGGCGGTCACGTGGACGATGAAGCTGTCCAGCAGCGCCATGAACCGGCCGACGAGCACGATCGCCAGCAGCCACCCGGGGCGCGGCCCTCGGCGGACGGACGGCCGGGAGCCACCGGCTCGGGTGGCGTGTGCGGAGCCGTTGTCAGTGGCGTCGGCTTCACTGAAGACTCGACGGGTGCTGCGAACCCGCGGCTGCTGCGCGGACTTGTGGGCGAGGGGGTGTGTGTCATGGCAGGCAGCCTGCGCGGGACCGGGCCCCGCCTGCGCAGAGCCCGGCGACGCAGAGGTAGCAATGCATCGGCGGGAAGCGCTTCTGGACCCGGGCCGCAGGAAGCACTGCCGCACCTGCAGCAGAGTGCGGCGGAGGTCAGGAGCGGCGGACGTCGGGAACCGAGCGCTGTGCTGTGCGAGTTGGACGCGCTCGTGCGACTGGGCGCGTGGAGGGATGCCGAGGCGCCGTTGTTGCGTGTCGAGCCACTGCTACAGCGGGTCGAGTCCTCCCGACACGCGCGCCGTCTACGTTCCTCGCTGCGGATCGTCGGCAGGGAGGCGCCGGAAGGGCTGGCGGATACGGCGCGGGAAGGTGCTGCGGCAGCATGGACGCAGAGAAGCCCCCTGGCCCGGGGGCGCGGGTGGCGAAGCCCCCGCCACGCGGGGCGAGGCCGTGCAGAGACAAAGGAGGCGAGGGTGCTCATGCACACCTCGCCTCTCGCTTGCGTGGAGCTAAGGAGAATCGAACTCCTGACCTCTTGCATGCCATGCAAGCGCTCTACCAACTGAGCTATAGCCCCGCGCTCCGGCGCCTGAGCGCCGCGAACGAGTAGCAGCTTAGCGGGTGGCCAGGCCGAATGAGAAATCGGCTGCGCGACCACCCGGTTCGGTGCCGTTCAGTCGTCGTCCCCGAGTACGGGTTCGGGCAGGCTGCCCGCGTTGTGTTCCATGAGCCGCCAGCCCCGCACCGTCTCACCGAGGACGGACCAGCTGCAGTTGGAGAGGCCGCCGAGCGCCTCCCAGGTGGGCGCGGGCAGTCCGATGAGCCGGCCGATGGTGGTGCGGATGGTGCCGCCGTGACTGACGACGACGAGAGTCCCGCCGTCCGGCAGCTTGTCGGCGCTGCGCTCGACGACGGGGGCCGCCCGGTCCGCGACCTCCGTCTCCAGCTCGCCGCCGCCGCGCCGGACCGGCTCACCCCGCTTCCAGGCCGCGTACTGCTCACCGTAGCGGGCCACGATCTCCTCGTGGGTCAGCCCCTGCCAGTCCCCCGCATAGGTCTCCCGCAGGCCCTCGTCGTAGGTGACGTCGAGCCCGGTGAGGGCCGCCAGCTCGGTGGCGGTGACCACGGTGCGCCGCAGGTCGGAGGCGATGATCGCGTCCGGGCGCAGCGCGGCGAGCAGCCGGGCGGCACGGCGGGCCTGGTCGAGCCCGGCGTCGGTGAGCGGGATGTCGGTCGTGCCCTGGAACCGGCGTTCGAGGTTCCACGCCGTCTGCCCGTGCCGCCACAGAACGATCTTGCGGTTCCGGACCGCTGCCGTGCCGTTCAGCGCAGCTCTCCGTCCAGCTCGTCCGCCGGGTCTGCCGGGCCCGTCGGGTCCTCCTCGGAGGAGCCCCCGGCCGCCTGTGCGTGCTCGGCGCCCTTGCCGCGGGTCGCCTTGGCGTCCTCGGGCAGCTCCAGCTGGGGGCAGTCCTTCCACAGCCGCTCCAGGGCGTAGAAGACGCGCTCCTCGCTGTGCTGGACGTGGACGACGATGTCGACGTAGTCGAGCAGCACCCAGCGGCCCTCCCGCTCGCCCTCGCGGCGTGCGGGCTTGGCACCCAGTTCTTTGAGGAGCCGCTCCTCGATCTCGTCGACGATGCCCTTGACCTGCCGGTCGTTGGGTGCGGAGGCGAGGAGGAAGACGTCGGTGAGGGCGAGCACATCGCTGACGTCGTAGGCGACGATGTCGTGGGCGAGCTTGTCGGCCGCCGCCTGTGCGGCGACGTCGATCAGCTCGTGGGAACGGTCCGTGGCGGTCACAGGCGAGGCTTTCGGGTCGGAAGCATGTCGTATTCCAGGATCTCACGCCCGCGCGCCGGGACTCAGCCCCTGTAGTCGGCGCCCAGCACGACCGTGACGTCCGCGTTCGCGGCGCCCTCGGCCTTGCGGACGGCGCTGCCGGACAGCCCCAGGGTCTTGGCGATCTGCTGGGCCTTGTCCTTGTCGGCCGCCTTCGCGTACGTGACCAGCGAGGCGGTGCGGGCGGCGCCGTTCCCGCCCTTGACGACGGTGTAGCCGCCGTTGACCAGCGCGACGGAGGCCGTGTTGTCCAGCCCCCGCCTGCCGGTGGCGTTCTTCAGGCTCACCCGGGGCGCGGCGTGGGGGTCGGAGTTCTTGACGGTGCCGCCGAGGACCTTCGCGACGATCTTGTCGCCGGCCTGCTCACCGAGGGTGCCGTTCGCCTGCACGGGCAGTACCTGGGTGCGGTAGTCGCCCTTCTTGGCGTGCGCGGCCAGCTTCGCGAGGGAGGGGCCGAGCTCGGACTCGGAGAGCGAGGGGTCGGGGATCTGGCCGAGCGACTCGACGGTCCTGGTGGCGCCCCGCGGCTCGGCGGAGATCTTTCCGAGGACCGCGCGCATGACCTGGCCGAAGCGGGCGAGCTGCTTGCCCTGCGGTTCGCCCTGACCGCGGTAGGTGGCGTAGGCGACGGCGGCCCGCCCGTCCAGGTTCTGCGCCGTACCCCGCTCGACCAGCGTGGAGGAGCCCTTCTTCGCGCCGGGCACGGCGGTGTCCGTGTCGAGGGAGATGCCGCCGACGAGTTCGACGAGCTTCTCCAGGAAGGGCGTGTCCAGCCGCCAGGTGCCCTTGATGTCGGAGCCGAGCAGCGTGTTCAGGGCGTCCCGGGTGGGGCCGGCGCCCTGGTCGTCGACGGAACGGCCCAGCGTGGTGGTCGTCCCGTCCTCCGTGGTGACGGCCAGCGCGTTCGGCAGCAGCAGGGTGGTGCCCTGGCCGGTACCGGCGTTGTCGACGAGCAGCGCGGTGGAGCTGGCACCGCTCTCCTCGCGCAGATGGACGACGACGACGTCACGGTGCTGACCCGCCGCGGTCGCGTTCTTGGCGTCGTCGCCACCGCCGGTACCCGGGAGCATGCCCGCGTACCAGAGGTAGCCGACGCCGCCCGCCAGAACGAGCGCCAGCGCGACGACGAGCGCCACGGTCCGGTTGCGTCCGCGCCGCTTGGCCTCCTCGCGCCGCTCCGTACGGGACTCGGTGAACTTGAGCCAGTCGATGACGTCCTCGGAATCGTCGCTCGTCTCCTCGACGAACGCGAACTCCTCGGTGCGGTACTCCTCCTGTTGTGCGGAGGACGACTCCTGCGGATGCGGCCCCGGCCGGGCCTGCGGGCCGTGCTGCGCCTGTCGCCCGGGCTGGGACGGTGCCTGCTGCTGCGCCGGGTGCGGAGCCTGCTGCGGCTGCTGCTGTCCGTACGGGTCGTAGGCGCCGGAGCCGTGTCCGTACCCGTACCCCTCCGCCGGGTCACCCGGCCGCCCCGGGTGGCCGCCGTACGTCGCGTGGCCCGCCTGCTGGGCGCCCTCGGAGCGGCCGAAGGCACCGTAGGAGTTGTCGGCACCGGGGGAGCCGCCGTCGACGCCGTAGGGGCCGGTCTCGTACGGGGCACCCGAGTCGTACGGGCCGTTGCCGCCGTAGGAGCCGCCTCCGGCGTAAGCGCCCCCTTCGCCGTAGGGGGAGCCGCTCCCGTCGTAGGTGCCGCCTTGGCCGTAGGTGCCGTCGGCGGGCGTGCCGTAGCCGCTCCCGCCGCCTCCCCGGGGACCGTAGGAGTCCTGCCGCCGGTACACGGGCCTGCCGTACTCGTCGTAGCCGATGATCTCGGGCTGTGGTCCGTGCGGGTCGGACGGGCCGTATCCGTAACCGTCGCTCACGCTCGCGACTCCTCCCCTGGGCCGCTCCGGTACAGCGCACGTTTGCTGATGTACCGCACCACGCCGTCGGGGACGAGATACCAGACAGGGTCGCCGCGTTCCACCCGGGCGCGGCAGTCGGTGGAGGAAATGGCCAGCGCCGGCACCTCCACGAGGGAGACGCCGCCCTGGGGCAGGCCGGGGTCGGCCAGTGCGTGCCCCGGACGGGTGACACCGATGAAGTGGGCCAGCGAGAACAGCTCTTCGGTGTTGCGCCAACTGAGGATCTGTGAAAGGGCGTCGGCGCCGGTGATGAAGAACAGGTCCGTGTCGGGGTTGGCCCCGGCGAGTTCACGCAGCGTGTCGATGGTGTAGGTCCTGCCGCCGCGGTCGATGTCGATGCGGCTGACGGAGAACTGCGGGTTCGACGCCGTCGCGATGACCGTCATCAGATAGCGGTCCTCGGCGGGCGAGACCTGCTTGTGGCTCTTCTGCCACGGCTGCCCGGCGGGGACGAACACGACCTCGTCGAGGTGGAACCGCGCGGCCACCTCGCTGGCGGCCACCAGGTGGCCGTGGTGGATGGGGTCGAAGGTGCCACCCATCACGCCGAGCCGCCGCTTACCGGTACCCGGCACTATGTGCTCTCCCATGCGGGCCGACCCTACCTGTGCCGATCCGACAGACCGCGTGCGGACGCCCGCGCCGGGGCCCGCTCAGCGGTCCCGGTTGAAGCGGGTGGTGATCCACAGCAGCAGGAAGAGCGCGAAGAGCGCGCCCCCGCCCGTCAGGTACGGGCTGAGGCTCTCGTGCCGCGCGCTCTCCCCGTGCTCGCCGGCGGCGAGGGTCAGCAGGGCGTCGTGTGCGGTGCTGGGCAGCGTCATCGTCGGCAGAACCTATCCCGTGAGGCGCGGACAGTGGGCGGCGCGTTCCGGTACCGCCCGGCGCGGCGCACCGCGTGACGGCACAGGAACTGTGCAGCCACATCGTAAGCGGCCGCCTGTCGGCACCTCACGCCGACTCAGCCCAGACGGGCGGAGCCCTCGGGGCGCGGCGGCGAGGGGAGGCGGGCGGGACGCAACGGGAAGGCCTCGCTCCGCGTCCCACCCTCTAGTGTGGACAGCCCAGTCGAGGAGGGGGAAACACCATGACAGACGGCACTGGCGGTACGGAGCGCCTGCCGGGCCGCGAGAGGCGGCGCTTTCCGGGGATCTCGTCCCGGGCGTACGAGCACCCGACCGATCGCTCGGCGCTCGTCTCGCTGCGCAAGCTGAGCGGCTTCGACACGGTCGTCAAGGCGCTCAGCGGGCTGCTGCCGGAGCGCAGCATGCGGCTGCTGTACCTCTCGGACTCGGTGCGGGTCAGCGACCAGCAGTTCGCCCACCTCAACGCGATGCTGCGGGACGCCTGTTACATCCTGGACCTGGAGAAGGTCCCGCCGATGTACGTGACGCAGGACCCGAAGCCCAACGCGATGTGCGTGGGCATGGACGAGCCCGTGATCGTGCTGACCACCGGCCTGGTCGAACTTCTCGACGAGGAGGAGATGCGGGCGGTCGTCGGCCACGAGGTCGGGCACGCGCTCTCCGGTCACGCCGTCTACCGGACGATCCTGCTGTTCCTCTCGGACCTGGCCATCAAGATCGCCTGGATCCCGCTGGGCAGCGTCGCGGTACGGGCGCTGGTGGTCGCGCTGCGCGAGTGGTTCCGCAAGTCGGAGCTGTCGGCCGACCGCGCCGGGCTGCTGGTCGGGCAGGATCTGCAGGCGTCCATGCGGGGCCTGATGAAGCTGGCGGGCGGCAACCACCTGCACGAGATGAACGTGGACGCCTTCCTCGCGCAGGCCGACGAGTACGAGGCCGGCGGCGACGTGCGCGACTCCGTCCTCAAGGTCATGAACGTGCTGCCCCGCAGCCACCCCTTCACCACCGTGCGGGCCGCGGAGCTGAAGAAGTGGGCTCACACCCGCGACTTCCAGCGGATCATGGACGGCCACTACCCGCGGCGCGACGAGGACCGGGAGGCGTCCGTACGCGACTCCTTCCGCGAGTCCGCCTCGCACTACTCGGAGTCGGTGCGCAACAGCAAGGATCCGCTGATGGGCATCGTCCGGGACATCGCGGGCGGCGTCGGGGACGTGGGCGGCCGGCTGCGCGACACCTTCACGGGCCGCGGCTCGGGCGGCGGCCAGGGCGAGGCGAACGGCGGATCGAACGGCGGACCGGCCAACGGACCGTCCGGCAGCGGGGACGGGGGCTCGGACGGCACCGGCCCGCGGGGCGGCTCCGACGCGGGCTAGTTCCCCGCGGGGCCCGGATCACGGCCGTGCACCGCGACGGCCGACGTGTCAGCTTCCGGCGCGGTAGGGGTGATCCGGGTCGGGCTGGGCGCTGGGCGCCAGCAGCCCGCACATCGAGTCGGTGGACCGGCCCCGCGCATAGGGGTCGGTCCCCGCCTTTCCGGCGTCCTTGGCCCTCTCCCCCGCCAGCAGCGGCGCCAGGCTGTCGGAGGGGTCCTCCCCGCAGTTCATGGGGCCCGCGCGCATCGAGACCTGGCGCAGTGCGACATGGTGGTCGTGCAGGTCGCCGCGCTCGAAGTGGAAGCGCACCTCCCGCCGCACGGAGAACAGCGACGCGTCGTCGACGGCCTTGCCCTCCTCGTCAGCGTTGCCAGCGTCGACGCCCTTGTCGGCGTTGTCACCCTTGTCGGCGTTGTCGGCGTTGTCGGGGTTGTCGGGGTTGCCGCCCTCGCCGTCCCCACCGTTCTTGCCACCGTCGGCGCCCTTGCCGTCCTCGGCGGTGTCGGGGGGCCGTACGGCGTAGACGAAGACGTGATCGGCCGTGACCTCCAGGGCGTTGGCCGAGACCTCCTGGACGGTGAGCGTGCCGCGGACCCGCACCTGGTCGCTGGCCAGCGCGGCCTTCTCCGGGTCGAAGCGCACCATCCAGGCGGTGGCGGCGTGCCGGCCGTCGTTGCGCGGCTCACGCACGCTCCGGTCGAACTGCCGCTGCTGCCGGACGCCCAGCAGCATCCGGACCGGCCGCTCCGCGCCCCGGAGCACCTGCGGGTCCACGGAGCTGCGCACGATGTAATCCTTGGCCCCCACCAGGGCGGCCTGCACCTGACTCTGCGAGAAGTGGGCGCTGCTCCGGACGGAGGACGGCAACGTCACTCCATCGGCCCCTTTGCCGAAGCCCGCGGCCGGGCTGCCCTCGAACAGATCGGCGGGGCTCGCCCCCGGGACCGGGTCGAGGGGCGCCAGCGGCATCAGCTCGCTGTGCATGGGCTCCGCCTCCGGTTTGGTGGGCGAGCGGTAGGGGTTCCGTATGCCCATGTAGATCGCGGTACCGAAGGCGAGGGCGATCAGCAGCACCAGTATCAGGCCCTGCCGGGAGAAGCTCAGTCCCGTTCTGGTGTCCCGTTCGGACTCCGAGCGGGTGCGGACGGCGGCGTGCTCCTCGTCCTCCAGCCGTTCGGCCGCGGAGAACTCCTGGAGCCGCGCAGCCTTGATGAACGACTCGTCGAACACCAGCGACCGGTATTCGTCGTCGCCGCCGGGAGCCCCTTCGGGCGTGCCGTCAGGAGGTTCCACTCGCCCTGCCATGACACCAGGGTAGGACCGTGCGGGAAGAGGCGAACGGCGCGGTCCCGGACAACTTGCCGGACGGCGGATGCTTTGTTTCCCTGTGCTTTTCCCCGCTTCCGGCCACCGCCTGCGCGGCTCGGGCCGGGCGGGGTGGGCGGCGCCGCGGAGCTGCGGCTGCCGGGGCTCGACCGCCCGGCGGAACGCGCCCGTCAGGGCTCAGCCGCCGGGCGGCTCGGCGGTGGCAGTGGGCAGCGCACCCGGCTCGGCCGACTCCACGCCGGTGCTGGCCGGCGGTGGCGCGGGCTCCTGGCGCTGGCTGGAGCCGCCCCGGTAGACGGCGGAGAAGGCGAGGGCGACCACACCGATCCCCATCACCACCGCGAGCACCCAGGCGACCGGGCGCTGCCAGGCGCGGTGGCCACGGTAGGGGCGCGGGACGCCGTCGTGCGCCGCGTAGGGGCCGTAGGCGCCGTGCGCGTACCCGAAGTCGGCGCCGTGCTCGTACGCGTCCAGGTCCGGCGGCAGCCCGCCGGGTCCGCCGTACGCGCCGCGGCGGCCGAAGCGGTCGTAGCGGTCGTAGCGGTCGAGGTCCTCCGCCTCGGCGTCCGGGTCGTCCTCGAAGAGGTCGTCCTCGTCGGGGTCGTCATAGGGGAACTCCCCCTTGCCCCGGCGGTACCCGAAGGGGTCGTCGGCAACGCGCGGGCCGTCCGGATCGGCATGCTCGGTGTGCTCGGTGTGCTCCGCGTGCGACTGAGCAGCCGCCGCGCGTACCCGCTCCACCGCGCTCGGCTCGTGCACCCGCGCGGCACGCACGAAATCCTCGTCGAGCACCACGGAGGCGAACTCGTCGTCCGCTGCCCCGCGGTCGCGGTAGTCGGGCTCCTCGCCGTCCGGGAACGGCTGGCCCCCCACGTCGTCCGGCACGCCGTCCAGCGTAGACCTATGCGGTCAATTTGGGCAGGGCGAGCGGGAATCGGGCGGGAGAACCCCGGATGCCCCGCCCCGTTCCCGGCGCTCCGTCAGCGGCGGATGTGACCGTCGCCGGTGACCACGTACTTGGTCGAGGTGAGCTCGGGCAGGCCCATGGGCCCGCGCGCGTGCAGCTTCTGGGTGGAGATGCCGATCTCGGCGCCGAAGCCGAACTGCGAACCGTCGGTGAACCGGGTGGAGGCGTTGACCATGACGGCTGCGGAGTCCACCAGCGCCGTGAAGCGGCGCGCTGCCGCGGTGTCGGCCGTGACGATCGCCTCGGTGTGGCCCGAGGACCAGGTGCGGATGTGCTCCACGGCGGCGTCCAGCGAGGGGACGACGGCTGCCGCGATGTCGTAGGAGAGGTACTCCTGCGCCCAGTCCTCGTCACCCGCCGGCAGTACCGTCCGGCCACCCGCCTGCTGCCAGGCGGCGTCGCCGTGCACCGTGACGCCCGCACCGGCCAGCGCCTCCAGCGCGCGCGGCACGAACGCGTCGGCGATCCCCTCGTGCACCAGCACGGTCTCGGCGGCGTTGCAGACGCTGGGGCGCTGGGCCTTGGAGTTGACCAGGACCGCCAGCGCGGTCTCCAGGTCGGCGTGCTCGTCGACGTAGACGTGGCAGTTGCCGGTGCCGGTCTCGATCACGGGCACCGTGGACTGTTCCACCACGGTCCTGATCAGCGAGGCGCCGCCGCGCGGGATGAGCACGTCCACCAGACCGCGGGCGCGCATCAGCGCGGTGACGCTCTCGCGGCCCTGTCCGGGGACGAGCTGTACGACATCCGCAGCCAGCCCCGCCTCGGTCACTGCGTCGCGCAGGACGGCCACCAGCGCCGCGTTGGAGGCGTGCGCCGAGGAGGAGCCCCGCAGCAGCACGGCGTTGCCCGACTTCAGACAGAGCGCGGCAGCGTCGACGGTGACGTTGGGGCGGGCCTCGTAGATGATCCCGACGACACCGAGGGGGACGCGGACCTGTCGCAGCTCCACCCCGTTCGGCAGGGTCGAACCGCGCAGGACCTCGCCCACCGGGTCGGGCAGCGCGGTCACGTCGCGGACGTCCGAGGCGATGGCCGCGATCCGCTCCGGGGTGAGGGTGAGCCGGTCGACGACGGACTCGGCGGTGCCGGCGGCGCGCGCCGCGGCGACGTCGTCAGCGTTGGCCGCGACGATCTCGCCGGTACGCGCCACGAGCGCGTCGGCGACGGCGGCCAGCGCCGCGTCACGGGTGGTGCGGGGCGCCGGGGCGAGGGCCGCGGCTGCCGTACGCGCCCGGCGGGCCGCCGCCAGGACGGGGCTGTCCACGGCCGGGGCGGCGGCGTCGGTACCGGACGCGCCGGCCTCGGCCGCGCTGGTCTGGGGTGCGCTCATGGCGCGCATGGTAGCCGGGGCCGACCTCGGGCCGCCCCGCCGTCTCACGACCGCCGGATCCGGGGAACCAGGCGGCTCCGGGGGCCCCGGTCAGAACGGGTGGACGCCCATCGGGCTGGCAGGTGGCGGACCGTACCCCTCGGCGACGCGCTGACGGTAGGTCTCGCGGCCGATCACCTCCAGACCGACGATCTCCCACGGCGGCAGCTTGGCCGAGGAGCGGTGCTCGCCCCACAGGCGCAGCGCCACGGCGGCCGCGTCGTGCAGGTCGTCGGCCTCCTCCCAGTAGCGGATCTCGGCGTGATCGTTGGCGTAGCGGCTGGTGAGCAGGAACGGGTGGTCGTGGGCGAGCTGCTCAAGAGCGCGCCGCACCTCGGCCAGCGGCGCCTCCCGGCCGGCGACGCTGAGCGTGATGTGCCAGAGCCGGGAGCCGATCCGCTCCGCGGACTGGGGAATGACTCGTTCTGCCGGCTGGGGAGCAGGCGCCGTGTCGACGCTGGCCAGTCGCCTCACCGGGGGCCTCCTGGAGTGGTGCTGGTGTGTGCGGCGAGGAGGGCGTGTGCACGTGCGGGTGCACGTGCCGCGCGCACCGCCCGCGTCAAAGTTGACCAGTCCGCGAGGCCGCGTGGGGCCGTTTTGCGGAAGGTGTCCATGGAAAGGCTGGACTTTTTCCCTCTCTCCTTCGGGTACCGCACCGCTCACCTGTACGGATGCGCTGGGTACGAGCTGGTCAGGGCCGCAGCACCACCAGGTCGTCGCGGTGCACGACCTCCCGCTCGTAGGCCGGACCCAGCTCCCTGGCCAGCTCCCGGGTGGAGCGGCCCAGCAGCCGGGGCAGCTCTTTCGCGTCGAAGTTCACCAGTCCCCGCGCGACGGCCCGCCCCTGGACGTCCCGCAGCTCCACCGGGTCACCGGCCGAGAAGTCGCCCTCCACCCCGGCGATGCCCGCGGGCAGCAGCGAGAGCCGCCGGTCCACGACGGCCCGTACGGCCCCCTCGTCCAGAGTGAGCGCCCCGGTGGGGGCCGAGGCGTGCGCGAGCCACAGCAGCCGCCCCGCCGCGCGTCGCCCCGTCGGATGGAACCAGGTGCCGGTCTCGCGCCCCGCCAAGGCGTCCGCCGCGTGCACGGCCGAGGTCAGCACCACGGGCACCCCGGCGCCGGCCGCGATCCCGGCGGCCTCCACCTTGGTGACCATCCCCCCGGTGCCCACGCCCGCGCTGCCCGCACTGCCGATGTCGAGCCCCGCCAGCTCGTCCGGGCCGCGCACCTCGGCGATGCGGCGGGTGCCCGGGGTCGCCGGGTTGCCGTCGTAGAGCCCGTCCACGTCGGAGAGGAGGACCAGCAGGTCGGCGCGGACCAGGTGGGCCACCAGCGCGGCCAGCCGGTCGTTGTCGCCGAACCGGATCTCGTCGGTGGCCACCGTGTCGTTCTCGTTGACGACGGGCACGGTGCCCATGGTCAGGAGCTGGTCGAGGGTGCGGTAGGCGTTGCGGTAGTGGGCGCGGCGGCTGGTGTCGTCGGAGGTCAGCAGCACCTGGCCGACCCGGCGGCCGTAGCGCGCGAAGGACGCGGTGTAGCGGGCCACCAGCAGTCCCTGGCCGACGCTGGCGGCCGCCTGCTGGCGGGCCAGGTCACGGGGGCGCTTGCCCAGGCCCAGCGGGGCGAGCCCGGCGGCGATGGCACCGGAGGAGACCAGCACGACCTCGCAGTCCTGCCGCTGCGCGTGCTGGGCGAGAGCGTCGACGAGGGCGTCCACCCGGTCGGCGTCCAGCCCGCCCGCGGCGGTGGTCAGCGAGGAGGAGCCCACCTTGACGACCACCCGCCGCGCCCGCCTGACCGCCTCACGGTGAGAGCCGCTGTGCGGGTGGGCCGGCCCGTCGGAGGCGTCGGGCGCGCCGGTGTGCGGGAGGGCCGCGCCGCCGGGCTCGCGGGGCGCGCTTCCGCGCGGTCCGGCCGCGTCACCGGTCTGCCCCGGCCCGCTGCCACGCCCGTCGTCCGTGCTGTCCCTGTTACCTGCCACGTCCGTACGTACCCCTCGCACCCGTGCCGCCCGGCCCGCCTCCGGGCCACGGCTCGTTCCTGGCCGCCACGGCACGTCTGTGTACCGTCACGGCGCGTCCTTGTGCCACGGCTCCCCGGCGCCGGCCCGGCGCGTTCCGGTGCCGTCGCGGTGTGTCCGGGCCGCCGCGCACGCCTCGGCCCGCGACGCTGCGTGACCGTGTCACGGTGGAGCGCCACAGGCGCCGAGCGCGACAGTGGGCGCCCCCGCGCCCGGGGACCGCGGATCCTCGCCGCAATCTACGTCAGCGCTGGTCCGGGGCGCTCCTCCGTTTCGCGCAACGGACGGCTGCGGATGGTTACCTTTGACCAGGTAAGCACGCATCCGGGGCTGTCGAAGATTGTCACTTGACCCACGGGCGTCATACGGTCAGTGGTCGACTCTGGCCACCCGCACCGGCCACTCGTCCGACCTCATCCGTCCTCGTCCGACCTCGTCCATCGAGGTGCCCTCGAACCCTCGATCTCCATGCCAGGAGCCCAGCCCGTGCCCTCTGCCGGTCTCTCCACACGACGCGCCGTGCAGCTCGCGGCGCTGCTCGCGCTGGCGGTGTTCTACACCGCGCAGCTCGCGGGTGCGCTGCTTCCCAACGTGCCCGTCTTCGTCACCGCCTCCCTGGCGGGCCTCGCTCTCGATCTGTACCTGACACACCAGCAGCCGGGGCTGCTGGCGCTGCTGGGAAAGGTCCGATTCGACGTCACCACGCGGCAGTTGCTCCGCGACATGCTGATCGTCATCGGGCTGGTCCGGATCCCCGACGTGCCGCCCGACATAGAGCGCCCGCTCACGCTGCTGCTGCTGATCGCCTACGCGGCGCACTTCCTGTGCCAGGCGGTGGCCCAGCTCGTACGCCGGACCCGCACCCTGCCGGTCGTCACCCGCAACATCGACGCCTCGGCGCTCCGCCTGACCGACGCGCCCTCCCGGCTGCTGGCCCGGCAGCCCAGCCGCCGGCTGCTGCGCTTCTCCGTCCCCGGCACACTCGGGCTGATGCTCAGCGCTGCCCTCTCCCAGCAGGAGTGGGGCCTGGTCGGGGTGAGCTGCAGCTTCCTGCTGTCGCTGGGCAGCGCCGTGTATCTGGGCACCTGGCTGCTGCCCAAGAAGCGCTCCCGCAGCGAGCAGGAGGTCATGGCCTGGCTCGACAAGTGGCTGGCCGCGTACCAGCCGACGGTGGGCATGTACTTCTCCGGCGGCACGACCAGTGCCTACCAGGCGAACATGTGGCTGAGCACCCTGGCCGAGCTGGAGGGGCGGCCGCTGATCGTGCTCCGCGAACGGTTCATGGTGCAGAAGATCGAGGCGACCGACATCCCGATCGTGTGCATCCCCAAGGTCGCCCACCTCATGCACCTGGAGCACTCCACGCTGAAGGTGCTGCTGCACCCGGCGAACTCCGGCAAGACGTCCCAGGTGCTGCGCATCCCCACCCTCAAGCACGCCTTCATCAACCACGGCGAGTCCGACAAGCTCTCCTCCTGCAACCCGTACGCCAAGGCCTACGACCAGGTGTGGGTGGCCGGTGAGGCGGCGCGCGAGCGGTACGCGCTCGCGGAGGTGGGCGTGGACGACAGGGACGTGGTCGAGGTCGGCCGCCCCCAGCTCAGCCCCATCGAGCACGCCGAGGCACGCGCCACGACCTCCCCGGACGGCTGGACGACGGTGCTGTACGCCCCCACCTGGGAGGGCTGGGACGGCAACCCGGGCAACACCTCCGTGGTGCTCGCCGGCGAGAACATCGTCCGCCACCTGCTCGCCGACCCGAGGGTGCGGCTGCTGTACAAGCCGCACCCGATGACCGGCTCGGTCGACCCGCGCGCGGGCGCCGCGGACCAGCGCATCCGCGCCATGATCACGCAGGCCAACGCGGAGCGCGCCGACACCGGCCGGCGCGACCCGCAGGCCGCCGCCGAACTGGAGCGCCGCACCGTCGCGCTGGACGCGGTCACCACGGCCGCGTTCCGCTCCAGCGCGGACGAGATGGAGCGCATGAAGGTCCAGGGCACCCCGCAGGAGGGCAACGCGGAGCGGGTGCGCGAGGCGACCGAGGCGTGGGAGGCGGCCTACTGGGCGTCCTTCCCGGTGGCGGAGCACCAGATCGTCACCGGCCCGCGTCCGGCCATCTTCACCTGCTTCAACCAGGCGGACCTGCTGATCTCGGACGTCTCCTCGGTCGTCTCGGACTACCTCAGCAGCGAGAAGCCGTACGCCGTGGCCAACACCAGCGGGATGACCGAGGACGAGTTCCGCCACACCTTCCCGACGGTGCGGGCCGGCACGGTGCTCACCCCGGAGGCGGAGCAGATCCCGGCCCTGCTGGAGTCGGTGCGCGACCCGGCCAAGGACGCCCTGGTGCGGGCGCGCAAGGAGCTCAAGACGCACCTGCTGGGCCCCTCCGACCCGCCGTCGCTCGCCCGGTTCAACGCGGCCGCGCTGGAGCTGGCCGCCGAGGCGGAGGCCCGCAACGCGCGGGTCGCTCGGCGCACTGCCGAGATCCCCGGCCAGCGGGAGGCGGAGGAGGCCGCCGAGGAGGCGGAGTCGGAGGCGCCGAGCGCCCCGGCCGACCCGGAGGACGTGGTCTCGACGTAGGACGCTGACCTGCGCGAACGCCGCGACGGCCGCAAGGCGCCCGCGGGCGTCACCCGTTCGGGCGGCGCGTGCGGCGCACACCGGCGCACAGGAGCGCAGAACGGTGCAGGGCCCCGGGAGGATTCGCCTCCCGGGGCCCTTCCGTATATCTGCGTCACACCAGCCCCAGGCATAACGGATGACACCGGGACCCGCTGGGACCGGGCGCCACTCGTCCCTAGCCTCGCTGGCGACGCGGTCGTACCGGTCGCCTCGGCGTGCCGGTGGGAGCCGCGCGGCCGTACCGGCGGCAACCACACGGCGCACCGGTCACGTCCGTACCGCCCGGTCGCCCCGGCACTCAGGTCATGTCCGCATCCCGGCCATGGCCGTACCGCCAGGACGCGGCCCGCACCGTCCGCCAGGAGGGACCCCTTTGTCACGTTCGAGAGCCGCCGCACCACCCCTCGCCCTGCTGCTCGGCGCGCAGCTCGCCCTTGCCGCTCCCCCACCGGCCGCGGCGGCCACCGCCCCGGGCACGGGGCCGGTCTTCAACCGGCCGAACGGCACCGCGGCCCAGCAACGCGCCATCCGCAGCGACCTGCTGGCCCGGATCAAGGCCGCCGCACCGCGCTCCACCATCAAGGTCGCGCTCTACCACTTCTGGGACGCGGAGATCGCCCGCGCGCTGGCCACGGCGCACACCGCGAAGAAGCGCCGCGTCGACGTGCGGGTCGTCCTCGACGAGTCCAGCGTCAGCTCCATGCCCTCCAGCACGTCCTACGCCATCCTGCGCAAGGCGCTGGGCACCGACCGGACGAAACGGTCCTTCGTCCGGCTCTGCCCCAAGAACCGGTCCTGCCTGGGGGCTTCGGGCGCGGGCAACTCCATCGCGCACAACAAGTTCTGGCTCTTCTCCCACTCGGGCGGTTTACGGAACGTCGTGGTGCAGACGTCGTCGAACCTGTCGACCGGCAGCTACACCAAGTTCTGGAACGACGCGATGGTCGTCTCCCAGCGCGGCATCCACAGCGCCTACAGCCGCTACTTCGACAAGCTCGCCGCGGCGGACCGGAGCTCCTGGCGCTACACCCGCACCAACGCCTCGCCCTACACCGGCTACTTCTTCCCCCGCCCGCGGGGCGGCGACACCGTGACCGGCATCCTGGACAACGTCACCTGCCGGTGGAACGACGCCACGGGAAGCCACCGCACCCGGGTGCGGCTCGCCATGTTCAAGCTGACCCGCCAGGGCGTCGCCGACAAGCTCGCCTCGCTCCAACGGCAGGGCTGCGACGTGCAGATCGTCTACGCCCAGACCGACAGCAAGGACAGCACCGGCTCGCCCGGCACATGGGAGGCCCTGCACACCTCCGCGGGACCGGACGTGCGGTGTCTGCACTACGACGACGACGGCGACCCCGAAACCTCCCGCGAGGTCGTCCACTCCAAGACGCTGGCGGTCTCGGGCCGGTACGCCGGAGCCACCCGCGCGCTCGTGTGGACCGGCAGTCACAACTACTCGGGCCCGGCCCTCACCAAGAACGACGAGACCCTGCTGAAGGTGGACAGCGGCCCCGTCCACGCCGCCTACCTGGACCGCTTCCGTGCCCTCCGGGCCTCCGCCGTGCCCGGCTCCCACGACGACACCCCGCTGTGCAAGGGGGTGAGCCCGCAGCCGGAGGCGTGAGGACCGACGGTGACGCCGCCGCTGTTCTCCGGCCGCCAGCGGTGCGGGACACCGGCGGCGGCGTACGTGCGAGAGGCGGGTGCCTCACCCCTCGAAGGGGTCGAAGTCCTGGTAGTCGCCCAGAGCCCCGTCCCTCTCGGCGCGTTCGGCCTCGTGGTCGCGGCGGCGTTGGGCGGCGGGGCGGGGCGCGTCGAAGCGCTGGTCCTCGCCGCGCCGTCCGAGCATCTCGGCGCCGGTGACCATGGTGGGCTCCCAGTCGAAGACGACGGCGTCGTCCTCGGGACCGATGGCGACACCGTCGCCCTCGTGGGCGCCCGCCTTGAGGAGTTCCTCCTCGACGCCGAGGCGGGCGAGGCGGTCGGCGAGGTAGCCGACGGCCTCGTCGTTGTTGAAGTCGGTCTGCCGCACCCAGCGCTCGGGCTTCTCGCCGCGCACCCGGAACATGCCGTCCTCGATCCGGGTCACGGTGAAGCCCGCGTCGTCCACCGCCTTGGGGCGGATGACGACCCGGGCCGCCTCGGGCGCCGGACGGGCGGCCCGGGCCTCCTCTACCCGGCGGGCCAGCGCGTACGACAGCTCCTTGAGGCCCTGCCGGGAGACGGCCGAGACCTCGACGACGGGCAGGCCGCGGGCCTCCAGGTCGGGCCGGATGATGTCGGCCAGGTCCTGGCCCTCGGGGATGTCCGTCTTGTTGAGGACGACGACGCGCGGCCGGTCCTCCAGCCCGCCGTAGCGGGCGAGTTCGGACTCGATCACGTCCATGTCGCTGACCGGGTCGCGGCCGGTCTCCAGCGTGGCGCAGTCGAGCACGTGCACAAGGACGGAACACCGCTCCACGTGGCGCAGGAAGTCCAGGCCGAGGCCCTTGCCCTCGCTGGCGCCCGGGATCAGCCCGGGCACGTCCGCCATGGTGTAGACGGTCGAGCCCGCGGTGACGACCCCGAGGTTGGGCACCAGGGTGGTGAACGGGTAGTCGGCGATCTTCGGCTTGGCCGCGGACAGCACGGAGATCAGTGAGGACTTGCCCGCGCTCGGGTAGCCGACGAGCGCCACGTCCGCGACGGTCTTCAGCTCCAGCACCACGTCCCGCGTCTCGCCGGGCTCGCCCAGCAGCGCGAAGCCGGGTGCCTTGCGGCGGGCGGAGGCCAGCGCGGCGTTGCCGAGCCCGCCACGGCCTCCCTGGCCGACGACGAAGCTGGTACCGGCGCCGACCATGTCGGCCAGCACCTCGCCGGCGCGGTCGAGGACGACGGTGCCCTCGGGCACGGGCAGCACCAGGCTCCGGCCGTCCTGCCCTGAGCGGTGCCCGCCTTCGCCGGGCCTGCCGTTGGTGGCCTTGCGGTGCGGGCTGTGGTGGTAGTCCAGCAGCGTGGTCACGTCCGGGTCGACGACGAAGACGACGTCGCCGCCGCGGCCGCCGTTGCCGCCGTCGGGCCCGCCGAGCGGCTTGAACTTCTCCCGGTGCACGGAGGCGCAGCCGTGCCCACCGTTACCCGCGGCGACGTGCAGCTCGACGCGGTCCACGAAGGTGGTCATTGAGGGTGCCTCCCGGCGTGCTCGGAGAAGGGGTGGTGCTCTCTCGTATTCGAACGCACCGAGGGCGGACCCGCTTCCCGTCCGTACCTCGTACGAACGAAAGGAGGAGGTCCGCCCTCGGAGTGTCCGCTGCGCCGTCCGGGCTCCTACTGAGCGGCCGGGACGACGTTGACGACCTTGCGGCCGCGGTGGGTGCCGAACTGCACCGCACCGGCGTCCAGCGCGAACAGGGTGTCGTCGCCGCCGCGGCCGACGCCCTTGCCCGGGTGGAAGTGGGTGCCACGCTGGCGGACCAGGATCTCACCCGCGTTGACGACCTGACCGCCGAAGCGCTTCACGCCGAGGTACTGCGGGTTGGAGTCGCGACCGTTCCGGGTGGACGATGCGCCCTTCTTGTGTGCCATCTCTCCTCAGTCCTTACTTCTTGGCCGGGGCGGGGATGTCGGTGACCTTCAGCGCGGTGTGGAGCTGGCGGTGGCCGATGCGCTTCTTGTACCCGGTCTTGTTCTTGTACTTCTGGATCCGGATCTTGTCGCCCTTGTGGTGGTCGACGACCTCGGCCGTGACCTTGACCCCGTCCAGCACCCACGGGTCGCTGGTGACCGCGTCACCGTCGACGACGAGCAGGGTCGAGAGCTCGACGGTGTCGCCGGCCTTGCTGGTGGAAATACGGTCAACCTCGATGACGTCGCCCACAGAGACCTTCTGCTGGCGCCCGCCGGTGCGCACGATCGCGTACACGCGGAACTCTCTCTCGCTCGAAACGGAGCCCCTGATGCCAGCCGCTCACCGTCCGCGCGGGGCGCGGAGCTGATCCGGAAGGACGGAGCGGCCTCTCCCCACGGAGGGGAGGGAGGTGCTCAGGAGCAGCGTGCCTTTCACAGGACACGCCGACGGTCAAGGGTACCCCATACGGGTCCTCGCCCCGGACCGCCCGAGGGTGGGGCACAGGTCGCCCCCGCCCCACCCCGGTGGCGGCTCAGTCCTCCGAAGCCTCCGCCGCCGGTGCCGACACCGAGGGCGTGCCCTCCTGCTCGGCGGCGGCGGTCTTCTTGGCGGCGGACTTCTTCGCCGTCGCCTTCTTCGCCGTGGTGGCCGTCTTCTTCGCCGCGGTCTTCTTGGCGGCGGTCTTCTTGGCCGCCGTCTTCTTCTCGGCCGCGGTCTCGGAGGTGGCCGAGGCCGTCTTCTTGGCCGCCGTCTTCTTCGTGGCGGTCTTCTTGGCGCTCTTGGCGGCCTTGCCCGCCGTCTTCCTGGCGGTCTTCTTCGCCGCCGGCTCCTCCGGCTCGGGCTCGCCGGCCTCCTCGGCCTCCTGCGCGGAGGTGGCGGAGGTGACCGTACGCGTCACCCTGCGGCGGGGCCGGGCCGGTGCGGCGCCGGTGACGACCTCGCCGCCGGCCACCGGCTCGGTGGCGGCCGCGGGCGCGGCAGGCTCCTCCGCGGTGACGACCGTCACCGCAGCGGTGTCGTCAGCCGTGCGCGGCGAACCTGCGGGGGCACCCGCCCTCCGCGTCGCCCTCCGACGGGACCAGGACGGCGCGGCAGCCGGCTCGGCGACAGCCGAGGACTCCGCGACAGCCGCAGGACCGGCGGCGGACGGCTCCGCGGCAGCCGTCTCGACCGGCTCGGCCACCGGCTCCGCGGGGGCCGGCGCGACCACCTCGGCGGCCTCGCTCGCCGCACTGGCCGGCGAACCGGCAGGGGCCCCGGCCTTCCGGTTGCCCCGGCGCCGGTTACGCCCGCGGGAGCCGGAGGCCGCAGCCTCCGCCTCGGCAGCGCTGCTGTACAGGTCGTCGTCCGGAACGAACTCCACCGGCGCGGGCGCCGGCGTCAGCTCGGCCGACTCGGCCGCCGCGTCGGCGGGCTCCACAGCGGCAGCCGCGGGAGCCGTCGCAGGTGAGGACTCCGACTCCGCGGGCTGCTGGGACCGCCGGCCACGGCCGCCGCCCCTGGGCGCCTCCTGCGCCCCGGACTTCGCGCCCTTCGCAGCCTCCTCGGCCTTGGACTCCTTCGGCTCCTTGGCCTGGGCGGCGTCCTTGGGCTCCGCCTTCGCTTCGGCCTTGCCCTTGCCCTTCTTGCCCTTCTTGCCGCCGCCGGCACCGGCCGCGACGGTGGCCTGGTCCAGGTGCACGATGACGCCGCGCCCGTTGCAGTGGACGCAGGGCTCGGAGAATGCCTCCAACAGCCCCTGCCCGACCCTCTTGCGGGTCATCTGGACGAGGCCCAGCGAGGTGACCTCCGCCACCTGGTGCTTGGTGCGGTCCCGGCCCAGACACTCCAGCAGGCGGCGCAGCACCAGATCGCGGTTGGACTCCAGGACCATGTCGATGAAGTCGATCACGATGATCCCGCCGAGGTCGCGCAGCCGCAGCTGGCGCACGATCTCCTCGGCCGCCTCCAGGTTGTTCCTGGTGACGGTCTCCTCCAGGTTGCCGCCCTGGCCGGTGAACTTGCCGGTGTTGACGTCGACGACGATCATCGCCTCGGTCCGGTCGATCACCAGCGATCCGCCGCTGGGCAGCCACACCTTGCGGTCCAGCGCCTTGGCCAACTGCTCGTCGATGCGGTACGTGGCGAACACGTCGACGTCCGAGTTCCACTTCTGGAGCCGGTCGGACAGGTCGGGGGCCACGTGCGAGACGTAGCCGTGGATGGTGTCCCACGCCTCGTCGCCGCTGACGATGACCTTGGAGAAGTCCTCGTTGAAGATGTCCCGCACCACGCGGACGGTCATGTCCGGCTCGCCGTACAGCAGCGTGGGCGCGTTGCCCTTCTGGGACTTCCTGCGGATGTCCTCCCACTGCGCCTGCAGCCGCTCGACGTCACGGCGCAGCTCGTCCTCGCTGGCGCCCTCGGCGGCCGTACGGACGATCACGCCGGCGTCCTCGGGGACGACCTTCTTGAGGATCTGCTTGAGCCGGGAGCGCTCGGTGTCCGGCAGCTTGCGGCTGATGCCCGTCATCGAGCCCTCGGGCACGTAGACGAGATACCGGCCGGGAAGGGAGACCTGGCTGGTCAGCCGGGCACCCTTGTGACCGATCGGGTCCTTGGTGACCTGCACCAGCACCGACTGGCCCGACTTGAGTGCCGTCTCGATACGCCGCGGGCCGTTCGCCATGCCCAGCGCCTCGAAGTTGACCTCGCCCGCGTACAGCACGGCGTTGCGGCCCTTGCCGATGTCGACGAAGGCGGCCTCCATCGACGGCAGGACGTTCTGCACCTTGCCCAGATAGACGTTGCCGACGTAGCTGGTCGACTGCTCCTTGTTGACGAAGTGCTCCACCAGCACGTCGTCCTCCAGGACGCCGATCTGGGTGCGCTCGCCGCTCTGCCGGACGATCATCTCGCGCTTGACGGCCTCGCGGCGGGCGAGGAACTCCGCCTCGGTGATGATCGGCACCCGGCGGCGGCCCTGCTCCCGTCCCTCGCGGCGGCGCTGCTTCTTGGCCTCCAGCCGCGTGGAGCCCTTGATGGCCTGCACCTCGTCGGTGGGCGAAGCGGACTCGCCGTCCTTCTTCTTGCGGGGCTCACGGACCTTGACGACCGTGCGCTCGGGATCGTCCGAGGTCGCCTCGCCGGCCCGCTCCTCCGCCGTGTCCCCGGACCGGCGGCGACGGCGGCGGCGACGGCGCGAGCTGCTCGTGGAGCCACCCGACGCGGAGCCGCTCTCCTCGTCGTCGGTCTCGGCGGAGTCCGCCCCGGCGGCCTCCGCGCCCTCGCCCTGCTCGGCGGACTCGGCGCCCGCTTCGGCCTCCCCGGCCTCCGCGCCCTCGCTCTGCTCGGAGCTCTCGCCCCGGCGGCGGCGACGGCCACCCCGGCGACGACGCCGGGCGGGACGGTCGCCCTGCTGCGCGTTCTCGGCTCCGTCCTCGGCGTCCTCGGCGTCCTCGGCGTCTTCGGTGTTTTCGGCGTTCTCGGCGTTCTCGCCCGCGGGCTCGTCGTCCGACTCGGCCCGGTCGGCGGCACGCTCGTCGCGGGAGGGCTGCTCGGTGGTGTCGGGACGGCGGCGGCGACGGCGCGAGGTGTCCGCGGTCTCCTCCGTCTCCGGCTCCGGCTCCTCCTCCGGCGCCACCTCGCCGCGGCGCTCCGCCTCGGCTGCCGCTGCGGCGGTCTGCGGGGTCTGGAAGGCCGGCTCGGTGAAGACCGGCGCCTGGAAGACCGTCATGGGCGGGACGGGCCGCTTCTGGGAGCCGCCCTGCTCCTCCGGCCCACCGGTGCCCCCGGCCCGGCGGCGGCTCCTGGGCGCGTTCTTCGGCGGTGCGGCGAAGCCGCGCGCGACCTTCGCACCGGAGTCCTGCTGATCGGCCTCGCCGGACGCGGCGCCGGCCTCGTCCTTCGCGGCGCCGCTGCGGTCGGCGTCGGCCGTCTGCCCGGCCGCTGCCTCGGAGGTGGCGGCCTCGGGGGCGGCGGCCGTCTTGCGCGTGGCACGCCGACGGGTGCGGCCGCCGGACGCGGACTCGCCGGCAGCCGCCTCGGCGGAAGCCGGGACCTGTGCCTCGGTGCCGGCCGTCTCCGCAGACGTCTCGGCCTCCGCCCGGACACCGGTCTGCGCCGGCTCCTCGGTGCGGGACGCGGCTGACGTACGGGTCGCACGGCGGCGGGTGCGGGCGGCCTTGCCGGTCTCCGCCTGGGCCTCGCCCTCGTCGGCCGGGGCCGACTCGTCGGAGCGGTCGGCCCCCGCCGCGTCGGCGGCGGGCGCGGAGGTGTCGCGGGTGGCGCGGCGACGGCTGCGGGCACGCCCCGCGGGCTGCTCGGCGGGGGCCTGCTCGGCAGCGCCGGTGGCGGCCTCACCCGGCGTCGCGGCGTCCGCCTGCTCGGCGTCACTGGTCTCGCGGGTCTCAAGGGTCTCGGGGGCCGGGGCGGCGGCCTTGCGGCTGGTGGCCCGGCGGCGGGTCCGCGCCTTCGGCTCCTGCTCGGGCTGCCCCGTCGCGGAAGTCTCCTCCGCGCTCGCGGCCTGCTCCGCGGGGGACGGGGAGCCGGCCGGAGCCGTCGCCTTGCGGGCGGCCCGGCGACGGGTCGTACGGGTCTTCGGCTCCTCCGCGGCGTCCGAGGCAGGCGGCTGAGCGGCAGCGGCCTCTGCGGAACTCTGCGCGGCCGCGGGCTGCCCCGCGTCGGCGGCCGGAGCACCCGCGGGCTGGTCAGCGGCCTCGGCGGGCGGCGGGGAGCCGGCCGGAGCCGTCGCCTTGCGGGTGGCCCGGCGACGGGTACGGGCGGCAGTGGCCGGGGCGGCCTCGGTGGGCGCCTCGGCGGGGCTGTCGGCGTTGCGGTCGCCGGTGCCGGGCGAGGGCTGCGGGGCGTCGGCCGCGCTGTCCCGTACGGACACGGTCCCGGGCTCGGCGGCGGTCGCCTCCGCGGCGGCCGGCGGACCGGCGGGGCGGCTGGCGGCGCGGCGCCGACGGCGGGGCGGCAGGGTGTCGCTGGGCGAGCTCTGCGTACTGCCGGCCGGCTGCGGCGCCTCGGTGGCCCCGCCGCCTGCGGTGCCCCCGCTCTCGGCAACGGAGCCGCCGGAAGCGGCGGTGCCCGGGGCGGTTGCTGCCTCTGCCTCGGTGGATTCAGTTGGTTCGAGCATGCGGGCGGTTCTCCCGTCACGCTCCCGGGCGCCGCGCTCGTTCGATCCGGGGCGGCCCGCCGTCGGGCGGGGCGCCCTCCGGGGCGCGGGCGCCGCACGGGAGCTTGTTGTCTCACTCGCCGGTTCCGGCCCTTGTCCGGCCCGGCTACGGCGAAAGTCTGCTGGTCTGTGCGCCGGCCTGCCGGGCGGCGGCCCGGGTGGCTCCCTGGCGTGCTCCGGCGGCTGTGCGCGGCTTCGGCGGCGCTCCTACGCGGTGTCGCCCGGCACCGTCCCGGCGCTGGCAACCCCGGCGCCGGTGGGCTCCGGGACCGCGTCACGGTCGGGTGCGAACGGGTCGGTCACCGTGCCGGTCCTCTCATCGAGCGGCCCCTGCGCCAGCCTGGTCACCGCTGCGGCAACCGGCGGCGCCAGGTCGGCCGCAACGCGGAGGCCGGACAGGACGTCGTCGGGTCGTACGGCAGGTGTCACGTGTCGTACTACCAGCCGCAGTATCGCACAGGCACCCTCGCTCGGCCTATCGGCGGCCGTCGAGGTGTTCGCCGGGGCGCCTGCCGAGGCGCTCCCGGGCGGGCCCGCGAAGGCGCCCGCGAGGAAGCCGGACGTACCCGCGAGGGCGCTCGCGGGGACGGCGGGCCCGTCGGGGTCGGCAAGGGTGAGGCTCAGGACGGCGGCGCGGGCGTCGAAGGTGCGGAGGCCCTTCTTGGTCTGCCGCTCCACCTCGACGGTCTCGGCCGCCAGGAAGGTCTCGACCGCGGCGCCGGCCACCTGGGGGGCCACGCCGTCCAGGCGCAGCTCCCACTCGGAGGCCTCCAGCCGGTCGCTGAAGTCGGAGCCGTATGCCTCGACCGCGTCGACGATGTCGAGGCCGTCGGGCATGCAGGTGTCGAGGAGCGTGCGCAGCTCCTCGGGTTCGCGGCGTCGGACGAGGGCGATCTCCAGGTACTCGGCCTCGCTGCCGGTGCCCGTCGGTGCGGCGTTGGCGTAGCTGACCTTGGGGTGCGGGGTGAAACCTGCGGAGTACGCCATGGGCACCTCGGCGCGGCGCAGGGCCCGCTCGAAGGCGCGCTGGAAGTCGCGGTGGCTGGTGAACCGAAGGCGGCCCCGCTTGGTGTAGCGCAGGCGGACGCGCTGCACGGCGGGTGCGGGCGGCGGGCCTTCGGGCTGTCGCTTGCCCAGTGGTTCTCTCCTCGGTGCCGGGCGGCACGCGCGAGCGGGCCGCCCCTGTCTGACAGAACGGTACGTAGGCGGAAGTCCGCACCTGCCGGGCGGGCGCCCTCGCTGCGGGCGCCGCACCAGTGGCCGAACGCCTGCGCGGGCCGGGCCGTCCTGCCGGCCGGTACCCGGACGCGTTGTGCGTTTGTGCGGATGATCCTTCTGCCCAGGGTACGCGGCCGTCCTACGGCAGCGGCTCCCGCTCCCGGGAGCGGGGTGCTCCGAACAGGGCCCGCCGGATCTCTGCCCGGGTCGCGCGGGCGGAGGCACGGGCGGCACCCAGGGCGGAGCGCACCGCCCGCCCGGCGCCCTGCAAGGAGCGTCCCGCCGCCCGGAACCCCGCGGTCAGGGGCCGCCACAGCCCGTGCCGCAGCGCGCGGCCCGCCGGGGCCAGCACGTACCGCCACACCCCGACCGACGGCGCCACCAGCAGCGCGTACAGCACCCGGCCGAGGAACCGGAGGACCCTCGCCGTCACCCGCCCCGCGACCCGCCAGGCCACCGTCAGGGCGTCGGCGCTCTCGCGGGCGACCAGAGCGATGCCCCGCCCGACGGGGACGAGCACCCACCGGTGGAGGGCGAGCGCCGGTACGAGAAGCAGGTACCGCCCCAGCCACACCAGGGCCGAACCTGTTCCCCTGACGGCTGCCGCCACCGCGCGCCCCAGGGGGAACAGCACCCACCGGCCGAACCCCGCCACCGGTGCGACCACCGACCAGCGCCACAGCCAGGCGACGGCGACCGCGATGCCGCTCCCGGCGGGAACGAGTACCCGGCGCCACAGCAGCGCAGCGGGCAGCACCAGCAGGTACCGCCCCGCTCGGCCGAGACCGGCGGCGGTGCCCCGGGCGAGCGGGGCCAGCACCCGGGCGTACAGCCAGGTGGCCGGGGCGACGAGGAGTACCCGGACGAGGTAGGTGAACCCGGCGGCGCAGGCACGCCCCACGGCGGCGAGCCCGCGCCCGCAGGCGGCCGGCCCCCGGCCGGCCGGACGCAGGACGTACCGCCACAGACCGCGGCCGACCGGGTTCAGGACATGGCGCCACAGGCCCACCCACGGCCGGACGAACACCGCCGTGGCGCCCCAGGCGAGGGCCGTTGCGAGCGTGCGGCCTGCCGGGACGAGCAGCTTGTGCCACAGCAGGCCGGCCGGGACCGCCACGAGCGTGCGGCCCACCTGTCGGAGCGCCCGTCCGAGGGGCACCAGCACGCCGCGCCGCACGGCCCGTCCGGCCGCCGTCAGCAGGTCCCACACGAGGCGGACCGGCAGCACCAGCACGAACATCACGATCCGCACCGGCAGCCGTACGGCCGCCACGAGACACCCTTCCGGTCCTGGGCCGCCCTGCGATCCGGTGCGGACGTGCGGTTCCGAGCGACGGGGGATCGCGCCGTGGCGGGGCTGGTGTGCGGTCACGCCCGGGGAGACGGAGCGGACCCGGCGGGCGGTTCGGCAGCCGGTGTGGTGATCCGGTAACGGAGCGCCGGGGCTGCGCCGGTCCCCGAGCACGCCGCCGCAGGCCTCGATGACCTCGCGGGACGCCTCGTGGTCGTGGTCGCAGGACTGCAGCGCGGCGGAGGTGAGGGGCGATCGCGGAGCCGTCCTCGGGGGTGCCGCGCCCTTCCGCGAACGGACTCTCCCATCGCCGCCGCGGACGAGGCGTGCGCGCCTGGGGTCGGCTCACTCGACCGGGGGCACCGCGCCAGCGCGCCGGCCACCGTGTCGGCGCTGCCGGGCCGGGCGGGCAGCACCTTTCAGGGCGGGCCGGTCGGCTCACGGCGGAGCCTGCCGCTCCACGGGAGCTCTCCCGGCGTGCGGCAGGTCTGCCGCGGCTTCCGACGGACGGAGCGCCCCGTACGGCGGCCGGCGGCCGGTGCGGCGGGGGGTCAGTCCACGTTCATCGGGCGCGGGGTGAGCACCGCGAAGGGTGCGCCCTGGGAGTCGGCCAGCACGGCCATGCGTCCGGCCACCATGTCGAACGGCTCCTTGAGCGTCCAGCCGCCGGCCGCCTTCGCCGCTGCGGTGGTGGCGTCGGTGTCGGACACCGCGAAGTACACCAGCCAGTGCGAGGGGGTACCCGTCGGCACGCCCTCGGGCATCGGCTGCATGCCGGCCACTTCCCGGCCGTCGGCGAGCAGCGAGAAGTAGTCCTCGTCCGCGTCCCCCATCGGGGCGCTCTCCAGGCCGAGCGCCGCCGTGTAGAAGGCGGAGGCGGCGGGCCGGTCGGTGGTGTCGAGCTCGTTCCAGACCAGGGCACCGGGCTCGTCCACGATCCCGGCCCCGGCGAAGTCGCCGGGCTGCCAGATGCCGAAGACGCCTCCGGTGGGGTCGGCCAGCAGGCCCATCCGGCCCAGGCTCATCACGTCCATCACGGGCATCACGGTCTCCCCGCCCGCGAGCACCGCCGCCTGTGCTGTCGTGTCGGCGTCGGTCACCGAGAGGTAGGTGGTCCACACGGTGGGCGGCGTGGGCTGGTCGCCCACCGGCTGCGCCGCCATGATCCCGGCCACCGGCTGCCCGTCCAGTCGGCAGACGGCGTAGCCGCCCATCTCCTGCGGTCCGATCTCCCCCGACCAGCCCAGGACGCGCGTGTAGAAGTCGATGGCGGCCTGCTGGTCGGGGGCGGCCAGGTCGATCCAGCAGGGGGTGCCGGGCCGGTAGGGCGAGGTGACGTGAGGCATGCTGCCTCCTCAGCGACGGAACGGACGACGGCTGCGGAACCCCGGGGCGGCGCCGTACTCTCCTGCCTCCACGCTCCTCGCCCCACGGCGGTCCCGCCACTCGGACCGGGCGCGGCCGAGAAGCCCGGGGCACCTGCGGACTCGGCCCCGGCCCGGAAGCGGAACCGTGGGGCCTACTCCACCGCGATGCCGTGGTCGGGAAGGAGCTGCGTCAGGCCGCCCGGATAGCCCTTGCCGCCGACGACGAAGTCCCAGTCGCCGCCGGGCCTGCGGCGGAAGGAGCCCAGGACCAGGGCCGTCTCGCCGGCCCGGCCGTCCGAGACGTCGAGGCGGCCCAGCTCTTCGCGGGCGGTGTCCCGCAGGCTGATGCGGGCGTCCGTGAAGCCCGACAGGTCGGCGTCGGGGTCGGCTTCCGGATCGGTCGCGGCCACGAGGACGAGGCGGTCCGCCCGCTCGGGCAGCGCGGAGAAGGTCACCTGGAGCGCTGCCCTGTCCCCGGCCGAGGCCGGCAGCGTGCTGACCGCACCGTCCGGTGTGCCGGGGTTGTTGAAGAAGACGAACCAGTCGTCGCCCAGCACCGTCTCACCCGCGCAGACGAGGGCGCAGATGTCCACGGGGACGTTCCCGGACCAGGTCATGCCGAGGACGTGCCGGTCCTCCGGCGGCGGTTCGCAGGCCACCTGCGGCGCTGACGGCGCCGGGGCGGGCGGGGCGCCCTCCCCCAGGCGGCCGCCGAGCCCGTGCCGGTGCAGCAGGTCGACGAGCTCGCCGCCGGATATCAGTTCCAGCGGCTTGCCACTGGCGAAGGTGTGCGATCCGGGCCCGAACCCCGATGTCGTCACCAGCACGCCCTTGTTGGCTCCCCGGTCCTGCACCGTCCCGTACAGGTCCCGTACGGCCGACGGCGGCACGGTGCCCCGGTAGCGCTTGACCTGGACGACGATCGTGCCGCCGCGGACGGGGGTGGGGTCCACGGCGTCGACGTCCACCCCGCCGTCGCCGGAGCGTTCGGTCGTCACGGCCCGCATCCCCATGGCGCGGAAGAGTTCGGCGACGAGCGACTCGAACGCGAGCGGGTCCATGGCGAACAGGTCGGGCTCGGGGTCGTCGTCGTGGGTGACGACCTGGTTCCCGACGTCCTCGGGCCTGCGGACGGGCCGTACCGCGGTGAGCTGGTCCGGGCGGGCCGAGAGCTGCCCGCTGAGGCCGTCGACCAGGCAGGCGACCGCGTCCACCTGCTCCAGGTGGAACTCGGCGAACGTGGCGCGCGGGGCCATGACGGTGGCCAGGACGATCATGGCGCGGCGTCCCGTCACCGGATCGTGGTCCTCCACGAACCCGTTGAGGGCCACGGACTCCAGCGCCCCGGACTCGTCCGCCGCGAACAGGTCGCGCAGCACCAGCAGCAGGCACTGGGCCAGCACGTCGCGGTACAGGGCGCGCCGCTGCCCCACCGGCCGTGCGGTCTCCTTGTCCTGGCCGGTGCCGGGCATGTACCGCACCGACCTGGTCCCGGGGACCACGGCGTAGCCCGGCAGCTCCCAGTCCAGCACCAGTTGCCGGGCCGCCGCGTCGTACGCGGCGCTGACGCGGCGGGGCAGGTGCTCGGGCCACGCCGTCGAGGCGTGGAGGGCCGCGGTGAAGTACTCGACCACCGCCTCGGGCTCGCCCCGCCCGACCGCGGCGGCCACCTCGGCGACCTGCGCGTTGTGCCGGCGCGCCTGCGTGAGCTGCGCCGTGGCCCACTGGTCGTACCGGCTCCGGTAGGCCGCGAGCTGCTGGAGGCGCTGCGCCTCCGCGGCCCGCGCCGCCTGCCAGTCGCGTTCGTACTGCGCCCGCGCCTGTGCCTGTGCCCGGTCGCGGCGGCCGGCCGTCCAGCCGCCGCCGTCGACCCGGTACCGGTTCGGGTCGGGCAGCGGGACGGGCTGCTCCAAAGGGCCCGGGGAGAAGGGCGGGACCTCCTCCGGCCGCAGCAGTGCGGCAGGCCGGAAGGCGGGCGCCCGGCAGCCGGCGGCCAGCAGCCCCTCCAGGGCCGCGACCCGGTCCTGGAGTTCCTCGGTGCGGCGCCGGGCCTCGGCGTGCCGGTAGTCGCGCTGGTCCTGTTCCTGCCTGCGCTGGTGGGCGCGGAACTGCCGCTCCTGCTCCCTGCGCTGCCGGGCCTCGGCCTGCTCCCTGCGCTGCTGCTGGCGCTGCACCTCGGCCCAGACACCGACCAGACCACTGGCGCGACGGCTCATGCTCCCCAGACCCCCCAGGCCCGCAACGGATCTTCCCGCACAAGAATGCACCCTGTGTGCCGACTTGCGGCACACAGGGTGCGCACGGGATCTGCCGGAGCGTCCCGATAGATTGCCCGAAGGACGCCCCGGCGCCCGCACGAGGCGGGACGGGCGAGTGGGAGGAGAGCCGGAGATGATCCGCAGGATGCAGGCGGTCGCACTCGACTGCCCGGACCCGGTCCGACTGGCGGAGTTCTACGCGCAACTGCTCGGCGGGCAGGTCGTGGAGGACCCGCAGGACGCGGACTGGGTGGAGGTCCGCGGGTTCGAGGGGACGCCGCTCGCGTTCCAGCGGGTGGCCGACTACCGCCCTCCGCAGTGGCCCGGGCAGCAGACGCCGCAGCAGGCGCACCTGGACTTCGATGTGGACGACATCGAGGCGGACGAGAAGCGGGCGCTGGAGCTCGGCGCGACCGTGCTGGAGCGCACCGACCAGGTGCGTCCGGACACCAACTGGCGGGTCTACGCGGACCCGGCGGGCCACCCCTTCTGCCTCTGCCTCCACTGAGCCACCCGCAGCGCCTGCACCGGCGCCGCCGCCTGCGCGGAGGCGGCGGCGCCGGTGCAGGCGCTGCGGGTGGCGGCGCTGTCTGCTAGCCGCCCGCGCCGTTGTCGACGACGGACAACGGCAACAGCTTCTTGCCCGTCGGCCCCATCTGGATCTCGGTGTCCATCTGCGGACACACGCCGCAGTCGAAGCAGGGGTCCCAGCGGCAGTCGGGCACCTCGGTCTCGTCGAGGGCGTCCTGCCAGTCCTCCCACAGCCAGTCCTTGTCCAGGCCGGAGTCCAGGTGGTCCCAGGGCAGAACCTCCTCGTAGGACCGCTCCCGGGTGGTGTACCAGTCGACGTCCACGCCGGTGCCGTCCAGCGCCTTGGCGGCCGACTCCATCCACAGGTCGTAGGAGAAGTACTCGCGCCAGCCGTCGAAGCGCCCGCCGCGCTCGTAGACCTCGCGGACGACCGCGCCGATCCGGCGGTCGCCGCGCGAGAGCAGGCCCTCGACGATGCCGGGCTTGCCGTCGTGGTAGCGGAAACCGATCGAGCGGCCGTACTTCTTGTCGCCGCGGATCTTGTCGCGGAGCTTGCCCAGCCGCGCGTCCGTCTCCTCGGCGGAGAGCTGCGGCGCCCACTGGAAGGGGGTGTGCGGCTTGGGGACGAAGCCGCCGATGGAGACGGTGCAGCGGATGTCGTTGGACCTGGCTACCTCGCGGCCCTTGGCGATGACGTCGACGGCCATGTCGCCGATCTGGAGGACGTCCTCGTCCGTCTCGGTGGGCAGCCCGCACATGAAGTAGAGCTTCACCTGACGCCAGCCGTTGCCGTAGGCGGTGGCGACCGTGCGGATCAGGTCGTCCTCGGAGACCATCTTGTTGATGACCTTGCGGATGCGCTCGCTGCCGCCCTCGGGCGCGAAGGTGAGGCCCGAGCGGCGGCCGTTGCGGGTCAGCTCGTTGGCCAGGTCGATGTTGAAGGCGTCCACCCGGGTGGAGGGCAGCGAGAGGCCGACCTTGTCCTCCTCGTAGCGGTCGGCCAGGCCCTTGGCGATGTCGCCGATCTCGCTGTGGTCGGCGGAGGAGAGCGAGAGCAGGCCCACCTCCTCGAAGCCGGTGTTCTTCAGGCCCGCGTCGACCATGTCGCCGATGCCGGTGATGGAGCGCTCCCGGACCGGGCGGGTGATCATGCCGGCCTGGCAGAAGCGGCAGCCACGGGTGCAGCCGCGGAAGATCTCCACGGACATCCGCTCGTGCACCGTCTCGGCGAGCGGGACCAGCGGCTGCTTGGGGTAGGGCCACTCGTCCAGGTCCATGACGGTGTGCTTGCTGACCCGCCACGGCACACCGGAACGGCCCGGGACGACGCGGGAGATGCGGCCGTCGGGCAGGTACTCCACGTCGTAGAAGCGCGGTACGTACACGCCGCCGGTCTTCGCCAGCCGCAGCAGCACCTCGTCCCGGCCACCGGGGCGGCCCTCGGCCTTCCAGGCCCGGATGATCTCGCTGACCTCCAGCACGGCCTGCTCGCCGTCGCCGATCACCGCGACGTCGATGAAGTCCGCGATGGGCTCCGGGTTGAACGCGGCGTGCCCGCCCGCCATCACGATCGGGTGGTCCTCGGTGCGGTCCTTCGACTCCAGCGGGATGCCGGACAGATCGAGGGCCGTCAGCAGGTTGGTGTAGCCCAGCTCGGTGGAGAAGGAGACGCCGAACACGTCGAAGGCACCGACGGGGCGGTGCGCGTCCACGGTGAACTGCGGGACCCGGTGCTCGCGCATCAGCTTCTCCAGGTCCGGCCAGACGCTGTAGGTCCGCTCGGCCAGGACGCCCTCGCGCTCGTTGAGCACCTCGTAGAGGATCATGACGCCCTGGTTGGGCAGGCCGACCTCGTACGCGTCCGGATACATCAGCGCCCACCGGACGTCGGCCTCGTCCCACTCCTTGACGGTGGAGTTCAGCTCACCGCCCACGTACTGGATCGGCTTTTGAACGTGCGGAAGCAAGGCCTCCAGCTGGGGGAAGACCGACTCGACGGGCATCACTGCGCGCTTTCCTTGGGGATCCCCCGGACGGGGCCCGGGGATGACAGGGCCAGTCGTCCAGAGTAACGGTAGTGACCGCGCCACCCGGACGGCTTCCCTTCCCGGACCGATGGGGCGCTATGCCGCTATCGGCTTCTGCGTCCGGATCGACTGCAGCAGGCCCACTCCGATCCACACGGCGAACATCGACGTACCGCCGTAGGAGACGAACGGCAGCGGCAGCCCGGCCACCGGCATGATGCCCAGCGTCATGCCGATGTTCTCGAACGCCTGGAAGGCGAACCAGGCGATGATTCCGGCGGCGACGATGGTGCTGTACAGCGACGTCGACTCGCGAGCGATCCGGCAGGCCCGCCAGATGAGCACGCCGAGCAGGACGAGGATGAGCCCGCCGCCGACGAATCCGAGCTCCTCACCGGCGACGGTGAAGACGAAGTCGGTCTGCTGTTCGGGCACGAACTGGCCGGTCGTCTGGGTGCCCTCGAAGAGGCCCTTGCCGGTGAGACCGCCGGAACCGATGGCGATCCGGGCCTGGTTGGTGTTGTAGCCGACGCCGGAGGGGTCCAGCGCCGGGTTGGCGAAGGCCGCGAACCGGTTGATCTGGTACTCGTCCAGCAGTCCGAGCGCCCACACCAGCACCGCGCCCAGGGCGCCGGCCAGGCACAGGCCGATCACCCAGCGGTTGGAGGCGCCGGAGGACAGCAGCACCGCGAGGATGATCATGACCAGCACCATCACGGATCCGAGGTCGGGCATCGCCAGAATGATCACGACGGGCAGCGCCGCCAGACCCAGCGCGTGCAGCACGGTGCGGTGGTCGGGGTGGTCCCGGTCCCCGGCGTCGACCTTGGCGGACAGCAGCATCGCCATGCCGAGGATCACCGTGATCTTGATGAACTCGGCGGGCTGCACGGTGAAGCCGCCGCCCAGGTTCAGCCAGGCCCGGGAGCCGTTGATGGTGGCCCCGAGCGGGGTGAGCACGCACAGGGCGAGGAGCACGGTGATGCCGTAGAGCACCGGAACGGCGCTGCGCAGCCGGCGGTGGCCCAGCCACACCGTACCGGCCATCAGAGCGATCCCGATGATCAGACTGATCACGTGCCGGACGAGGAAGTACTGCGGGTCGCCCTGGTTGAGCTCGGTGCGGTTGCGGGTGGCGGACCACACGAGCAGCGAACCGATGATCGCGAGGCCGGTGCCGGAGACCAGCATGAACCAGTCCATGCGCCACACGACCGAGTCCCGCGCGGTCAGCCGGTTCCACAGCGAGCGCTTGCGTGGCCCGTAGCCGCCGAGGGGGAACGAGTGGGTGCTCATCGTCGTTCACCTCCGGCGAGCTGGCGGGTGTCGCGGGCCCGCTGGGCGCCGTCGCGTTGTCGTTGCTGCCGCTCGCCCTCGTGGAGCGCCACCTGGGTCTCGTTGCGGGTACCGGGGGTCTCGGCCGGGGGTTCTGCCTTCTGGTGCTTGTCCTCGTGGCCGGCGCGGCGCTTGTCGCGCTGGGCGACGATGGTGCCGTCCTTGGAGATCCTCGGCAGCTTCGTCTGCGGCTTGGACAGCAGCGCCTTCTTCTTGTCGATGCCGCCGTCGCTTCCGACGCCGTACATCGCGTTGTAGATGTTGCGCACGGCCGGACCGGAGGCTCCGGAGCCCGTACCGCCCTGGGAGATGGTCATCACGACGGTGAAGTCGTCGGTGTAGGTGGCCAGCCACGAGGTGGTCTGCTTGCCGGCGACCTCGGCGGTACCCGTCTTGGCGTGCATCTTGATCTTGTCCTGCGGCCACCCTGCCTCGCCGAACCGCCAGGCGGCGGAGCCCCGCGTGGCCACGCCCTGGAGGGCCTTGTCCATCTGCCCCAGCGTCTTCTTGTCCAGCGGCAGCTTGCCGTGCGCGGTGGGCTCGATCTCGTTGACGCTCTTGCCGTCCGGGCTGATCACCGCCTTGCCGAGGGTGGGGTCGTGCAGGGTGCCGCCGTTGCCGAGGGCCGCGTAGATGGAGGCCATCTGGATCGGGGTGACGAGCGTGTCGCCCTGACCGATGGAGTAGTTGACGCTGTCACCGGCGCGCATCTTCATGCCGGAGACGCAGTTCTCCTTGGCGATCCGCTCGGCGTAGCTGGGGTTGCCGCCGCCGTTCTCGGCCTGCTTGCACCAGGCGTCCTTGTTGGCCTTCCAGTAGTCCTTCTTCCACTGCCGGTCCGGGACCCGGCCTGCGACCTCGTTGGGCAGGTCGACACCGGTCTCCTTGCCGAGGCCGAACTGGTGGGCGGTCTTGTAGAAGTAGTCGTGGGCGCCCTTCCTGGGCAGGTTGCCGCCGTCCTTCTTCCACTCCTTGTACGCCAGCCGGTAGAAGACGGTGTCGCAGGAGACCTCCAGGGCTCGGCCCAGGCCGATGTTGCCGTACCCCTTGGACTCGTAGTTCTTGAAGGTCTGGCCGCCCACCTTGTAGTCCGAGGAGCACTCGTAGTTGCCGTCGAAGGGGTAGCCGGCCTTGACGGCCGAGCTGGTGGAGATGACCTTGAAGATCGAACCGGGCGCCGACAGGCTCTGGATGGAGCGGTTGAGCAGCGGGTAGTTGGAGTCCTTCCCGGTCAGCTTCGCGTACTCCTTGCCGGAGATGCCGCCCACCCAGGCGTTGGGGTCGTACTCCGGGTTGGAGGCCATGGCCACGACGCGGCCCGTCTTGTTCTCCATGACGACGGCGGCACCGGCGTCCGCCTTGTAGTTGCGGCCGGTGTTCTTGTCGAACTCCTTGCGCGCGTTCTTCATCGCCTGGTCGAGCTGCTTCTCGACGACGGACTGGACGCGGGAGTCGACGGAGGTGACCAGGTTGGCGCCGGGGTGCGCCTTCTCGCTCTCGGCCTCGCCCATGACCCGGCCGAGGTTGTCGACCTCGTAGCGGGTGACACCGGAGCTGCCGCGCAGCTTGCTGTCGTAGGTGCGCTCCAGGCCGGAGCGGCCGATCTCGTCGGAGGGCAGGAAGGGCGAGTCGCTGTCCTTGGCCTGCTCGATCTCGTCGTCGGTGACGGGCGAGAGGTAGCCGAGCGCCTGTGCGGTGTTGGCCCCGTACGGCGCCGGGTACCGGCGCACCGCCTCGGGCTCGGCGGTGATGCCGGGGAAGTCCTCGGAGCGCTCGCGGATCTGGAGGGCCTGCTTGGGCTTGGCGTCGTCGGTGACCGGGATCGGCTGGTAGGGCGAGCCGTTCCAGCAGGGCTGCGAGGTGTGGGCGTCGCAGAGCCGGACCTTCCGCTTGACGGTCTTCGCGTCCATGCCCAGCACCTTGGCGAGCCGTTCGAGGACGGCCGCGCCCTCGTCGTCCTGCTTCATCAACTCGGTGCGGGACGCGGAGACCACCAGCCGGGTCTCGTTGTCGGCGATGGGCACCCCGCGGGAGTCGACGATGGAGCCGCGCACGGCCGGCTCGACGACCTGCTGGACGTGGTTGCCCTTGGCCTCTTTCTGGTACTCGTCGCCGTTGCGGACCTGGAGGTACCACAGCCGCCCGCCGAGCGTCAGCAGCAGCGACATCACCAGGATCTGAATGGCGATCAGCCGGATCGTGACGCGGGAGGAGCGCCCCGTCTCAGGGATGTTGCTCACAGGCGCTTGACCCCCTTGAGCTTGCCGGCCTTGGTGCGGCCACCGCTCAGATCCATCGTCCTGCCGCCGCGCGCGGTGCGCTTGCCCGCCTTGGCGACCTTGCCGACCTTGCCCGGCTTGCCGCCCTTGCCGAGGACGCCGCTGCCGGAGGGGCTGAGGCTGGCGCCCGAGGCGAGCCACCCGTAGGCGCGCATGCCGCCCCCGGCGCTGCCACCGCCCGGCTCGGCGCCGAGCGGGTCCCGCTCCCCCTTCCGGGCCAGCGCCATCACCAGCGGGACGACGAACGGCGCGAGCACCAGGTCGTAGATGGTAGCGGTGGCCAGCAGCCCGGTGAGGCCGACGGCGCGGGCCGCGGTGTCTCCGACCAGCGCGCCGACACCCGCGTACAGCAGGGTGGAGCAGATCGCGGCGGAGGCGACGACGAGCATCGGGACGGTCGCCGAACGGTGCTGGCCCGCCTCCGGCTTGGTCAGGCCCGCGGCGTAGCCGATGAGGCAGAGCACCAGCGCGTAGCGGCCCACCGCGTGATCGGCGGGCGGGGCGATGTCGGCCAGCAGCCCGGCGAAGAAGCCGACGAGGGCACCCGCCGTGTGTCCGTACACCAGAGCGAGGCCGACGACGGTGAGCAGCAGCAGGTCCGGCACGGCGCCCGGCAGCTGGAGCCGGGCCAAGACGGTGACCTGCACGATGAGGGCGACGACCACGAGAGCGGCCGTGAGCAGCGTCCGGTTGACGTACAGCACTTCGTCTCAGCTCCTGGGCGAGGGCTTGTCGCCGGGGGTGGCGGTCACGGTGACCGTGGGCGCGGGCTTGGGCTTGGGCTTGGGCGGCTTCTTGGACTTGAGGACCTCGTCCCGCGGATCCTCCCGCGGGGGCTGGACGACGATGCCGACCACGTCCAGGCGGGTGAAGCCGACGTAGGGCTTGACCCGCACCGTGCGGGTGAGGGTGCCCTTGTTCCGCTCGACCTTGGTGACCTCGCCGACGGGCACGCCGGGCACGAACGGCTTGTCGTCGCGCGAGCCGAAGGTGACCAGGCGGTCCCCCTTGTCCACCCCGGCCTTGCCGTTGAGGAGCTGCACGCTGAGCGCGTTGCCGCCGCGCCCGGTGGCGAAGCCCAGCTCGTTGCTCTTCTCCAGGCGGGTGCCGACGCTGAAGTCGGGGTCGTTGGCGAGCAGCACGGTGGAGGTGGAGGAGCCGACGGTGGTGACCCGGCCGACCAGCCCGTCGCCGTTGATGACGGTCATGTCGCGGAGGATGCCGTCCTCCCGGCCGGCGTCCAGGGTGACGGTCCAGGAGAAGCCCTGGGCCGCGCCGATCCCGATGACCTGGGCGCCCTTGACGCCGTAGCCGCCGGCACCCGCGGTCTTGAGGAGCTTGTCGAGCTCCTTGGCCCGGGAGCGGTTGCGGTCCGTGGAGCCGAGCCGCTGCTTGAGCGCCGCGTTCTGCTGTTCCAGGCGGGTGATTCTGTCGTGGCGGTCACCCGAGTCGCGGACGGCGGCGATGGCGTTGCCGACGGGGTCGACCGCCGAGGCCACGCCGTTCTCCACCGGGCCGAGCGCGGAGGCGGCCCCCTGTCGCGCCCCGTCGAGCGGAGACTGCTCGCCCCCTCTGAGATCCACCGTGATCAGTGCGAACGCGATGGCGATCAGCAGGACGAGCAGCAGCCGGCTTTCTCGTGTGTCCCTCACGTGCGGCGGCCGTGCCTTTCTGGTGGGGCAGCCCCGCCGGGGCGGGGTGCAAGGCGGGGGCCGCCACTGCGCTTGCCGACCCGCCGCGTGAACGGTCAGTTATTGCGGTTGTCGCGAACAGGTGGGTAGGTGTGCGCCGGTCAGCGGCGCGGCTGTGCGTCGAGCACCTGCTGCAACGCCTCGAACTCCTCCACGCACTTGCCCGAGCCCAGCGCCACCGAGTCCAGCGGGTCCTCGGCGATGTGGATGGGCATGCCCGTCTCCCGGCGGAGCCGCTCGTCCAGGCCGCGCAGCAGCGCACCGCCGCCGGTCAGCACGATGCCCCGGTCCATCACGTCGCCGGACAGCTCGGGCGGGCACTTGTCGAGCGTCGTCTTGACCGCGTCGACGATGGCGTTGACCGGCTCCTCGATGGCCCTGCGGACCTCCGCCGCCGAGATCACCACCGTCTTCGGCAGGCCGCTGACCAGGTCGCGGCCCCGGATCTCGGTGTGCTCGTCCTTCTCCAGGTCGTGCGCCGAACCGATGGTGATCTTGATGCTCTCGGCGGTGCGTTCACCCAGCAGAAGGCTGTACTCCTTCTTGATGTGCTGGATGATCGCGTTGTCCAGCTCGTCACCGGCCACCCGGATGGACTGCGCGGTGACGATGCCGCCCAGCGAGATGACGGCCACCTCGGTGGTGCCGCCGCCGATGTCCACCACCATGTTGCCGGTGGCCTCGTGGACGGGCAGTCCCGAGCCGATCGCCGCGGCCATCGGCTCCTCGATGATGTGCACCTGACGCGCCCCCGCCTGGGTGGACGCCTCGATGACGGCGCGGCGCTCGACGCCCGTGATGCCGGACGGGACGCACACCACCACCCGGGGCCGGGCCAGATAGCGCCGCTTGTGGATCTTCAGGATGAAGTAGCGGAGCATCCGCTCGGTGATCTCGAAGTCGGCGATGACGCCGTCCTTCAAGGGGCGGACGGCGACGATGTTGCCAGGGGTGCGGCCGATCATCTTCTTCGCTTCGGCGCCGACCGCGAGGATTCCGCCTGTGTTGGTGTTGATCGCAACGACGGACGGCTCGTTGAGGACGATCCCGCGACCCCTGACGTACACCAGCGTGTTGGCGGTCCCGAGGTCGACAGCCATATCACGGCCGATGAACGACATGTTGGTTCCCATGGATGCGTCTGGCCTTCCAAGTGGGGCGATGTGGAGTGCGGCTACGGAAGGATGTGGGTACGCGCCGATGTCTGCAAAAGCGCGAGGGTTCCATCGTAGACGCGCTTGCTCGAACACGTGGAGACGGTTCCTCCGCCATTGTCGGCGGAAGTGGGAACGGCCACCGTAATGGTGACGCCGTGTCGGGAGTGCCCTTGAACAGCGGCCCGGAAAGGCTCAGGCAAAGGTCGGGAAAAAAATTGCCAGCTCCCGCTCGGCTGACTCCTCCGAGTCCGAGGCGTGGATGAGATTCTCCCGCACGATGGTGCCGAAATCACCCCGTACGGAACCGGGGGCGGCGGCGATGGGGTCGGTGGGACCGGCCAGCGCCCGGATCCCCTCGATCACCCGTTCGCCCTCGACGACCATGACGACGGAGGGCCCGGAGGACATGAACTCCACCAGCGGTGCGTAGAACGGGCGCCCCTGGTGCTCCGCGTAGTGCTGCTCCAGCGTCGCACGGTCCAGCGTGCGCAGCTCCATCGCCGCGAGGGACCAGCCCGCCTTCCGCTCGATCCGGCCGACGATCTCGCCCGTCAGACCACGGCGGACGGCATCGGGCTTGAGGATGACGAGGGTGCGCTGGCTCATCGTGTGGTGCTCCTTGGCTGGTCGTACGGACGGCTCCCGGGGGCCTGCCGGCCATGATCCGGCGGCTCCTCCCGGCCGGTGCGCAGGAGGGCAGGCGCCGCCAGGCCGGCGCTGCGAGCGGTGCCGAAGCCCGGCGGTCAAAAGAGGCTACATGGGTGAGCGCGGCGCGCCTCACGCAGCGTCCGGCTCCGGGCCGCTCCCGGCCTGCGCCTGCGCGGCGAACCGCGCCTTGGCCTCGTCGATCTTCCTGCCGAAGTGCACCGAAGCCCACCACAGCGCCGCGAAGCAGGCACCGAGGAAGAACATCGTCGGCACCACGAAGCCGCTGGCGATCAGCGCGATCTGGAGCGCCCAACCGAGCTGTACGCCACCCGGACGGGTGAGGAAGCCGCACAGCAGCACGCACAGCACCATCGCGACACCGCTGACCGTCCAGACGGTGGCGACCGAAAGGTCACTCGTTCGCATCGCGACCAAACCGGCGAAACCGATGACGAAGAACTCACCGATCAGCGTGGACGCAGCCAGCGTGCGCATCTAGCGCCTCCCTCCCAGCAGCAGCCGGGCCTCGCCGACCGTGATCACGGACCCGGTGACCAGCACGCCGGCTCCCGCGTACTCGCCCTCCTCCTCGGCCAGGGTGACCGCCTCCTCCAGCGCCGTGTCCAGCCGGGGTTCGACCTGCACCCGTTCCTCGCCGAAGACCTCCACGGCGACCGCGGCCAGCTCGTCCACGTCCATCGAGCGGTGGCTGGCGTTGCGGGTGACCACGACCTGCGCGAACAGCGGCTCGAAGGCCTCCAGCAACCCGCGCACGTCCTTGCCGGCGCTGGGCGCGACCACGCCGATCAGCCGGCTGAAGTCGAACGCCTCGCGCACCGCCTCGGCGGTGGCCTGCGCCCCGCCCGGGTTGTGCGCGGCGTCCAGAACGACCGAGGGGCTGGTCCGTACCACTTCCAGGCGGCCCGGCGAGGAGACCGAGGCGAACGCCTCGCGCACCACGTCGATGTCCAGGGCGCGGGCCTGCTGCCGGCCGATCCCGAAGAACGCCTCCACCGCGGCCAGCGCCACACTCGCGTTGTGCGCCATGTGGGCGCCGTGCAGCGGCAGGAAGAGGTCGGGGTACTCGCCGCCCAGCCCGCGCAGGGTCACCTGCTGGCCGCCGACCGCCACCTGCCGGGAGACGACACCGAACTCCATGCCCTCACGGGCGACGGTGGCGTCCACCTCGACGGCCTTCTTCAGCACCACCGAGGCGGCCTCCACCGGCTGCTGGGCCAGCACCACCGTGGCGTCGGACTTGACGATGCCCGATTTCTCCACCGCGATCGCCTCGGGCGTGTCGCCGAGCCGATCGGTGTGGTCCAGGGAGATCGGCGTGACCACGGCGACGCCCGCGTCGATGACGTTGGTGGCGTCCCAGGTGCCGCCCATGCCCACCTCGACGACGGCCACGTCCACGGGCGCGTCGGCGAAGGCCGCGTACGCCATGCCGGTGAGCACCTCGAAGAAGGAGAGCCGGTAGTCCTGCTGGGCGTCGACCATCTCGATGTACGGCTCGATGTCGCGGTACGTCTCCACGAAGCGCTCCGCGGAGACCGGGGCTCCGTCCACGCTGATGCGTTCGGTGACCGACTGCACGTGCGGCGAGCTGTAGCGGCCGGTGCGCAGCTCGAAGGCGGTCAGCAGCGACTCGATCATGCGGGCGGTGGTGGTCTTGCCGTTGGTGCCGGTGATGTGGATGGAGGGGTAGGAGCGCTGCGGCTCCCCCAACAGGTCCATCAGCGCGGCAATACGCTGCACCGAGGGGTCCAGCTTGGTCTCGCCCCAGCGGGTGGCCAGCTTCTCCTCCACCTCGCGCAGCGCCCGGTCCACCTCCGGGTCCTCGGGCCTGCCCGGCACCACGTCCGGCTGCGGGGGTCCGGCCTGGGCCCGCAGGGTGCGGCTGCCCGCCTCGATCACCGCGAGGTCGGGATCCCGGTCGGTCTCCTGCCCGACGATCGCCTCGAACGCGTCGGGCGACTCGGCAGGATCGAGGGACTCCGACGGCCGGTCCGGGGTGGGGTCGGATTCGTGGGGCTGGGACTCGTCGCTCACGCGGACCAGTCTACGGAAAGGGGTGCCGGCGCCCCCGGCGGCCGGGATCCTCTCACCGCCACTGCCCTGGCGGGTGGGTTTCCGGCCCTGAGACCTCCTGTCGTGGGAGCCGCGGGGCCAGGGGAGGCGGCCGGTTGCGGGGGCGCCCGTCCGTACCTGTGCGAGGGGTCGGCCGGAGGGCTGCCCGGGCGGTCGCTGCCGTTGGGTTCAGTCGTTCACCAGCAGGATCTTGCCGATGTGCCGGCCCGTGTCCATCAGCCGGTGCGCCTCGGCGGCCTCGGCCATGGGCAGGGTCCGCTCGACGATGAGCTGCACGGCTCCGCTCTCGATCATCGGCCAGACCTCCTTCTGCGCCTCGGCCACGACGGCGGCCTTCTGTGCCGCGGACCGGGTGCGCAGGGTCGTGCCGTGCACCGACAGGCGTTTGAAGACCAGCTCCGCAAGGTTGAGTCCGCCCTCCAGACCGTCCTGCAGGCCGATGACGGTCAGACGGCCGTCGGTGGCCAGCGAGCGGATGTTGCGTTCGAGGTACCGGCCGCCGACGACATCGAGGATGACGTCGTAGGGGCCGTGCCCGGCGAAGTCCTGTGTGCGGTAGTTGATCGTCACGTCGGCGCCCAGTTCCGTCGCCCGGGCGGCCTTCTCGGGGCTGCCCACGGTGGTGACGACGCGGGCACCCAGCGCCTTGGCGATCTGGATGGCCATGGTGCCCACGCCCCCGGCTCCGCCGTGCACGAGGAAGGTCTCGCCCTCCTTCAGCCGCGCCGTCATGGCGATGTTCGACCAGACCGTGGCGACGGCTTCCGGCAAGGCGGCGGCTTCGGCCAGACCGATCCCCTCGGGGACCGTGAACAGCTGTCCCGCGGGCACGGCGACCTTCTGCGCGTAGCCGCCGCCCGTCAGCAGTGCACAGACCCCGTCGCCCACCTGCCACCCGGTGACCCCTGGACCGACGGCACCGATGCGGCCGGAGACCTCCAGCCCCGGGTACGGCGAAGCGCCTTCCGGTACGGGATACAGGCCCATCCGCTGCATGATGTCGGCCCGGTTCAGTGCGCCGGCCACCACGTCGACGACGACTTCGCCCTCGCCCGGCACCGGATCTTCGACCTCGGTCCACTCCAGGACCTCGGGGCCGCCCGCTTCCTTGATCGTTACTGCCTTCATGATGCTCCGCTCGCCGGAGGGAAGTGAGGGCTTCGCGGTGTGCGGGTCAGGGTTGCGCCGGAGGCGGAGCCGACGGTGTCCCTGCACCTTCACGCTGACGAGCGGGGCGGAATGGCGCCCTTCGTCGTACATACCCGCGAAGCGAATGTATGCACTGCTTACATTAGGGATGGAAGTGTGCAGCGTCAACATTCGGCGGTACGCAGGCCGCCGCCCGGCGGGCCGACGCCGCCGGCCGTCGGTTACCGGGGCTGCGCGGCGCCCGGCGAAGAGGGCGCCCGGGTGGCGGCGAGCAGCGCGAGGACCGCGGCTCTCACCTGCTCGGTGACGGCCTTCGGAGTGGAGGCGTCGAGCTTGCCGTCCAGATGCAGGAACGCCAGGCCATGGACGAGCGCCCACACCGGGGTCCACAGCACGTCCGGATCGGCGTCGGGGAAAGCGCGGTGGACGATGCCGCGGACGTACTGGGCGATGGCGGCGGTCGCGCGGACCCGTTCCTCGCTGCCGGGATCGCAGGGCTCGGCGAACATCGCCCGGAACAGCGCCGGATGGTCGAGCGCGAAGCGGACGTAGGCGACGGCGACCATTGCGAGCTCGTCGGGGGTCGCGGGCGAGGGGTGGGCGGCGGCGAGGTGCTCGGCGAGTTCGCGGTACCCCTCCGCGGCGACGGCGGAGACGAGCGCCTCCCGCTCCGGGAAGTGCCGGTAGGGGGCGGTCGGGGACACGCCCGCGCGCCGCGCGACGGCCCGCATCGACAGTGCGGCACTGCCGTCCTCCTCCAGCAGCTCGCGGGCGGCCCGCAGGCAGGCGGCGCGCAGGTCGCCGTGGTGGTACGCACTCGCTCGTGGCACAGGTCACACCCTTCCATGTATGCACCGCTTACATCTGCTGGCTAATGTGAGCGGCGCACACATTCTAGGCGATCGTTCGCGGTCGCCCGCTTCGCGGTCACGGCCACCCGGCCGACCGCCAGGCCGACCGATCCCGGGCGCCGGGCCGTAGGAAACGGACCCGGCGACAGCGGCCGGGGGCCGATCCGCGGCAGGGCCGGGCGGCCAGGGCCGGACTCGCGGCAGGGTCCGGCGGGCGCCGACGAGAGGCCCGCGGTCGGTTGCGCTCCGCAGGCCGGGCGCGACGATGAGAGGGGGGAGCATGCGCTGAACGTGGGCCGGTGAGCGCCGGATGCAGGGCAAGCGGAGCACACATCCAGGAAACGGAGTGACCCATGACCGAGATCCCCCCGCCCGTCACCCCCTACCTCGAACCCGCCGCACGGGAACTGGCCGAGGCGACCGACCCGCATCCGCGGATCTACGAGGTCCCCCCGGAGCAGGGCCGCGAGATGCTCCTCGGTCTCCAGAGCGACACCAGCGTGCCCCGCCCGGACGTCGACGAGGAGTGGGTCGACGTGGACGCAGGCGAGTGGGGCACGGTCCGCACCCGCATCATCCGGCCCAAGGGGGTGAGCGGGCCGCTGCCGGTGGTCTTCTACATCCACGGCGCCGGCTGGGTCTTCGGCGACGAGAAGACCCACGACCGCCTCTTCCGGGAACTCGTCGTCGGCGCGGGCGCCGCAGGGGTCTTCCCCGTCTACGACCGGGCGCCGGAGGCGCAGTACCCCACCCAGGTGGAACAGAACTACGCCGTGGGCCGGTGGGTGCTGGAACACGGCGCGGAGCACGGCCTGGACACCACGCGCATCGCCGTGGCCGGGGAGTCGGTCGGCGGCTGCATGTCGGCGGTGTTCGCGCTGATGAACAAGGAGCGCGGCGGGATCGACCTCAAGGCCCAGGTCCTGCTCTACCCGGTCACCGATGCCGGCTTCGACACCCCCTCGTACCACCAGCTCGCCGAGGGCTACTACCTCACCCGCGACGGCATGAAGTGGTTCTGGGACGCCTACCTGCCCGACCCCGGCCGGCGTGCCGAGGTGTACGCCTCTCCGCTCCAGGCTCCGCTGGAGCAGTTGCGGGGGCTGCCCCCCGCCCTGGTCGTCACCGACGAGGCCGACGTGCTGCGCGACGAAGGTGAGCAGTACGCCAACAGGCTGCGGGAGGCCGGGGTGGACGTCACCTCGTTGCGCGTGGCCGGCATGGTCCACGACTTCCTCCTGCTGGACAGCCTTCGCGACACCCGCGCCGCGAACGTCGCCCGCTCCCTCGCGATCGACACCCTCAAGGCGGCGCTGGGCAACGGCTGAACCCTCGCCGGACCCATTGTTGACGGTGCTTGCATTGCCGGTCAGGATAATGTAAGCACCACTAACATGAGGAGGACGATGTCTTCCAGCCAGCAGGGCACGGTCGAAGTCGAGCTGGGCGGCCGTACTGTCACCGTCCCCGAGGGCGGCCTGCACGACCGGTAATCGCCCACCAGCGCCTCCAGGGCTTCACCCCGCTCGCGTCCCACCCGAGACCTGGGCCGCCCTGTTGACCGGCGCGCTGAAGGTCCTCAAGGCGATCGGCACCCGGTGAGCCGCTGACGGCCGCGAGCCGCACCACCAGGGAGACAGCAATGACGAAAGTCCTCTTCGTCGTGTCCGCAGCCGACCGCTGGACACTGAGGGACGGAGAAGTGCACCCCTCGGGCTACTGGGGTGAGGAACTGGCCATGCCGCACAAGCTCTTCACCCGCGCGGGGTGGGAGATCACGCTCGCGACGCCCGGCGGGAAGGTGCCCGCACTCGACCGGCTGAGCATGTCCCGTACCGCCGGTCTGCCCTCCAGACTGCGCGAGGTCGGCCGGTACCTGGAGTCGATCAGGACGGAGCTGGACAACCCCGAGGCCCTGGAGGAGATCGACCCGGACGCGTTCGACCTGGTCTTCTACCCGGGCGGGCACGGGCCCATGGAGGACCTCGCCGTCGACCCGGTCTCCGGCGCGCTGCTGACCCGCGTACTGCACTCGGGCAAGCCGCTGGCGCTGTTGTGCCACGCGCCGGCCGCCACGTTCGCGGCCGGGAACGCCGACGGGTCGTGGCCGTTCGCCGGGTACCGGATGACGAACCTGTCCAACCTGGAGGAGAAGTTCAACAGCTTCGGCCGCAAGGCGCTCTGGCTCCTGGAGGACCGCCTGCGCGACAGCGGCGCCGACTACCGCAAGGGGCGCCTGCCGCTGCGCCCGTTCATACAGGTCGACCGCAACCTCTACACCGGGCAGAACCCGGCCTCCTCCGCACTGCTCGCCCGGCGGCTCGTGGACGATCTGAGCAGCTGAACGCGCCGAGACACCGGGGCGCCTCCACCGGCCCCGGACAGCTGGGACGGCCGGACGCTGCGGCCGGGCAGGGCGGGCATCGCACTAGCCGTGGCGGGAGGCGCGTTCGGCCTCGTCTGCGGCCTTCTGCAAGGCGTCGAGGACGGAACGCGGTGAGGGTCCCTCGGGCTCGACGGCCCTGCCGAGGGAGCCCTGGACGCGGGCGCGGACGGCCGGCCAGGAGCGCCTTCCCACCGGCTGGAACTCGGCGTTCGGCATCTGGTCGATGAACCGGCGCAGCGGCTTGCCGGAGGGCGCCTTGCGCAGGGCACGGGAGCCGGAGGTGGTGACCGGGAGGGTGCCCTGTCCGGTGCCGTACCGGCTCACGGACTTGACCTGGTAGAGGAAGTTGAGGAATGCCGAGCACTGCTCGCGGCGGCCGCCCGCCTCGAAGGCCATCAGCCAGTCGGAGAGGCCGACGGGCGGGGCCGCACCGCCGTTCTTCTTGGGGAAGGCCGCGTGGGCGTACGGCAGCTCGGCCTTCGCGAGGGAACCCAGCAGCACCGGGTGCGCGTTGAGCATGCCTATCCGCCCCTTGAGGAAGCCCTCGTAGGCCTTGGTGCGGGTCAGCGCGGCCGGATCGGGGCCGGCCAGGTCGTCGGCGACCAACCGGGTGCGCAGCCAGGTCAGGGTGTGGACGTTCTCCCTCTTGGGGAAGTCGTACCCGCCCGAGCCGGTGTACCCGCCGTCGGCGGCCAGCATCCAGGCGAGCGCTTCGTCCTCGGCGGCCTCGGGCCCCAGCGCCAGCCCGTACGGGATCGGCACGCCCGCCCGCTTGAGGGCCTGGGCGGCGCCCCGCAGCTCGTCCCAGTCACGGGGCGGGCCGCTGATGCCGGCCTTCGCGAAGAGGGCGGTGTTGTAGAAGAGGCGCGGCGTGCTCGCCATGAACGGGATGCCGTACTGGGCGAAGTCGACCTCTCCCGCCTGCGCGAAGGAGCCGATGAAGTCGGCCTGGACGGGGATCCTGAAGACCTCACCCGCCGGATGGAGCCTGCCGTCCTCGGCGTAGCCCGCGAAGACGTTGCCCTGGGAGATGTCGGGCGGGTTGCCGTCCTCGACCCGCTGGGCGAGCTCCTTGTCGATACGGGTGAAGGGGACGAGCTGGAGGTCGACCTCGATGTCGGGGTGCTTCTTCTCGAACTGCTCGATGACGTCGCCCCACTGGTCAGTGATGCCGGAGCCGACGCTCTCCTTGTAGCTGGAGGCGAGCACGGTCAGCGTGTTCTCGTCCCCGGCGCCGGAACAACCGGTGAGGCCGAGGCCCGCGGTGGCCGCGAGCGAGGAGGCGCCGAGGAGGAACTGACGTCGAAGCACTGGTCCTGCCACCCAAGGTCGTACGGTCACTCGACTCCCCCGCGGTGGCAGATTGTGCCATGCAGGCATAGTCTGCTGCCATGCCGGTCGCCAGTACCCCGTCCCGCACGGCCACCTCGCTCACCGAGCGCCGCAAGGCGGAGACCCGCACGGACATCGCCCGCACCGCCGCCGCACTCTTCGTCGCGCACGGCGTACGCGCCACCCGTGCCGAGGACATCGCCCAGCAGGCGGGCGTCGCCCCGCGGACCTTCTACCGCTACTTCGCCACCAAGGAGGAAGCAGTCGCCCCCCTCTTCGCGGCCGGAGCCCGGCAGTGGGTGGACGCCACCCGCGCCGCGCCCGCGCATCTGTCCCCCGCCGAGGCCCTGGTGCACGGCACCCGTGAGGCGCTGAGCACCGACGATCCGGCCGACGCCGCTTCGCTGGAGTGGGTGCGCTCCCTGCTGCGGCTGGCCCGGGACAACCCGGCGCTGCGCTCGGTGTGGAACGACGCCTACCACGCCTCCGAGGTCGACCTGGCCGCCGCGCTCACCTCGCGGGAGGGCGGCGACGCCGAGCGCGCGGACTCCCTCGCGGTGCGGCTGGCCGCCGGCACCGCAGCGACAGCGGTCCGGGTGGCTGTCGAGACATGGGCGGACGGCGACGCGCCCGCCGCCGGAGACGAGGGCCCCGCGGCGCTGGCCGCGCGCTGCATCACATCCCTGAGCGCAACCCTCTGGAGCACGACATGAACGAGCTGAACGGCAAGACCCTTCTGATCACCGGCGCCGCGCGCGGCATCGGCGCCGAGACGGCCCGGCAGGCCGTCGCCGCCGGTGCCAGGGTCGTGCTCACCGACGTCCTGGAGGACGAGGGCGAGGCCACCGCGGCCGGGCTGGGCGAGTCCGCGCGGTTCCTGCGGCACGACGTGACCAGCGAGGAGGAGTGGCAGCGCGCCGCCGGCCACGCCGTCTCCGAGTTCGGCGCGCTCGACGGCCTCGTCAACAACGCGGGCATCTCCACCGGCGCCCCGCTGGAGTCGGTGTCCACCGAGTTCTTCCGCAAGGTGCTCGACATCAACCTGACGGGCGTCTTCATCGGGATCAGGACCGCGATCCCCGCGATGCGGCAGGCCGGCGGCGGCTCCATCGTCAACATCTCCTCGGCCGCCGGGCTGATGGGCCTGGCACTGACCGCCGGCTACGGCGCCTCCAAGTGGGGCGTCCGCGGCCTGACCAAGATCGGCGCCGTGGAGCTGGGCACCGACCGCATCCGCCTCAACTCGGTCCACCCGGGGATGACCTACACCCCGATGACCGCGGAGGTCGGCATCCAGCAGGGCGAGGGCCGGTACCCCAACACCCCGATGGCCCGCGTGGGCGAGCCGCAGGAGATCGCCTCCGCGGTGTGCTTCCTGCTGTCCGACGCGGCCTCGTACATCACCGGTGCGGAGCTGGCCGTGGACGGCGGCTGGACCACCGGGCCGACGGTGAAGTACGTGAGGGGCCAGTAGGCCCCGCCGGGCCGGCCCGCACGGCCCCCGCCCACAGCACGGCGCCCCCTCTTCCGGTGGAGGAGGGGGCGCCGTGCTGTGCGGGAGCGGTCAGGCGAGCCGCTCCAACTGCTGCGTCAGCCGCGCGATGTCGGCCTCGGCGGCGGCCTTGCGGCCCCGGATCTTCTCCACCACGTGGTCCGGCGCCTTGGCCAGGAACGCCTCGTTGGTGAGCTTGGCACCCGTCTGCGCCAGCTCCTTCTCCGCGGCGGCCAGGTCCTTGCTCAGCCGCTTGCGTTCGGCCTCGACGTCGATGGCGCCGGACAGGTCGAGGCTGACGGTCGCGCCGACGACCGGCAGCGACGCCGTGGCCCGGAACGCCTCGCCGGCGGGCTGGAGGCGCAGCAACTGGCGGACGGCCTCCTCGTGGGCCACCAGCGGGGTACCGGCCACATCGAGGTCGGCGGGGACCTTCTGACCGGGCTGGAGGCCCTGGTCGGCGCGGAAGCGGCGGACCTCGGTGACGGCCTGCTGGACGGTGGCGATCTCCGCCTCGGCGGCCGCGTCACGGAAGCCGGAGTCCTTCGGCCAGTCGGCGACGACGACGGACTCGCCGCCGGTCAGCGTCGTCCACAGCTCCTCGGTGACGAAGGGGACGACGGGGTGCAGCAGCCGCAGTGTGACGTCCAGGACCTCGCCCAGCACGCGCCGGGAGACCTCGGCGGGCCGCCCGCCTGCGGCGAAGGTGGTCTTGGACAGCTCGACGTACCAGTCGAAGACCTCGTCCCAGGCGAAGTGGCGCAGCGCGTCGGCGAGCTTGGCGAACTGGTAGTCGTCGTAGTAGCCGTCGACCTGGGCCAGCACGGTGTTCAGCCGGGAGAGGATCCACCGGTCGGTGGCCGCCATCTCGCTCGGCTCCGGCAGCGGCCCCTCGACCGTGGCGCCGTTCATCAGCGCGAAGCGGGTGGCGTTCCAGATCTTGTTGGCGAAGTTGCGCGAGGCCTTCACCCAGTCCTCGCCGATCGGCACGTCCGTACCGGGGTTGGCGCCGGAGGCGAGGGTGAAGCGCAGCGCGTCGGAGCCGTAGGCGTCCATCCAGTCCAGCGGGTCGACGACGTTGCCGAAGGACTTGGACATCTTCTTGCCGTGCTCGTCACGGACCAGCCCGGTCAGCGCGATGGTGTGGAAGGGCGGCTCCTCGCGCACGTACGTGCCGAACATCATCATCCTCGCGACCCAGAAGAAGATGATGTCGTAGCCGGTGACCAGCACGTCGGTGGCGTAGAACTTCTCCAGGTCGGGCGTGGGCTCGGGCCAGCCCAGGGTGGAGAAGGGCCACAGCCCGGAGGAGAACCAGGTGTCCAGGACGTCCGGGTCCTGGTGCCAGCCCTCCCCGGCGGGGGGCTCCTCGTCCGGGCCGACGCAGACGGTCTCCCCGCCGGGCCCGTACCAGACCGGGATGCGGTGGCCCCACCACAGCTGGCGGGAGATCGTCCAGTCATGCATGTTGTCGACCCAGTCGAAGTAGCGGGACGACATGTCGGCCGGGTGGATCTTCGTGCGGCCGTCGCGGACGGCGTCACCGGCGGCCTTCGCCAGCGGCGCGACCTTGACCCACCACTGCATGGACAGCCGCGGTTCGATCGTCGTCTTGCAGCGCGAGCAGTGGCCGACGCTGTGCACGTAGGGGCGCTTCTCCTCCAGGACGCGGCCCTGCTCGCGCAGCGCGGCCACGATGGCCGAACGGGCCTCGAAGCGGTCCAGTCCCTGGAAGGGGCCGTGCGCGGTGATCACGCCGCGCTCGTCCATGACCGTGAGCATGGGCAGGTCGTGGCGGCGGCCGATCTCGAAGTCGTTCGGATCGTGTGCCGGGGTGACCTTGACCTGCCCGGTGCCGAACGCGGGGTCGACGTGGGTGTCGGCGACGACGGGGATGGTGCGGTCGGTCAGCGGCAGCTTGATCTGCTTGCCGATCAGGTGCCGGTACCGCTCGTCCTCCGGGTGGACGGCGACCGCCGTGTCACCCAGCATCGTCTCGGCGCGGGTGGTGGCCACGACGACGGCGCCCGTGTCGTCGTCGCCGTACTTGAGCTGCACCAGCTCGCCGTCGTCGTCCTGGTAGTCCACCTCGATGTCGGAGATGGCGGTCAGACAGCGCGGGCACCAGTTGATGATCCGCTCGGCGCGGTAGATCAGGCCGTCCTCGTACATCTTCTTGAAGACGGTCTGCACGGCGCGCGAGAGGCCCTCGTCCATGGTGAAGCGCTCGCGGGACCAGTCGACGCCGTCACCGAGGCGCCGCATCTGGCCGAGAATCTTCCCGCCGTACTCCTCCTTCCACCGCCACACGCGCTCCACGAACGCCTCACGGCCGAGGTCCTGACGGGACTTGCCCTCCTCGGCGAGCTGCTGCTCGACCTTGTTCTGGGTGGCGATGCCGGCGTGGTCCATGCCGGGCAGCCACAGCGCCTCGTACCCCTGCATCCGCTTGCGGCGGGTGAGGGCGTCCATGAGGGTGTGCTGGAAAGCGTGCCCGAGATGGAGAGATCCTGTGACGTTCGGGGGCGGGATGACGATGGTGTACGGCGGCCGCTCGCTCTTGGCGTCCGCCTCGAAGTACCCCCGCGCTACCCAGCGCTCGTACAGCTTCTCCTCTACCTCGGCCGGCGCGTACTGGGTCGGCAACTGGGCGGGGATGGCGCTGTGCGGCCCGTTCGCTTCCGGGCTCTGCTGAGTGTTGTCGGTCACGACCGCAAGTGTACGGGCGCGGGTGTCGCCGTCTCGAATCGGTTGTATCGGTACGGAACCGGTTCGAGGACCGGTGCGGCACCTGCCGGAGCCATCCGTCACTATGAGCATCAGCGCAATCGACTACATGTTCACGGAGGGGAAGCGCGCCATGAGTGACAACCAACCCGGCCCCTACGGCCAGCAGCCAGGGCAGCCCGGGCCGTACGGCCAGCAGCCGGGTCCGTACGGGCAGCCGCCGCAGCAGCCCGGCGGCCCGAACCCGTACGGTGGCGCGCCCGGCCAGCCAGCCCAGCCCGGCCAGCCCGGCCAGCCCGGTTACGGCTATCCGCAGCAGCCCCCCGGCCCCGCGCCCCAGCAGGGCGGCCAGCCCTACGGGTACCCCCAGCAGCAGGGGATGCCGGGCCAGCCCGGTCCCTACGGGGCCCCCGGCCAGCCGGGGATGCCGATGCCGCCCCAGAACGGCGGCGGCAAGGGCAAGACCATCGGCATCGTCGTCGCGGCCCTGGTGGTCGTGGGCGCGGTGATAGGCGGCGTCGTCCTCTTCACCGGGAAGGACGACGACAAGGGCGGCAGCGGCGGTGGTGGCGGCGGTTCCGTCGCCGCCGACGACGGCAAGAAGTACAAGTTGATCACCCCTGCCACGGTGGCGAGCGAGTACGACAAGCAGCCCGGCTCGGAGAACAAGTCCAGCAACGGGTTCAGCGAGTCCGACAAGGACAAGTTCGAGCAGTTCGGGGTCAAGGACCCCAAGAGCGTCTCCGCGAACTACAAGAGCGGTACGGGCGTCAACGCCAAGAATCTCAACTTCGGCGGCGTCTACGGGGAGATCGAGAACCCCGGGGCGGTCGTCGACGCGGCCCTGCTGATGGTCGCCAAGGAGGCCCAGAAGGACCCGGACACCGGGGGCGGTGGCAAGGCCGAGCTGGACGGCAAGCCGGAGGCGGTCCACCCCTCGGGGCTGGACGACGACGCGGTGATGAAGTGCCAGAAGGTGAAGTTCACCGCGCCTCCCGGAGACACCTCGGGGATCGACGGCTTCACGATGCCGTTCTGCATGTGGGGCGACCACAGCACCGTCGGCTTCGTGATGACCGCTTCCACGGCCGATGCGCTCAACGGCAAGGGCACCTCGGTCCCGGAGGCCGGCGAGACGACGGCCAAGGTCCGTAAGGACGTCCGCGTCCCGCTGAAGTGACCCGCCGCCGGGGCGGGCCGTCGCACGGCGGCAGCCCCGGCTCAGCAGGAATTGTCCGGGCACTTCCGGACAACTCACCACCCTATCTTCACGATTGCGTTCCCAGCGCGCTCCGATTCGACGCCCGGTGCGGCGTTCTCGTCGTGCATCCGTCAAGATGTGCTGGCGCGATCTGCACATCAACGGAGGGGAAGCGCCACCATGAGCCACAACCAGCCAGGCCCCTACGGCCAGCCGGGACCGTACGGTCAGCAGCCCCAGCAGCCGGGAGGACCGGGCCCCTACGGTGGTGCTCCGGGCCAGCCGCAGCAGCCCGGCTACGGCTACCCCCAGCAGGGCCAGCCGCCCCAGGGTCAGCCGCCGCAGCCCGGTTACGGCTACCCCCAGCAGGGCCAGCAGCAGCCGGCGGGCACTCCCTACGGGCAGCCTGGCCAGCCCGGACAGCCGGGCGGCCCCTACGGCGGCGCTCCGGGCCAGCCGGGCATGCCGATGCCGCCGCAGAGCGGTGGCGGCAAGGGCAAGACCATCGGCATCGTCGTCGGCGCCCTGGTCGTCGTGGGCGCCATCATCGGCGGCCTGTTCGCCTTCGGTGTCATCGGCGGCGGAGGCGACTACAAGCTCACGACGCCCAGCACGCTGGCCGGTGACTACCAGCGCCAGGGCAAGGGCGACACCATGAAGGGCAAGAAGAACGCCTTCGGCCAGAACAAGGACAAGATCCCCGGCATGTCCGCCGACGAGGGTGTACAGGCCTCGTACAAGGCCGGGACCAAGCAGTTGCAGCTGACCGGCGTGTGGGGTTCGGTGGACGACTCGGACGCGGCCGTCGACGCGGTCTTCAAGGAGTCGGAGAAGCAGCTCAAGTCCAGCAACGCCAACTCCACGGGCGAGCCCAAGGCGATGTCTCCTTCCGGGTTCGACGGCGACACCCTCAAGTGCCAGACCTACTCGGTGATGACGCAGAAGGCCGACATGTGCATCTGGGCCGACGACAGCACGCTCGGCCAGGTCGTGCTGATGGACCCGAGCGGCGGCGGCGACCTGGACAAGGCCGCCGAGACCACCGCCAAGGTCTGGGAGGAATCCCGCTCCGAGAAGTGACCGACGAGGTGAGCAGCCGGTGACCCAGCCGCCGCCCGGACCGTGTCCGCCGGGCGGACACGGCGGGCAGCAGCCACCCGGGTACGGCCCTGCCCCCGGGCCCTACGGCACACCGCCGCAGGGCCCGTACGGGCCGCGTCCGCCGGGACCGTACGGAGCCTGGCCGTCCGCGCCGCTGCCGCCGCCCCGCCGCGGGCCGGGCGGCGGCGCCGTCACCGCCCTCGTGCTCGGTGCCCTCGTTTTGGTGGGCGCTGTCGTGTTCGGCATCGGCGCCGTCGTCTCGGCGAGCCGCCCGCACGGCACCGAGAAGCTCGCTTTCCCGGCCACGCTCGAGGACGGGCGGTACCACCGCATCGACGGCAACCCCCAGGTCGCCGAGCAGCAACGGCAGCTCCAGCACGAGTTGCCCGGCGACGGCACCGCGAAGGTGGCCACCTACTCCGCCGGCGCCTCGGGGGATCCGACGGCCGGCGGGCTGGCGATCTCCGGGGCGTACGGGGACATCGACATCCCCTCCGTGAAGATGCGCGACGACATGCTCGACGGCCTTCAGCACAGCGGGGGCGGCGGACCGGTCGGCGAGCGCCACCGGTTCAGCCCGGGCTCCGCAGGGGTGGAGGTCTCCTGCCAGGTCACGCGGCTGGACGCGGGCCTGTACGCGCCGGCCTGCGCCTGGGCGGACGAGTCCACCGCCGCCACGGTGCTGCGCGTCAGCGCCTCCGCCACCACGCCGGGCGGCATCGGTCTGAAGGACTTCGCGGGCGCCACCGTCCGCGCCAAGGACCAGGTGACGGCCCCCAAGTGACGTAACCGGCCCCGTTCGTAGGACCGATACGACAGCGGTGGGGCCCGCATCCTCTCCGCGAGGATGCGGGCCCCACCGCTGTTCGCTGCTGCGCCGTGGGCGCAGCAGCAGCCGGCTCAGGCGCTCTTCTCGTGGCGCTGCTCCCCGTTGCCGCGGGCGCGCGGCACGAGCGTGGGATTGACGTTGGAGTGCACGACCTCGTCGGTGATGACGACCCGCTCGACGTCCTTGCGGGAGGGCACCTCGTACATCACCGACTGGAGGACCTCCTCCATGATGGCGCGCAGTCCGCGGGCGCCGGTGCCGCGCAGGATGGCCTGGTCGGCGATGGCTTCCAGCGCGGGGCGGTCGAAGTCGAGTTCCACGCCGTCGAGTTCGAACAGCCGCTGGTACTGCTTGACCAGGGCGTTGCGGGGCTCCATCAGGATCTGCAGCAGGGCCTCGCGGTCCAGGTTGTGCACCGAGGTGATGACCGGGAGCCGACCGATGAACTCGGGGATCATGCCGAACTTGACCAGGTCCTCCGGCATGACCTCCTCGAACTGGTTGCTGGCCTCGATCTCCCGCTTGGAGCGGATGTCGGCGCCGAAACCGATGCCCTTGGCGCCGGCCCGGGACTCGATGATCTTCTCCAGCCCGGCGAAGGCACCGCCCACGATGAACAGCACGTTCGTCGTGTCGATCTGGATGAACTCCTGGTGCGGGTGCTTGCGGCCACCCTGCGGGGGCACGGAGGCCGTGGTGCCCTCCAGGATCTTCAGCAGCGCTTGCTGCACGCCCTCGCCGCTGACATCGCGGGTGATCGACGGGTTCTCGCTCTTGCGGGCGACCTTGTCGATCTCGTCGATGTAGATGATCCCGGTCTCGGCCTTCTTGACGTCGTAGTCGGCCGCCTGGATGAGCTTCAGCAGGATGTTCTCGACGTCCTCACCGACGTAGCCCGCCTCGGTGAGCGCCGTGGCGTCGGCGATGGCGAAGGGGACGTTCAGCATCCTGGCGAGCGTCTGCGCCAGCAGCGTCTTGCCGGAGCCGGTGGGGCCCAGCAGCAGGATGTTGGACTTCGACAGCTCGATGCCGTCGTCCCGGCCCTGGCCGTTCTCGCCCGCCTGGACGCGCTTGTAGTGGTTGTAGACGGCCACCGAGAGCGCCTTCTTGGCGGCTTCCTGGCCGACGACGTAGCCCTCCAGGAACTCGTAGATCTCCCGGGGCTTGGGCAGCTCGTCCCACCGCACCTCGGAGGACTCGGCCAACTCCTCCTCGATGATCTCGTTGCAGAGGTCGATGCACTCGTCGCAGATGTACACACCTGGACCCGCGATGAGCTTCTTCACCTGCTTCTGGCTCTTGCCGCAGAACGAGCACTTGAGCAGATCGCCGCCATCACCGATGCGTGCCACGAGGAGCTTCCCCTTCGCCTGGGATCCGTCAGGGATATACGGACCGAGGTACGTGCTTCCACGACGGTACCTTGCCCGGCCGCCGGAATGGGCCCCCCTGGAAACGACCGGGCCGACACTTCTGGTGCCGCCCGGCGTCGCCCCGGGGGCTGTGGGGTGCCCGGCGGTCCGGCCGCCGGGCTTCCCACCGGGTCCTTCAGACCCCCACGGAGGACTTGCGGGTGGAGACGATCTGGTCGATCAGGCCGTACTCCAGGGTCTCCTCAGCGGTGAGGATCTTGTCCCGCTCGATGTCCGCGGAGATGACCTCGCGCTCCTTGGTGGAGTGCTTGGTGAGCATCTCCTCCAGCTGGTCGCGCATCCGCTGGATCTCGTTGGCGGCGATCTCCAGGTCGGAGACCTGGCCCCGGCCCGTCTCGCTGTAGGGCTGGTGGATGAGGATCCGGGCGTTGGGCAGCGCCATCCGCTTGCCGGGGGTGCCGGCGGCGAGCAGCACGGCGGCGGCGGAGGCCGCCTGGCCCATGCAGACCGTCTGGATGTCGGGCTTGACGAACTGCATCGTGTCGTAGATCGCCGTCAGCGCCGTGAAGGAGCCGCCCGGGGAGTTGATGTAGACGGAGATGTCGCGGTCGGGGTCCATCGACTCCAGGCACAGCAGCTGCGCCATGACGTCGTTGGCCGAGGCGTCGTCGATCTGCACCCCGAGGAAGATCACACGCTCCTCGAAGAGCTTCGCGTAGGGGTCGTACTCCCGCACGCCCTGCGAGGTGCGCTCCACGAAGCGCGGGACGATGTAGCGGGACTCGGGCGCGATGCCGGTGAACTCGGCCCGCGGGCCCGGCTGAAGTGAGGTCATCGGGAGGTTCTCCTGGAGAGGATCTGGTGGCTGCGGTCGGGGCGGGTGCCGTGCGGCGCTGTGGCGGGCCTCACGCGCCCGTGCCGCCGCCGCCCGGAAGCTGCGCGGCGCTGCCGTAGACCTCGTCGATGAGACCGTACTGCTTGGCCTCCTCGGCGGTGAACCAGCGGTCCCGGTCCGCGTCCCGGGTCCACTGCTCGACGGTCTGGCCGCTGTGCGCCGCCGACAGCTCCGCCAGCCGCTTCTTGGTGCGCAGCAGCTGCTCGGCGTGGATCTTGATGTCGGTGGCGGAGCCCGCCAGACCGGCGGAGGGCTGGTGGATGAGGATGTCGGCGTTGGGCAGCGCGAACCGCTTGCCGCGCGTACCGGCGGTCAGCAGGAACTGGCCCATCGACGCCGCGAGTCCCATCGCGATGGTGACGACATCGTTCTTGATGTACTGCATGGTGTCGTAGATCGCCATGCCCGCCTGGACGGAACCGCCCGGACTGTTGATGTACAGGAAGATGTCCTTGTCCGGATCGGCGGCAAGGAGGAGGAGCTGGGCGGTGATCTTGTTGGCGATGTCGTCGTCCACCGGCTGGCCGAGGAAAATGATGCGCTCGTCGAGCAGCCGGTTGTAGACCTGGTCGCCGAGGCCGCCACCGTAGTTGGGCTCACCGGCGGCGGAAGGCTTCGGAAGCGTCACGTGTCCACCTGCTCGTGTCCGGACGGCCACGCGAAGCTGGCCGTCACTGGGGTCTTCGTCTACTGGGGACCCTAACGCGCTGCCCGGCGGCAGCCATCCCGGTCAGAGCGCATTTCGCTGTGAGCGCAGGTGCGCCGACCGGCCGGGCCGACAGCCGAACGGGGGGCGCCCGGGGCGTGCTCTCGCGCGCCCCGGCCGCCCCCCGTTCGTGGGTCGGATCGGGCGTCCGGGTCAGCCCTCGGCCTTCTCGGCCTTCCCGGCGTCCGCCTCGGTGCCCTCGGCCGCGGCCTCGGCGGTCTCGGTGGCGGCCTCGGTCTCGGAGGCGGCCTCGGTCTCGTCGTCGTCCTCGTCGCTCAGGTCGACGACCTCGCCGGAGGTGTCCTTGACCGTGACGGCCTCGACCACGGTGGCCAGCGCCTTGCCGCGGGCGACCTCACCGACCAGGACCGGCACCTGGCCGCCCTCGACGACAGCCTGCGCGAACTGGTCGGGGCTCATGCCGGAGGACTGGGCACGGCGCATCAGGTGCTCGGTCAGCTCTTCCTGGCTGACGTTGAGCTTCTCCTTGCTGACCAGCTCGTCCAGCACGAACTGGGTACGGATGCCCTTCTCCGCCTGCTCCTTGAGCTCGGCTTCGAAGTCCTCCTCCGACTTGTCCTGCATCTTCAGGTACGAGGCGAGGTCCAGGCCGAGCTGGCCGAGCTGGTGGTTGACCAGGTTGTGCTTGCGGCTCTCGATCTCGTCCGCCAGCAGCTTCTCGGGGACCGGCACCTCGGTCAGCTCCAGGAGGGCGTCGAGCACCTTCTCCTGGGCCTGGGTGGCCTGCTCGTACTTCTTCTGGTCGGCCAGCCGCTTGCGGCTGTCCTCACGCAGCTCCTCCAGCGTGTCGAACTCGCTGGCCATCTGCGCGAACTCGTCGTCCAGCTCGGGAAGTTCACGGCCGGAGACGGACTCGACGGTGACGGAGACCTCGGCCTCCTGGCCCGCGCCGGAGCCGCCCTTGAGCTCGGAGGTGAAGGTGGCGGACCCGCCGGCCTCCAGCCCGGTGACGGCCTCGTCGATGCCGTCCAGCAGCTCACCGGAGCCGATGGTGTAGTCGACGCCCTGGGCGACGCCGTCCTCCAGCACCTCGCCGTCGACCTTGGCCTCAAGGTCGATCTTGACGACGTCGCCCTCGGCGGCGGCGCGCTCGACGACCGAGGTGGAGGCGAAGCGCTCACGGAGCTGCTCGACGGCCTTGTCCACGTCCTCGTCGGAGACCTCGACGGCGTCGACCTCGACCTCGATGCCCTTGTAGTCGGGGATCTCGATCTCGGGGCGGACGTCCACCTCGGCGGTGAAGGCCAGCAGCTCGTTGTCCTTCAGCTCCGTGATGTCGACCTCGGGCTGGCCGAGCACGTTGAGCTCGCCCTCCTCGACGGCGGACTGGTAGAGCTGGGGCAGCGCGTCGTTGACGGCCTCTTCCAGGACGGCACCGCGGCCGAAGCGCTGGTCGATCAGGCGCGCGGGGATCTTGCCCTTGCGGAAGCCGGGAACGCTGACCTGCTGGTTGATCTTCTTGTACGCCGCGTCGAGGCTGTCCTTGAGCTCCTCGAAGGGCACCTCGACAGTGAGCCGAACCCGGGTCGGGTTCAGGGTCTCCACGGCGCTCTTCACGGTCGGTCTCCTTGGGGCTGGCATCGGGGGTCTTGCTGTTTCTTGAGCTGCGCCCCGTATGCATGCAGAGACGACACAGGCACGCGCGTCTTTCATAGTACGTGGTCGGGGTGGCCGGATTCGAACCGACGACCTTCCGCTCCCAAAGCGGACGCGCTACCAAGCTGCGCCACACCCCGTCGGTGCGACACGTAGAGTACATGTCGTAGGATGCGGCTGTGCCGATCCGGCCTGCGCGGGCGTAGCTCAATGGTAGAGCCCTGGTCTTCCAAACCAGCTACGCGGGTTCGATTCCCGTCGCCCGCTCGCACACGAAGGCCCGGCCCCTCGACGGGGCCGGGCCTTCGTCATGCCGAGGTGCGCCTCCGCCCGGCGCCACCCTTGCCCGCGCCCTGGCCGCCTCCGGGGGGTGACGGTCCCGGAGGCGGGTCCGGCGCTCGGGGAGCACTCAGCGGAAGAGGTGGGCCACGCACGGTGTCCGCCGCGGGCGGCGGGGCAGGGCTGCGGCCGGGTGGACCGGCGGCGTCAGCCCGCACAGGAGCCGCGCCCCGGCCGGTGGGACGCGGCAGGAGAGGCGCCGGCCACCGGCGGCTGCCGGAGGCCGGCCGCCGTCAGAAGCTGATCTGGTTGATCGTGTGCGCGATCGAGTTCAGGAACCGGTTGATGGCCGGCGCCATACCGGTGGAGGCCAGGAAGAAGCCGAAGAGTATGGCGACGATCGCCGGTCCCGCCTTGATGGACTTGCCCCGGATCATTACCACCAGGATGACCGCCAACAGCACGACTACGGACAGCGAGATGGCCACAACTGCTCACACCCTCATGGTCGGAACCTCACCCGGCCTGGGGGCCTGCCACCGTGGCCCGCCCCCGCGCACTCGGCGCGCACCCATCGTGCCACCAACTCCGTTGTCGGAGGACCCGGGTGACCGTTCGTCGGACCCATCATCGGGTAAATCCTCACTCGGGGGGAGTGCAGAAACGGTACGGATGGGACAGCGGCGGACGCGCGGGGTCCCGCTGCGGGGACAGCCGCGACGGCGAGAGCGCCGCCCCGGGGGCAGGGCGTCGGCGGAGAGGGTGCGCAATTCGGCCACCAATTCGGCTCGATCAATACACGTACCGCACCTCGTGCACCTGGTGCATAACTTCCGGCACCGAGTGCCGTCGGGCCCCGTGCGGTGAATTCATCGTGCGGTACGGCACTTTGTGGGCTCACTCACAGGGCCGCACCGCAGCGGCACCCGCGGCGGGCGGTGCCGCGGCCGCACAGCCCCGCGGAGGGCTCCCATATGCCCGATTCAGGCGGGAAAACAGGTGGCGAACCGAACATCAGGCCCATGCACCGTCAGCCTGGTTCCGGTGTATGAGGAATAGGGCGAACAGGGGCGGGAAGAACGGCCGGGACGAGAATTTACGGGTCACAGGTTCAAGCGCTAATGTGCGGCAGATGTTGCACGCTGGTTATGAGCGGGCGCCGCTCCCCCCCGTCCGCCAGGAGACCCCACCCGAGGCGCCGCCCGCGTCCCCGGAGGAGCCTTCGAAGCCGCAGTCCCCCAAGGCGCAGAAGAAACCAGCAGCCAAGCAGCGGGACCCGTTCTTCGACAACGCCAAGTACCTGACGATCGTCCTCGTCGGGATCGGCCACGCCTGGGACCCGCTGCGCGAGGACAGCCGTACCGCTGAAGCGCTGTACTTCGTCCTCTACACGTTCCACATGCCGGCGTTCATCATCATCTCCGGCTACCTGTCCAGGAGTTTCGAGGCCAAGCCCAAGCAGATCCAGCGGCTGGTCACCGGCGTCGTCGTCCCCTACTTGGCAATCCAGGTCGTCTACACGTACTTCATGCGCTGGGCCAACGACGACCCGGACCGCGAGTTCCACTTCCAGGAACCGGGGTTCGCGCTGTGGTTCCTGTGTGCACTGTTCTTCTGGCGGCTGACGACGCCGCTGTGGAAGAGCCTGCGCTGGCCCATGCCGGTCGCGCTGGCGATCGGGGCGGCAGCCAGCGTGACGCCCTCGATCGGCGGCGACCTCAACCTGATGCGCATCGCCCAGTTCCTGCCCTTCTTCGTGCTCGGCCTGCAACTCCAGCCCCGCCACTTCCAGCTCGTCAAGCGGAAGCAGACGCGGTACATGGCCGTGCCGGTCACCCTGTGCACCCTCGCCTTCGCCTACTGGGCGGTGCCCCGGATGTCCAAGGCCTGGTTCCTGCACGACAAGGCGGCCGCCGACATGGACGTGCCCTCCTGGGCGGGCGCTGTGATGTACCTCGCGCTGTTCGGCTGCGGCCTGGTGATGACCGCCTGCTTCATGTCGTGGGTGCCCCGCCGGCACATGTGGTTCACGGCGCTGGGCGCGGGCACGCTGTACGCGTACCTGCTGCACGTCTTCTTCATCCAGAGCTCGCGGCAGTTCGACTGGTACGAGATGGACTGGGTCGACCACCCGCTGAGCCGCGTCGCCATCACCGTGCTGGCGGCCGTGATGATGACGGTGCTGTGCACTCCCTGGGTGACCAGGCTCTTCAAGTTCGCGATCGAGCCGAAGATGGACTGGTTCTTCAAGCGCGATCCAGGGGCCCTGGCCCGTAAGCGGGAGTCCTCGCACTCCTCCGGGTCCGCCGGCGCCGACGGTGAGCCCGCCCGGCGGCCGGTCTCCCACCGCAAGCGGTAACCCGCCCCGCAGCGTCGACGCGTTTACGACGGCCCTCTTCCCCCGCGTACGGAGGAAGGGGGCCGCTTCGCGTGCGAGGGGCGCGGGCGGGAACGGAGGCGGTCGCGCGGGGCCGCCGGGAGCCTCGAACGTACGGGCCGCGGGTGACCGGGCGCCCTCCCGGTTGCCCGCTCCCCGCCTGCCGGGTCAGTCGCGGCAGATCAGCAGCAGGGCGCGGTCGTCGTTGACGTCCTTGGCGACCGACTCGATCAGATGCCAGGCGGCGCCGTGGAAGCTGGAGGCGACGTAGCGGTCGGCCTCACCGGTGAGGCGGTCCATGCCCTCGGTCAGATCGCGCTCCGCGGTCTCCACCAGCCCGTCGGTGAAGAGCATCAGCACGTCGCCGCGGCGCAGCGCGCCCTTGAGGGGGTCGAAGTCGGCGCCGCCGTACACCCCCAGCAGCGGGCCCTCGGCGGCCTTCTCCTCCCATTTGCCGGACCCGGCGTTGAGCTGCATGGCGGGGACGTGCCCGGCGGAGCGCAGCTCGTAGTCGCCGCTGTCGAGGTCGAGGACGAGGTGCACGGAGGTGGCGAAGCCCTCGTCCCAGGACTGGCGCAGCAGGTAGCCGTTGGCGGCGGGCAGGAAGTCGTGCGGCGGCAGGGAGCCCAGCAGCCCGCCGAAGGCGCCGGACAGCAGCAGGGCGCGGGAGGCGGCGTCCATGCCCTTGCCGGACACGTCGGTCAGGACGAGTTCCAGGACGCGCCTTCCCGGGCCGGTGCGGGCGGCGACGACGAAGTCGCCGGAGAAGGACTGACCGCCGGCCGGGCGCAGGGACATCTCGTGGTGCCAGCCCGCCGGCAGCTTGGGCAGCTTGCTCTGGACACGGATGCGTTCGCGCAGGTCGAAGAGCATGGTGCCGCCGCGCCGCCAGGGCACGCCGACGCGGCTGCGGAACTGCGCGATGAGCAGCCCGGACAGGCCCGCCGCGGCGACGACCAGGACGGTGCCGGGGGTGACGCGGCCCGCGCCGTCGTGGAACTCCCAGGGCTCCAGCAGCAGCGACTCGACCATCAGCGCGACCGCGGCGGCGGCGTAGAGCACCAGCAGGCTGGCGGGCCGCAGCAGCAGGCCGCCGGCGATGATGGGCAGCACCAGGGCCTCGGGGGCGCACCACACCGGGGTGAGGACAGTGGCCCAGGTCAACGCGGGGACGGTGAGCAGCAGTCCGGCCAGGGCGACCCCGTCGGAGGCACCGCCACGGAAGTAGTCGACGGCTGACCTGCGCAGGTTGGTGCGGACCCGGTGCCAGGTCTTGAGTGCCTGGTGCGGCCGGGTCGTCGCCGTGGAGGGGCCCGCGTGGCGTTCCGCCATGCTCACGGAGCCTAGCCACCCCCTCGGCCGCCCGTCGATTCCCGGTACGGGCGCGGGGGGCGCGCGCGACGCGCCCGCGCAGGAGGGCGGCGCGTCCACGGTCGAATTCGGTCGCCCGTGCGTGCACGGCCTGTTGTGATGGCGCCATGACGACTGAGCCGCAGGTGCTGCGGGATGCGGAGTGGGACACCTGGTACAGCGCGCTGCTGAGCGCGTTCGCCATCGAGGAGACGCCGCAGGAGCGGGAGCTGCAGCGCTCGTTGACGGAGGTGGGCCGCTGTCTCGGGGTGTGGGAGGAGGGCCGCCCGGTGGCCACCGCCGGGCTGCTGTCGTTCGCAACGACGGTGCCCGGCGGGGCCGCCGTCCCGGCCGCCGGGGTGACGGCGGTGAGTGTGGCACCCACGCACCGCAGGCGCGGGCTGCTCCGCTCCCTCATGCGGCGGCAGTTGGACGACGTGCGGGAGGCGGGCCGCGAGCCGCTCGCGGTGCTGACGGCGTCGGAGGGCTCGATCTACGGACGGTTCGGGTACGGCCTTGCGACACGTGCCCTCACGGCCCGGATCGACACCAGCCGCACGGGGTTGGCCCTGCCCGCGCCGCTGGCGGCGGAGGCGGACGGGCTGCGGCTGCGGCAGTCGGACGAGGCGGCCACGCTGCTCGCGGAGTGCGAGGCGGTCTACGCGCGGGTGGTGCACCGGCGCCCGGGGATGCTGGAGCGGCGCCCGGGGTGGGAGCGCGCGCCGCTGCTCGATCCCGAGCGCCGGCGTGACGGCGCCTCACCCCTGCGCTGCGTGGTGGCACTGCGCGACGGTGAGCCGGTGGCGTACGCCCGCTACGCCGTGAGGACCGACTGGAACGAGGCGGTGGCGGCCGAGGGCGAGGTACGGCTGCGCGACATGGAGGCGCTGGATCCGGCCGGATACGCCGCGGTCTGGCGGTTCCTGTTCGGCATCGACCTGACGACCTCGATCGTCACCGGTGACCGCCCGCTGGACGACGCCTGGCAGCACCTGGTGGACGACCCGCGCCGGTGCCCGGTCCGGGTGCGCGACGCGCTGTTCGTACGCCCCGTGGACGTCGGCGCCGCGCTGGCCGCGCGCACCTACACGACACCCGTCGAGGTCGTCATCGGCATCGAGGACGCCTTCTGCCCGTGGAACAGCGGCCGGTGGCGGCTGGCCGGTGACGAGAAGGGAGCGGTGTGCGAGCCGACCGGCGACCCGGCGGACCTGTCGCTGTCCGTGCGGGAGTTGGGCCGCGCCTACCTGGGCGGCACGTCGCTCGCGGCGCTGGCCGGTGCCGGTCTGGTGCGCGAGGAGCGTCCCGGCTCGGGCGCCCTGCGGGCCGCCTCCGCCGCCTTCGCCGGGGAGGTGGCGCCCTGGCTGCCGCACGGGTTCTGAGGGCGTACGGACCGCCTCCGGCGTGTGCGGCGGCTCAGTCCCGTCCCGGCTGGCAGTGCGGGCACCAGAACAGGTTGCGGGCGGCCAGCTCGGCGGTGGCGACGGGGCTGCCGCACACCAGGCAGGGCTGCCCGGCACGGCGGTAGACGTAGACCTCACCGCCGTGGTCGTCCACGCGGGGCGGGCGTCCCATGGCCTCGGGGGTGTGCTCGTCCCGCACGGTGTCGATGCGGTTCTTGCGCACGCCGTCGGCCATCAGCGCCGCCAGGTCCGCCCACAGGGTGTCCCACTCGGTGCGGGAGAGGTCGCGGCCCGCGCGGTAGGGGTCGATGCCGTGCCGGAAGAGCACCTCGGCGCGGTAGACGTTGCCGACCCCGGCGACGACCTTCTGGTCCATCAGCAGGGCGGCGATGCTGGTGCGGCTGCGGGAGATCCGGGCCCAGGCGGCCTCGGGATCGGAGGCGGCGCGCAGCGGGTCGGGGCCCAGCCGGTCGTCGACGGCCTGCTTCTCGGGGGCGGTCAGCAGCTCGCAGCGGGTGGGGCCGCGCAGGTCGGCGTAGTACAGCGGGCCCTGCGGGTCCCGGGAGGCGGAGGAGCGCGGCTGCCCGTCGGGGCGGGTGGCCAGCCGCAGCCGTACCTGTCCCACGGGCTCGGGCGGCGGGCCCTCGCCGAAGCGGAAGGTGCCGTAGAGACCCAGGTGTATGTGCACCCAGCCGACGGGGCCGAAGCCGAGGAAGAGGTGCTTGCCGTGCGCCTCGGTCGCGGTCGGCGCCGTGCCGTCGAGCAGCGCGGCGCCGTCGGCGAACTTGCCCTGCGGGCTGGTGGCGTCCACCGGGTGGCCCGCGAACCGGTCCGCGATGTCGCGGGCCAGCCGGTGGATGGTGTGTCCCTCGGGCACGGGCTCAGCTTCGCGGGGCCTGCGGGCCCTGGGGGTGGTGCGCCGGCACGGGCGGCAGCTCGCCGGTGCGCTCGTAGTCGGCGAGCATGCCGATGCGGCGCTTGTGGCGCTCGCCCTCGGAGAAGGAGGTGCTCAGGAACGTCTCGACGAAGGAGACGGCCTCCTCGGTGCTGTGCATCCGGGCGCCGACGCCGACCAGGTTGGCGTCGTTGTGCTCGCGGGCCAGCGCGGCCGTCTCGGTGGACCAGGCCAGGGCACAGCGGGCGCCGGGGACCTTGTTGGCGGCCATCTGCTCGCCGTTGCCGGAGCCGCCGATGACGACGCCGAGGGAGCCGCTGTCGGCGACCGTGCGCTCGGCGGCCCGGAGGCAGAAGGGCGGGTAGTCGTCCTCGGCGTCGTAGAGGTGGGGACCGCAGTCGACGGGCTCGTGGCCCGCGGAGGCCAGCCACTCGACGAGGTGGTTCTTCAGTTCGTATCCGGCATGGTCGGAGCCGAGGTACACGCGCATACCGCAGAGTGTGTCATCCCCTCCCCCGCCCGCCCCGCGCAGGGCGGCCGAGGCGGCACAGGATGTCACGCCGGTGACCGTACGCAACGGCCGCGTCCGGGTACGTGGATGCTCCTGCTCGTGCGGGCAACAATCCGGATTCGGCTCTTCCGTTGTGGGCAGCACGCCCTCTTACATGTGAACGCTCGTTGAAGACGACGACCCCACAAGGAGCCGGCTGCCCCATGAGTACCCCGCACACCCCGCATACGCCGGGGGAGCCGCAGCAGACGCCGCCGCAGGCCGCAGAGACCGCGCAGGACGGTGACGGCCTGCAGGCGGGCCTCAAGAACCGCCACCTGTCCATGATCGCCATCGGCGGTGTCATCGGCGCCGGGCTGTTCGTCGGCTCCAAGGCCGGCATCGCCGACGCGGGCCCCGGCATCCTGCTGTCCTACGCCCTGGCCGGCCTGCTGGTCGTCCTGGTGATGCGGATGCTCGGCGAGATGGCCGCCGCCGATCCGGCCTCCGGCTCGTTCTCCACCTACGCCGACCGGGCGCTGGGCCGCTGGGCCGGGTTCACCATCGGCTGGCTGTACTGGTTCTTCTGGGCGGTGGTGCTCGCGGTCGAGGCCACCGCCGCCGCCGACATCCTGGAGGGCTGGATACCCGCGGTCGACCAGTGGGTGTGGGCCCTGCTGGTGATGCTGGTGCTCACCGGCACGAACCTGATCTCCGTCGGCTCCTACGGCGAGTTCGAGTTCTGGTTCGCGGGCATCAAGGTCGTGGCGATCGTCACGTTCATCGTCGTGGGCCTGATCGCCTTCGTGGGGCTGCCGCCCGCCGACGGCGCCGCCGGTCTGGCGAACCTGACGGGAGCGGGCGGTTTCCTGCCGCACGGGCCCGGCGCGATCCTCTCCGGGATGCTGCTGGTGGTCTTCTCGTTCATGGGCAGCGAGATCGTCACGCTGGCCGCCGCCGAGTCCCCGAACCCGGTCGCCGCCGTCCGCAAGGCCGTCACCAGCGTGATCTGGCGGATCGGGCTGTTCTACATCGGGTCGATGTTCGTGATCGTCGCGCTGCTGCCGTGGGACGCGAAGGCCATCGCCACCGACGGGCCGTACGTGGCCGTGCTGGACGCGCTGGACATCCCCTACGCGGGCACCGTGATGGACGTCGTCGTGCTGACGGCCGTCCTCTCCTGCCTCAACTCGGGCCTCTACACCGCCTCGCGGATGGCCTTCTCGCTGGGTGAGCGCGGGGACGCCCCGGCCTCCTTCGGCCGCACCAACCGGCGGGGCGTGCCGCGGGCCGCGATCCTGGCCTCGGTGGCCTTCGGCTTCGTGGCGGTCTTCTTCAACTACATCGCCAAGGACACCGTCTTCGAGTTCCTGCTCAACTCCTCGGGAGCCGTCGCGCTCTTCGTGTGGCTGGTCATCTGCGCCTCGCAGTTGCGGATGCGGCGCCGCATCGAGCGGGAGGCACCGGAGCGGCTGACGGTGCGGATGTGGCTGTACCCGTATCTGACCTGGGCGACGATCGGCCTCATCGTGTTCGTGATCGGCTACATGTTCACCGACGACGACGGGCGCACCCAGATGCTCCTGTCGCTCGCCGTCGCGGCGGGCGTACTGATCACCTCGCTGGTCAAGGACCGCCTCCGGCGCGGGGCGGCGCCCGCCCGCGAACCGCTGGGCGACGGGGCCCCGCACGCGCCGCACTCCCCCGCGGACGCGGGCTGAGCCGGGGGACGCGCGCACCCCGCGGGCACGACGAGGGCCCGGCACCTGTGCGGCGCCGGGCCCTCGGTGGTTCCCTGCGGTGCGTCAGCTCCTGCGGCCGGCGAGCTTCCACGCGGCCGGCAGAGCACCCATCGCGAGAGCCGCCTTGAGGGCGTCCCCGACCAGGAAGGGCAGCAGCCCGGCGGCGACCGCCTCGGTCAGCGACATGCCGGTCGACAGCGCGAGGTAGGGGACGCCGATCGCGTAGATCACCGCCAGGCCCACAGCCATCGTCCCGGCCGTGCGCAGCGCGCCCCGGTCGCCGCCGCGGCGGGCCAGCGCGCCCACGGCGAGAGAGGCCAGCAGCATGCCGAAGACGTAGCCCAGCGTGGGCATGCCGACTCCGGCGGAGCTCTCCGCGAACCACGGCACGCCGGCCATCCCGGCCACGGCGTAGAGGGCGAGGGCGAGGAACCCGCGGCCGGCGCCCAGCCCGACGCCGACCAGCAGCGCGGCGAAGGTCTGGCCGGTGACGGGCACCGGCGAGCCGGGGACGGGGAGCGCGATCTGGGCGGCGACCCCGGTCAGCGCGGCGCCGCCGCCGACCAGCGCGGCGTCCCTGACCCGGGCGCGGGCGGCGCTGGAGGCGGGCAGCAGATCCGCGAGCACGGCTCCGGGACGCGGGGTGGCTGCGGCGGAAGTGAGAACACTCATGGCATCTCCGTCTCGTCGGTCTCGTGCCCCATGACGCTAGCCGAATCCGTCCCGCTGCCGAGCGTGAGCGGGCGTGAGCTTGGCGACAGTGCGGCACCGGGAGGTGACGGCACGAGGTGGTGACGTCAGGCGTGCGGGGCCGCGGCGGGGAGCGGCGTGAGTTCGGCAACAGTGCGGCCGGCCATGAAGGCGGCGCGGGCACGGCGACGGCGGGGCGGGAAAGCCCTGTTCGTACCGATCGCCCCGCGGAAAGGGGTGTCCGTATCCCAGGATGGGCTGCACGATTATTGAAGTGCCGGGGATGCCTCCCGAACACTGTGGGAGCAACAGCACCACCTGCCACTCCGTCCCCGCTCGCCCCTCACACCCAGGAACGGCCACTGATGACGCGCACCGAGACGTCCGACGCGCCGCACTCGCCCGACGAGCCCTCGCAGCCTGCCGGGGCTGCGGACTCCTCCAGACCCGGCGAGGCCCCCGGTGACGGCCGTTCCCTCGCCAACGGGCTCAAGCAGCGCCATCTGTCGATGATCGCCCTCGGCGGCGTCATCGGCGCGGGCCTCTTCGTCGGCTCCGGCGCGGGCATCGCCGCCGCGGGCCCCTCCATCGTCCTCGCCTACGCCGCCTCCGGCGCGCTGGTGATGCTGGTGATGCGGATGCTCGGCGAGATGTCGGCCGCCCGCCCGGCCTCCGGCTCCTTCTCCGTGCACGCCGAGCGGGCTTTGGGTCCCTGGGCGGGGTTCGCCTCCGGCTGGATCTACTGGGCGCTGCTGTGCGTCGCCATCGCGACGGAGGCCACCGCCGCGGCCAAGATCATGACGGGCTGGCTGCCCGCGACCGAACAGTGGATGTGGGTCGCGCTGTTCATGCTCCTGTTCTGCGGGAGCAACCTGGCCCAGGTGCGCAACTTCGGCGAGTACGAATTCTGGTTCGCCACCTTGAAGGTGCTGGCGATCAGCGCGTTCCTGATACTCGGCGTGCTGGCCGTCGCCGGGCTGCTCCCTGGCACCGAGACGCCGGGCGGCAGCCACCTGACCGGGGACGGCGGTTTCTTCCCCACCGGGGCCGACGGGCTGATCGTGGGCCTGCTGGCGTCCGTGTTCGCCTTCGGCGGGCTGGAGACGGTGACGATCGCGGCGGCCGAGTCGGAGAAGCCCGTCTCCGGCGTCGCCAAGGCCGTGCGGACGGCGGTGTGGCGCATCGCGCTGTTCTACGTCGGCTCGATGCTGGTGATCGTCACCCTCATGCCGTGGGACGACGAGTCGGTGAAGTCGGGGCCGTACGCGGCCGTGCTGGACTACGTGGGCATCCCGGCCGCCGCGCAGGTGATGAACGTGGTGGTGCTCGTCGCCCTGCTCTCGGCCATGAACGCCAACATCTACGGCGCTTCCCGCATGTCGTACTCCCTGGTCGAGCGGGGTGAGGGCCCGGCCTTCTTCAACCGGCTCAGCTCGCAGGGGGTGCCGCGCTACGCGGTGATCGCCTCGTCCTTCTTCGGCTTCGTGGCGGTACTGCTGAACATCTTCTGGGCCGAGACGATCTTCACCTGGCTGCTCAACATGGTCGGGGCCGCGACGCTGGTGGTGTGGGGCTTCATCGCCGTCTCCCAACTGGTCACCCGCTACCGGCTGGAGCGTGAGGCACCTCAGAAGCTGGTGGTGCGGATGTGGCTGTTCCCGGGGCTGACCGTCGTGGCGATACTCGGCATCGTCGCCGTCCTGGTGCTCATGCTGCGCGAGAGCGACACCCGTACCCAGTTGGCCTTCACCGCCGGACTGACGGTCGTGCTGGCCGCCGTCGGATACGTACGGCAGCGGATCCGTCCGCGCACCCCGGTGCCCGAGGACGCCTGAGAGCGCCCGGCACCGACCGGCCGACGGCCCAGGGAGCAGAACTCAGGGCTCGGAACTCAGGGCCGGCACGCGAGAGAGCGGAGCGCCCCCGCACACCGGGGGCGCTCCGCTCTTTCGCGCTCTCTTGCTGCTAACTTCTTGTTGCAAGTAATGTGCATTAGCGAGTGAAGGGCGAGAGCATGTCGACATACACCTTGCCGGAGCTGCCGTACGACTACTCCGCACTGGAGCCGGTCATCAGCGGCGAGATCATCGAGCTGCACCACGACAAGCACCACGCCGGGTACGTGAAGGGCGCCAACGACACCCTCGAACAGCTCGCGGAGGCGCGCGACAAGGATGCGTGGGGGTCGATCAACGGCCTGGAGAAGAGCCTCGCCTTCCACCTGTCCGGGCACATCCTGCACACCATCTACTGGCAGAACATGACCGGTGACGGCGGCGGTGAGCCGCTGGAGAAGGACGGCACCGGCGAGCTGGCGGACGCCATCGCCGAGTCCTTCGGGGACTTCGCCAAGTTCAAGGCACAGCTGTCCAAGGCCGCCGCCACCACGCAGGGCTCGGGCTGGGGCGTCCTGGCGTACGAACCGGTCACCGGCCGGCTGATCGTCGAACAGGTCTACGACCACCAGGGCAACATCGGCCAGGGCTCCGTGCCGATTCTGGTCTTCGACGCCTGGGAGCACGCCTTCTACCTGCAGTACCGCAACCAGAAGGTGGACTTCGTCGAGGCCATGTGGCGCGTCGTCAACTGGCAGGATGTCGCCGCCCGCTACACCGCGGCCAAGGAACGCGCCAACAACCTGCTGCTCGCGCCGTAACCTCCCCTGCCGCGCGGGCACGGCTTCCGTCCTCGTGATCGTCTTCTCAACCTTCACGAACGGGCGGGAGAAACAGGGGCCCCTTGTGTGGACGTGACACACAAGGGGCCCCTGGCCTGTACCGGGTGGCGCCCGGCGGTGGTGCGGCGCTCTTCTCAGTCGAAGACCGGCTCCTGCGTACGGGTGCGCTTCAGCTCGAAGAACCCGGGCGTCTCCGCGACCATCAACGTCCCGTCCCACAGCTTGGCCGCGGCCTCGCCCTTGGGCGCGGGCGTGACCACGGGGCCGAAGAAGGCGACCTGCTGCCCGCTCCGGCCGGGCACCGCGATGACCGGCGTACCGACCTCCTCACCGACCAGTTGGATGCCCTCCTGGTGCGAGGCGCGCAGCGCCGCGTCGTACTCCTCCGAGTCGGCCGCGTCCGCCAGCGACGCGGGCAGGCCGACCTCCTGCAACGACTCCACGATCACCTCCCGGTCCAACTGGCGCCCGCCCGGGTGCCTGCGGGTGCCGATCGCGGTGTAGAGCGGGCCCAGCACCTCGTTCCCGTGCTGCTGCTCCGCGGCGATCAGCACGCGTCCCGGCCCCCAGCCGCGGGCGATCCGCGCACGGTAGTTGTCGGACAGTTCGTCCACGCGCTTCTCGTTGAGCACGGACAGGCTCATCACGTGCCAGCGGACCTCCACCGGCCGGACCTTCTCCACCTCCAGCATCCACCGGGAGGTGAGCCAGGCCCAGGGGCACAGGGGGTCGAACCAGAAGTCTGCCGGGGTCTTCTCCGTCGTACCGGACATGCGCTCTCCTTCGTGGTGCGAACAGGCTACGAAAAGGGGCGTTACGGATGCGGACAACGTAACGGGCGGCCGGCCGCATTCCCGGGTACGGCCTGTCGGTGGCGCATGCGATGCTGAGCGGGTTGTTCACCATGCGAGACATCGGCGTCCCCCGCGGCAGGCGGGAGGACCGGACGGAGAGGGAGCGTCGCGTGCCCGGAGAGAACCTGACCCGCACCGAGGCCCGGCAGCGTGCCGCCCTGCTGAGCGTGAGCGGGTACGAGGTGGCGCTGGACGTGCGCTCGGCCGTCCAGGCGCCGCCGGCCGACGGACCCCGCACCTTCCGCTCGACGACCACGATCCGGTTCACCTGCGCCGAGGAGGGCGCCACCACCTTCGCCGACCTGGTGGCGCCGCACGTCCACTCCGTCACCCTCAACGGCGAGTCCCTGCGCGTCGAGGAGGTCTTCGACGGCTGCCGCGTCACCCTGCCGGGGCTGCGGGCCGACGCGGCCAACGAGGTGACGATCGACGCGCAGTGCGCCTACAGCCGCACCGGTGAGGGCCTGCACCACTTCCTCGACCCCGAGGACGGCGAGACCTACCTCTACACGCAGTACGAACCCGCCGACGCGCGCCGCGTCTTCGCCACCTTCGAACAGCCGGACCTCAAGGCTCCCTTCGACTTCACCGTCACCGCCCCCACGGGCTGGACGGTGCTGAGCAACGGGGCCGGGGACGGGGAGCCGCAGCCGGTCTCCGAGGGCGCCGGGGCGCGGTGGCGGTTCGCCCGCACCCGGCCGATCTCCACCTACATCACCGCCGTCGTCGCCGGCCCCTACCACTACGTCTCCGACACCTACCGCCGCACCCTGCCCGACGGCAGCGAGCTGGAGATCCCGCTCGGCGCGCTGTGCCGCAAGGGGCTGGCGCCGCACTTCGACGCGGACGACATCTTCACCGTCACCAAGCAGGGGCTGGACTTCTTCCACGACCACTTCGGCTACCCGTACCCGTTCGGCAAGTACGACCAGGCGTTCGTGCCGGAGTACAACATCGGCGCCATGGAGAACCCCGGATGCGTCACCTTCCGCGAGGAGTTCGTCTTCCGCGGCAAGGTCACCGAGGCCTCGTACGAGGGCCGCGCCAACGTCATCCTGCACGAGATGGCGCACATGTGGTTCGGGGACCTGGTCACCATGGAGTGGTGGGACGACCTGTGGCTCAAGGAGTCCTTCGCCGACTTCATGGGCGCCTTCGCCCTGGTGGAGGCCACCCGGTTCACCGGCGGCTGGATCACCTTCGCCAACCGCCGCAAGTCCTGGGCCTACCGCGCCGACCAGTTGCCCTCCACCCACCCGGTCACCGCCGACATCCGGGACCTGGAGGACGCCAAGCTCAACTTCGACGGCATCACCTACGCCAAGGGCGCCTCCGTCCTCAAGCAGTTGGTCGCCTACGTCGGCCAGGACGCCTTCCTGGAGGGCGCCCGGCGCTACTTCCAGCGCCACCAGTGGGGCAACACCCGCCTGGAGCACCTGCTGGCCGTCCTGGAGGAGACCTCCGGGCGCGACATGGCCGCCTGGTCCAAGGCCTGGCTGCAGACCGCCGGCGTCAACACCCTCACCCCGCAGCTCACCTACGACGCCGCCGGCCGCGTCACCGAACTCGCCGTCCTCCAGGAGGCCCCCGAAGCGCACCCGGTGCTGCGGCCCCACCGGGTCGCCGTCGGCTTCTACCGCCGTGACCCGGCCCAGGGCACGCTGGAGCAGTACGCGCGCGCCGAGGTGGACGTCACCGGGCCGCGGGCCGCCGTGCCGCAACTGGCCGGCGCCGACCGGCCCGACCTGGTGCTCGTCAACGACGCCGACCTGACCTACTGCAAGGTCCGCTTCGACGAGGTGTCGCTGGCCACCCTCCGCGACCACCTGGGGGAGCTCACCGACCCTCTCGCCCGCGCCCTGTGCTGGTCGGCGCTGTGGAACCTCACCCGCGACGGGCTGATGCCCGCACGGGACTTCATCCGCCTGGTGCTGCGGTTCGCCGGGGACGAGACCGAGATCGGCGTCCTTCAACTGCTGCACGGCCAGGCCAAGCTGGCCCTGGACCACTACACCGCGCCCGAGTGGCGCGCCGAAGGCGGCCGGCTGCTCGCCGAGGGCGCCGTCACACAGCTGCGGCACGCCGAGCCCGGCAGCGGCCACCAGCTCGCCTGGGCCCGCTTCCTGGCCGCCGTGGCCACCGGCGAGCACGAACTGCGCCTTCTAAAGGGCCTGCTGGCCGGCACCGCCCGGATCGACGGCCTGGAGGTGGACCAAGAGCTGCGCTGGACGCTCCTGCAACCGCTGGCCGCCGAGGGCGCCGCGGACGAGGCGACGATCGAGGCGGAGCTCGCCCGGGACGACACCGCCTCCGGCAAGCGGCACCAGGTGCGGTGCCTGGCCTCCCGCCCGTCCGCCGCCGTCAAGGCACAGGCCTGGGCGTCGGTGGTCGAGTCGGACGCGCTGTCCAACGCCCTGGTGGAGGCCACCATCGCCGGATTCGGCCAGCCCGGGCAGGCCGCGCTGACCGCACCGTACGCCGCGCGGTACTTCGAGGTGCTGGAGCAGGTGTGGGCATCGCGGTCCATCGAGATCGCGATGGCCGTCGTACGGGGCCTGTACCCCGCCGCCCAGGGGGACCAGGCCACTCTGGACGCCACCGACGCCTGGCTGGCCGCCCACCCGGACGCGGCACCCGCACTGCGCCGCCTGATCACGGAGTCCCGCGACGACCTGGCCCGCGCCTTGGCCGCCCAACGCGCGGACGCCTCGGCCAGGGACTGACGCCCCAGGGCGTCGGCCGGGCGGGCCGACGCCCTCGCCGGAGGACGAGGTGACCAGCGCGGACGCGGCGAGGGAGCCGGACCGGCACAGCCGCAGCAAGGCCGTCCGACCCTCCCGCGGCCAAGCCCCGGCCCGCACCGCCGCGGCACGGACACGGACACGGACAGCACCGTCACGGCCCGGACCCGATACCGGTACAGCCGCACGCGACGGCGTGACCGGCGCCGGCGCCGCCGCCGCGTGGACGTGACCGCACAACCGCGAAAACGGCATGCCCGGCCCGGACACGGCAAGAGCTGGGCCCGCAGGGTCGCGGCGATCGGGCGTGAAGGGCACCGCCAGGACGAGGACCCGACCCACAAGGGCGCGGCGATCGGACGTGAAGGACACCCCAGAACGAGAGCCCAGCCCAGAGGGACGCCGCAATTGGACGTGACGGGCACCCCAGAACGAAGACCCAACCCACAGAGGCGCAGCGACCGGACGTGAAGGACACCCCAGAACGAAGACCCAACCCACAGAGGCGCAGCGACCGGACGTGAAGGGCGCCCCAGAACGAGGACCCAACCCACAGAGGCGCAGCGACCGGACGTGAAGGGCGCCCCAGGGTGAGGTCTCGGCCCGCAAAGTCGCGGCGATCGGGTGTGACCGGTGGCGTCGGGGTGCGGGTGGGGGTCAGGCCATCACGGGGTGGCCGCGTCGGGTGGTGAGCCACCTCGCGTACGCGGGGGTGGACCAGGCGACCTCCTCGTAACTGGCCCGCAGGTCGGCGAGGAGGGCGTCGCTCTCCTCGCCGGATGCGGTGCCGCGCCGGAAGCCGACGACGAGCCGCACGCCGAGCGGGTCGCCCTCCAGGGGGACGACGGCCATGCCGGGCCGCGGCTGTGCGGTGGGCTGGCAGGGGGTGACGACCTCGCCGGCCGCGACCAGGTCGCCGGCGGACAGGTAGTCGCCGTAGACGATCCGCGGGTCGACCCCTTCGGCCATGAAGACCCGGCGCAGCCCGTCCCAGTCCCCGTCGACGGAGGGGTCGACCATCCACTTCTCGTCGGCCAGTTCGGCGAGGGTGACGGACCGCTCGGCGCGGGCCGCGGGGTGGCCGGCGGGGACCCCGACGAACTGGGGCTCGCGCCGCACCAGGACGCGGAGCTCGACGCCGTCGGGCACCCGCAGCGGGGAGCCTTCGACCTCGTGCACGAAGGCGGCGTCCAACTGGTTGGCGGCGACCATCCGCAGCAGGGTGTTGGCGGAGACGTCGGTCCGGAAGGTGATGTCGCTCTCGGGCAGCCGCCGGTGGAGGCGGCGCAGCCAGCCGGGGACGGCCCTGCTGCCGGTGCTGGCGAGCCGTAGTCGCGCTCCGGGTCCGGCGGGTCCGAGCCCGGCGGCGTCCTTGGCCTCGCGGACCAGTTCGGTCATCTGGGCGACGATCGGGCGGGCCCGGGTGAGCACGGTGCGGCCGAGCGGGGTGGGCTTGCTGCCGGTGCGCTGGCGGGTGAAGAGCTGACCGCCGACGGCTTGTTCGATGCGCCGCAACTGGGTCGTCAACGACGGCTGCGTCATGCCGAGTTGGCGGGCCGCCTTGTGCACACTGCCGGTGTCGGCTATCGCACACAGGGCACGAAGATGCCTCACTTCCAGCTCCACGCCTGGGAGCATAGCGGCGCGTTCGCACGTCTCACCAGACGGCGACGGGACCCCGCGACGGCGGCCGATGGCGACCGGGCGGCGCACGGCAGCGCGGGGATAGCCCGGCCCTATCGGCAGGTGGCATCATTCCGCAACGCCGCCCGCTCGAACAGACTCTCCGGCAGCAGGAATCCGTACCAAGGGACCGGCGGCGCCCCCCACGCCCACATCCCAGCGCGGCGCCGGCCCCTCGGAACCCCGAGGAGACCCCCCATGAGACACCGCACTTCGGCCCTGTCCGCGGCGATCGGCCTCGGCGTGACCGTCGCCCTCGGCCTCGGCGCCGTCCCCGCCGCCGCCTCCGATGCGGGCACCGCCGACGACCACGCCCCGGTGACCGCCACCTCCCACGCCGCCGGCGTGCAGGGCTACACCGGTGAGAGCCAGGCCCAGAACGAGAAGTTCTTCAAGCTCATCGTCAAGGAAGCCCTCAAGAAGCAGGCCGCGAAGCCGGGCATCCAGCAGGTCACCATCAACTACGACGCGAGCGGCGCCCCCACCTTCCGCAGCCAGATCGCCAACGCCGCCGCCGTGTGGAACTCCGCCGTCAGCAACGTGAAGCTCGCCGAGGGCGGCAGCGCCACCTTCGACTACCGCGAGGGCGACGACCCGCGCGGCTCCTACGCCTCCACCGACGGCCACGGCAGCGGCTACATCTTCCTGGACTACGCCCAGAACCAGGAGTACGACTCCAACCGGGTCGTGGCGCACGAGACCGGTCACGTGCTGGGTCTGCCGGACCACTACGAGGGCCCCTGCGACGAGCTGATGTCCGGCGGCGGCCCGGGCCCCTCCTGCACCAACGACCAGCCCAACGCGGCCGAGCGCTCCCAGGTCGAGCAGCTGTGGGCCAACGGTGTCGCCGAGGTGGTCTTCGAGAAGGCGGCCCTGCTGAAGTGAGCCACCCGCGCGCCTGATCCGGGCGCGCCGCCCGCCACGGGGCTCCGGCACCGGCCCGAGGGCCACCCGCCCAGCCACCCCCCACCGGCCCTCACCCCCCACGGGCCGTCCGGAGCCCCGCCTCCCCGCACGTCGGCCCCCGGCATCCGCCGGGGGCCGACGTCCGTGTGCGGGGCCGTTCGTCAGCCGGCCGCGCCGGCCGCCTCGTCGGCGGCCTGCGCGCGCAGCGCCCGCTCGATGCCTGCACGGGATTCGACCACCAGCCGGCGCAGGGCCGCGCTCGGCTCGGCGGAGGCGAGCCAGGCGTCGGTGGCCTCCAGCGTCTCGGGCGAGACCTGGAGACCGGGGTAGAGGCCGACGACGATCTGGCTGGCCATCTCGTGGCTGCGCTGCTCCCACACCTGCGCGAGGGCCGCGAAGTAACGCTCGGTGTAGGGCTCCAGCAGGGCCCGCTGGTCGGTCTGGACGAAGCCGGAGATGACGGCTTCCTGCACCGCGTTGGGCAGCGTGTCGCTCTCGACGGCGGCCCGCCACGCCTCGGCCTTGGCCTCGGGGGTGGGCCGGGCCGCGCGGGCCGCGGCGGCGTGCCGCTCGCCCGCCGAGGTGGTGTCCCGCGCCAGTTCGGCAGCGATCTGTGCCTCGTCGGCCCGCCCGGTGGCCGCGAGCCGCTGGAGGAGCGCCCAGCGCAGCTCGGTGTCGACGACCAGGCCCTCGATGCTCCGGCTGCCGTCCAGCAGCCCGGCGAGCAGGTCGAGCTGGGCGTCGGTGCGGGCGGCGGCGGAGAAGGCGCGGGCCCAGGCGAGCTGGTGGTCGCTGCCGGGGCGGGCGGCGCGCAGGTGCTCCAGCGTGGCGTCGGCCCAGCGGACGAGGCCGCTCTCCCGCCACGCGGGGGCCGCGTACAGCTCCAGGGCGAGCTTGACCTGGCGGTGCAGCGACTGCACGACGCCGATGTCCGACTCCTTTCCGACGCCGGAGAGCACCAGGTCCAGGTAGTCGCGGGTGGCCAGCTCGCCGTCCCGGGTCATGTCCCAGGCCGAGGCCCAGCACAGGGCGCGGGGCAGCGGGTCGGCGAAGTCGCCCAGGTGCCGGGTGACGGCCGCCAGCGAGTCGGCGTCGAGGCGGACCTTGGCGTAGGTGTAGTCGCCGTCGTTGAGCAGCAGCACGTCCGGGCGCTTGCGCGGCCCCGGCAGCGGCACCTGGGTCAGCTCACCGTCCACGTCGAGCTCGATGTTGTCGGTGCGGACCAGCTTGCCGTCCACCAGGTCGTAGAAGCCGATGCCGAGGCGGTGCGGGCGCAGGATCGGCACGCCGGTGGCGCCGGTGGGCAGGGCGGGCGCCTCCTGGCGGACGGCGAGCGCGGTGAGGGTGCCGTCGGCGTCGGTGACCGGCTCGGGGCGCAGGACGTTGATGCCGGCGGTCTGCAGCCAGGCCTCGGACCAGGTCTGCAGGTCGCGTCCGGAGGTCTCCTCCAGCGCGCCGAGCAGGTCGCTCAGGCGGGTGTTGCCCCACGCGTGGCGCTTGAAGTAGGCGCGCACACCCTGGAAGAACTCGTCCATGCCGACGTAGGCGACCAGCTGCTTGAGGACGGAGGCGCCCTTGGCGTAGGTGATGCCGTCGAAGTTGACCAGCACGTCGTCCAGGTCGCGGATCGGCGCCATGATCGGGTGGGTGGAGGGAAGCTGGTCCTGGCGGTAGGCCCAGGTCTTCATCTGGTTGGCGAAGCTCGTCCAGGCGTGCGGCCAGCGGCTGCCGGGGGCGTGGGCCTGGCAGGCGATGGAGGTGTAGGTGGCGAACGACTCGTTCAGCCACAGGTCGTTCCACCACTCCATGGTGACCAGGTCGCCGAACCACATGTGGGCCAGCTCGTGCAGGATGGTCTCGGCGCGGCCCTCGTAGGCGGCGTCGGTCACCTTGGAGCGGAAGACGTACTGGTCGCGGATGGTGACCGCGCCGGCGTTCTCCATGGCGCCCGCGTTGAACTCGGGCACGAAGAGCTGGTCGTACTTCTCGAACGGGTACGGGTAGTCGAACTTCTCCTGGAACCAGTCGAAGCCCTGCCGGGTGACCTCGAAGAGCGCCTCGGCGTCCAGGTACTCGGCCAGCGAGGGCCGGCAGTAGATGCCCAGCGGTACGCTGCGGCCCTCTCCTCGCCCCCCGTCCCGCTCGGCGGACCCGGCTTCGCCCGGACCTCCCCTGTCCTCCCAGGTGCTGTGCACCGCGTGGTACGGGCCCGCGATGATCGCCGTGATGTAGGTGGAGATGCGGGGCGTGGGGGCGAACCGCCACACGCCCTGGGCGTCCGGCTCGGGGGTGGGCGAGTTGGAGACGACGGTCCAGCCTGCGGGGGCGCGGACGGTGAACCGGAAGGTCGCCTTCAGGTCGGGCTGTTCGAAGCTCGCGAAGACCCGCCGCGCGTCCGGCACCTCGAACTGGGTGTAGAGGTAGGCCTGGCCGTCGACCGGGTCGACGAACCGGTGCAGACCCTCGCCGGTGTTGGTGTAGGCGCAGTCGGCGACGACCCGCAGTTCCTGCTCCCCCCGGGCCAGCCCGGTCAGGGCGATACGGGAGTCGGCGAAGACCGCGGACGCGTCGAGGGCGGTGCCGTTGAGGGTGACCTCGTGCACGGTGGGGGCGACCAGGTCGACGAAGGTGTCCCCCGCCTCCTTGGCGGTGAAGCGGATCGTGGTGACCGAGCGGAAGGTCCCTTCCGTCTCCTCGGTTCCGCCCGGACGGGAGGCCCCTGCGTCCTGCGCGCCGCTGAGGTCCAGTTCGATCTCGTAGGAGTCCACGGTGAGCAGCCGTGCGCGCTCCTGGGCCTCTTCGCGCGTCAGATTCGTGCCAGGCACTTGGTGATCTCCCCACTCCCGCGAGACTCTCGCGGATCTCGGCGCTGTCGTGCAGGGGCCCATCCTTCCACGGGCCTCACCCCTGGCCACCGTGGCCGCCCCGGCCGCCTCACCCGTACCGGCCGCCCCGCCCGTCCGCGCCGTCTCGGCCGTCGCCGCCGTCCCAGCCGTCCGCGCCGCCGTCCCGCTCCCGGCCGGTGAGGGCGGCCAGGCAGGCCCGTACGGAGGGGCTGTCGCCGCCCGCGCGCCAGGCGGCCCGCACCTCGCGGGTCAGCGGCGGGTCCACGGGCAGGAAGACGACGCCCGGCGGACAGGGCTTCTGCCCCATCGCGGGGACGAGCGCCGCGGTCAGTCCGCGGGCGACGAACGCCAACTGGGTGGCGTACTCGGCGAGGGAGTACCGCACCCGCGGCTCCACGCCGCGCGCCCGCAGCGCCTGGACGAGCGCCTCGTACGGTTCGGTGCCCGCCGGGCAGCTCGACCAGACGGACCCGGCCAGCTCGTCGAGTCCCACCACCGGGCGGTCCGCGAGCGGGTGCCCGGTGGGCAGGGCGACCCGTACGTCCTCCACGGTCAGCGTGGTCACCCGCACGCCTTCGGGGAGCGGCAGGGGGCGGCTGCGCCAGCTCTCGATCAGCAGCAGGTCCAGGTCGTCGCCGAGCAGCAGCGGCAGCAGGTCGACAACCTCGCCGTCGACGACGGTGACCCGCAGCCGGGGGTGGGCCGTGGTCAGCGCGGCGAGCACGTCGGGCAGCAGCGTGCGTAGTGAGCTGCCGACGCCGCCGAGCCGCAGGGGGCCGAGGATCTCGTCGCCGAGGTCGGCCAGGTCGGCCTCGGCGGCGGCCAGTTGGGCGAGGACGCGGGCGGCGTGGTCGGCCAGCACCCGCCCGGCGTGAGTGAGGCGCACGCTGCGGCCGTGCGGCTCCAGCAGGGTGTGCCCCGTCTCGCGTTCCAGCTTGGCCAGCTGCTGGGAGACGCCGGAGGGCGTGACGTGCAGAGCGCGGGCGGCACGGGCGAGCGAGCCGTGCTGGGCGACGGCGTCGAGCGCGCGGAGCCGGTCGGAGTTCAACACTCCAGCAATGCTAACGAGTACCGGACACGAATCTTCGCTTTTGCTTGCGGGTCCAGACAGGCAGAGTGACTGCCATGGCCGCTGCGGAGGAAAGGACCACCCCATCGAGCCTGCCCGACCTGCCGGATTCACCGAACTCGCCGAATCCGCCTGCGGGGGCGGCCGGACTGAACCCCATGGTGTCGGGGATCGCCGCCTCGCTGTGCGTCTCGGCGTCCGCGATGTTCGTGAAGCTCTCGGGGGTGAACGCGGGGACGGCGGCGTTCTGGCGCTGCGTGCTGGCGCTGCTGGCACTGGTGCCGTTCGCCGTGGCCGAGCGGCGGCGGTGGGGGCCGCGCCCGGTACGCGGACAGGTGTGCGACGCGGCGGCGGGTGCGCTGCTGGGCGTCGACTTCGTCTTCTGGGCGCAGAGCATCCACGACGTCGGCTCGTCCATCGCCACGGTGCTGCTCAACGTGCAGATCGCCGTCTTCCCGCTGCTCGCCCTCGTCCTCACCCGGGTCCGGCCGGGTGCCCGCTACTGGCGCACCCTGCCCGTGCTGCTGCTCGGGGTGGCGCTGGCGAGCGGGGCGATCGGGCACCCGGAGCCGGGCAGCAGCCCGGTGACCGGCGTGCTCTACGGCGCCGTCGCGGGCGTCGCCTTCGCCGGATACCTCTTCCTCACCCGGCTGGGCGGCGGCGGCCCGTACCTCGTCCACCCGGTGGCCGTCTCCACCCTGACCGCCGGGCTCACCTCGGGCCTCACCGGCGCCCTGTGGACGGGTGTCGACCTGGCGCCCGGCTGGGGGCCGGCGGGGTGGCTGGCCGTGATGGCGCTGCTGGGGCAGGCGCTGTCGCTGGTGCTGCTGGGGCCCGCGCTGGCCCGGCTCGCCCCGGTGACCAGCGCCGCGCTGCTGCTGCTCCAGCCCGTGCTGGCGGTCCTGCTGGGCGTCGTCTTCATGGCGGAGCGGCCCACGCTGACCCAGTTCGCGGGGTGCGCCCTGGTCGTCCTCGCCGTGTGGCATACCAGCCGCGACACGCACTGACGTCCCTCCTGCCGCCAGCGGGAGCCGGCCCGGTCTTCAGCGGGGCAGGACTTCGAGGGGGGCGGCGGGTTCCCGTTCGCAGGAGGTCATCAGCGCGGTGCGGACCACCGCCGCCTGCTGGGGGAGGGAGTCCCGGAGCCTGGCGGGGGTGACGTGCACGACGTCGACACCGAGCTGCTCCAGCGTTTCGCGCTTGCGGGCGTACGCGTCCCAGGCCGCCTCCGCACCGGCCCGGGGGGTACGCGCGTCGATCTCCAGCGCCACGCCGTGGTCCGGCCAGAAGGCGTCGACAGCACCCAGGTGCGGACCGCCGGGGACGCGGAGTTCCACGTTCCAGCACGGGTCGGGCAGCCCCTGGACGAAGACCATCTCGTACAGCAGCCCCTCGGTCAGGGCGCGGCCCTCGGCCAGCAGGCTCTCCACGGCGTCGGCGATGTGCGGCACGCTCAGCAGCCGGGCCCGGGTCAGTTCACGCACCACGGGCTGGGGCTCGCAGTAGCCGCCGCGTACCGCCTCGGTCAGCAGCAGCCGCACGGTCTCGCCGTCGGAGAGCTGTGCCACGGCGTCGGCCAGGGCCCGGGGCACCGGCGCCACCGGAAGCCCGGTGATCTGCTCGGGCTCGGGCAGGATGCGGGTGCGCACCAGATGTGCGGAGGTGTACGCGCAGGCGGCGGGCAGCGGCGCGGCGGCTCCGGCGGTGGTCCGCGCCGGCTCCGGGACCCGGGCGTCCAACTCCGGGACCAGGACGTCGATCCGCTCCAGGTCCAGCAGGGAGGGCGCGGCGGAGAAGCAGTGCAGGGCGAGGGCGGCCAGCCCGGTGATCATCGCGGAGTGCGGCGCTCTGGAGGCCGCTCCGGGTGGAGTGGGGACGCCGCCTGCGTAGCGCAGGGCGGCGCGCAGCCTCTCCTCGGAGGTGGGCAGACCGGTACGGGGCGGAAGCGGTACGTCGTGCGTCATGGAGGGGGCACTTCCCCGCCGTCGGCGGAGTGCCACCGCGTGTGACAGAGCTGTCGCGAAACGCGGACAACTCTGCCCTAAAGCACGGCAGTTCGAAGACCGATAACGGTCCGCCGTCCGTCAGTCGTGCTTCTTCCGCTTGTCACCCAGCGTGACGAGTCCGGCGATCACCAGGAAGAGCAGGACCGGGATGCCGACGTAGAGTCCCAGCGTCTCACCGACACTCAGACCCGGGCCCGGGTCGTCGCCGTCGTCGCGGGTGAGCGCGAAGGCGGGGGACGACAGGAGCATCATCAGCGTCGCACCGGCGGTGACCGTACCGGCGCGCAGGGCGTTCTTGTTGACCTTGTTGCTCACCCCGCCAAGATATCGGACGGGTGAACGCCCCGCGCGCCGGGGTGGGCTCATCGAGGGGAGGCCGCCGCGCGCAAGGACGCCGACCGGTGCAGGGTGACCGGCCGCAGATGCGGTGCGGCGCGACTCTGCGTGACCGTCACCCGGACCGCGTCCGCCGTCACCGGGCGGGGCAGCGCCAGGATGCGGCGGTGTCCGATCGTCGTACCGGAGGAGAGCACCTTCCAGCGGCCGTTCGTGCGGGCCTCGACCCGGAATGCCTCGACCCGCTGCCCGTGGCGGACGTCCTCACCGAGACCGATCCGGTCGAAGGTCCAGGGCCCCGGACCGCTGCGGCGCAGATCGGTGCCGTAGATGCCGCGTACGAGGTCGCCGAACGCGGCCAGCTCCCGCACGTCCGCCGCACTGATCCTGCCGTCCTTGGCGGGCGGCACGTTCAGCAGCAGGGAGGCGTTGCGGCCGACGCTCTTCTCGTAGAGCTCCAGCAGCTCGCCGGCGGTCTTGGGCCGCTCGTCCGCGTGGTGGTACCAGCCCGGTCTGATCGAGACGTCCGCCTCGGCCGGATACCACTGCAGGTACCGCACCGACGGGTCGAGGAGCCGGTCGCGGGAGCCGATGTCCGGATCGGTGGAGTCGTTCGGCAGACCCCCGGCGTACGTCGTCCACGGATCCGCCGCGGACGGGGTCACGCTCCACTCGCTCTCCCGCGCGACCCCGTTCTCGTTGCCCACCCAGCGCACGCCCTGCGGGCCGCCGAACACCGGCGTGCCGGGCGCCATCCGGTGCAGCGCGCGGAAGATCTCGCTCCAGTTGTACTCCTGGGTGATCCCGGCGTCCCTCCACGGATTCGCGCCGTCCAGCCACAGCTCGTCCAGCGGACCGTACCGGGTGACGATCTCGTACACCTGGTTGAGGTAATAGGCGTCGTAGTCGTTCACCCGCACCGTGAAGCTGGGCAGTTGACCCGAGGCCACCCGCGCCGCGCGGTCGTCGCCCGGCACCAGGGTGGGGATGGTGCGCTTCGCCGGCGTGCTGCCGTTGCCGTACCGGCCCTCCCCCCGGGGCGGGCCGCCGTCCGCCAGGGCCGTGCGCTCCACGGTGGTCAGCGGCTTGCCCGCGTCCTGCTTCGCCTGGAGGTCGGCCAGCCACTTCGCGTGCCAGCCGTGCGGGAGCTCCGCGCCGTCCGCGGGCGAGAGGTAGACGCCGACCTTCAGCCCCGCCTTGCGGGCCGCGTCGACGTACTGGCCGACGAGGTCGCGGCCGTAGGGGGAGTTCTCGACGGAGTGGCCGGTGTAGCGGCTGGGCCACAGCACGAAGCCGTCGTGGTGCTTGGCCGTCAGCATCACCTGTTCGGCGCCGGCCGCCTTGTAGGCGCGCATCCACTGGTCGAAGTCGATGTGCCCGGGGTCGAAGAGGGCGCGGTCCTCCGCTCCCGAACCCCACTCGCGGTCGGTGAAGGTGTCCATCCCGAAGTGCGTGAACGCCGTCACCTCCCGCTGCTGCCAGGCGTACTGGCCTTTCGTGGGCACCGTCTTGGCGGCCTTCTCGACGACGCGCTCCGGGCTGTCGCACGGCTCGATCCGCATCTGCGGGGCGGGCCGCACCGGGGCGTGACAGCCGGTCCCCTCCTGCCCCGCGGCGCTCCCGGTGGCGCGGGCGGACACCGGGGCCCCGCCCCAGGCCGCCGCCGACAACAGGACCAGAGCCGCCAGGGCCCACCGCAGCCGTGTGCCGGGACGGGGTCTCGCCATGGCTCCTCCCCCTTTCCTCACCCGAGACAGGTCCGATCTCTTGCGAGGTACTCGGGCATGGTCCCGCAACTGAAAGGGCGAGAAAAGAGATAGGTCCGACCTATTGCGGCCGGGTCATCTGCCGGGCGGCCCGTTGTGCGGACGAGGGCCACCGGTGAGGTGCTCCCTCACCTCCGTGAGCAGGGCCCGCGCCCGCTCGGAGGCCGTCAGCTCCTCCAGCGAGAGGGGACGCCCCTGCGCATCGGCCACCGGGAGGCACCAGTTGGGGTACTCCACCGTCGTACCCGGTACGTTCTGGGCACGGCGGTCCCCCACCGTGTCGGGCAGCCAGACACCCACCATCCGCGCGGGCGTGCGCGCCAGGAAGCGGTAGACGGCCTTGATCCCGGCGCTCTCGGCTTCCTGAGCGCTCGGGCCCTCCGGCAGCAGCCCGAGACGCGCGAACAGGGCGAGCCACTCCCCCAGTTCGGCGTCCTCCGCGGCCCGCTCCTCGCCCTCCGGGCGCCCCAGCAGGCCGAGTTGCTCGCGCAGCTCGACATGGGCGCCGGTCAGCCGCGCGGCGGTGGGCGGCAGATCGTGGGTGGTGGCCGTCGCCAGGCAGTCGGTCCGCCAGTCCCCCGGCGGCAGCGGCGGACTCCCCGCCTGGCCGTACGCCCGCTCGAACCACAGCACGGAGGTGCCCAGCATCCGCCGCGCCGCCAACTCCTGGCGCACACCCGGCTCGACCGTGCCCAGGTCCTCCCCGATGACAGCGGCGCCCGCACGGTGGGCCTGCAGGGCGAGGACACCGTGCATCGCCTCGGTGTCGTACCGCACATACGTGCCCTCGGTGGGCGGACGGTCCTCGGGGATCCACCACAGCCGGGAGTGGCCCATCACATGGTCGAGCCGCAGCGCGCCGGCGTGCCGGAAGAGGCCGGCCAGCACCTCGCGGTACGGGCCGTAACCGCTCCGTGCGAGCGCGTCGGGGCGCCAGGGCGGCAGCCCCCAGTCCTGACCGCGCGCGGTGAACCGGTCGGGCGGGGCGCCGATGCTGATGCCCTGCGCGAGGGCGTCCTGGTGCGCCCAGGCGTCCGCGCCGCTGGGGTGGACACCGACGGCCAGATCGTGCACCAGCCCGACCGCCATGCCGGCCTCGCGCGCGGCGCGCTGAGCGGCAGCGAGCTGGCAGTCGGTGAGCCAGGCGGCCCAGGTGTGGAAGTCGACCCGGTCCGCGTACTCGTCCCGGGCCCGGCCGGTGCGGTCGGAGCGCGGATCGTCGAGACCGGCGGGCCAGGCGCGCCAGTCGGCACCGTGCACCTCGGCCAGCGCGCACCAGGTGGCGTGGTCCTCCAGGGGCCGCCCGCGCTCGGCGCGGAAGTCGTCGTAGGCGGCCCGCCGTCCCGGCGCGAGCGGCACCGTGCGTACCAGCTCCAGCGCCGCGCTCTTGAGGGCCCACACCGCGTCCCGGTCGATGTGCGTCCTGCCGCTCAGCACGGCCTCCCGCGCAGCGGCCGCGCGGCCGAGCAGCGCATCGGCCCCGGCCCGCTCCCCGGGGCCCAGGTAGGCGTACTCGGGTATCTCCTCGATCCGCAGGTGCACCGGGTCGGGAAAGCGGCGGGACGAGGGCCGGTAGGGCGAGGGGTCGGTACGGCCCGCGGCGCCGGCGCCGCCCGGTACGGCGCTGTGCAGCGGGTTGAGCTGGACGAAGTCGGCGCCCGGGCCGCGCCCGGCCCAGGCGGCCAGCTCCCGCAGATCGGCGAGGTCGCCCATGCCCCAGGAGCGGCCGGACAGCAGCGAGTAGAGCTGCACGAGAAGCCCGTACCCGCGCGCGGCGCCGGGCCGCGCGCGAGGGGCCGGGCACCTCTCGGGCGCCACGACGAGGGTGCTGTGCGCGGACCGTTCGTCGGGGGCGTGGGCGAAGAGGGTGTGCACTCCGAGCGGCAGTGCGGTGCCCGGGCCCCAGTCGAGCGTCTGCCCGTCCTCGGTGACGACCCGCAGGACGGTGCCGTCAGGAAGCCGGGATAAGGAGGAGAGGGGGGAGAGGGGGGAGAGGGGGGCCGGAGCCGCTTCCGGGGCGGAGCCCTGGTGCCGGGTGGAGCCGCCAGGGTGCGGGGCGGTGCCCCGGTGGGCGGCGGAGCGCAGCACGACCGTGGGCGGCAGCAGACGCCGGCCGTCCCACTCGTGCTGCTCCAGGGCGGCGCGGGCCGCGCGCGGCGTGGACGCGTCGACGCCCAGGGCGGCCAGGACCGAGACGACCGTCTCCTGCGGCACCTCGACCCGACGACCGGGCGCGGGCTCGTAGGAGAGGGAGACCCCGTGAGCCGCGGCCAGCCTCGCCAGTTGGGTGGGGGCCTGGCCGGGCGGCTCGGGCGGGGGCATCAGATGTCCGCCGGCTCCGTGCCGTAACCGACCCCGGCGGGCTCGCTGGTCAGCGGCGCCTCGGCGAGGGGCGGCTCACTGGTCAGCGGGATGGCGTCGGCGAGTGGGGGCTCGCTGGTGAGAGGGGCGTCGGTGCACCCGCACGTGCACGAGCCGTCGAGTCCGGAGTCGGGGTCGGACACACCGGACAGGTCTACCGGCTCGTGCCCTCGTTTGGAGAGTGCCCGCTGCTGGGGAAGCGGAGCGAGCGCGGACAGCAGCAGTTCAGCGGACGCGGCCACGGGGGGCCTCCGTTCGTTGACGAAATGCGGACAGGACTCGCCCTACCCAGTCGGCGTGAGTGCAGACGTGTCAGAAGTCAGAACGTGTCCCACCTCACGTCGGTTCCCCGCGAGGATTCCCCGAGGGGTGGGCCGGGGGACGGAGGAACGAGGGACCAAACGGACATCTGACGGCAGGTTTTGCGGAGTCCTGCGCGGGGCGTCCCGGAACCCTGGAATCCGGGGCGCCGAGGCCGTACCGTGCGCCCCCGCCCTCCCGGGGGATCACCGGGGTCGACGAGGCGCCCGGGAACGGTGGGGCGCCAGAGGTGGCGCGGCCGCCACGGAGACGTTGCGGACACAACAAAGCCCGGAGCTCAGGCAGTGGCTCTGCCGTCGATCCGGGCGAGGTCGTCGTCCGCGCCGTACGGCTGAAGGTACGGCAGCCAGCGTGGGTCCCGATGACCCGTGCCGATGATCCGCCAGGCCAGACCGGAAGGCGGGGCCGGTTGATGACGCAACCGCCAGCCCAGCTCGGCCACCTGGCGATCGGCCTTGACATGGTTGCAGCGGCGGCAGGCCGCCACCACGTTCTCCCACGCGTGCACCCCTCCCCTGCTGCGCGGGATGACGTGGTCGACGCTGGTTGCGACACCACCGCAGTAGGCACAGCGGCCGCCGTCCCGGGCGAACAGCGCCCGGCGGGTGAGGGGGACGGCGCCCCGGAAGGGCACCCTCACGAAACGCTTGAGACGGACGACGCTGGGGGCGGGTATGACGTGGGTCGCGCTGTGCATCAGGGCGCCGGAGTCCTCCAGGCTGACGGCCTTTTCGTTGAGGACGAGAACGAGCGCGCGGCGGAGCGGTACGACGCCCAGCGGCTCGTACGACGCGTTGAGGACCAGGACATGCGGCACGGTGCCTCCTTGTACGTCGGCGGCGCGTGGCTCGCGCCGTGACGATCTCCCCTCAGTGTGTCCTGTGGCCTGGTCACTCCGCCACCACGACCGGGCACGAAGCTGAGCGTGTTTTGGACCACACCGCACACTTCTCCGACGGATCAGGCAACTCCCTCGAACGGGTGGCCGCATACTTTTCTCCGGCACCAATTGTGAAGCCCCTGCGCCGTTAGTGTGGTCGAGGCATCCGTTCGTGTGCCCGGTGGATGTGACTCGCACGGAAGGTCGATCCTGTGTACTGGCTGCTCAGTGCCTCTCCCCCGCCCGACGGTCCGCAGCCGCCCACGTCGCTCCAGGACGCGCAGGACAGCGCGGGCGCGGCGGCCGGATGGATACAGGACAACTGGACGCACTGGCTCGCCTCGGGCGTACGCATCGTGTTCATCTGCGTCGTCGCCGTCGTGCTGCGCTACCTGATCCGCCGGGCCATCACCCAGCTCATCACGCGGATGAACCGCCGTGCCGAGATCGCCGACAGCGGCAACGCGCTGCGCGGGCTGCTGGTCAACGGAGAGCGCCGGCGGCAGCGGTCCGCGGCCATCGGCTCCATTCTGCGCAGCGTCGCCTCGTTCGTCATCCTGGGCACCGCCGCGCTCACCGTCCTCTCCGGCCTCGGCATCAACCTCGCCCCGCTGCTGGCCAGCGCCGGTGTTGCGGGGGTAGCACTCGGGTTCGGCGCCCGCAACCTGGTCACGGACGTGCTGGCGGGCATGTTCATGCTGCTGGAGGACCAGTACGGGGTCGGCGACCGGGTGGACGCCGGTGAGGCCTCCGGCATCGTCCTGGAGATCGGCCTGCGGGTGACCCAGCTCCGCGGCGACGGCGGCGAGATCTGGTACATCCGCAACGGCGAGATCAAACGGATCGGCAACCTCAGCCAAGGCTGGGCCATGGCAGGCCTGGACGTGCGCGTGCGCGCCGACGAGGACCTGGAAGAGGTCCGCGAGGCGGTGCTCGCCGCCGGCGAGGAGATGAGCAAGGAGAGCCCCTGGGACGAGATCCTGTGGGAGCCCGTCGGCGTCCTCGGGCTGGACGAGGTGACGCTCGACTCCATGGTGCTGCGGGTCTCCGTCAAGACGATGCCCGAGAAGAGCCTCGGCGTCGAACGGGAGCTGCGCTGGCGCATCAAGAGGGCACTCGACGCGCGGGGCATCCGCCTGGTCGACGAGCAGTCGCTCGCCCTGGAGGCAGCGCGAGCGCCCGTCGCCCTGGAGAAGTGACCCGCCGCCGGTCCGCCCCGTGAGGGGTGGGCTCCGCGCGGGCGTGGGCGGGTGCGCAAGTCCGTGGGCGGGCACCCACGTCGGGACGCCCGCCCACGCCGCGACTAGCTGCGGACGAGCGTGATCGTCGTCCACGCACCGACGTGCACCCGGTCTCCCTCCTTGAGGGGAACCGGCACGAACGGCTGGATCGGATCCTCCGCGCCGTTGAGCGTCGTGCCGTTGGTGGAGTCCTGGTCCACCACCGACCAGGAGCCGTCCGGCTGCTGCACCAGCACCGCGTGCTGGTGCGAGACCCCCGGGTCCTCCGGAGGACGGCCCAGGTCGATGTCCGGGGCCTCACCCGTCGACGCGCGCCGACGCCCGATCGTCACCTGCGGACCCGTCAGCGGCAGCCGCTGCTCCGGGGAGTAGGCCGGCAGGTTCAGCGAGGCGGCCTCGGGGCCGCTGCGCTGCATCATCGCCGCGAAGTACTCGCGGTCCGGACCGATCAACGCCGTCCACGGGCCGCCGCCTTGCACGGGCGCCCCGCCCTGCGGACCCGGACCGCCCTGCGGACCCGGACCGCCCGGGGGCGGAGGCGGCGGGCCCTGGTAGCCGTCCGGTGCCTGCGGGGCACCCGGCGGCGGGGCCTGCGGCGGTCCGGCTGGGCCCTGCGGTGCCGGGGCGGGCGGCGACAGTTCCCAGTCGCTCTGGGCGGGCTGCCCGCCGTACGGCTCGCCACCGGGGGCGCCACCGGGCATGCCGGGTGCGCCCGGAGCGGGCGAGGCGGGAGCGTCCGGTCCCGCGCCGCCGACTGCACCGGGGCGCCACCCGGGTCCCGGCGCACCGGGGGCCTGCGGCTCGGGTCCGCCCGGCCAGTCGGGGACGCCCGGCTCGCGTTCGTCCGGGCCACCGAGGCCCTGCGGGGAAGCGCCGTCCGGGCCGGGACGGCCAGGGCCGCCGGGACCGTACGGACCGGGGGCCATCGGCGGAGGAGGCGGGCCCTCCGGGCCCGCCTGCCCACCGGAACCGGGGAAGCCGGCGCCGGGCCCCTCCGGACCCGGACCTCCGGCTCCGGGATACCCCGCACCACCGGGCATGCCGGGCTCGCCGGGCCGCCCGGCGCCCGCGCGCTCAGGACCACCGGACCCGCCCGGGCCCGGCTCGCCGTGTGCCCCAGGCCCCGCCGGACCGCCGGGGTACCCGCCGGAACCACCAGGTCCACCGTGCCCACCGGGCCCCGGGCCCGCAGGGCCACCGGGCGCCCCAGGACCGGAAGGACCGCCGGTATCACCAGCACCCGGACCACCCGGACCACCAGGCCAACCGGGACCCTCGGGACCGCCCGGACCACCAGGACCGAACGGGCCGCCGGGGCCACCCGGACCACCGGCCCCGGGGCCGCCGGGGGCACCAGGACCGTCGGAACCACCAGGACCGTCGAAGATGCCCGGGCCACCAGGACCACCAGGCGCTCCCGGACCGCCCGGGCCACCGACATCCGGGCCGCCGGGACCACTCGGGCTTCCGGCTCCGGGGCCACCGGGCGCTCCGGGGCCACCCGGGCCGGGCCAGCCAGGCCTGCCGGGCCCCTCGGGACCGCCCGGGCCACCGGGACCAGCGGTGCCCGGCCCCTCCGGGCCACGCGTGCCCGGACCGTCGAAGCCACCGGGACCGTCAGGGCCACCAGGCGCCCCGGGCCCACCCGGACCACCAGGGCCAGCAGGCGCACCGGCATCGCCCGGACCGTCGGGCCCAGCCGGACCAGGGCCACCGGGGAAACCCGGGCCGCCGGGACCAGCCGGACCGCCAGGCGCACCGGAGTCACCGGGCGCTCCGGGTCCGGCAGGACCGACCGGACCACCAGGTCCACCCGAACCACCGAACCAACCAGGGCCCTCCGGGCCGCCGGGACCACCAGAGGCACCGGGGCCGCCCTGACCACCCGGGCCCTCGGGCCCAGCCGGACCACCGCCACCCGGAACGCCCGGTCCGCCGGGGCCACCTGGACCGCGGGGGCCCTCGGGTCCAGCCGGACCACCGCCTCCCGGGAACCCTGGAGCACCCGGGCCGGGCGGACCGTGGGGACCGGGCGGACCGCCCGGGCCGCCAGGCGCGGGTGGTGGGGCGTGAGTGGTGGGGGTGTGGGTCAGGAAGTTGTAGCGGCACTCCTCGCAGAAGGGGGCCTGCGACTCGCGGGGGGTGCCGCACTGGGGGCACAGCTCCGGCTGGGTGGCGCCGGGGCCCGGGTAGCCGTAGCCGCCGGGAGCGGGGGCCTCGGGGCCGGGGTAGCCGTACCCCTGGCCCTGTCCGGATCCGGGCGGGCCCGGGTAGCCGTAACCGCCGGAGGCGGGTCCGGGTGGCGCAGGGGGCGGCGGTACGGCCCCAGCGGGCGACGCCGGTGCGCCGGTCATGCGGTGACCGCAGACCTCGCACCAGTCGTCGGCCGCTGACTGGTGGCCGTTCGGGCAAGTCGGCATGGTGAGTGCCTCCCCCTCCGTGCTCCTGCTCGGGTGCGTACCCGGCGCCTCGCCGGGCAGGGATCCGGTGCCGGGACCGCGCGCGGTCAGCGCTTGACGCGGACCGTCTTGGTGGACCGCGTCTCCAGCGTCATCTCATCGGCCTCGGCTACCTTCGCTTTCAGTCGAACAGTACCCGCCGCGGCATCGACCACGTCGACCACCTTCGAAAGCAGTTTCGCGGTATCTGCGTTCCCCGAGGCGCTCGCCAACTGCACGGCTCGCCCCAGTCTGGCCGTCGCGCCCACTTCGTCCCCCACCTTGCGCAGTTCCAGGCCCGTCTGGATGGCCTGGGCCAGTTCGGCCTGCCCCGTGTAGTGCGCGACCTGCGGATTGATGGAGGTGGTGGCCACCATGTCGTCCGTCCACACCGCGCGTACCAGGCCCTGCGAGAGGGTCTGCGGGGCACCTCCGTCGGCCGCGGGCAGGACCAGCGAGACCCGGGCGGCGAGCATCTCCTGGCCGACTTCGGCGGCGGGCACCTCCACACAGACGTGGTAGTCGCGAGATTCGTCACCCCATGACCCCGTCGGGTAGTCCCCGGCGCGCGGGCCCGCCTCGGTGCGGCGTCCGGTCAGGTCCTCGACGGTGGGCGCCACCTGTTTGACGAACTTGATCTCGGAGCCCTGCGGGGTCCACAGGCGGAGCGCCACGTCGGCGACCTCCTTGCCCATGGCGTTCTCCATCATCTGCGTGAAGTCGTCGGCCAGGCCGCCGGGATCGGCCACGATGTCGGCCGTGCCCAGCAGCGCGGAGGCGATGCCGGTGACCTCCTTGACCTCCCAGTCGGTGCCGACACCGCGGGCGTCGCAGGTGAAGCGGCCGGCGCAGGCGTCCAGCGCGGCCCTGAGCTGCTCGGGCTCCTCGTGCTCGTTGCGCCCGTCGGTGAGCAGGATGCCGTGCCGGATGGCGACGTCGGCGGAGCCGAGCAGCCGGTCGGCCAGGGTCAGCCAGGTGCCGATGGCGGTGCCGCCGTTGGCGGACAGGCCACGCAGCGCGTCCTTGGCCTGGCAGCGGGTGCCGGCGTCGGCGACGGCGAGGGCACCGTTCCCGGGGTAGACCTCGACGGCCTTGTGCGTGCCCGCCACGACGGCGAACCGGACGCCGTCGCGCAGGGTGTCGAGTGCGGCGGCGGTCGCGTCGCGGGCGTTGCGCATCTTGGTCGGCGGGTAGTCCATCGAGCCCGAGCAGTCGACCATGACGACGACGGCCGCGTCCGCCCCGGCGGGCGCCGAGAGGGCGGCCGGCAACGGGAGGCCGCCGGTGGTGCCGCCGCCCGTCGAGGTCACGGTGACGATCGCGTTCACCTCACGGGCGCCCTCGTGCAGGTACTCGTTCTGATAGACGTCCACGGAGAACTGCGGCGCGTTCGACTTGGTGAAGTTGGCCATCTGTTCCGCTCCTGTGTGTTCTACGGCGACAGGTACACAAAGGGGCGGGCGGAAGTGTGGCGGTTGCTCGCGGTGCTTCCCCCCGGACGTTCCCCGGCACCGTCCCCTCCCCCGGGTGTGCTGGGGCCCCCGCAGCGTGCTCGTCGGGCTCCTCGCACCGGTCGCACACGGGGTGCCGGCCGGTGCGCTTGTCGGCGTCGGTGGTCAGGCCGGGTCGGCCCCTTCCGGCGGTGCGGGTACGGGGAGCACCGCCACTGTCACGTTGTCGTGGCCCCCGCCGTCCAGCGCATAGCCGACGAGGTGCCGCGCGCAGTGCAGGGGGCGGGCGGCGGCGTCCGGCGGGAGGGCGGCGGCCATGTCCGCGGCGGACTCCGCGTAGTTCCACAGTCCGTCCGTGCACACCACGACGACACCTGCCCGGTCGGGCCGGAACGAGGCGGTGTGCGGGTCGATTTCGTAGGCGTCGGCGCCGAGCCAGCCGGTGATGGCGTGCGCGCGGGGGTCGGCATAGGCTTCGGCCTCGTTCATGAGCCCTGCGGCGACCATCTGCGCGGCCCACGAGTCGTCCTCGGTCAGCCGTGCGGGGGCGGCCGTTCGGTCGTCGGGCACCCAGTAGGCGCGGCTGTCGCCGATCCAGCCGACCGTCAGGACGCCCTCGGCTTCGAGGGCGCCGACGACGGTGCAGGCGGGCGCGTTCTTCGCCGGGTCGACCGGCGTGTCCGCGGCCAGTTCGTTGACCGCGTCCGCGGCAGCGAGCAGCGCGTCGTGCATCGCCTGCTGTGCGTGCCGACCCTGCGACAGGGCCGTGCGCAGGGCGGCGCCGGCCGCCTCGGCGGCGGCGGCCGAGGCCTCGTCGGGGCGGGTCGCCGAGGAGACGCCGTCGCAGACGACGGCGATCGTGGCGGGCGCGCCCTGGTCGGTGGTGGTCTCGGCGAGGGTGAAGAAGTCCTCGTTGCGGTGGTGCCGCAGCCCGCGGTCGGAGGCGGCCGCCACGGTCTGCAGCGCGAACTCCATGTGGTCGCGGTCGCGGGGCTGTTTGTGGCCGCAGTGCTCGCAGTAGCCGTCGCCGTCGATGGTGCCGGTGCCGCAGGCCACGCAGGTGGGCCCGAGCGGCTCGGGCTCCCCGGCGGCCGTGGCCGGGCCGCCCGCTGCGCCGTCTCCGGCCGGCGGCTGCGCCGGATCGTCGAGGACGGTACGCGGGTCGGGCCCGGTGGGCGCAGTGGGCGGCGGTGCGGCCTCGGCCGCCGACGGCGCCCCGGGCTCCGGCACCGCAGACGGGTGCGCCGGAGCGGAGGTCCCGCCCGGACCCTGGGCGGCCGCCTGTCGGTGGTCCGCGTCCTGGCCCTCGCCCGCGCCCTGCCCGGGGGCGCCCGGTGCCGTGCCGGGCACGGCCGGTGCGCCTGGGGGTTGCGCGGCCCCGGCGGCGGGTGACGGTGAGCCGTGGGCGTGGGGTGCATCCTGGGCCGGGGCGAGGGGGAAGTCCGGCTCGGTGGCGGCCGGTTCGGACCCGGCCGGCGGGCCGGTGACCGGAAGGGGGTTCCAGGCCGCGGCGCCGGTGGGGGCGTGGCCGGTACCGGCGGGCCCGTCCGTACCGCCGCCCGCGCCCGGCTGCGCCGGCGCCGCGGCGCCCGGCAGGCCCGGTGGCGCGGGGGGCGCCGGAGGGGGCGGTGGCACGGGTGGGTGGCCCTGGCCGCCGGGCGGCGGCACGGTCGGTACGCCGTCCGGGAGGGTGGGCGTGCGCGCTTGCGCGGCCTGTGCCCCGCCCGCGGCCAGGTCACGGGCCGCGGCTTGAAGGTCGGCACCGCAGGCGCCGCAGAAACGGTCCCCCGACTCCAGCGGCTCCGCGCAACTCGGGCAGGCGGACAGTTGGTCGAGCTGAGGCATGGTCACACCCACGTCCGGGGGCGGAAGCGGTTGGCGCGTTCCACCAGTTCGATCCTCTCGGTTCCGGTCTGCGCGTGCCGGGCGAGCAGCCGGTAGGAGCGCTCCAGGCCGAAGCGCAGCCCCTCCTCGGTGAGCGGACTGTCCAACAGCCGTACCCCGGCGCCGGGTGGTGAGCCCGGCGCACCCGCAGGCGCGGTCCCGGGGGCGGACCCCCGGGCGCCCCCAGCCTGGCACAGCAGCCAGTCGAGCGCGCAGCCGAGTACCTCGCAGGTCAGCTCGTGGCGGCGTACGGCGTCCAGGCCGAGGTGTTCGAGTTGGGCGACCTGCCGGGCGGACGCCTCCAGGTCGGGCAGCAGCGCCTCGTGGGGCGAGCGCTGCCGCAGCCGGGCCCGTACGGCAGCCACCCGTGCGGCCGTGAAGTGGATGGAGGACTCGGGCACCGACTCCAGCACCCGTACGGCGCCGTCCCGGTCGCCGGTGGCCAACCGGACCCGCGCCAGGCCGAACGCGGCACTCACGTACGCCGGGTCGGTCGTCCACACCAGGTGGTAGTACTCGGCGGCGTTGTCCATCTGGCCGAGGACCTCGGCGCAGACGCCCAGCGCCAGCTTGGGTGCCGGTTCGCCCGGGAAGGCGTCGTAGACGGCGTCGAAGGAGAGGGCCGCGCTCTCCCGGTCCCCGGTCACCAGCGAGGTCAGCCCGCGGTACCACACGACCCGCCAGTCCTCGGCGTGCCGGGCCTCCAGCACATCGAGGGCGTCGAGGCCGTCGAGGGCGTCGAGGCCGTCGAGAGCAGGGCCGGGGTCCGCAGCGGAGCCGGCCGGTCCGGTGCCCAGCTCCAGTCGGGCGCGCAGCGTACGCAGCCGCAGCTCCAGCGAGTCGGTGGTGGCGGCGTCCAGCGCGGTGAGCAGGTCGGCGGGGGCCGAGGCCATCAGCCCGGCGAGGAACCCGGCGTTCGCATCGGACGGGTCGACGCGCGGTACGGGCAGCGCCAGCGCGGTCGCGCGCGCCTGGAGGGGTCGCAGCGCGATACCGGTCGTCTCCGCGGCGGCGGGCCCGCCCTGCGCGGGGAAGGCGGACAGCGGCGCGGGCGGCGCGCTGCGCGTGAGGGGTCCGCCGGTGGTGTCCGGCGCGGCGACTGCCGTACCCGTCCCCGTGCCCGGCGCCGCGGTTGCCGCGCCGGTGGCCGTGCCCGGTGCGGCGGGGGTGACTGCCGAGGGGGCGGCGGCCACGGCGGCGGGGCCCGTGGACCGGGCGGGCACGGCGACGGGGGCCGGGCCGGCAGCGGTGCCGGGGCGGCGGCTGCGCCGGGACGGTCCGCCGGAGGTGGCCCGGCCGCCCAGCAGGGAGACGTCGCCGGGCTGCCCGGCGACCAGGTCGGTGTCCACGACCCGCAGTTCGGGCCCGAAGAGGGTGGAGAGGGCGGGGCGCGGCCGGCCGGTCTGGACGGCGACGACCTCGCGCAGGACGCCCAGCAGCTGTTCGGCCATCTCCTCGGCGGAGGCGAACCGGCGCTGCGGGTCGGGGTCGGTGGCGCGTACCAGGAAGCGGTAGAAGGACTCGTACCTGCGGAAGACGTCGATGTTGCCGGGGTCGGGCAGGCTGTCGACGTAGACGTTGGTGTAGCCCTGGAAGTCGAAGGTGAGGACGGCCAGCGTGCGGGCCACGGTGTACAGGTCGGAGGCCACCGAGGCGCCCTCCTCGGCGACTTCGGGCGCCTGGTAGCCGACGGTGCCGTAGATGGCGCTGTCGTCGTCGTCCATGCGGCGGACCGCGCCCATGTCGATGAGCTTGAGCTGACCGCCCTGCTGGATGGCGTTGTCGACCTTGAAGTCGCAGTACAGCAGGTTGCGGCTGTGCAGGTGTCCGAGTGCCTCCAGCGCCTCGATGCCGTAGGCGCAGGCCTGTTCGACGGGCAGCGGGTCGCGCTTGCCGTCCGGGGTGCGGCGAGCGTTGGCGATCTGCTTGAGGGAGCTGCCGCCGACGTACTCCATCACTATGTAGCCGTCGAGGCTGCCGGTGCGCTGGTCGAGGTGCTCGACGAAGTTGTAGATGCGGACGATGTTGGCGTGTTCGATCTCCGCGAGGAAGCGCCGCTCGGCGATCGCGGCGGCCATGGCGTCCTCGTCGCCGGTGTCGAGCAGGCCCTTGAGGACGACCCAGCGGTCGGCGACGGCACGGTCCACGGCCAGGTAGACCCAGCCGAGCCCGCCGTGCGCGAGGCATCCGGCGACCTCGTACTGGCCGTGCACGATGTCGCCGGGGCTCAGCTTGGGCACGAACGAGTAGGGGTGCCCGCACTGGGTGCAGAACCCCTCGGTGCGGCCCGTGCGCGCGCCGCGGCTGCGGCCCACGGGTGCGGCGCAGTCGCCGTTGCTGCAAAAACGCTTGCGCTCGGGGACCTCCGGGTTCTCCAGCACGACGGTGGCCGGGTCCGGCCGCGGCACGTCGGGGACCTGGACGAGTCCGGCGCCGAGCCTGCCCCGTGCGGACGTGCGGGTGGAGGAGCGGGCGCTGCGCACCGAGACCGAGCGTTCGGTGGCGCGGCCCGACAGGGCGCGCGAGAGCCGTCCGGAGACCGAGCGGCGGGAGGAGTGGGAGCGCGAGGAGGCGCGCGCGGACCCGGTGCGGGACGAGCCCGAGGCACCCGGGGTGCCGGCGCCGGACCCGCCGGACCTTCCCAAGGAGCGGCTGCCGCGCCCCGCGCTGGTCATCCCGGTGGGCGCCGAGCCCAGCACCCCGCCGGGCGCCACCACGGGCGCGAGCCCGCACGTGTCGCAGTACAGCTCACCACCGCCCATGTCCTCGTAGGTGCCCTCGCACTGGGGCCGTTGGCACGGCCGGTTCAGCGCGCTCGACTGCTCGCTCACTCTGCCCCCATGTTCATCGCTCCGCCCGCACGGTGCCGGGCGTCCCCGCCCGCACGGTGCGGGGCATCCTGCCGCCGGTGGGCCAGCGCCTCCTGTGCGGCCCGCTGGTAGCGCAGCACGTTCTCCTCCGCGGCCCGCAGATCGCACGGCGCGCTCCACAGCATGCGGCGTGCGGTGTCGTAGCGCTCCATGAGGATGCGGTCCTCGGCCAGGCCGTTCTGTGCCACCTTCGCCTTGTACGCATCGAGGCGGCCGCGCAGTTCCGCGCGGACCGCCAGCGGCGCGGTGACGGCCGAGAGTTCGGCGCGCGCCCGCTCCAGCTCCGCCTCCGCACGCTCCTCCAGGCTCTCCAGGAGCGGTGAGAGCCGGTGCCAGCGGGCGTGCCTGCGGTGGTCGGCGGCGGTGGCGAGCTGCTCCTGCAGCGCGGTGGGCGGCCCGCTGACGGCGGGCACCTCCCAGGCGGCGATCTTGGCGAGCACCTCACCGCGTGCCGCACGGGCCTCCGCGAGCGTGCGGTCGGCACGGGAGAGCACGTCGCGCAGCTTCATCAGCCGGGTCTCGGCGTCCTGCCGCACGGCGAGGACGGCGTCGATCTCGCGGCGTACGTCCTCCAGGGCGCGGGCGGCGGTGTCGTAGCGCGTGGTGTCGGGCCGGCCGCCGCCGGGGGCGCCGCTGCCGCCGGTGGAGATCCAGAACGCCAGTGGATCGCGGAGCACCTCCTCGCGCAGGGCGGCGAGTTCGGCCGTGGTGCGCTCCAGGTCGTCGGCGGCCGGGTGCTCGCCGGGGCGCACACCGACCGAGTGCGCCAGGGAACGCACCCGGCCCAGTTCGGCGGCGAGCAGGTCGATGCGGGCCGGCAGCGCCGACCACACCGAGTCGGCGGCCGCCACCACGTCGAGGGCCTGCGCGTACCACTCGTTCATCCGCTCCACGAGCCGGCTCAGGGTCACCTCCTCGGCCAGCTTCGGTGCTTCGGTCAGGCGCGCTCCCGGGGTGCCGGGCAGGGCACCCCCGGAGACGGTCAGGGTGCCGCGCAGCAGGCGGGTGAGCTCGGCGAGGTCGTCACGGCTGGGCCAGCGGCGCCGGGCCCGCAGCTCCCGCGCCTGCTCCAGGGTGCGCGAGTAGGCCTCGAACCCGTTCCACAGCGAGGTGATGGCCGCCTCGGCCCGCGTCCAGCGGTCCGCGGTCTCCCCGGTGAGCTGCGCGCCCTCCAGAAGCCTGCGCCCGGCGTGGTCCTGGAGCGCCAGCAGGGAGGACTCGACCGCCTCGTGCTCGGCGTCCAGCCGCTCCAGGGCGCGGTCGACCTCCTCCCGGCTCATCACCTCTCCGGCGGGCCCGGCGGTCCCCATCGATCACCTCGCTGTTCGACGCGTACGTGCGGTCCGGCGTCTCCCCCTCGGGGACGAGGCCGGGACCGGCACCGGTTCAGTCACGGTAGAGCGCTTCGGGCGGTGCGGGCTTCTTTCCTTCCGTTCCCTCGATGTTCTCGGCCAGCCACCGCTTGTACGAGGTGTGCCAGTCGTCCTTGCGGAAGTCCTTCAGCACCTTGTTGACCCTGCGCACGAGGTCCTTGTCGTGGAGGTTCATCGCGACACCGTAGGGCTCGATCGTCTGCGGCTCGCCGATCAGTTCCACGGACGGGTCCTGCGCCGCCTGCCCGGCGGCCAGGGCGCTGTCGGTGACGGTGGCGTCCGCCTCGCCCAACTGGAGCCGCACCAGGCAGTCGAGCTGGTTGGGGACCACGACGGGCTTCGCGCCCAGGGCCGCGTACCTGTCCGACTTCATCATCGTCTCCGCCGTCGAACCCGAGGCGTAGCACACCCGTTTGCCGCGGATACTCGTATCGAAGCCCTTGACGCGGGCGTGCTCCTTGGGCACGAGGAGCTGCTGGCCCGCCTCGAAGTAGGCCGTGGAGAAGGCGACCTTGTCGATGCGGTCGCAGGCGATGGTCATGGTGCGCACCACCATGTCGACGTCGCCCTTCTGCAGGGCGGGGATGCGCTGGTCGGTCGGGATCGTCTTGTAAGTGATCCTGTCGGACCCGTCGTCCCCGAGCAGGTTCCGCGCTATGGCCTTCACCAGATCGATGTCGAAACCCTCGATCTTCCCGGTCGTGGGGTCGCGGTAGCCCCACAGGTAGCTGTTCTGGTCGACGCCGACGACCAGCTTGCCGTTCTTCTTGATCCGCTTGACGGCCTCCCCGTCGTCGCCCGAGGGCTTGAGGCTCGCCGCGGGGTTGTGGCCGTCGTCGCACTTCTCCGGCTCGGGCTTCTCGTCCGGGTCGGTGGCCGAGGCCGGATGGCCCGCGGCGGCGGGTGCGACGTGCCGGGCTCCGGCGCCCGGAGCGGGTGCCGGAGCGGGGGCGACCCCTGCGGCCCCCGCGACCACGGCGACCGCGGCGGCGGCTGCCGCACCGCCCGCGACGACGGCCCACCGGCGGCGGTGCGCCCCGCGCGCGGCCGTTCCCCGTCCGGGCACGGCCGCTCTCGTCCTGGCCGCTCCGTCCGCCACGTCCGCCCTGTCCGTCGTGTCTGCCCTGTCCGTCGTGGTCTCCCCGCTCCGGCGGGCCCCCTCGGCGCCCGGTTCCTGCACGTGTCCGCTTCCGGTGGCTGTCATCCCGTCCCCCCTCACCGGTACTCCGCCAGCCTGCGCCCGACGCCCAGCACCGCGGCGGCGGCGCCCAGGACCGCCAGCAGCAGGGCGCCGACGGTCAGGCCGTCGAACCAGTCACGGGCCGATCCGGCGGCCTGCTCGAACTGCTGCTGCTCGTGCGCGCCCGCACGGCCGAGGCTCGTGTCGGCCTGGTCGAAGCTCTCCCCTGTGCTGTCCTTCGCGCCGATCACCTGCTCGACGGCTGCCTCGTAGTCCCCGTTGTTGTCCTTGACCCGTTCGGCCAGGTGCCGTTGCTCCCAGGTGTCGAGGGCCTGTTCGGCGTCCCGCACCGCCTGCCGTCCCGTACGGTCGTCGGCCAGGCCGCGGGCCGTACGCAACAGCCCCTCCGCACCGTGCGCCGCCGACCGCCTCTCGCCCACGATGGCCTTCATCCGCTTGCGGTAACTGTCCTCGTACGCCGCGCCGCCACCCCGCGCCACCAGGGTCATGTTCTCGTCGCCGCGCGCCTGGAGGGTGGCGATCCGCGCCTCGTTGAGGGCGTGCAGGGAGCGGGCTCCCTTGGTGTCCGACTCGTGCAGCCCCGCGCGGGCCAGCGCATGCCCGCCCGTGAGCCACACCAGCAGGGCGAGGGTGGCTGCGGTGGCGCCCAGCAGACCCTGGTTGAGGACCCGGTTGGTGCGGCGGTACGTGCGGCGCTGTGCCCAGCCCAGCGCCGCCAGCGCGACGAGGCCGACAGCGACGGCGAGGTAGGGCCAGGCGGTCGCGTCCCGGTAGTCGCCGTGCAGCCGCCCGTTCTCGACCGTGTACAGCTTGCGGGCGGCCGGCAGGAGTTCGCCGCGCATCTTGTCGTTGGCGTACCGCAGGTAGGCGCCGCCCAGCGGCAGCCCCTGCCGGTTGTCGGCCCGCGCTGCCTCGACCAGCCCCGTGTAGACGGGCAGTTCCCGGTTCAGGACGGAGATCTGCCGCTCCGCGGTGCCCGACCCCGAGGAGTTGGCGGCCGCGCTGCCCAGCAGCTCCGACGCCTCCCGGATGTCCTTCTCGTAACGCTGCCGCACCGCGCGGGGCTCGTCGCCCTCGGCCAGGAAGCCGCTGGAGGCGGACGTGTCCGCGTCGGCCAAGGAGCGGTAGATGCGGGCCGCGTCCGCGCTCAGCGGCTGGCTGTGCTCGACGACGGAGTCGGCCGCGGCCACCCGGTCGGAGACCTGCCAGGCCGTGACCGCGCCGAACAGCACCAGCAGCACGGCCAGGGCGGCACCGATCGCCCGCAGCCTGCCCGGCTCGGTCGTCACGGCGGCCCGCGACCCGTCCGCCGCCCGGGAGAGGAACGCCGCCCGCCCGGGGCGCGCGCCCCCGCCGGGCGCCGACGGCGGTGTCGCCGCGCTGCCCGCGGCGGGCGCAGCGGGCGCGGGTTCCGGCACCGCCGGCACGGGCGGTGGAGTCGGTGGCGCGGTCGGCGGTCGTGTCACGGATTGAGCCTCCCCCTCGGTCGCGTGCAGACACCTCGCCGGTCTCCCCCGCGCTTCTTCCCCTCCCGGCGCGGCCCCGGCTCCCCTGCCCGGGCCGCGGACGTCGGAGCGTGCGGCCGTGGTGCCTCGGTGCAGCAGTATGGCCGCAGTGGCCGGTGACCACACCGGCCCGGCCGGGATCTTGTTCGTATCGCGACCAAACCGGCGCGGGCCCGCGAGACCCCGGAACGGCTGTCCCGTGCTGTCCGACCGCGCCGAGCCGTCGGCACCCGGGCCTCCGCCCGCACCGGACGGCCGCCGCCTGCCGCAAGGGGCCGCACCCACCCGCTTGCACGCCGCGGGGCGGCCGGGCGGTTCCCACTGCGCGCGGTCAGCGGTGTCCGCGACGGAACGGAACCGCAGGTTCCGCACCTGTTCTCCGGCCATGTCGGAAAAGCGGCTGTGGCGGCCGGACCAGCAGCGGCGGAGGCCGGTGTGTGGCACTGCCGGTGAGGGGCGGCCTGCTGCCGCTCGCGGCGGTGACGACGCTGATCGCCTCCCGGCTGTCGGACCGGGACAGCACGTGAGCGCACGGACGCGTGCCGCCCGGCTGCCGGGCGACGGCGCGTGACCGGCCCGGGCGGGTCCTAGGGCCGGGGTCCTCCGCCGCAGTGTCTGCCACCATGGACGGGTGATGGAGATCAGGCGCGGCAGTCTTCCGACGCAGACCTTCTACGAACAGGTCGGCGGCGAGGAGACCTTTCGACGGCTCGTGCACCGTTTCTACGAAGGGGTCGCCGAGGATCCTGTGCTGCGGCCGATGTACCCCGAGGAGGATCTGGGCCCCGCCGAGGACCGGCTGGCGCTCTTCCTGATGCAGTACTGGGGCGGCCCGCGCACCTACAGCGACTCGCGGGGCCATCCCCGGCTGCGGATGCGGCACGCCCCGTTCAAGGTGGACCGCGCGGCGCACGACGCGTGGCTGCGGCACATGCGCGAGGCCGTGGACAGCCTGGAGCTGCCCGAGCACCTGGAAACCCCGCTGTGGGACTACCTCGTCTACGCCGCCGGGTCCATGGTCAACTCCCCGGACTGAGCAGACCGCCGACCCGTCGGCTGCGCGCGCCGACCCGCACGCGGACACGTGAGCGCACCCCGCCGCGCACGCGGGGGGTCGAGAGCGCCTGGGCGGCCCCGCGCACCGAGGGGACCGGGGCCGAGCGCGCGTGGCGGAATCGTCGTGGCGCGTATGCGGGCACACCGGTTACTCGTCACCGCGGCTCTGCTCTCCGTGCTGGCGGCGACCTCCGTCCTGGCCTCGCCCGCCTTCGGCACCGCCGTCGGGGACGCGGGGCTGCGCCGTGCGCTGGAGCACCAGCCGGCCGACCGCACCGTGCTGGACATGCGCTCCGATGTCACCGCCGGCACCTGGGCGCGCACCGGCGAGACGGTCCGCGCGGCGGCGCGCGGCGCCTTCGGCGGGCTGCCCGTCACCGTCGCCGCCGGTGTCCACTCCGGCCCCTGAGCCCTGCCGCCCTCGCTGCACCCGAAGGACACCCGCGCCCGCACCCGTGGCCCGGGCGGCTCGGGAGACGGAGTTGGTGCGGACGACCCGGGCGGCAGAGGCGGCACGGACGGCGGCACCGGGGGCGACGAGCCCGACCTGGCCCGCTTCGCGTCCTCCACCTGGGCTGCGCCGCGCCACCAGCGAACTGGGCACCACCCCACCGTCCTGGTCGCGGAACCGACGACCACGGCGGCGCTCATCAGCCGGACGCGGCCGACCGCACGGAAAGGGCCCGAGCCCGCAAGCGCGACGGGACCGGGGAGACGGGCGGGCCGGCCCGGCAGCGCAGGACGGAGGGCGGAGAACCGTCGAGGGTCACACCGGGGTGACGCTCAGCCCCGCACCGGCGCCCGGTCCGCCTTGACGCCGTACCACGACCGAACCGTACGCCGTCCGCAACCGCAGCCAGGCGCCGGACTCCAGCAGCGTGACCGGCTCGGTGCCGCGGAGGAACCCCAGCGCGTGGGCCGCGTGCGCGGCGCGCATCGGCAGCCCCGTACGCCCCAGCGGGCGGGACCAGATCTCCTCCGCGAGTGCGTCCAGCGCCTGCCGGCCGCGCCGCTCCGGCGGCAACTTCTCCGCCCGCTGCCGGAACTCGCCCACGGCAGCCACAGCCACCGAGCCGACCGCGTCCAACGGCACCCGGGCGAACTCCTGCCAGCCACCGCGGGGCGGCAGCACCCCCGCCCAGGACGGCCCCGTGACCGGCCGGGGAACGCCCACCGACTCGCGTTCCTCCTCGACCAGTTCCAGCAGCTCCCCGGCCGCGACCGTCACATCGAGCTCGGCCGGCTGCCCGGCGGGCTCCAGCAGCCGGCCCGTCCGCACCGCCAGCACCTCGAAGCGAGCCGGCTTGGCGAACACCCCGGCCACGCCGTCGCCCGCCTGGACACGCACCGCGGCGTTCTTCTCCCAGCGCACCAGCCGCTCCAGGAAGGCGGCCAGCCCGGCCGCCTCCCCCGGATCGGCGAAGACGAGCCGCTCAGCCACTGTGGCTGTCATCGAAGTAGCCCTCCAGGAAGGACCGTTCGGCCGCCGACAGGCGCCGCAGATGGCCCTCCTTGATGTTGTACGGCACCACGACCGTGCGCGCCCGCACGTACGGGCCGCTGCCGGAAGCGGCGCCCTCGCCGTCCCCGGCCGCCTCGTCCCTGATCTCGTACGCGAACGTCACCGAGGCCGCCGTCAGCTTCTCCACCCACAGCTCCACCAGCACCGGGTCGGCCTGGTGCACCAACTGCCGCAGGTAGTCGATCTCGTGCCGCGCCACGACCGTGCCGCCGGCGAACGCCTCCGGGACCGTCGTGCGCGCCGCCCGGCTCAGGAAGTCGATCCTGGCCTCCTCCAGATAGCGGAGGTAGACGGTGTTGTTGACGTGCCCGAAGGCGTCCATGTCCGACCAGCGCAGCGGACACCGGTAGCTGTGCCGCACGCGGTCAGCTCCGGGTCAGCTTCTTGTGCGTCGCCCGGTGCGGACGCGCCGCGTCCGGCCCCAGCCGCTCGATCTTGTTCTTCTCGTACGACTCGAAGTTGCCCTCGAACCAGAACCACCGGCTGTCACCCTCGTAGGCGAGGATGTGCGTGGCCACCCGGTCCAGGAACCAGCGGTCGTGGGAGACGACCACGGCGCAGCCGGGGAAGTCCAGCAGCGCGTTCTCCAGCGAGGAGAGCGTCTCCACGTCCAGGTCGTTGGTCGGCTCGTCGAGCAGCAGCAGGTTGCCGCCCTGCTTGAGGGTCAGCGCCAGGTTCAGCCGGTTGCGCTCACCGCCGGAGAGCACGCCCGCCGGCTTCTGCTGGTCCGGTCCCTTGAAACCGAACGCCGACACGTAGGCGCGCGAGGGCATCTCGACCTGGCCGACGTTGATGTAGTCCAACTCGTCGGAGACGACCGCCCACAGCGTCTTGTCCGGGTTGATGTTGGCGCGGCTCTGGTCCACATAGGAGATCTTGACCGTGTCACCGACCTTGATGGAACCCGAGTCCGGCTCCTCCAGGCCCTGGATCATCTTGAACAGCGTCGTCTTGCCCGCACCGTTGGGACCGATCACCCCGACGATGCCGTTGCGCGGCAGCGTGAAGGACAGGTCCTCGATCAGGACCTTGTCCCCGAACGCCTTGTTCAGGTTCTCCACCTCGACGACGACGTTGCCCAGGCGCGGGCCCGGCGGGATCTGGATCTCCTCGAAGTCCAGCTTCCGGGTCTTCTCCGCCTCGGCCGCCATCTCCTCGTACCGCGTCAGCCGCGCCTTCGACTTGGCCTGCCGGCCCTTGGCGTTGGAGCGGACCCACTCCAGCTCGTCCTTGAGACGCTTGGCCCGCTTGGCGTCCTTCTGCCCCTCCACCTTGAGGCGGGCCTGCTTCTTCTCCAGGTAGGTGGAGTAGTTGCCCTCGTAACCGATGGCCCGGCCGCGGTCCAGCTCCATGATCCAGCCGGCGACGTTGTCCAGGAAGTAGCGGTCGTGGGTGATGGCCACCACGGTGCCCGGGTACTTCGCCAGGTGCTGCTCCAGCCACTGCACCGACTCGGCGTCCAGGTGGTTGGTGGGCTCGTCCAGCAGCAGCAGATCGGGCTGCTCCAGCAGCAGCTTGCACAGGGCGACGCGGCGCTTCTCACCACCGGACAGGGTGGTGACCGGCCAGTCGCCGGGGGGGCAGCCCAGCGCGTCCATGGCCTGTTCGAGCTGCGCGTCCAGGTCCCAGGCGTTCGAGTGGTCGAGCTGCTCCTGCAGCTTGCCCATCTCCTCCATCAGCGCGTCGGTGTACTCGGTCGCCATCTGCTCGGCGATCTCGTTGAACCGGTCCAGCTTCTGCTTGGTGTCGGCGACACCGTCCTGGACGTTCTCCAGCACCGTCTTCGACTCGTCCAGCGGCGGCTCCTGCAACAGGATGCCCACGCTGTAGCCGGGGGAGAGCATGGCGTCGCCGTTGGAGGGCTGCTCCAGACCCGCCATGATCTTGAGCACGGTCGACTTGCCCGCACCGTTGGGGCCCACGACACCGATCTTGGCGCCCGGCAGGAAACTCAAGGTGACGTCGTCGAGGATCACCTTGTCGCCGTGCGCCTTGCGCGCCTTGCGCATGGTGTAGATGTACTCAGCCAAGAGGAACCGTCCGAGCTTTCGTAGGTAGTCGCACGCGGCCAGGCCGCGCGGGTCGTCTCGTCATGCGGCAGCGCGCCGCGGTGCTCGCCGATGAGTGAGCTGCGGCCGTACCACGTCAGGCATACGCACCCCATCTTGCCGCACTCGTGCCCGACCCCGGAAACGGGATCCGCCCCGCACCCCGCCCCCCTCCGAAAACGGCCACCCTCCGACGCCGGTTCCCGCCCCGACACCGGCCGTCCGCTCTGAAGCCCGCCACCCCGGACCCCGTGGGGGTGGGGGGCGGCCATGGCAGCGTCACCGCGACGGGGCGGTGACGCCGGGCGGGCAGGGCAGAGGAGGAAGCAGGGGCGCTCGCGGTCAGTCCCGGCGGCGGACGATCCGCAGCGTGGTGACACCGACGGCGAGGAGGCCGATGGCCACCGCTCCGAACAGCCGCGTGCTGCCGCCGCCCGTCTCGGCCAGGTCACCGTCTCCCCTCACGGCCCCGCCTCCGCCGACGGTCGCCGGGCGTTCGACCGTCTCCGGGGCGCTGCGCCGGGTGATGCCGCCGGTGGCGGCCGCCGTCGTACAGTCCAGGACCCCGCTGAACGTCTTCGCGTACCCGTGCGGTCCGCGCACGGGAATCCGGTACGGCTGGTCCTCGTCCACGGGCACCGTCACCGTCCCGTGCTGTCCCTCGGCGATCTCCTTGCGCTGCTTGCCCACCCGGAGAGGGAACGCGGCATCCCCCTCGTTGGCGACGGTGATGTCCACGCCGTGGCCGGCGCAGTTCTCCCGGGAGGTGGTCGCCGGCACCGGGCCGCTCCCGGCCCAGTTGACGGAGGAGACGGCCGAGACCGTCGACTGGCTGGAACCCGCCAGGATCTGGGCCTGGCTCCTGCCCCGCTCCCCGAGGCCGGTGAGGACCCGGCCCACCGCCACCTTCGTCGCCGCCTGCGCGGTGAGCGTGGCCGCCCCCGAGTCATCCCCCTTGGGCAGATCGAGGTAGAGCTTCGTCCCGTTGCGGGCGGACTCGACCGGCTCGCCCTTCCTGTCGACCAGGCGCACCCCGGCGGAGGCGGCACGGGGACCGGGCGCCACACTCACGGTGGACGCGTTCGTGCGTACGGTCACCGGACCGGTGCGCCGGCCACTGCGCCCCGAGACCTCCCCCCGGTCGAAGGCCAGCGACACCCCGGGCTCGGCCATCGGCCGGGCCTTCCTGACCAGATGGTCCGCGAGCTTCCGGGCGGCGGGGGAGGTGGGGGTGATGGAGGGATGGGCTCGGGTGGCCGCCCCCCTCCCCCCTCCCCCCGCGTCCCCCCGTGTCCCGTTCTCGGCCAGGCGCCAGATGGCGACCTGTGTACCGGCAGCGGCGGTCTCCGGGCTGAGCCGCTTGGTCCCCGCGGCCTTGGCCAGCGCCTGGAGGTCGTTCAGGCGCGGATACGAATGCGCGACCACCCACCGGATCCTGCCCGCGTTGCGGTTGCCCGACAGCGGCGAGGACTTCCACGCCCCCTCGGCGTAACGGGACTGGCTCTGAGCGGGGTTGAGCGCGTCGATTCCGTAGGTCTGCAGCGTGCCGCCGCTGTCGACGGCCATCTCGAAGAGCCCGGCGCTGACCTTCTGGCGCTCACCGGCCACCGTGAGGACCGCCTGGTCGGAGAGTCTCAGCCCGCTCAGGGTGGCCGCCGCTCCGCTGCGCTGAGCGGGCAGCTCTCCGGCGGGCACGGCACCGGCGGCGAGCGCGTGCGCCGCCGGATGCGCCGCCGCCGGCGGTGCGCTCACCGCCGTCACGGCCGTGCACAGCCCCGTGGCTGCGGCGACGGCCGCCAGGCGGTGGGCCGCCCGCGCGCGTACAGAAGTCATGGTCTTCCCCTCTTGGCAGCAGGCACCCGGTCCCGCATCGGACCCGCGTCTCCGATCTGCCGCAAAGCTCGAACCCCCCGGTCGGTACCGTTTGGGATCGTAGGAAGATCAACGGCGCGCTTTCCCCCTGATTCACGGTGGTCACACATTCCGACTCGGAATCGTTATCGCCGAATCCGGCGGACCGGGACGATCACGGCGCACCTCACTGACCTGGAACGCTCCCTTCCGGAACGCCCTCGGACCAGCACCTGTCTCTCCGGGGCCCCTCCGTGCCGCTCACCTCTTCCCCGCTTCTTCCCTCGGTTCTTCCGCCGCTTTCCCGCCCGCCTCTCCCCTCGTCCGTCCCGTGGCTCCGTCCGCACCTCCGCCGGAATCACCGGTTTTGCCAGGGACCTCGCCGGTGTCTTCCTCCAAGTGCCCCGAGGGGTGCCGGTGGCCGGACAGCGTGGCGTCCCTGTCGGCCGGCGGCCAGGCCGGGGCGGGGCCTCGTGTCAGCTCCGGGTGCGCGCGGGAGCCCCGGACGAAGGCAGCGGTGCCGCGCGACAGGTCGTGTCCCACGGTGGATGCCATCAGATCCGCGGTCAGATAGCGCCTGCCCTCGCGTTCGTCCTCCACGATGCGGAGCCGGCCGCGCACGACGACGGGTTCGCCGCGGGAGATCGAGGAGGCGACGTTGGTGGCCAGGGAGCGCCACGCCCACACCGTGTAGAAGCTGGTGGACACATCGGTCCAGCTTTCGGTGCGCCTGTCGAAGCGCCGCACCGTGCTGGCGAGCCGGAACCTGGCCACCGGTACGCCGGATGGAGACATCCAGTGGTCGACCTTCGTCGCCACGTTCCCCAGCACCGTCACCTGCGTCTCATTCATACGAACCACCCCCGTGCGGCGGCAGGTTGGTGCTGCCGCGCGTTTGCTGTGTGCTCTCGTGCGTTCGGCTTCCAGCGTGGGGGAGGGAACGAGGCCGTAGAAAAAGGGAGGGAAATCTGTGGATTACTCGGGAGTTGTGCACAGGCCGGTCACTTGTGTGGGTGACAACGGCCGGCCCGTGGCGTCCCGGCTGCCACGGACCGGCCGCTTGTGCATGTCCCTCGGGCCCGGTCGAGCCTGCCCGGCCGAACCGCGACCGACCGGCCCGGAGAGGGCCGACCGACTCGTCAGCGGCTGCCCGGCTCAGACGTGGCCGGCCGGCTCGCCGTGGCCGACGCGCTCCTCACGGGCGGCGGGATCGGCACGGCGCCACGCGTCGCCCGAGGTCTCACCCGGGGTCTCGTCCCAGGCCGCCGCGCCCGAGGCGCCGACCGGGGCACGGCCCGCCCCGCTCCCCGCAGCGTGGTCGTACGGGGTGGCGTCGTCGTACGCGAAGGCGCCTCCCGCCCCCGTACCGGCGGTTCCGAACGCGCCGGGGCCGCCTGTCTCGCCCAAGCCGGCGCGCGCGCCGGGAGCGCCGAGGACACCGGGGGTCTCGAACTCGTCCCCCGCACCGACCGAGCCGGCCGCGATGGCGTACTGCTCCCGGACCTCCCGGTAGCGCTGGAGCTCCGCGGCGACCGGGTCCAGTACCCGGTCGTGACCGCAGCAGGCGGCCATCTGCCGCAGCTTGCGTTCCGCTTCGAGACCGTGGGCACGGGCGCGTCCGCGCGCCGCCTTGCGGCACCCCCAGGCGAGCAGGGGCCCCGCCACGGTGGACGCCGTCAGTGCGACGCAGGGCAGCAGGACGGCGTGGGTGACGCCGCCCGCCATGGCGACAGTGGCCAGGGCCCAGACGACGGCGGCCGCCTGGAGGCAGAGGAGCAGCCACTGCCCGGCGAGTACGGCGCCGTACCACGGCGGGCGCGGCGGCCGCGAGGCCCGTGAAGCCCGTGAGGCCCGAGCCGCGCGGGCGGCCCGTCGCCGGGTGCGGTCCGCACGCCGCCGTCGGCCTGCACGTCCTTTGCCGTCGGCGCCGTCCTCCACGGCTCCGTCCGCCCCGGCCTCGCGGGCGTCCGCAACTTCCCCTTCTCCTCCGGTCTCCCGGGCCTCGGCGTCGCGCGCGACGGTCCCGGGGGCTTCTCCGGCCCCGCCCGCGGCCGGGGCCGGATGGGCGCTGCCATGGATGTCCGCGGCGCAGGACTCCATCACCCCGTCCAGCGCCTCCGGCAGACCGGCGGCGCCGCGGCGCGCGGCGTCCCGTACGGTGCGGGCCCACGCGCCGGGCAGGCCGGTCGCGGCGGCGTCGGCGAGTTCTCGTACGGCCTGGGCCACCACGGGCCGGGCGGCGCGGGGCTGCTGGAGGGTCTCCCGGGTGCCGGCTGCGTCGCGCGTACGCCGTCCGGCCCTGGGACCGTCGCTGCCCGTCCCGGCTTCCGCCCGGGCCCCGGCCGCCGCTCCCCGGGGCGGTCGGCTCCCTCGTCCCGCCCCCTCGGCGCCGTCACCCGGCCCCGCGTGGTCCACCGAAGGCCCCGCCTCTGCCGGTCCCTCGCAGCCCTCGTCCGTCTCCTGTTCGAGGGAGGAGGACGCGTCGGCACGGTCGGCGACGCGGGGCCGGGAGGCGTACCACCGAAGGGCCCTCACCCACGGGGCGCCGGAGGAGTGTTCGACCTGGCGCAGCCAGGCCCGTTCGGCGGCCTGACCGGCGGCTGCGGCACCGACGGCGACGGCGAGACGGTCCTCGAAGTCGTCGCGGGCGCCTTCGGTGAGTCCGGCACCGCCGCCCGCCGCGCCGGGGCCGGGGTCGGCGTAGACGGGGCGGAGACGTTCCATCGTGCCGTCGAGGTCGGCGTTGAGCCGCAGTACGGCGGCGCGCTGCTGGGCGACGAACCCGCTCAGCTCCTCGTGCAGGAAGCCGATGCCCTCGTGCGTGAGCGCGGAGGCGGACAGGACGACGGCGCCGGGCTCGCCGTGCTCGCCCAGAGCCATGCCGTCCTCGTCCAGCAGGCGCCGCAGGTCGTCGAGGACGGCGTCGACGGCGTCCCGGGTGAGGCGGTCGGTCTGGTTGAGGACGACGAAGGTGACCTCGGCGTGCCCGGCCATGCGGCGCAGGTAGCTCTCGTGCAGTACGGCGTCCGCGTACTTCTCCGGGTCGACCACCCACACCACCGCGTCGACCAGTTCCAGCAGCCTGTCCACCTGTTCGCGGTGGCCGGGGGCGGCGGAATCGAGGTCGGGCAGGTCGATGAGGACCAGTCCGCTCAGCGTGTTCTCGCGCGTGCGGTGGCGGGCGTGCACCGGGATGCCGAGCCGGTCGAGCAGGCCGTCGGGCCCGGCGTCGCTCTCCCGTGCGGACGTCTCCCAGGTGCAGGCGACGGGCGCGGCGGTGGTGGGGCGGCGCATGCCGACTTCGGAGAGGCGCTCCCCCGCCAACGCGTTGAACAGCGAGGACTTGCCGCTTCCGGTGGCGCCTGCCAGGGCCACGGTGGTGTAGGAGCGGGGCAGTCCGCGGCGGGCCGCCGCCTCGTCCAGCACCCGCCCGGCCTCGGCCAGCACGTCGGCGTCCAGCCGGGTACGGGAGAGTCCGACGAGCTCTCGCAGCGCGCCGAGCCGCTGCCGCAGGAGCTGCTCCCCCGCGTCGCGAGCGCCGTCCCCGTCCCTCCCGGCCCGACCGTCACAGCCGCCGCGGGCCCCGCGGGCGCCGCTCAGGCCGTGCATGTCGTGCAGGCCGTGCATCTCCCGCACGGTGTGCAGGCCGGGCAGTTCACCCAGCGGGTGCGCCTCGCTCAGCCCGTGCGCGTCACTCGGACCGCGGGAGACACCCGGGCGGTGCGCGTCGCTCAGGCCGGGGGAAGCACTCGGGCCGTGGGTCTCCCGCGGGGTGGGGGGGATGCCCGGGCCGTGCCGGTCCGGCGCACCGTAGGCGTCGTATCCGTCGGTGCCGTGCAGGGCCCGTTCCTCGCGTGCACCGCCTGTCTCGACGACGTCCCCTCCGTCACGTCCCTGCCGCGTGTCCCGTCCGTCACGGGTGGCGTGCGTGTCGACGGCTTCCCGTGCGGCGGGGGCGCCGTACGCGTCGGGGCCGGCGTCCCGGCGTGCGTCCCACCGCGCGCCCCCCTCGGTCGCCCGGGGGATGCGGGCGGCCGAGGGGGCGTCGGCACCGGTGGCGGCGGGGCCGGGTGAGGCAGCCGGGGCAGGACCGGGTACCGAGCCCTGCGCCGGACCGGTGCCGGAAGCGGAGGCGGGGTCCGGAGCGGGGGTCGGGGCGGGGACCGGCGCGTCGGTGTGGAGGGCGGTCCCGGTGTCCGTACCGGCATCACGGCTGGTGGCGGCATGCGCGCCTGCGGCGGGCTCCGGCCAGGGTACGCTGCGCCAGGCAGGCGCGAGCCCGGGTGCGGAGAGGTCGGCCGTCCGCTCCGCCGACTCCTCCGCGGCGGGTACGTGACCGAACGGGAGCGGCGCGCGGCCGTCGGGGCCCGGCGCGTGGTCGGGCGCGCCTTGCTGGGTGGGTTCCGGAGCCCGTTGGGCACGTACCCGGCGGGCGATGACGCCGTCGTTCCAGACGGGGCCGAGCTCGGCTTCGGTCACACAGGTCTGCGGCTCCGGGTCACCGTCCGCCTGCCGGGACCGGGGCTCCGCCTCCCCCGCGTGGACAGCAGTGCCCGCCGCTGGCTCGGCGGCGGGTGGCTCGGCCTGCTGGTGCGGTACGGGCACCACCGGGCCGACAGCCGCTTGACCGGGGGCAGCCTGGCCGGGGGCAGCTTGACCGGAGGC
>NZ_KE384244.1:252460-366725 GCF_000424785.1 Streptomyces sp. CNT360 | reverse complement strand
CTACCAGCAGGTCGCGAGCATCCAGTTGCGGAACGACGGTGACAGCACCTGCACGCTGCGGGGGTTCCCGGGTGTCCAACTGATCAGTGAGTCGGGGGAGAAGTGGGATCTGCGGCGTTCCTCGGACACGCCGGGCACGATGACGCTGAAGCCGGGTGAGGACACGGCGGCGGTGTCGATGAACGTTCTGCCGGTGCCGCGGGACCTCAAGGACACCAAGCCGTTCCTGGTGAGCAAGGTGGTCGTCACCCCGCCCGACGAGACCAGCCACGTCACCCTGGAGTGGCCCTACGGCGGTGCGGTCCTGGACCAGTCCGGCGCCACCCGCCCCGGCACCTTCGTCAACCCGGTCGGCATCGGCTGAAGCCACCGCACCCGCCCGCAGGGCCCCTCGGGATCAGCCCGCGTAGCCGTCCACACCCCGGGGGTCACGGGGGCCGGGCCCCACGTAGCGGGCCGAAGGCCGCACCAGTCGGCCCGTCCGCTTCTGCTCCAGGATGTGTGCCGACCAGCCGGCGGTGCGGGCGCAGGTGAACATCGAGGTGAACATGTGCGCGGGCACCTCGGCGAAGTCGAGGACGATGGCGGCCCAGAACTCGACGTTGGTCTCCAGCACCCGGTCGGGGCGGCGGGCCCGCAGCTCGGCAAGGGCGGCCTGCTCCAGGGCGAGGGCCGCCTCGTAGCGGGGGGCGCCCAGGTCCTCGGCCGTACGCCGCAGCACACGCGCCCGCGGGTCCTCGGCGCGGTAGACGCGGTGCCCGAAGCCCATCAGGCGCTCACCGCGGTCGAGTTGCCGCTTGACGTAGGCGTCGGCGTCGCCGGTCCGCTCGACCTCCTCGATCATGCCGAGGACACGGGAGGGGGCGCCGCCGTGCAGAGGGCCCGACATGGCGCCGACAGCCCCCGACAGCGCCGCCGCGACATCGGCGCCGGTGGAGGCGATGACGCGGGCGGTGAAGGTGGAGGCGTTCATGCCGTGCTCGGCGGCCGAGGTCCAGTACGCGTCGACGGCCGCCACATGCTTGGGGTCGGGCTCGCCGCGCCAGCGCCGCATGAAGCGTTCGACGACGGTCCCGGCCTTGTCGATCTCCTTCTGCGGCACCATCGGCAGGCCCTGGCCACGGGCGGACTGGGCCACGTAGGACAGGGCCATGACGGCGGCGCGGGCCAGGTCGTCGCGGGCGGTGGCGGCGTCGATGTCCAGGAGCGGTTCGAGACCCCACACCGGTGCCAGCATCGACAGCGCCGACTGGACGTCCACCCGGACGTCACCGGAGTGGACCGGGATGGGGAACGGCTCGGCGGGCGGCAGCCCGGGGTTGAAGCTGCCGTCGACCAGCAGTCCCCACACGTTGCCGAACGAGACGTGGCCGACCAGGTCCTCGATGTCCACGCCGCGGTAGCGCAGCGAGCCGCCTTCCTTGTCGGGTTCGGCGATCTCCGTCTCGAACGCGACGACTCCTTCGAGCCCGGGTACGAAGTCGGACATTCGGCGGCTCCCTCGTAGAGCGCCGCCAGGAACTCGGCCGGCGGCGGAACGACGTACTGGCATGGCTGCTGCGCGGGGCAGCGTGGTCTGCGGTGCGGACGGGCCCGGCGCACGGTTCCGCTGCCGCTTCCCGCGGCTCACGGACCGGGCCTCCCTCGGGTCGTGCCCGCCCCGGCGGATGGTCACGCTCCGCCGCCCTCTGGCCGGAGCGCCCCTGCCGGGCGGAGCGGCAACCATAGCCCTTGGTGTACGGATGCCACAGCTCCCCTCGCCAGATTCTGTCGGTTCCGGCACCGGTGGGGGAGGGTGAGAAGAGGCACAGCGGCCGATTCCGCGCCGTCAGGTGTGCGTGAGGTGGCCACCGGGCAGACTGTCCGACCACTGCGGCGGGCGATGCTGCAAGATGGCGGCGTGCCTCATGCTGACGACGCTGCTGACGCCGACGACCACGCCGCCCCGGCCCACCCGGCCCCGGCCGACCCGGTCACCTTCGACACCGCCACCCTCGCTGCGGCCCCGGGTACCACTCTCGACCCGGCCGCGATGCGGGCCCACTACCGCGACGCGGGGCTCGCGGAGAGCGATCTGGCGCCCGACCCGTTCGCCCAGTTCGCCCTCTGGTTCGCGCAGGCGCGGGCCAGCGGGCTGCACGAGCCCAACGCGATGATCTGCTCCACCGCCGACGCACACGGCCGCCCCAGCTCCCGCACGGTCCTGCTGAAGAAGTACGACGAGCGGGGCTTCGTCTTCTTCACCAACTACGGCTCCCGCAAGGGCCGGGAGCTGGAGGCCAACCCGTACGTCTCGCTGCTCTTCCCCTGGCACGGCATCGCCCGCCAGGTGATCGTCTCCGGCACGGCGGAGCGCACCGGCCGGGACGAGACGGTCGCCTACTTCCGTACCCGTCCGCACGGTTCGCAGTTGGGCGCGTGGGCGAGCGAGCAGTCCTCGCGGGTGGCCTCGCGCGAGGAGCTGGACGCCATGTTCGCGCAGCTCGCCCAGCGGTATCCGGAGGGCGAGGACGTACCGGCCCCGGCCCGCTGGGGCGGCTTCCGGGTGCGCCCGGAGACGGTGGAGTTCTGGCAGGGACGGCAGAACCGGCTGCACGACCGGCTGCGGTACCGCCGCACGGGCGACGCCCTCCGAGACGGCGGCCGTGACGGCGGCGGTGGCCGTCGCGGCGACGACGGCGACGGAGGCTGGGAGATCGAGCGGCTCTGCCCGTAGGGCCGCCTGCGTGGCAGGTCGCCCGTCTGCCTGTCCGCCCACGGTGCGGGACCGTGGGCGGACAGCAGAACGACCCGTGGGCGACTCCCTCCGCCCCCAGCCTTGGCCTTCGGCTGGGAGGTACCTCCGGGGCGGAGGGCGTCGGTCGGACGAGTCCGACGAGCCCACGGGTCGGGTGACTGCTCTGGATTGGCCGGCGAGCCGGCGTCACGCTGTGGCGTCGGCCCTAGGCCGCAGCCACCTCACACGTCCGGTGATTGATCATCAGCCGGATCACCTCCTTTCCTGTGTGCTCCACACCGTAGGCACCGTGCCGCGGCAGCGGCAAACGAATTTCGGGACGACTTCGCACCGCTGCCCACCGCCTCGCACGAGCGGCATGCGCGTTGCGGGGCGACAACGATTTACGGGAACTCGCTGTGCTTTGCGTCACGTTCGAGTTGAATGATCTGTGAACGCGCTGTCGCGCTCCGCGACGGCATAGCTCGCAAATGGCTGCATCCAGGGGGTGCCGAGGTGGCGGCTCGATCCGAGACTCACTCCGCGTCGTCCTCGGGCGGTGACGACGGTCCCGACGGGCCGGTCGACGAGCTCCTGCTCGCGGCGCTCCTCGACGGCATGGACGCGGCCCTGTGCGCCTTCGACGAGGACGGCGTCGTCACCCACTGGAACCGGGAGGCCGAACGCATGCTCGGCTGGTCCCACGAGGAGGCGGTCGGCCGCCAGGGCCTCGCGGGCTGGGCGGTGCGCGCCGCCGACGCCGAAGAGGTCGAGAGCCAGCTACTGGCGGCGATGCGCACCCCCGGCCGGCACGTCCACGAGTTCGCGCTGCTGACCAAGGACGGCGGACGGGTCCTCGTCCGCATCCAGTCCTCGGGCGTCAGCGGCGCCGACGGCCACGCCAAGGGCGTCTACTGCGCGTTCAGCGAGGTGCACGCCCAGATCGACCTCGAACGCTCCATCGCGCTGAGCGAGGCCCTGCTGGAGGACGCCTCCTGGGGTGTCGTCCTCGTCGACGCCGACCTGCGCCCCACCGTCGCCAACACCCACGCCGCCCGCGCCTTCCGCGCCCCGGCCCGGGCCGCCCTGCTCGGCCGCCCGCTGGGCGAGCTGCTGGACGAGGGCATGGAGGAGCTGGAAGGCGCGCTCCAGCACGTCCTCGGCGAGGGCTCGCCCCCCGCCCCCGCGGAGATCTGGGTGACCTTGCGGGCGGCACCCCCCACCGAGGCGGACGGCCGCGGGAACGGCGGAAACGGCGGAAACGGCGGAAGCAGCGGAAGCACGGACGGCGCCGGGCCGTACGCCGCCACCGACCCCGCACGCCGCCGCTGCTGGCGCAGCGGCTTCCTGCGGCTGGCCTCGCCCCTGGCCGAGGAGCCGGTCCCGCTGGGTGTGGCCTGGCTCTTCCAGGACGTCACCGCGCAGAAGCGGGCCGAGCGCGAGGCGGCCCGGCTGCGCTTCCGCGACAGCCAGGTGCACCGCGCGGCACGCGCCGCCGCCGAGTGCGCCGACCCCATGGAGGCCGCCCGCCTCCACCTGGAGTTCGCCCTGGCCGGATTCGCCGACCGGGCCCTGCTCGACCTGGCCCTCGACCCGGGGCCCGAGCCCTCCCCGACACTGGACACCTCCCTGGACGCGCTGCCGCCCGGGGACACCCGCCTGGTGCGGGCCGCCGCCACACCCGTCGCGGACCGCGGCCGGGCGCCGTACGTCGAGCCGAACGCGGTCAGCGGCATCCCCGTCGCCTACGCGGAGGGCCACCCGGCCCTCCAGGCGTACCAGCGCTGCACCTCGGTACGGGCCAGCGGCGGCACCGCGGCGACGACCGCGCAGGACACCGGCGCCTGGGCGCGCGCCCGCACCTGGCCGCCGGGCACCGTGCACGGCCTGTGCACGGTGCTGCGCTGCCGCGGCCGCTCGCTCGGCGTCGTCACCTTCCTGCGGGAGGCCGGCCGCCGCCCCTTCGACCGGGAGGACGCGGACTACGCCGAGCAGATCGCCGCCTTCGTCGCCGCCTCGGTGGACCTGGCGGGCGTCCTGGAGCAGGAGGCGGACGGCCGGTCTCAGCGGTAGTGGATCCGGTCCGCGTACGCGTCCATCACCTGGGCGTTCCAGTCGTGCCCGCCGTCCACGTTCCCCGAGCGCAGCATGGGCGGCTCGACACCCCGGCGGACCAGCTCGCCGACCGCCTCCGCGACGATCGCCTGCATCAGCGCGCTGGTCACCACCGTGGAGGCGGGGGCGAACGGTGCCCCGACGCCCTCCGCGGTCAGCTCCGCGTCCCCCAGGCCGATACGGCTGTCCACCACGATGTCGCAGTGGTCCTTGAGGAACGTGCCCGTGGTGTGCCGCGAACGGGTCCGCTCCGCGTACTCCACCGACGTCACCCCGATCACCGCCAGCCCGAGCGCCCGCGCGTTCATCGCCAGCTCGACGGGGAGCGCGTTGCGGCCCGAGAGGGAGATGACGATCAGTACGTCGCCGGGGCGCGCGGGGCTGGAGTCCAGCGCCGCCGCGGCCAGCCCGGAGACCCGCTCCAGGGCGCTGCCGAGCGTGGCGGGCCGCACATCGACGCCGACGGCCCCGGGCACGTTGAGCAGGTTCATCACGGCGAGGCCGCCCGCGCGGTAGACCGTGTCCTGGGCGGGCAGGGAGGAGTGGCCCGCACCGAACGCGAAGATCCGGCCACCGTCGGCGACGGTGCGGGCCAGCAGCTCGCCCGCGGCCCTGATGTGCGCCGCCTCACCGTCCTTGACCTCTTTCAGCAGCGCGATGGCCGCGTCCAGGAAGTCCTCCGCGAGCGCCCCGCCCGCCGCCCGTCCCCTCACCCCGTCGACCGTCGCCTCGTCCGCCGCCTCGCCCATGGCCTGCCCTCGCCGCCCCTCGCCGCCCCTGCCGGTTGGCACCGGCACGCTCCGTACCGTTCCGTTGCGTAGTACGGCGATCACGTTGAGGTCTGGACCTTCTCCTGTCAACCGGCCGGTGGCCGCCGGTCCGTACCGTATGGACACCGCCTCCCGCCTTCGGCGGCACGGTTGTCGGTGGGATGCGTCAGAATTGCCAGCAGGGCCACCGCACGAGCCGACTAGGGGCTACGCATGTCAGGACTCATCGACACCACGGAGATGTATCTCCGCACCATCCTGGAGCTGGAGGAGGAGGGTGTGGTTCCGATGCGTGCCCGCATCGCCGAGCGCCTCGACCAGAGCGGGCCCACGGTCAGCCAGACCGTCGCCCGCATGGAACGGGACGGGCTCGTCACGATCGCCGGGGACCGCCATCTGGAGCTCACGGACGAGGGCAGGCGGTTGGCCACCCGCGTCATGCGCAAACACCGGCTTGCCGAGTGCCTGCTGGTCGACGTCATCGGACTGGAGTGGGAACAGGTGCACGCGGAGGCGTGTCGCTGGGAGCACGTGATGAGCGAGGCCGTCGAGCGCCGCGTCCTCGACCTGCTCCGGCACCCCACGGAGTCGCCGTACGGCAACCCGATCCCCGGCCTGGAGGAGCTCGGCGAGACAGGCGCCGTCGACCCCTTCCTCGACGCCGGACTGGTCAGCCTCAGCGATCTGGACCCCGAGGGCGACGGCAAGACGGTCGTGGTCCGCAGGATCGGCGAGCCGATCCAGATGGACGCCCAGCTCATGTACACGCTGCGGCGGGCCGGCGTGCAGCCGGGCGCGGTCGTGAGCGTCAACGTCGGCTCGGCGGGCGGCGTCCAGGTCGGCAGCAGCGGTGAGGCCGCCGAACTGGGCACCGAGGTCGCCGCGCACGTCTTCGTCGCCAAGCGCTGAGCACGCGGGGCGGCCACGCGCCGGGCGGACTCCGCCACGAGGTCCGGTCCATGGCCCCCGCCCCGTGCGCCGCTCCGGCACCGCCTCGCCCGCCGGCGGCGACGTGGCGCGGGACGCGGGCGTCCCGGCCACGGTCTCCTGCGTGCTCGACGGCACCGAGGACGGACGCGTCAGCGAGGCGCCCCGCGCACGGGCGCGGGAGGCGGCACGGCAACTCGGCCACGTACCGCACGCCGTGGCGCGCGCCCTGCCGGACGCCGGGGCGCGGGGGCCCGAGGGATCGCCGTCGTCGGCGCGGACGACCCGATGAGCGCTGGTCCTCCGGCGCCGTCTCGTAAGCGCTGATACTGCCGCCGGCCTCTTCCTTCATCCGCTGGTCAGTGCTGCGCCCCGTCGGGAAGTTCGCTGCTGTCGGCCTACCCGACCAGTGCCTGTTCCTGCTGTCCGGCCAGGTGAAAGGCGGTGTACGCATCGTCGACCGCGCCCCGCTGCGGGTGTCGCAGCCGTTTGCGACCGCTGTGCCGGGCCTGCACCTCGTACTGCGGCCACCGGTCCCGCACCTCCGGCTGCCCTCGTCCAGGTCCTCGGTCAGCCGGGTGTACCGCGGGTCGCCGGAGTGGCGTGCCGCCGGCGTCCGAAGTCGGCCGAGCAGGCCGCGTGCTTCGGGTTTCCAGGGCTGGAGCAACAAGGGGGAACGGCACCCGCCTCGGCCGGGAGCGGCTCGCGTTCCTCGGCTGCGGCCGCAGGTACGTGACCGGCAAGCTGGAGAAGATGATGGCGCTCGTGCCGGCCCAGCCGCAGCGCCACGGCGAGGGCGTCGAGCACCTGTCAGGAGACGCGGATCCTTCGCCCCCGCTCCAGGTACGTGTATCAGGTGGCGCTGATCCCGGCCGGCAGCGCCAGTTCCTCTCGGCGAAGTCCGGGGGCGCGGGCGGTCAGTCAGCCGCCCTGTGTGCGCCGAGGTGGGAGCGGTGCCGGTCCAGGATTCCCTCGACGATTTTCATCAGGCGGTCTCCCGTCTGATCGATGCTTCCGTTCTGTGTGCTGACCTGGGCCCCTTCGAGTACGAAGGTGATCTCGGCCGCGGCCTGTCCGGGGTCGGGCATCCGGGCTTCGGTGCACATGCCGATCAGTCGGCGGGTCTGGTGGGCCTTGTGGTCCTCGATCACTTGCCGTGCCGGATGAAGGCGGTCGGGAAGCTCGGCGAGGGAGTTGATGAACGGGCAGCCCCTGTACGAGATCGCCGGCAGCCCCTCGGCGATGAAGCGGGCCAGGCCCAGAATCTGCTCCTCGGGCCGGTCGGGATATGCGGTTTCCACCCGGTCGAAGGCCGCCTGATAGTCCGCCGCGACGATCCGCAGCCACTCCGCGACCAGCGCATCCTTGGTCTCGAAGTGCCGGTAGATCGCCATTTTGGTGGTCTCGGCCTTGTCGGCGATCGCCTGGACCCCCACCTGCCGGATCCCTTCTCTCCGGAAGAGCTCTTCGGCGGCGTCGAGGATGCGCTCACGTGGCGGCAGCTTCGCCACTCTGCTCGGCCTGCTGAGGGTCGATGCCATGACTACTCCGTCACTCCGGTCGATCGTGCGGTTCACACCCCCTTACGGTACCAATCGGGCCCATGCGATACCGCGAGGTATCATTCGGAACTCAACGGTATCGTTCTTGGCGGGGAGTGACAGTGAAAGTTTCCGAGTACGTGAGCTTCGACGCGGTCGGGCTGGCGGAGCTGGTGGCCAAGGGCGAGGTGCTCCCCGCCGAGCTGGAGGCAGCCGCACTCAAGGCTGTGCAGGCAGTTGATCCGCAGATCAACGCCGTCGTGGAGACCTGGCTGACCGACGACGAACCTGCCCCTGGCAGCACACCACTGGCTGGCGTCCCTTTTCTGATCAAAGACATCGCGGTGGCCATGTCCGGGAGACGGATGGAGCTGGGAAGTCGCCTGGCGGCCGGTAACGTCGTCGGCGCCGACTCCTCGCTGATGCAGCGCTTCCGGCGCGCGGGCCTCGTGACGTTCGGGCGCACCGCGACACCGGAGATGGCCTATGGCATCTCGACGGAATCTGCGTTGTACGGCGTGACCCGTAACCCGTGGGATGTGGAGCGCAGCGCAGGCGGATCCAGTGGAGGCGCAGCCGCCGCTGTCGCCGCCGGGGTGGTTCCGGTCGCCCATGGCACCGATGCCGCCGGATCGCTCCGTGTCCCCGCCGCCTACAACGGCCTCTTCGGGATCAAGCCCACCCGTGGCCGGGTGTCCATGGGGCCCGACGCCGACGAGGTCTTCAGCGGCCTGGCCGTGCACGGCAGCGTCAGCCGCACCGTACGCGACAGTGCGGTACTGCTCGACCAGATACGCGGCCCGGAGCCGGGCGACCCCTACTTCGCCCAGCAGCCCTCACGGCCGTACGCGGAGGAAGTCACCCGTCATCCGGGTTCGTTGCGCATCGGCGTCCTCGCCCAGGCGTGGGGCGGACGCCGTACTACCGCACCGGTGACCGACGCCCTCTCCCGCACCGTGCGGTTGCTGGAATTCCTTGGTCATCAGGTGACGGAGGTCGAGGTCGGCCTCGGTGCCGACTGGGAGGAATTCGTCCTGGCCAACGCCCGACTCATGACGGTGAACCTCACCACCCTGGTCGACGGGCTGGCCGCCGCCTTCGGCCGTCCCGTCGACTCCTCGACCCTTGAGCCGGTGACCCTCGCCGGCTACCACTACGGGCAGCGGGTCGGCGGCGCGCAATTCCACACCGCTCTCGCGATGCGGAACCGGGTGGCCCGAAGCCTGGCGCGGTACTTCGACGAGTACGACATCCTCCTCACGCCAACCCTGCCGGAGCCTCCCGTGTTGCTGGGCACTCATACGAAGGGTGCGGAGACACTGGACGGCCTCGGCTGGATCGAGCGCATCAACGACCTGTCGCCGTTCACCATGCCGTTCAACGTGGCAGGCACGCCCGCCATGTCCGTACCCGTGACGGCCGACGCCGGGACGGGGCTCCCGGTCGGCATGCAGTTCGCCGCCGGATACGGCCTCGAAGGCCGCCTCTTCCGCCTCGCCGGACAACTCGAACAGGCAAGTCCGTGGTCAGGCCGCATCCCCACGGTATGGGCAGGGAACCATCCAGCCCGCTGAAGAATGCTCCTGGCACGCTGCAGCGAGACATCGACGGAGTCTTGCCGGTCGCAGGACCGAAGACGTTCGTGGCGCGAGGGACGGATGCCCTCAATGCCGACGCGAAGCTGCGGGTATTGCCGACCTCGACGTTCATTCAGACCTGAGCGGCCGTGACATCACGACGCATGAACAAGGGCCCCCTGAAGGAGTGTCCGCCATGGTTGAGCGCATCGACGTGCGCATTCCCCTACCCGGCGGCATCGAACTGGCCGCCTGGCTGTTCCTTCCCGACAACACCGGGAAACCGTTGCCCGCCCTCACCATGGCCCATGGTTCCGGCGGCACCCGCCCTCACAGCATCGGGCACACAGCCCGCCGCTTCAGCGAGGTCGGCTACGCGGTCCTCCTCCACGGCCATCGCAACTTCGGCGACAGCGGCGGCACGCCTCGCCAGGACATTGACCCCTACCAGCAGATTGCGGACTGGCGAGGGGCGATCACCTACCTCGGCACACGCCGGGAAATCGACGAACAGCGTGTCGACATCCGGGGATTCAGCTACGCCGGTGGTCACGCCCTGGTCCTCGGCGCCACCGACCGCCGCATCAAAGCCGTTTACGCCCACGCCCCCACCGTCAGCGGCTACGAGACCGGACTGCGCCGCGTCCCGCCCCCCGAGGTACGCGCTCCGGAAGAGCGCTTCCACCAAGACGAACGCGACCAACTGGCCGGCAAGCCGCCCGTCTACGTACCCTTCGTCGGCACTGGCACGAGCCCTGGCTCCCCAGCGGCCTACCCACGGAAGAGCGCGGCCGATTTCTACCTGCACCGGGCACCGTACGACGCGTGGACGAACGAGGTGCCCCTTCAGTCCAACCGCCGCGCCCGTGCCTGCGAACCCGGTCAGTGGATCTCCCGCATCGCCCCCACCCCCCTGCTGATGCCTGTGGCCAAGGGCGACGACGTCGCCCCCGCCGAGTTGCCCTCGACGGTTTCGACCGCGCCCGCGAACCGAAGAAGCCCGTCCTCACGGACGGCGACCACTTCTTGTCCTACATGCAGCAGTTCGAACTCTCCTGCACGGTCGCGATCGACTGGTTCGACACCCACCTCAGACCGCCGGGAAGAACGACTCCCGCCCGATCAGGAAGCCCGCTTCGCTGCGCTCAGCCTCGGCAGGGACACTCGGGTACCACCGATACGCTCACTCACCTGACGAGTGCCTCTCCCCGTGCAGCTGACAAGGCTCTGGAGCCATCCCAGCTACGCTGATCAGGGCAGTCCGCAGTGCGCAAGACTTGGGGGAAACCGTGAACCGACCACTGTTGTTTCTCGACGTGGACGGGCCACTCAACCCCTGTGCAGCTCAGCCGGAGAGGCGTCCCGTCGGCTACACCACACTCAGAGTTCCCCGGAATGACGTCCATCACGACGGCACGGGCCTATCGTCCCGACGACGTCCCCTGCGAGTCTGGCTCAACCCGGAGCACGGACGAATCCTGCTCCAGCTCGGCTTCGAGCTGTGCTGGGCCACCACATGGATGGACGACGCCAACCGGTGGATCGCACCGGTCCTCGGCCTCCCGGAACTTCCCTTCGTCGACTTCGGCGACGCCCTGCACCAGAAACGCCCTGATGGAGTCCACTGGAAGACCGGGCCGTTGGTGGACTATGCAGACGGCCGTCCGTTCGCCTGGGTGGACGATGAACAGAGCGAGCCGGATCAGACCTTCGTGACCGCGCACCACCAAGGACCCGGGATGCTCCACCACGTCAACCCGCGGATCGGCCTGCGGGAGACTGACTTCCACACGCTCGCCGAGTTCGCCCAGTCGCTGGACACCTCTCGAACCATCGGCTGAGCACCTTGCCAGCTCGTCAGGCAGCTACCCACGCAGAGCCGAGATCTTTGCGGGACAGCACTTACTGATCGTCTCGGAGTGATGTCGGATGACAGACTTGGCAGTTGGTCTGTTGGGCGGCAGAGTTCTGCGAGTGTCGGGTGATCTTGTGCCTGATGATCTGTGGGATCGTGTCGCCCCGCTGCTCCCGCCTCGCCCGCCGCTGCGTCAGCGAAATCCGGGCCGGCTGCCGGCGGATGACCGTGCAGCTCTGCGCGGGATCGTCTACGTGCTGCGCACGGACGTGGCCTGGGCGGACGTGCCGCTGACCTCCCCCCGCTCCTTCCGGTACGGCCCCGCGGACCGGTGGGGCTGTTCCACGGGGTGTACGGCGACACAGGGCTCGCCGGCCCGCGGGGTGGGTGGCATGGCTGGGCGGAAGCGACGGGCCCGACGCGGTCGGGCCGCGTGTGTGGCCCGTCCGGTCCGAGGGGTGCGGCGCTCCTCCGGCAGGAGCCCGCACCGAGTACGGTCTGCGCCCACCTCGCGGAGCAGGGGCTGGGCGATGGAATCTCGTTCGCGGCCGGTGACTTCTTCGCGTCGGTACCGGCGGCCGGCATCTACGTGCTCAGCTTCGCCCTGCACGACTGGGACGGCCAGTCCTCCCCGCGCGTCCCGGAAGCGGTCCACAACTCGGCCGGAGACCGCCTTGCAGGAGCTGAGGGCGTGGGTGATGCTCCCGTATGCCGTACCGGTCCTCGCGGGCCGGAGCGGGCGGAGGCAAGGGAGCGTGCGGCATGTTCGAGACGGTTTTCCGGGCGGAGGACCTGCCGCCGCAAGAGCGGTTCGACGGATGGCGCGAGTTGGCCTGGTCCAGCCACGCACCGGCGGAGGTGCGCACCGCGTGTCCGGACGCATTCGAGGCCACCCTGCGGGTACTGGACATGGGTCCCGTCCAGGTGTCCGCACTCTCCTGCCCGCCGCTGTGCTCGTACCGCACCTCGGAGCTGATCCGGCGATCCGATGCGGAGCTGTACTACCTGGCCGTCGCACGGCGCGGGGCCGTCGTCATCGACCAGGCCGACCGGCAAGTGGTCCTCCAGGCAGGGGAGATGACGCTGTCCACCTCCTCACTGCCCTACGTGGGGCGGCTGGACCCCGCCGCCGCCCGCGCACGGGGCGGCACCCGCGCCGGCGCCGGGGACAGCCGGGCCGAGAGGGACGGCACGGGCGGCGCGACCTGCGCGGGCGCTGCGGGCGAGGTGGCGCTGGTGCAGGCCCTGGTTCCCCGGGCGCTGCTGCCGCTGCCCACCGACGCCGTCGACCGGCTGCTGGCCGTACCGCTGCCCGCCGCCGACGGGCCCGGCGCGCTGTTCAGCCAGTTCCTCGCCCGGCTGGCCGACGACGACACCCGCTACGCCCCCGCGGACGCCGCGCGGCTGGGCGGAGTGGCGCTCGATCTGGCCGCCGCCCTGCTCGCCCACCGGCTCGGCACGGACCGCGCCCTCCCGCCGGAGACCGGCAGCGGGACCCGGCTCCTCCAGGTCCGCGCCTTCATCCTCCAAAACCTGCGCGACCCGGCACTCGGCCCGGAGTCGGTCGCCGCGGCCCACCACATCTCGCTCCGTACCCTGCACCGCCTGTTCGCGGGCCAGGAGACCACCGCCGCCGCCTTCATCCGGCACCACCGGCTGGAGCGGGCCCGGCACGAGCTGGCCGATCCCGCGCTGGCCGGCCTGCCGGTCCAGGCCGTCGCCGCCCGGTGCGGGTTCGCCCGTCCCGCCGACTTCAGCCGCGCCTTCCGCACCGCCTACGGTCTGCCGCCGCGCGAGTACCGCCGGGTGGCCGCGGGCGGCCACCCGGCCCGGGGCGACGGAACTGGCGCGCCATGCCAAGGGACTGGCACGCAGCGCTGAGGACACCGCGGGAGCGCCGGTCTAGGTTGAGGCACCGAGCACGTCAGCACCGGTGGCCGACCCCGCCGGAGCGGGCAGGGCTCGCCGGCGGAGACCTGCGCCGGCTGTGCAAGGGACCGTGTGCAAGGGGGACTGGGGGAAACATGCGGAAGAACATCCTGCGGCTCGTCGCGACCGCGAGCGGGCTGCTCCTGGCGACCGGCGGACTGGCCACAAGCGCCACCGCCGCCGGCTCCGGCGGCGCGGGCTCCTCGGTCGGTGCGGCCGTGCAGTCGTGCCACGGCAGTGCGAAGCACTACGCGAAGCCGTCCGAGAGCAACTTCTATCCGTCGGTGTCCGGCTATCTCAAGGCCACGGGCAACTGCGCGGACATCAACATCAAGCCGAACACCAACCGCTACATCGCGGTGTGCTTCGCGAAGAGTTCCGGCGGCGTCAAATGTCAGAGCGGCTACCGGCATGCCAAGAAGGGCCGGTGGAACGTCATCGCCACCAACGTCAAGAAGGGCACCAAATTCGCCTTCGTCTTCCGCAACCAGGCGAAGTTCACCGGTTCCTGGGCCGCCTGAGGCCGAAGGAGTACACCGGCGCGCCCGGTGACCCGCCGGGCCGCGGAAGAGGAGAAGAGCATGCTCGTCAAGCGCGTCGCACTGGCCGCGGGAGCGGCCGTACTGGGAGCGGGACTTGTGACCGCGCCGTCCGCGTCCGCGGCGTCCTCCGCCGCCTGCAAACAGGGACGGCACCTGTGGTCCATGACGAGGCACACGGTCGCCCTCGTCAAGTACCGCACGGGGCCCTCTACCGGGTGCGCGGCCCTGGGGCAGATCCCCAAGGGCAAGAAGGTCTACCTCTGGGACACCCACGGCAACCACTGGCAGTACGTGCGGATCGCCGGCACGAACAAGCGCGGGTGGGTGGCCACGAAGTACATCGGAGGGTGACGGGCGGACCGCTGAGCGCGGTCCGCTGAGCGCGCCCGCTGAGCGCGGTCCGCCGAGGGCGGTCCGCCGGGGGCGGCGAACGGACGGTTGCGGGAGGGGAGGCAGCCGTCCGTTCGCCGCGACACAGTGGGCCGACCGCAGCCGTCCTGTCGGGATCAGCGGGGCGTTACGGCAGACAGCGCCCGCCTTCCCGGCATCGGCTGTAGATCCTTCCCGGCATCGGCTGTAGATGTCGCCCTCCACACCGCAATCAGGAGCATCTCGCCCCGTTCAAGGACCACTCAAGGCATGCCGCCTGTCACCCACGCGCCCGAACAACATGCCTAGGCGCCCGCCGCGCCGCGCACGAAGCGGCGGAGGTGTGCCCGTACGGCGGCGGGCTGCTCCCACCAGGGCTCGTGACCGGCGCCCTCGATCCGCGTCAGCGGCAGATCGAGCCGACGGGCGAGTGCGGCAAGAGCCGCCACCGGGCGGGGGTCCTCGGTCCCCGCGAGGATCTCCGCCCGCGCGGGCAGGCACGCGCGCAGCTCGGCGAGACGCCCGTCGAGCGGGTCCGCGCGCCCCTCCGCCCCGAGTTGCGCGTTCATGGCCCAGTTGACGGGGCGCCGCCGACGGGCGTCCCGCGCGGCACGCCGCCACCCGCGCGCGGGGTCGGCGTGGTCGGTGAACCAGGACAGCGTGAGCAGCTCGACCTCCTGCTCCTCCGTGCGGTGCGGCAGCTCCTCCGCCGCGCGGAGCCGCTCCTGCTGGGCCGAGGTCATGCGGCGTCGGCGCTCCGCACGGTACGCGGCGTGCCAGTCGCCGACGAACGGCCCGCACATCAGCAGCAGGGCGGCGACCCGGTCCGGATACGTCAGACAGAACCGGCTCGCCAGGTCGGTGCCGTAGGAGTGCCCGACCAGCACGGCCGCGGAAACGGCCCAGGAATCGAGCAGTTCGGCGAGATCCTCGACGTGCCGGGCGAGGGAGTGGCGGCCCTGCCACCGGGACCGGCCCGTCCCACGCTGGTCGTACCGGTACACGGGTGCGAGGTCCGCCACCATTGGTGCGACATCGCCCAGGTAGTCCGGAAGTCCCGGACCGCCGTGGAGCAGGACCACGGGCTGCTGCCCGGAGGCGTCCCCCAGCGCCGTCCACCCCACCCTGGCCCCGTCCGCCATCGAGGCGAGCCCCTGCCTCTCCACCCAGGTCATCCGGCGGACCGCGGCAAAGGCGGGTCAGTTCCTGCGACGGCGTCCTTGGCCGTAGGGGCCGCTGCGGTCATGGGGACGCCACTGCTCCTCCTCCGGATCACGGTCCTCGCCGTCTGCTCCGCCTCCCGAAGCGCGGACGGGCTCCCCGCTCTCGACCTTGGCCAGCAGCGAGGTGAGGGGGTCGGGGGGCGAGTCGTCGAAACGGTCGGGGTCCCGCCCCGGCAACGGGGCTGCCGGAGGCGGCGCGGCAGCACCTGGCCTCGCGTCGCTCGGACCTGACCGTGATGCAGCGCTCATGCAGCCCCCCAGCTCGCCTGCACACCTTCCGGTGATCATTCCCGGGAGGGCCTACCGGAAACGAAAAGATGTACTGAAGTGGCGGTCGTACGCGGAAGGTTCGGCCGCGCGCCGCGGTAACGGCCGGGCGGTTCCCCACCATCCGTCCAGCGATGTCGGGAAGCCGGGAAGGCCGTCCCGGTGGATGCAGTGTCCGGTGCGCGGTACGACGCGTATGCCGAAACCGCGCTTCCTCGAAAGTGCCGCTCCGGCGTCGTCGACGCACAGGCTCGGCTCCGCGAGCTGCACCAGGGACGGCACGACGGCCTGGCTCGGCACACAGTCCGGGTCGCACGTCTCGATGGCGGCCACGAACGCGAGGTCGAACAGCGCGAGGCCGGCCAGCTCCGCCGCCACGTCTTCCTCGGCTCCCTCGGATCCCTCGGCTTCCTCGGACGAGCGCGGATTCCTGGCCCGTACGCTCCCGGCCGTCGCGGAGGTGGCCCTCTCCCGCATGGCGGCGTACGCGGCGACCGGGACGTTCCGCAGGAGGAAGCCGGGATCGGAGTAGACGGTCCGTGCCGGGCGGAGGCGGTCGGCCGTCAGGGCGAGGGCCGGTCCGCCGAGGGAGTGCCCGACGGCCACGTCCGCACCTGCCGGGAGGTTCTCCCCCCGGTCCTCGGCCGGCAGTTCGGGCCGGTACTCGGCGCGCGGACTGCGCCCGTGTCCGCGCGGACCGGGGGCCGGGGCGCGGTGACCCGGCCCGACGAGGTGGTCTTCGACGGCGTGCCGGGTGCGGTGGTCGGCCATGCCGCCGTGGATGAGGAGCGCGATCCACTTGCCCGCGCCACGTTCGTGGACGTGCAGTTCCGTCAAGAACCTCTCGCATGCCGGTCGGTCGGCCCCTGCGTGGCCGGTGCCGGTGCCGGTCGGTGGGTTGCGGGTGGTGTCCGACGGCGGCGACTGCCGGGTGCCGGCCGGGCGTCGACTGGATTGCGGAGAGGCATGCTTGCACGTATGAGCGTGCTACCGCGAGAGGCAGGTCGCACGAAGGTGCCGTCGGGGGCCGTTGGCCGTCTTCACAAAAAGGGTCGCCCGTACCAGAGTTGCCCGAACGGCGACGGGTAGCTGTCGCTGGTGGACGAGTACGCCCGGTGGGCGGTTGTGCACGCTGTGGCAGTGCGACCGGGCGTCCGGGGGGAAGGGAGCCATCGATGCGGACTTCCATGGGCCCCGCGGGGCGACGATGCGCGGTGCCGAAGGGCAGGCGGGGCTCCGCAGCCTGCAACGGCCGGAGCCCCGCCTCCCCATGTCCCCCCACGGCGACCCGGAGCCCCGAGCTCTCAGGGTCCGCCGCCCTCCCGGTTCCTGTCTCCCCCGGGGAGCCGCGGACAACCCCGCGGCGGTGTCACTCGAAGGTGGGGTGTTCGGTGTGATCCCCTCCTGTTCGAATACAGGTTCGATAGGCTGAGGTGGCGGTCACAGGAGTGGGGGTGTCATCACGCATGGTGCGACGGATCGACGTGGCGGGGGTCGACGGAATCCAGTTGGCCGCCTGGGAGTTCGCGGACCCGCCCAAGGCGGGCACCGAGGGCCTCGGCGTCCCCGCCGAGCCGCCCGCCGCGGCCCCGGGGCGGCAGCCCGGCGCCACGCGGGGCCCCGCGCCGGGCAAGGCGCACGCGCACAAGCCGCCCGGTGTGCTGTTGCTGCACGGACTGATGGGCCGCGCCTCGCACTGGGCCGGCACGGCCCGCTGGCTCGCGGACCGGTACCGCCCGGTCGCCCTGGACCAGCGGGGACACGGCCGCAGCGGCAAGCCCGAGGAGGGCCGTTACGACCGGGAGGCCTACGTCGCCGACGCCGAAGCGGCCCTCGAACAGCTCGACCTGGGGCCGGTCGCGCTCGTCGGCCACGCCATGGGTGCGCTGACCGCCTGGCAGCTCGCCGCCCGGCGGCCCGACCTCGTCCAGGCGCTCGTCATCAGCGACATGCGGGCCTCCGCGCTGGGCGAGCAGTCGCAGCGCGAGTGGGAGGAGTGGTTCGCCTCCTGGCCCGCGCCGTTCGCCACGCTCGCCGACGTCCGCAAGTGGTTCGGCGAGGACGATCCCGCCCTCGAACGCTCCCGCCCGTCCCGCGGCGCGTACTTCGCCGAGGTGATGACCGAGGGCGAGGACGGCTGGCGTCCCGTCTTCTCGCCCGAGGTGATGATGCGCGTCCGCGAGGCCTGGGTGCACGACGCCCACTGGGACGACCTGGCCCACGTCCGCTGCCCCACCCTCGTCGTACGCGGTCTCGACGGCGAGCTGGGAAGGGCGGAGGCCCAGGAGATGGTGCGGGTGCTGCCCCGCGGAATCTACGCCGAGGTCACCGAGGCGGGGCACCTGATCCACTACGACCAGCCGGAGGAGTGGCGCCGAGTGGTCGAGCCCTTCCTCCAGGCCGCACTGCCCACCACGAGCTGACCTCGTCCGGGGGCGCACCGCCCCTCCCGCGGCGGCCCCGGAGAGGTGCCCTCTCGCCGGGTGCGGAGCAGGTCACCGGGGTGCGGGTACCGCGGCGGCGCGTGCGGCGGCTGAGAACTCGCGGCTGTACGCATAGGTGAGGGTCGGCAGCAGCTCGCCCGCGTCGGGCAGCCAGCGGTTGGCCGCATCGGGCTCGCGTGCCCACTGCACGGGGCCGCGCACCCCCAGCCGGGTGGGCGGCGCCGCCACCCAGTCGCCCTCGCCCCTGGTCCGCAGGTCCGGCGCGGCGGGGGACCAGCCCAGGCGGCGCACGGTGTGCGGCACCGTGGCGGCGGCGCCGGGCAGTACGAAGAAGGCCATCCGGCCGTCCGGCGTGCTGGTGACCGGTCCCAGCGGCTGCCCCATGCGTTCGAGCCGCGCGAGGGCGAGGCAGCCCACGGCTTCGGAGACCTCCAGCGCGTCGAAGGCGCGTCCGGTGGGCAGCAGGACGGCGGCGCGCGGCTCGGCGGTCCACCACTGCCGGGCGGTCGTGGCGCTGCCGGTCGTCTCCTCCGCCCACCGGGCGCGCGCCGGGTGTGCGCCCGGCGTGGGGCAGCCGGGGTCGGCGCACGTGCAGCGCGGTGCGCCGCCCACCGTCTCCAGCCAGGTGCCGGGGAAGACGTCCCAGGCCCGTTCCCGGGTGTAGCGCACGGCGTGTTCGAGCGGGGAGTCGGCGGGGGGCGCGCTCCGTCGGCCGGGGATCCGCACGCGCGTGGTCGCTCCGGGGATGTGTACGCGGGTCTCTTCCACGACCATCACAACTTTTGGTCCGGTCGAGGGTTACGGGGGCAGAACGGGGCGCGCCGAGGCACGGGCGCGACGGCGGAGGGCTCCGCCGCCGCCGTCCGGCGCCGGTCCGGGGCGGCCCGCGCTCCCGGCGGCGCATGGGGGCATCTGTGGGGGCGCGTGCCGAAAGAGCGGTCTTGGCTGGGTAGTACCTCCATGACGCGGTGTGCGGAGAGAGCCCGGCTTCATGGGACTTTGTCCGCGCGAGTCGTACGGGCCGGGGTGCGGTGGTGGCTCCACGACATCCGACGGGCCGTGGGCCGTGGAGCCGCCACGCCGGTCGGTCGGCTCACCGCACCGGCGCGGCCCGGGCGCGGCCCGCGGGTTGTGCACGGGTCGCCCGCGGCCTGCCTCCCGGGGGCGGACGGCAGGCGGACGGTGCGCGTGGGGCCGGGCCGGACGTCCCGGGCTGCGCGACGGAGAGGAACGGTGCCAACTGGTCGACTCGTTCGACCTGGTCGACCAGGTCGAACGAGTCGACGCCGCGGGCCCGTCGGCTTACCGGGGCGGTGCATCGGGGGGCCGTACGGGCCGCGCACCGGCGCGGCGTACCCGTGCGACGCGCCGGGGGGCGTACGGGCTGCGCGCTGAGGCCGGTGCGTCGGTGCGGCGCACCGGGTTCGGTGCACCGGGTTCGGCGCATCGGTGGTGCATCGGTGCGGCGTACCGACCGGTGCGCCGCGCGGGCACAGCGGAACCGGTGGGCCGTGCGGGCACAGCGGAACCGGTGGGCCGTGCGGGCGTACCGAGAGCCGGTGCACCGCGCGGGCGTGCCGGAACCGGTGCGTCGGCCGGACGCCGCGGGCGGTGCATCGGGGCGGTGCAGCGGGTCGCGTGGCGGAACCGGCGTACCGCACAGACGGATGGGCCGGAGTGATCGGCCCGGTGCACGGATCCGTGCGCCGGGGTCGTGCAGGGCAGGGCGCAGCGGTCGGCACGGGGCGTTGCGCGCGGACGGTGCCGGGGACGGAGGGGGATCTCATGGCCGCAAGGCCGCTCGTCGCGAGGCAGCCCAACGAACGGCTGCAGGCGCTCATTCAGGAGGCCGCGTGCTCGAACGCGGGGCTGGCCCGCCGGGTCAACATGTGCGGGGCCGAGCACGGGCTGGACCTGCGCTACGACAAGACGTCCGTCGCACGCTGGCTGCGGGGCCAACAGCCGCGCGGGCGCGCCCCGGGGATCATCGCGGAGGCGCTCGGCCGCAAGCTGGGCCGTACCGTGACGATCGACGAGATCGGGATGGCCAACGGCAAGAACCTGGCCTCGGGGGTGGGCCTCCAGTTCGCGCCCACCGTGCTCGGCGCCGTCGAGCAGGTCTGCGAACTGTGGCGCAGCGACGTGGGGCGCCGGGACTTCCTGACCGGCTCGACGGTGGCGGCGTCCGCGCTCGTCGAGCCCAGCCGGGACTGGCTGATCACCCAGCCCGACCACCAGGTCGCCCGCGCCTCCGGGGCCCGGGTGGGGCCGGCGGACGTGGCGGCCGTACGGTCCATGACCCAGGCGCTCTCGGAGCTCGACCACCGGTACGGCAGCGGGCACATCCGCCCCGTCGTGGTGCACTACCTCAACAGCGTGGTGTCGGGGCTGCTGGCCGGTTCGTACCGGGAGGCGGTGGGCAGGTCGCTGTTCGCCGCCGTCGCCCGACTGACCGAACTGGCGGGCTACATGGCCGTGGACACCGGGCAGCACGGGCTGGCGCAGCGCTACTACATCCAGTCGCTGCGGCTGGCGCAGGCCGCGGGCGACCGTGCGTACGGCGGCTACGTGCTGGCCGCGAGCATGAGCCACCTCGCCGCCTCGCTCGGCAACCCCAGGGAGATCGCACAGTTGGCACGCGCGGCGCAGGAGGGGGCGCGGGGGTGTGTGACGCCGCGCGTGGAGGCGATGTTCCAGGCGGCGGAGGCGCGGGGGCACGCTCTGATGGGGGACGCGAGCGCCTGTGCGGGGGCGACGAGCAGTGCCCTGGCCGCCATGGACGCTGCCGAGGGGAGGCCGGACAGCGGCGACGACCCGCCCTGGATCGGTCACTTCGACCGCGCCTACCTCGCCGACGAACTCGCCCACTGCCACCGCGATCTGGGGCAGCACGAGAGCGCGGCGGCGCGTGCCGAGGAGGCGGTCGCCGGTCACCCGGAGGGCCGGGCACGGCGCCGCGCGATCGGGCTGTTCCTGCTGGCCGGTGCGCAGGCCCAGCAGCGCGAGGTGGAGCGCGCCTGCCACACCGGCGCCCAGGCCGCTGAGTTGCTCGCCGGGCTGCGCTCGGACCGGGGCGCGGAGTACCTCGACGACTTCCGGCAACGGCTGGGTCCGTACGCCGGGGAGGCCGCGGTGCGCGAGTTCACGGAGCGGGTGAAGGCGACGGCGACGGTGTGAGAGAGCACACGGGGGCGGGGCGCGTGCGGGGGCGTACGAGGGAGAGTGCGGCGCCTGCCCCCGCGGGGCGTGGGGGCCTTCGGGGCGAGCGCCGTGTGCGGTGTGCGCAGGCACTTCGGGGCCGGTGTGGCGGGTGCGGCCAGCTGGGGCGTTACGCGGGGTATGGACGTTCTTCGTCCGGTCCGTCCCGACATGGGGTGAACGAACAATGTCCGCACGTCTGGGTGCGTGGTCCCCCGTTCGGGGTAACCGGTAGCGTGAGCCGACGATTCCGCCCGCATGCGAACGAGGAGCCTCGGTGACAACGCACAACGGACGCGGACAGGACGGGACTTCCGGCACCGCCGGTGACGCCCTGCCCGCTTCCACGACCCCGTACGAGGGTGTCGTGCTGCCCGCCAACGGTGAACCGTGGACTCCCCAGCAGCAGCGCGAGGCCCAGGCCGAGCGGGACCGTGTGAGCCCTCCGTCCGGTCAGCCGTGGGGCCAGCCCTGGGGCCCCGGCACCGCCGCCGCGCAGCCCGGTCCCGACTACTGGGGCCGGCCCGCCGACGGAACCGCTGCGGACGCGGACGAGGGCGCGTACGGCGGCCACGGCCCCGGTGCCCTCCCCGGAGCGCTCCCCGACGCCGCTTCGCCGGGCGCCGCTCACCCGGGCTCCGCGGGTCCCGCCGGGGGCGCCTACGGCGGCGCCTCGCCGGGCGGTGACGCGTACGGAGGCTCCTCCTTCGCGCAACCCCTGCCGCCCGAGGGCGCTCCGGCCCGCCCGCCGCACCCTCCCTCGATGCCGCAGACCGGGGGCGCGGAGCCGGGCCCCATGCCGCCGCCGGGCGGTCCGGGCGGGTACCCGGCGGCACCAGGCGGCCCGCACGCACCGTCCGCCCCGGCGTTCGACTCCCAGCCGCGGTACGCCCCCGAGCCGCCGCCCTCGCCACCCGCGCACGCGCCCGGTCAGCCGTACGGAACCGGCCCGGCGTCCGGGACCGACGCGGGATACGCGGGTCACGCGGGATACCCGGGGCACTCGGGAGACTTGGGTCACGCAGGACACACAGGACACTCGGGATACCCGTCATACGGGGCCGACGCGGGGTACGCGCCCGGACCGGCTCACGGGGCGGGCCCGGCGCACCCGTCCGGGCCCGCGCACGCGGCCGGTCCGGTGTACGGACAGGGCGCCGCGGGCGGGCAGGGACCCACAGGCGGACAGGCTCTGCCGGGTGGCGGGGCCGGGAGCCCCGGGGCGCCCCCGCAGCCGCAGGCCGGCGCCGCTCGCGGGCGGCACGCGCTGCCGCAGCCGGAGGAGACGCCGCAGCTTCCCGCGCAGGCGGGCAGGTACCCCGACCATCCCTCCGCACCGCCCCAGCAGGCACCGCAGCCGGGGCCCGACAGCGAGGCCACGCAGCTCTTCCCGCCGTTCCCCGCCGCCGAGCCCCCGGGCATGCCGGCGCCGCCCGGCGCGGAGGACGGCACGCAGCTCCTCCCGCCGCAGCCCTCCGGGCCGGTGACCGGGCCGGACGGTGAGGCGACGCAGTTCATCGCGCCCGTGCCGGGGGGCGGGTCCGAGGCGACCCAGGTGATGGCCGCGCCGGGTCCTCAGCCGGGTGGCGAACCGCCCGGGGAGGGCGAGCGGCGGCCGCTTCCGGAGTTCGAGAGCCTCTTCCGTTCCGAGGGCGGGCAGTCCGGGCCGCCGCCCGGGCGCGGGCGGCCCGGGGCGGGCAGCGACGAGCCGGGCTCCACCCAGAGCCTGCCCCTCTTCGACGAGGCCACCGCCCACCAGGCGCCGCCCCGCGGCGGCTACGGCTACCCGCAATCCGGCTCCGCGCCGCGCGGTGGTTACGGCTACCCGCAGCAGGGTGCCGCGCCACAAGGCGGCTACGGCTACCCGCAGCCGGGGTCGCAGCCGGCCGGGTACGGCTATCCGCAGCCGGGCTCGGCACAGCACGAGCCGCAGGGCGGGCGGGCCGCGTCCCGGCGGGAGGCCGACCGGGGGCGGCGCCGGGTACCGTCCGGCGTGCTGATCGGCGGCGGGCTCGCCGGGGTCGCCGCGATCGGGCTGGTGGTCGGCCTGCTCCTCGCGGGCGGGGGCGAGGACGGTGACGACAAGCCGCAGCCCTCCAGCGAGCCGGCGGGGGAGCAGTCCTCCAAGGCACCGGACCCGGCCGAGGCGCAGGCCAAGAAGCTGGACGCGCTGCTGGCCGACAGCAACAACAGCCGGGCCGCGGTGATCCGCTCCGTGGAGAACATCCGGCAGTGCAAGGACCTGGGCAAGTCCGCCACCGATCTGCGGGCGGCGGCCAAGCAGCGCACCGGACTGGTCCGTCGCCTCGGCGAGCTGAAGACGGGGGAGATCCCCCACAGCGCCGAGCTGACCGCCTCCCTCAGAACCGCCTGGAAGTCCTCCGCGTCCGCCGACAACCACTACGCGGCCTGGGCGGGCCAGGCGGGACACAAGAAGGGCTGCCACAAGGGCAAGGCCAAGCTGACCAAGCAGACCGCGCTGGGCAACACCGCGAGCGGCACCGCGACCACCGCGAAGAAGAAGGCCGCCGCGCTGTGGCAGCCGACGGCCCACAAGTACGGCCTCACGGAGCGGAAGTTCGGCGAGCTGTGAGGCCGCCTCGATCCCAGGTCAGGACCGGTCCTGGCGGCCCCGGCGCAGGGCGCGGGACCCGCGCTCCGGCAGGTGCAGGCGGAACGTAGGGTCGGTGACCATGCAGCAAGCAGCTTCCGCGAAGTCTTCCCGACGTGCCCGTCGTTCCACCACCATAGGCAGCATGCCTGTCAACGACGTGCCCTGGTGGCGCTGGCGCAGCAACGTGCGTTCGGCGCTGCACATGCTCTCCGACCTCACGTTCCAGCAGGAGTGCTGGATGGCGGGCCGGCCCGGTTACGGCGACGTGACGGATGCCGTCTACCGCCTCGTCGAGGACACCTGGCTGGACAACTGGTCGGCGGAGAAGTACGTCGGGTCGGTCTTCCGGGACGGCCAGGAGGCCGAGCTCGTGGACGCGGCCGTGCTGCGGGTGCTGCGGATCATGCACGAGGTGGGTGCCGATGCGCCGGTCGCCTCGTACCTGGAGCACCCGGGCTGGCCGGAGGCGGTACGGGCGGCGCGCGAGGCCCATGTGAAGCTCGCCACCGACGACGGGGACGACCCGGACGAGCCGCCGCGCTCCCTGGAGGTCCTGGCGATCATGCTGCGGACGGTGTGACGGGGCAGCCGCCGCGATGTGCCAGTCTTGGGTCCATGAGCCAGTCGCACCCCGTTCCCGACGAGACCGGTAGGCCGGAAGAGGCCCGCGGAGCCGGGCAGGCGGGACAGTTCGTTCTCACCCTCTCCTGCCCGGACGACACGGGCATCGTGCACGCCGTCTCCAGCTACCTGTTCATGACCGGCTGCAACATCGAGGACAGCCAGCAGTTCGGGGACCGCGACACCGGGCTCTTCTTCATGCGCGTCCACTTCACCGGCAACACCACCCTCGGCAAGCTGCGGGCCAGCTTCTCCGCCGTCGGCGAGACCTTCCGGATGGACTGGCAGATCCACCGGGCCGAGGAGAAGATGCGCGTCCTGCTGATGGTCAGCAGGTTCGGACACTGCCTGAACGACCTGCTCTTCCGCTCCCGCATCGGCGCCCTCCCCGTCGAGATCGCCGCAGTGGTCTCCAACCACACCGACTTCGCCGAGCTCGTCGACTCCTACGGCATCCCCTTCCACCACCTCCCGGTGACGAAGGACACCAAGCAGGACGCCGAGGAGAAGCTGCTGGACCTCGTCGAGCGGGAGCGCGTGGAACTCGTCGTCCTCGCCCGCTACATGCAGGTGCTCTCCGACGCCCTGTGCAGGCGGCTGTCGGGGCGCATCATCAACATCCACCACTCCTTCCTGCCGAGCTTCAAGGGCGCCAAGCCGTACCACCAGGCACACGCGCGCGGCGTCAAGCTGATCGGTGCCACCGCGCACTACGTGACGGCCGACCTCGACGAGGGCCCCATCATCGAGCAGGAGGTCGAACGGGTCGGCCACGACGTCACGCCCGAACAGCTCGTCGCCGTCGGCCGGGACGTCGAGTGCCAGGCCCTCGCCCGCGCCGTCAAGTGGCACAGCGAGCACCGCGTCCTGCTCAACGGTCACCGCACCGTCGTCTTCGCCTGAGCCCCGGCCGGGCACGAGCGGCCCGCCACCCGGCCGGGGACGGGCAGCCGCCGCCTCACATACGGGAGAGGGAGGCGACGGCGCACAGGACATCCGCGATGGCGTCCGCGTCACCGTCGTGCCCGACGGCCGCCTCCTGCGGTGGGACACGCCCCGCCGCGAGGTGGCAGAACTCCAGGACGTCCAGCGCGAGGTGGGCGACCGTGTCCTTCGGTGAGGCGCGGGCGCCGGGCGAGTCGAGGGGGATGTACCAGTCACCGCCGCTGAGGCCCTCCACCTCCAGGTGGAGCGTGCGGCCGGGCGCACCGGCGGCGGCCAGCCCGTGCGGTGGCGGGGCGAGCCCCGCGCGGCGCCGGGCCGCGAGGGCACCGGGCAGTTGCCGGGCCGCCAGATCCACCAGCGGCGCGAGGTGGGCGGTGACGGGCGGGGCGTAGGGGTAGTCGACGGCTTCGGCGATGTCCTCGGCGTGCATCCAGCACTCGAAGGCGCGGTCGAGGAAGGCGTCGCGCAGCGGCAGCGAGAAGGCGCCGTAGGAGACGGGACGGCTGTGCGCGGCCTCCTCGCCCGGGGCGCCGTCGCGGTCGGCGGCCAGGAAGGACACGTCCCGGATCATGGCGTGGCTCTGCTCCCGCCAGCGTGCCCGGACGGCCGACGCGTGGTGCGACCTGCCCTCCAGCGCCCAGAACAGCTCCGTACGGGCCTGCGGATCCGCCTCGTACGCCGAAGCCGCCGGGGACGCCGGATCCGGGGCGTCCGCCGGGAGCGGGTCGGGCAGGCCGAGGCCCGCGGCGACGAGACCGTCCACCGCGAGCAGGTGGCCGAGAACACCCGCGACCGTGGTGGCGCGCCCGGTCTGCTGCCGGCCGTCGAACCAGCGCAGCCGCACCGGCGCGCGCCACTCCTCCTCGGCCATGTCCCGCAGCAGCGCGTCCAGGCGGGCCGTCTCCGCGTCGAAGGGCGCCGCCCAGGAGGGCAGCGGGACGCGGGCGGGACGGCGGTCGAGGCAGGCTTCGAGCACCCGGGCGCGCAGCCCGGGATCGAGGTCGAGGCTGTCCTCGGCGTGCAGCAGCCCCACGGCGTCGCGCAGCCGCAGCGCCTCGTCGGCGCAGGGCGCGCAGTCGGTCAGATGCGCCTCGACGGCCGTCGTCTCCTCGGTGGAGCACGCCGCCAGGGCCCAGGCGCCGAGCAGCGACTTGAGCACGGTGTGGTCGAGCGGCTGCGGACCGCGAGGCGGCCCCGCCGCAGAAGCCGGCACCGGCACGCCCGGTGTCCTGCCACCGGGCGGCTCGGGCGGGTCGGCCTGCCGGGGCACCCGCGGCGGATCGGGCGGGTCGTCGTCGGGCAGCGGCCGTGGCGCGGTCGGTGCGTCGCGGCGGGGCCCCTCGGGGTCGGCGGGGCCGCTCATGGCCGTGGCTCCGGACCGGGCGGCGCCATGACGGGGCGGGTCATGGCGGAGGAGAGGAGTTGCAGTCCGAGCCGCAGCCGGCGCCGGGCCTCGTCCTCGGTGACGCCCAGCGTGCGGGCCGCCTGCCGGTAGTCGCGGCGCTGGAAGTAGGCGAGCTCCAGCGCGGCGCGCAGCGAGGAGGGCATGGAGGTGACGATGTAGTCGGCACGGGCGGCGACGGCCGCCGCTCTGACCTGTTCCTCGATCCGCTCGGCCCGCTCCGGCGAGCAGGGCCCCTGGACGGTGCGGCTGCGGCGCAGCCTGCCGGTGGCCGTCCGCTGGGTGAGGGCCGCTATCCACGAGCGCAGGGGCCCTTCGCGCGGGTCGAAGGCGTGCGGGTTCTCCCAGATGTAGGCGAAGACCTCCCGGGTGGCTCCGTCGGCGGCCTCGTCGTCCTCCAGCACCCGGTGGGCGAGGCCGTGGACGAGGGAGGCGAAGCGGTCGTAGAGCTCCCCGAGCGCCGCCGCCTCGCCGTGCGCGAGGCGCTGCTGCATCTTCCGGTCCCAGCGCGGTGGTGTGTCGTTCGCCATGGTGCCCCCCAGCCCTCGGCTCGGTCAGCCCGCTTCCGTTTCTCTTCCGTTCCGCTACCCGTCAATCCCTCGAATGTAGTGCGCACCACCGACAGCGCACGCCCCTTTGCGACAACGTGCTCCGGCGGAAGGTGTGCGCACAGTGGTGTTTCCGTCACGTAGGGAGTGTTCCGGAGGGGACGGAACGAGGCCCGGGAGGCGGAAGATACGCGTACCGTCGGAAGTTATGCGGGCGTGACCGGAAGTTGCTGCTGGTTTACCCGGGTAATACCTCGGGACGGCATAGGGTCGTTCCCAGGGACCAGTTTCGGAGGGGGCGCGCAGGGCAGCCGACTGCTGTAAGGCGATCGACGAAGGGGTTGCGGGGAGTGTCGTTGAAGGTGCTGGAGGAGGAGCGTGGGCCGTGGGCCGTGCTCCGGGTCTCCGGTGAGCTGGACCTGGTCACCTCGCCCGCGGTGCGGCAGCACGTGCACGATGCCGTGGCCGACGGGCGCCGCAGCCTGGTGCTGGACCTGTCCGACGTCCTGTTCTGCGACTCCAGCGGGGTGGGCGTGCTGATCGCCTCCCGTCGGCTGATGCGGTCGTGCGCCGGAGAGTTGCGGCTGATCCTGCCCGCGCGCGGCGCCGAGGAGGGCTCGCACGTCAACCGGGTGCTCGCCGCCCTGGGGGTGCGCCGCCTCTTCGACTGCTACCCGGACCTGGCCGCCGCCACCGAGGCCCACGCCGCCACCGGCCCTCTCACGGCCTGATCCCGCCCCTCCGCGCGGCCCGTTCCCCGCCCCTCCGCGCGGCCCGTTCCCCGCCCTCCGCGCGTTCCCCGGCCCCGGGCCCGTCACCCGGCTCCGCCCGGACTCCGGTCCCGCCCTCCGCCCGCCTCCGGCCCCCCGGGCCCGGCACCCGCCCGTCCCCGGGCCCCGTCACCCGCCCGTCTCGGGACCGGCGAACCGCTCCCGCAGCTTGAACTTGAGCACCTTGCGCAGCGCCTCGTTGCGGGGCAGCGCGGCCAGCACCTCCAGTTGTTCGGGCAGTTTGTAGGCCGCCAGCCCCGCTGCGCGCAGATGGCCGGTCAGTTCCTCCAGGGTCACCCGCGGTGCTCCTCGGGGCTGCTCGACGACGGCGCACACCCGCTCGCCCCGTTCCGCGTCGGGCAGTCCGATCACGGCCGCGTCGGCTATCGCCGGGTGCGCGTAGAGGAGCTGCTCGATCTCCTTGGCCGAGATGTTCTCTCCCTTGCGGATGATGATGTCCTTGGTGCGGCCGGTCAGCACCAGGTGCCCGCTCTCCTGCAACCGCCCCAGGTCGCCGGTGATCAGGAACCCGTCGTCGTCGAAGGCGGCGGCGGTCTGCGCCGCGTCGAGGTAGCCCTGGCAGACGGCCTCGCCGCGCAGCCGTATCTCGCCCTCGCTGCCGGGGGGCAGCGGGGTGCCGTCCGGTCCGGTGACGCGGATCTCCATGGCCGCGGGCGGGCGCCCCTCGGTGGTGGCCAGGTGCTCGGCGGAGTCGTCGGGGCTCCCCATGGTGATCATGGGTGCCTCCGTCATGCCGTACCCGTGAGCGAGCCGGCACCCCAGCTCCGTCACCACCTCGTGGTACAGCTCGGCGGGTTTGGCCGCGCCGCCGCCCGCGAGCAGCCGCAGGCTCGGGATCAGCTTCTCCCGCGGGCGCTTGCGCTGCTCGGCCAGGAACATGGCGTAGAACGCGGTCGAGCCGCCTGCCGTGGTCACGCCGTGCCGCCGGTAGCCGGGCAGCGCCTCCGGCAGCGCGAACCGCTCGAACAGGACGGCAGGGAACCCGTACAGCAGGAGCATCACCAGGTAGTCCGGGCCGCCGATGTGGGCGTAGGGGAAGGCGATCGAGCCGACGTCGTCGGGGCCGAGCCGCAGCGCGTGGGCCAGGCAGGAACCGCCCGCGATCAGGCTGCGGTCGGTGTGCAGCACGCCACGCGGGTCGGAGGTGGTGCCGGAGGTCCAGTAGATCCACCGCACGCTGCGCCCCTCGGCGGGCGGTGGCGGCAACCCGTCGGCGCCGGGACCGTGAGCGGTACCCGGGCGGGCTTCGGCGGGGCCGCCTCGGGCGTCGGCCTCCCGGAGGCACTCCGGACCGGCCTCGGGGAGGGTGCCGTACACGGTCAGGGTGCGCGGCGCGATCCCGTGCCGCTCCCGGATGCGGCGGGCGCGCGCCGCGTAGTCGGTACCCCGCCACGTCCCCGGGTGCACGTACCAGGCGGCGCCGGTGGCCCGCAGGGCGAGGGCCACTTCGCGTTCCCCGTACACGGGGACGAGGGGCGTCTGCCGGACGCCGAGCCGGGCCAGTGCCAGGGAGAGGACGACGGTCTCGATGCGGGTCGGAAGCTGCCAGGCCACCGTGTGGTGAGGGCGCACGCCTCGCGCGTGGAGGCCGGCCGCGGTGCGTGCGGCGCGGTCGCGCAGCGCGCCGAAGGTGAGGGCGCGGTCGTCCGCGGGGTCGTCGGCCGCCTGGACGAGGGCCGGTGCCCCCGGGGTGCGCCGGGCCCGGCGGACGACCAGCTCCCACAGGGTGGCCGAGGCGTCCAGGCCGTGCGCGGCGTCGGGTGCGTGTGCGACAGCGGTCATGCCGCCCCCTCCACAAAGCTGACTCCCCGTCAGGTTGTGCCGGAAGCGTAGGCGGCGACGCCTTGTGGGTCCAGAGGCCGCGGGGCTAGCCTCTTTCTGACGGCCCATCAGATAGGCCGGTATGGCGAGGGGGAACTCACCCGTGACCGAGCTACCGCGCATCATCAGCGTCGACGACCATGTGATCGAGCCGGCGCACCTGTTCGAGACCTGGCTCCCGGCCAAGTACCGGGACCGCGGGCCCCGGCCGCTGACCGCCGGTATCGGCGCACTGGAGTACGTCGGCGGCAAGTACCGGATCACCATGGACCCGGACGGCCCACCGACCGACTGGTGGATCTACGAGGACCTGAAGTTCCCGTACAAGCGCAACATCGCCGCCGTCGGCTTCGACCGGGACGAGATGACGCTGGAGGGCATCACCCGCGAGCAGATGCGGCGGGGCTGCTGGGACCCGGCGGCGCGGCTGGCCGACATGGACCTCAACCACGTCGAGGCATCGCTGTGCTTCCCGACCTTCCCCCGCTTCTGCGGGCAGACCTTCGCCGAGGCCCACGACAAGGAGGTCGCCCTGGCCTGCGTGCGCGCCTACAACGACTGGATGGTCGAGGAGTGGTGCGGCGACAGCGGCGGGCGCCTCGTCCCGCTGTGCCTCATCCCGCTGTGGGACATCGAGCTGGCCGTCGCCGAGATACGCCGCAACGCCGCGCGCGGGGTGCGGGCGGTCACCTTCAGCGAGATCCCCACCCACCTGGGACTGCCCAGCATCCACACCGGCTACTGGGACCCCTTCTTCGCCGTCTGCGAGGAGACCGGCACGGTCGTCAACATGCACATCGGCTCCTCCTCCCAGATGCCCGCCGCCTCCCCCGACGCGCCCCCGGCCGTGCAGGCCTCCCTGTCCTTCAACAACGCCATGGCCTCGATGATGGACTTCCTCTTCAGCGGCGTCCTGGTCAAGTACCCCCGCCTCAAGCTCGCCTACAGCGAGGGCCAGATGGGCTGGATCCCCTACGCGTTGGAACGCGCCGACGACGTGTGGGAGGAGCACCGCGCCTGGGGCGGCGTCCGCGACCTGATCCCCGAGCCGCCCTCCACCTACTACTACCGGCAGATCTTCTGCTGCTTCTTCCGCGACAAGCACGGCGTCACGGCCCTGGACACCATCGGCCGCGACAACGCCACCTTCGAGACCGACTACCCCCACGTCGACTCCACCTTCCCGCACACCAAACAGGTCGCCGAGGAACACATGGAGGGCCTCGACGAGACGACCGTCCACAAACTCCTGCGCGGCAACGCCATCCGCATGCTCGACCTCGACCTGGTCTAGGCCCGGCGACGACCGCAGCGGGTGTGCCGCTCGCCACGGGAGGGGAAGGCGCAGGATGGAACTGGCGTACACCGCCGAGGAGGAGGAGTTCCGCTCCCGGCTGCGGGCCTGGCTGGCCGACGTGCTGCCGACCCTGCCGCCCCGCCCCGACCCGCTCGACTGGCCCGGGCGCCGCGCCTACGACATGGACTGGCAGCGCCGCCTGTACGACGCCGGATACGCGGGTCTGCACTGGCCCGCGGACGCGGGCGGGCAGGGCGCCACCCCCACCCAGCACCTGATCTTCCTGGAGGAGACCGAGGCGGCCGGCGCCCCGTATGTCGGCGCCGGATTCGTCGGTCTGCTGCACGCGGGGCCGACCCTCGCCGCCGAGGGCACCCCCGAGCAGCGCGCCCGCTGGCTGCCGCCCATCCTCCGCGGCGAAGAGGTGTGGTGCCAGGGGTTCTCGGAACCGGGCGCCGGCTCCGACCTGGCCGCGCTGCGGACCCGCGCCGTGCGCGACGGCGACCACTACGTGGTGACCGGATCGAAGCTGTGGACCTCGCACGCCGAGGTCGCCGACTGGTGCGAACTCCTCGTGCGTACCGACCCCGACGCGCCGCGCCACCGGGGCATCAGCTGGCTCGCGCTGCCCATGGACGCGCCCGGCGTCACCGTCGGACCGCTGCGCACCCTGGCCGGGTCCCAGGAGTTCGCCGAGGTCTTCCTGGACGAGGTGCGGGTGCCCGTCGGCAACCGGGTGGGTGCCGAGAACGACGGCTGGCGCGTCACCATGGTCACCCTCTCCTTCGAACGCGGCACCGCCTTCGTCGGCGAGGTCGTCGCCTGCCGCCGTACGCTGCGGCTGCTCGCCCGGCGGGCCCGGGAGAACGGCCGCTGGGACGATCCGGTGCTCCGCCGCCGCCTCGGCCGCCTCGCCGCCGAGTTCACCGCCCTGTGGCGGCTCATCCAGTGGAACGTCAGCGAGGCCGGACACGGGCTGCGGCACGGCGGTACGGGCGTACCCGGAACGGGAGCCTCCGTCTTCAAGCTGCGCTACTCCCACGCCCGGCAGGAGCTCTACGACGCGGCAGCCGCCGTCCTGGGGCCCGCGGCACTCGACCTCGCCGAGGAGTGGACCCGCGAGCGGCTCTCCTCCCTCTCGTACACCATCGCCGCCGGCACCTCCCAGATCCAGCACACCATCGTCGCCGAGCGCATCCTCGGCCTGCCGAGGGGACGGTAAGGACGGTGAGGCCCCGATGGACTTCCGGCTGACCGACGACCAGGAAGCGCTGCGGCGCGGCACGCGCGCGCTGCTGGACGGCCGCTTCGGAAGGGAGGAACTCCGCGCGGCGGTGCGCCACCCCGGCGTCGACCCGGCGCTGTGGCGGGCCCTCGGCGAGGCGGGGTTCTTCCTCCTGCGGGCTCCCGACAGCGCGGGCGGCGTCGGACTGGGACTCCCCGAAGCCGTGCTCGTGTTCGAAGAGGCGGGCCGCGCACTGCTGCCGGGCCCCCTGGTCGCCACGCACCTGGCGGGAAGCCTGGGTCTGATGCCGGGCGCGGGCGAAGGAGCGGCGGTGGTGACGGTGGCGGAGGGCGCGGCAGCGGACGGGGACGGGGCGCTCGTGGAGCATCTCGGCTGCGCGGACGCGGTGTTGCTGCTGGGAGAGGAGGTGCGGCTGTGGGAGGGGACGGTGGCCGACGCCGAACCCGTACGCTCCCTCGACCCGCTCTCCCCCCTGCACCGGCTGCCCCAGGTGCGGGCCGACGGCCGTCAGTTGGAGGCACGGCTCGCGGTGGACGCCTCGGGGCGGCGCGCGGTGGACGCCGGGGTGCTGCGCCGTGAGGGCTGCCTGCTCACGGCGGCGCAGCAACTGGGCAGCGCGGGCCGCACGCTGGAGCTCGCCGTCGGACACGCCCGGCAACGTGAGCAGTTCGGCCGGCCGATCGGCACCTTCCAGGCCGTGCAGCACCTGTGCGCGGGGATGCTCGTACGCCTTGAGACGGCGCGGAGCGCGGTGTACGCGGCTGCCGTCACCCAGGGCACCGCAGCGGTCTCGGCGGCCAAGCTCCTCGCCGACGACGCCGCCGCGGCCAACGCCCGCGACTGCCTCCAGGTGCACGGCGGCATGGGCTTCACCTGGGAGGCCGACGTGCATCTCCACCTGAAGCGCGCCTGGTTGCGGGCCGAGCAGTGGGAAACGTCGGCGACGGCGGAGGAACGCCTGGCCGCCGAGCTCCTGCGGACACGTGCGGACTGACGTGCGGAACACGCGCCCCAACTACGCATCGTGACGGAACTTGTGGCCGCGTCCACCGCCTCGTGCGCGTGCGTACCGGGGGCCCGTCTCCCGCCCGGACGGGCGGCCCTGGGGGCATGCAGGGGTGGTTCAGGGAGTGGCGGACGGGACGAGCCCGAGGTGGTCGCCCTCGTACAGGGCGTCGCACAGTATGCCGTGCCGATACTCCTTTGCGCCGGAATATGCCTGAAGCGCTTGTTGCCGTCCGGGCCGGTCGCCCATGCTGGTCGGGCTGGAGTCACAATCCGTGACTACATGGAGACGCCAGGCGATGTGTCCGCCAGTTCGGATGGTGTGAGCGGTGCAGGTGCTTCTGGAGCAGTTGGAGATCGGATCCGATCCGACGGAGGTGGGGCGCGCCCGTAGGTGGGCCAGGGCCCGGTTGGCGGGGGCCGGAGTGCCCGCCGACGAACCCCTGGCCGAGACGTTGATTCTGCTGATCTCGGAACTCGTCACCAACGCGGTGGTGCACACCGGATACCCGGCGGTGCTGTGCATGCTGCTGCCCAGGCGGTGCGGCGGCGAGGGGGTGCACGACAGCGCGGGCTCCGTGCGTGTCGAGGTGGCCGACGCGAGTACCCGTGCGCCGCGCCACCGTCAGGCCGAGGGGGAGGACACCGGTGGCCGCGGCCTGGAGCTCGTCTCCGGCCTCGCCGACCGCTGGGGCTGGGAACACGAGCCGGGCGGCAAGCGCGTGTGGTGCGAACTCGACGCGGCCCCCGGCCAGTCCTGTTGCGGCCTCGCCCCCTCCGCGTCGGCCGGGACCGCCAGGGCGGCGACGGTCGCGCGGCCGGCCGACGACGCCCCGTCGGGTGCGGACGCGCGCGTCGACGGCGCAGCGCGGATGGCCGGTGACGTGTGCGCCGACGGCAGCGGGGGAGCGGGCGGTGACGCCCGGAATGCGGCGCCGGAGAGGCCGGGGAGGCCGCGCGCGCAGGCGCGGGTCCGTGCGGCGGCGCGGGGGGAGGACGAGGTGCGGGAGAACCCGGACCCTCCGCACCCCGCGAACGGGCCCCGCCCCCGCGCCGAGACATGTACCGAGACGAACACCCGTGCCCGCGTCAACGTCGTGGAAGTGGGCGCTGGCGCGTTCGGCTGAACGCGCGCCGGGAGGATTCGGGCAAACACCGCAAAGTCCAGGCCAGGTGTTGACGACTCGTATCGGTTTGATCACCCTTGGGTGGAGCGATTCGTCGTGAGGGGACGCCGAGGAGTCCGACATTCCTCGGCGAGTACGGATCGCGCCCGGCGCCAACCTCCGTGCGAGCCCGTGGGTTCCGTACGAGGCGGGACCCCCGAGCGCCGGAGTCGGGTGGCGGTACGCCGTGCCGTGCTCGGGGCGCGCATCAGCGCACCGCCACCCGTCCGTGTGACGCACCGTTCCTCTCACAGCACCGCCACCGGTGCCACCGGCGCGCCCGTGGCGCCGGTGAAGGGCTCGGGCGGTGCGGAGAGCAGGAAGCTGTAGCGGGCTTCGTCGGCGCAGACCTCGGACAGCTCCTCCAGATTCCAGTTCTGCCCCTGGAGCATGCCCATCTCGACGAGGTGGAGGGCGTGGACGGGCAGCCACAGGTTCTCGATCTGTGGGGGGACGACCTCGAAGGTGAGGGTGTCGTTGGCGACGGCGGCCACGTCGCGGGCGTGGAACCACTCCGGGGCGTGGAGGGAAAGCCCCGAAGTGGGATGCGCGTAGGCGTGCTTGTCGCCGGCGAGATAGTGGCGCATCTGCCCGGTGCGGACGAGCACGACGTCCCCGGCCCCTACGCGGACGCCCGCGAACTCCTCGGCCGCCGCCAGGTCCTCGGGGCCCACCGCGTGACCGGCGGGCAGGCGGTCCCCACCGCGGGCGCGTGCGATGTCGAGGAGCACCCCGCGGGAGACCAGGGGGCGCGTCTTCTCGATGCCGCCGAAGGCGGCGCCTGCGTGGGCGGTGATCGAGTCGGCGGGGCGCCCGTTGTAGATCCGCCCGCCGTGTGAGACATGGCCGAGACCGTCCCAGTGGGTCGCGGCCTGCAAGCCCATGGTGACGGCATCGTCGCTGGTCGCGACGGTACGGGGCCCGAACATCTCCAGGTTGAGGGCGACCATCGTGTGCAGCGGGTTCACACGGCCGGGGATCATCCCGGTCTGTACCCCGTCCTGCTGGAGCGGCAGCGCGAGCGGGACGCGGCGTCCGGCGCGCACGCCCGCCGCCGCCCGGCGCACCACCGCGTCGGTCACCAGATTCAGCGTTCCCGCCTCGTCGTCGGCACCCCACCGGCCCCAGTTGTTGACCCGCCTGGCGATCTCGGCGAACTCGGGGCACTCCGCGGGCACGGTCATCTCTCCTCCAAAGAGGTCGGGCGGCAGGCTCGCAGCGGCTCCGCACGAGCCCGTCCGTGCGGGGCTCTTGTGTTCGGAAGGCGCTCGGCCAAGAATCTAACGGGTCGTCAGGTAATGCGGGAGGAGGACGGACGTGGGAAGTTTCCTGACCGGAAAGGTCGTGGCCGTCACCGGCGCCGGACGCGGTATCGGCCGCGCCGTGGCACTGGCCTGTGCGGACGAGGGCGCGAGAGTGGTCGTCAACGACTACGGGGTCGCCGTCGACGGCGGTGAGCCGCGCAGCGAGATAGCCGAAGCCGTCGTGAAGGAGATCGCCTCGGCAGGCGGTCAGGCCGTTGCCGTCGCCGACGACATCTCCACCATGGACGGCGGCCGGCGCGTCGTCGACACCGCCCTGGCCCGGTACGGCCGCCTCGACGGTGCCGTCTGCGTGGCCGGCATCCTGCGCGAGCGGATGCTCTTCAACATGAGCGAGGAGGAGTGGGATCCGGTCCTGGCCACCCACCTCAAGGGCACCTTCACCGTCTTCCGCGCCGCGAGCGCCGTCATGCGCCGTCAGCGGAGCGGCACCCTCATCGGCTTCACCAGCGGCAACCACCAGGGCTCCGTCTCCCAGGCCAACTACTCCGCGGCCAAGGGAGGCATCATCTCCCTCGTCCGCAGCGCGGCCCTCGGGCTGCACAAGTACGGCGTCACGGCCAACGCCGTCGCCCCCGTGGCCCGCACCCGCATGTCCGCGGGCGTGCCCACGGAGCTGACGGAGATGGGCGAGCCCGAAGACGTCGCGCCGCTCGTCGTCTACCTCCTCAGCGACCGGGCCAGGGCCCAGGAGATCACCGGGCAGGTCTACACCGTCGCCGGGCCCAAGGTCGCCGTCTGGGCGCAGCCCCGCGAACTCCGGGCCGCCTACGCCGACGGTGCCTGGACGCCCGAGCAGCTCGCCGAAGCCCTCCCGGGCTCCGTCGGGCAGGATCCGATGCCCTTGCTGGAGCGGCTCACGGAGAGGGCCGAGGCCGCCGCACGTCAGGACCGCCCCAACGCCTGAACGGGGCGGGCCTCCCCCGGCGGAGGCCCGCCTGCCCGCCGCCACGGCACCTGCCCCGGTGCCGGGTGCCTCCCTGCGTCGGGTGCTTGCCCCCTTTCCGGGTGCTTGTCCCCGTTCCGGGTGTCTCCCTGTGCCGGGCTCGCCCCCGGTGCCGGGTGCGTGTCCCAGAGCTGGGCTCGCCCCCCGTGCCGGGTGGGTGTCCCGGTGCCGGGTGCTCGTCCCGGTGTCCGGTGTGCGCCCCGGTGCGGGGTGCTTGTCCCGGTGCCGGGCGCTTGTCCCCGGTGCGGGTTGCCCGTCCCAGTGCCGGGTTCGCCCCCGGTGGCGGGTGCGTGTCCCAGAGCCGGGCTCGCACCCGGTGCCGAGTGCGTGTCCCGGTGCCGGTTGTGCCCGGTGCCGGGTGCCTGTCCCAGTGCCGGTTGCCCGTCCTGTGCCGGGTGCTTGTCCGCGATACCGGGTGCTCGTCCCGACCTTGGTGGCGGTCCCGATCTCGGGTGCTGGTCCCGAGCGCAGGTGCTGGTTCCGATCTCGGGCGCGTTTCTCACCGACGCTCCGGGTGGGTGCCGGGTGCTCGTCCCGATGTCGCGCCGGGCGCCGCGCTGTTGGGGCCCGGCCTCGGTGTTCGGGCTCCGGCGTGTCGGGTGCCCGCTCCGGCGTGGGGCGTCCGCTCCGGACGTGTGGGCCAGCCGGGAGCGAGCCGACACGACATCCTCGCCCAGCCGGCGCTGGGCCCGCGCAGAGAGGCACGGACGTGACGACGCAGAGCACCCCGAACAGTGGGACCGTGACCGGGGCGACACCGGCCACCGGGAGGAGCACCGGGAAGTCCGCCCCCGGCCGGTCGGGCGAGCCGCGGGCCTACCGCCACTGGATCGCCGGCGCTTGGCAGCAACCCGCGCGCGGCCACTACCAGATCACCGACCCGGCCACCGAACTGCCGGTCGGCCGGGCCCCGGAGGGGGGCGCCGACGAGGTGGATGCCGCGGTCCGCGCGGCCTGCGCCGCCCAGCAGGAGTGGGCCGCCACCACTCCCGCTGCACGCGCCCGCATCCTGGAGAGGATCGCCGCTCTCCTCACCGAGCGCGGGCCCGAGCTCGTACCCCTCCTCCAGGCCGAGACCGGCGCCACCCTCAAGGTGACCCGCGGAATGCAACTGCCCACCGCCGCCGACCGCTTCCGCCGCTACGCCCGCGGAGCGCTGGAGCCCGACACCGTGCCTCTCGCCCCGCAGCCGGTGGCGGCCAGCACCCTGGCCCCGGGGGGACTGATCGGTGCGGCTGCCGTGCGCCGTCCCATGGGTGTGGTCGGTTGCATCACCTCCTACAACTTCCCTGTCGTCAATCTCGCGGGAAAGGTCGCGCCCGCGCTCGCCATGGGTAATGCCGTCGTCTGCAAACCGGCGCCGCAGGACCCGCTCACCTGCCTGGAGTTGGGCCCGTTGCTCCAGGAGGCGGGGCTGCCCGACGGGCTCTACAACGTCGTCACCGGCTCGGGTGCGACGCCGGGTGAGGCTCTGGTCGCCCACCCCGACGTCGACATGATCAGCTTCACAGGCTCCACCTCCGTAGGAAAGAAGATCGCGGAGCAGGCGGGACGAGGCATGAAGCGCACCCTGATGGAACTGGGCGGGAAGGGTGCTGCTCTGGTGCTGGACGACGCGGACGGACGGGTCCGGCAGGCAGCAGTGGGCGCGGTCGCCTCGACCTGGACCTTCCACAGCGGCCAGATCTGTACGGCACCGACGCGTGCGCTCGTACACCGCCCGCTCTACGACGAGTTCGTGACTGCGCTTTCACGGTACGCCTCCGCACTGACGCTCGGCGATCCCACGAACGAGCGAACCGTGGTCGGACCGCTGATCTCCGCGGCCCAGCGCGACCGGGTCGAAGCCCACGTCGCGGCAGCCCGCGAGCAGGGCGCCACCGTCCTGACGGGCGGGGAGCGGCCCGAGGAGCCGGCCACCGGCTTCTACGTCGCACCGACACTGATCACCGACGTCACGCCGGAGATGGCCGTCGCCCGCGAGGAGTTGTTCGGCCCGGTCGTCGTCGTCCTCCCGTTCGAGGACGAGGACGAGGCCGTCCGGATCGCCGACAGCACCCCGTACGGGCTCTACGACTACGTCTTCAGCGGTGACACCGGGCGCGCGTGGCGGCTCGCGGGTCGGCTGCGCAGCGGCAGTGTCGGCATCAACACCGCCCAGCGGCATCCGGAAACACCGTTCGGCGGCTTCAAGGAGTCCGGTGTCGGCCGCGACGGCGGCTCGTTCGGCTTGCACGCCTACAGCGAGCTCCAGTCGGTCGTCTGGCCGTCGTGACCCCGCTGGCCACCGGCGGCACCCGCCGACCACGCAGGACGCGGCCACACATGACGCGGCCACACAGGACGCGTCGACCACATCCGGAGTGCCCGGCACACGCGGCGCTCCTCGCGAAAGGAGCGCACCACACACGCGCGCCGCACCGAGGGCGCGGAAGACACCGGACGCCCGGACGCACCGCTGCCGGGCCGCCGGACGTGAAGTTCGCGGACACCGACACATGGGGCAGCCGGGCGCTCGGCCGGCCCGGACGCCCGGAAGGGACCGGACCACGTGAGGGCAGAGACATGAGAGGCGTGATTCTCGACGGCGCGGCCACGGACACTGGTTCCGGGGCCGCCCACGCACAGGTTGTGGACGACCTCGACGTCCGCGCGCCCGGCCCCGGTGAGGTGCTCGTCGGCATCCGCGCCGCAGGGCTGTGCCACAGCGATCTGTCCGTCATCGACGGGACGATCCCGTTCCCCCGGCCCGTGGTGCTCGGCCACGAGGGCGCCGGTGTGGTGGAGGCCGTCGGGGAGGGGGTGCGGCACGTGGTGCCGGGGGACCATGTGGCACTGTCCACCATCGCCAACTGCGGTGCGTGTCCCGAGTGTGCGCGGGGCCGGCCCACGATGTGCCGCAGTGCCATCGGCAGCCCGGAGCAGCCGTTCAGCCGGGGCGGCGAGCCCCTGTACGCCTTCGCCGCGACGTCCGCCTTCGCCGAGCGCACCGTCGTCAAAGCGGTGCAGGTCACGCCCGTTCCCCGCGACATGCCGCTGACCTCGGCCGCTCTGATCGGCTGCGCGGTCCTCACCGGTGTCGGTGCCGTTCTCAACCGGGCGAAGGTGCGTCAGGGCGAGTCGGTGGTGGTGCTCGGCGTCGGCGGTGTCGGGCTCAACGTGCTCCAGGGCGCCAGGATCGCGGGCGCCGCCCCGATCGTCGCGGTGGACGCCGACCCGGCCAAGGAGGCGGCGGCCCGGCAGTTCGGCGCCACCGACTTCGTGGCCGCGCTACGGGGCGGATCCGGCGAGGGAGGCGACGACGGCGGCAGCAGTGGCGGTGACGCCGGGGACGCCGGGAACGCCGGGAACGCCGGAGACACTGTGGCGGCCGTGAGGAAGATCCTGCCGGACGGTACGGCGCACGCCTTCGAGTGCGTCGGCAGTACGGCGCTGGTGCGGCAAGCCGTCGACCTGCTGGACCGGCGGGGACAGGCGGTCCTGTTGGGCATGCCGGCCGCGGACGCCGAGGCCACGTTCCTGCCCGCGGGGATGTTCCTGGACAAGTCCATCCTCGGCTGCCGGTACGGCTCCTCCCGGCCGCCCCGCGACATCACCCTCTATGCGGACCTCTACCGCCAAGGGCGGCTGCTGCTGGACGAACTGGTCACCGCGGTCCGTCCGGTCGAGGACTTCGCACGCGCTGCGGACGACACGCACCACGGGAGGGTGGCACGGGGAGTGCTGACGTTCTGAGCCGTCCACCGACGGCATCACCCGGTGTCCCGTGCCGCCTGCGCACTCACCCCGCAGAGGCCCCTTCGGGCTCCGGTTCCGGGGCCGCCCCTGTGCGGAAGGTGCGGCGGTAGGCGCGGGGGGAGACACCGAGAGAGGCGTGGAAGTGCTGGCGCAGGGAGGCGGCTGTGCCGAAACCCGCGTCCGCGGCGATCCGCTCGACGGGCAGGTCGGTCTCCTCCAGCAGGTGACGTGCGTGCTGGAGGCGCTGCTGGGTGAGCCAGCGCAGCGGAGTGACGCCGACTTCTTCGCGGAAGCGGCGGGTGAAGGTGCGGACGCTCATGGACTCCTGTGCGGCCATGGCGCGGAGGGTGAGGGGCTGGTCGAGGTGGTCGAGGGCCCAGGTGCGGGCGGTGCCGGTGGAGGAGAGGCGGGGTTCGGGTACGGGGCGGCGGATGAACTGGGCCTGTCCGCCGTCGCGGTGGGGCGGTACGACGGTGCGGCGGGCGACCTCGTTGGCGACCGCCGCACCGTGGTCCCTGCGGATCATGTGGAGGCACAGGTCGACACCCGAGGCGATGCCCGCGGAGGTCAGCACGGAGCCCTCGTCCACGTAGAGCACGTCCGAGTCGAGCTGCACGGCGGGGAAGAGGCGCTGGAACCGCTCACTGGCGCGCCAGTGTGTCGTCGCCCGCTTGCCGTCCAGCAGGCCCGCGGACGCCAGGACGAAGGCACCGGTGCAGATGGACGCGATGCGGGTGTCCGGACGGATGCGGGAGAACGCCTCGGCGAGCGGGCGGCTCATCCTTCCCAGATCGTAGGGCTCGTCCCGCTCGTGCGCGGCCGGAACGATGACGGTGTCGGCCTCGGTCAGCGCCTGCGGACCGTGCTCGACGTTGATCGAGAAATCGGCCTCCGTGCGGACCGCACCGGGGCGGGCGGTGCAGGTGACGACCTCGTACAGCGCGTCACCGGAGGCCGAGCGCGCCCGGCCCATCAGACAGTGCGGGATTCCCAGCTCGACCGGCAGCAGGCCGTGCCGCACGAGAACGGCGACCTTGTGGAGCTCGGGACGGGCGAAGACGGCCATGGCCCGATCCTCGCACATGGTGTCCGTCCGGCCACTCGTTCGCGTCGGCGGAGACCAGCAGGCTTGCCGCGTGACCGAGATCCTCCCTCCCTCCGCCGGGCCGCCGAAGAAGGACGGCCCCCTCAGCACCTCGTCGGACGCCCGGTGCAGCCCTGCCGGGCGCGCACCACGTGTGCACCGCGCCTGGTGGGTCGCGGCGGTGTCCTTCGTCGCGCTCGTGGGCGCCGCCGGTTTCCGGGCCACCCCCAGCGTGTTCATCGACCCGCTGCACGAGGAGTTCGGCTGGTCCCGCGGGATCATCTCCTTCGCTGTCGGACTCAACGTGCTGCTCTACGGGCTGACCGCGCCGTTCGCCTCCGCGCTGATGGAGCGGTACGGCATCCGCAGAGTCGTCACCGGCGCACTGCTGCTGGTCTCCGGGGGCAGCGGACTGACCGTCTTCATGAACGCCGAGTGGCAACTGGTGCTCTGCTGGGGCCTGCTGGTGGGCATCGGCTCGGGCTCCATGGCGCTCGCCTTCGCCGCCACGGTGGCCAACCGGTGGTTCGTCGCACGGCGCGGACTGGTCAGCGGCATCCTGACGGCAGGCGGCAGCACGGGACAGCTCGTCTTCCTGCCTCTGGTGGCCCTCCTGGTGGAGGGCTCGGGATGGCGTTCCGCGGCACTGGTGGTGTGCGGGTCGGCGCTGGCGGTCGTGCCGCTGGTGGCGTGGCTGCTGCGAGACCGTCCCGAGGACGTCGGACTGCGCCCCTACGGCGCCGATGAGGACTACGTCACCCCCGAGGCCGAGGTCGACGGTGCGCTGCGGCGCACGCTGGGCGTGCTGGGGACCGCGGTGCGCACCAAGGTGTTCTGGCTGCTGGCCGGGTCCTTCGCCATCTGCGGTGCCTCCTCCAACGGACTGATGAGCACCCATTTCGTGCCTGCCGCGCACGACCACGGGATGGCCGTCCCGGCCGCCGCCTCCCTGCTGGCCGCGATCGGGGTGCTCGACCTGGTCGGCACCGTCTGCTCCGGCTGGCTGACCGACCGTTTCGACACCCGTCGGCTGCTGGCCGTCTACTACGGGCTGCGCGGCCTGTCGTTGCTGCTGCTGCCGATGCTCTTCGCCGGCAGTGTGCAGCCGCCGATGCTGTTCTTCATCATCTTCTACGGGCTCGACTGGATCGCCACCGTGCCGCCCACCATGGCGCTGTGCAGAGAGCACTTCGGTGCGGACGGTGCGATCGTCTTCGGGTGGGTGCTCGCCGCGCACCAGACCGGTGCCTCGGTGGTCGCCTTCGTGGCGGGGCTCGTGCGGGACGCCACCGGAACCTACGACCTGGCGTGGACCGGGACGGGCGTCCTGTGCGCGGTGGCGGCACTGATGGCTCTTGTGGTGCGGCGTGGCACGGGCGCCCGGACGGATCGGGAGGTCGCCCACGGCTGAGCGGGTACCTCCGTCACCGGCCGCGACGACGGTGGCCCAAATCTTGCACTTGTCGTCCAGGCGGCCACTCGTTCCGAGCCGGGAGGCCCCGCAGGATCGGTGGCATGAAGACGCTGTGGATTTTCGCCCACCCTGAGCTTGTTCTTTAACCTTTCAGCCGTTGTAGGTCGATAAGTGTCTTCTCAGGTCGGACGGTTTTGCCCACGTCGTAGCGGGGTGCCTGGAGCTTGTTCCGGGTGCCGGGTGGCCGTCCGAGGCCGGGCCGGTGGGGTTCGGGTGCTCTGGCGGGACAGGGCATGTGCTGGCGGAGGTTCCGAAACGTCCGGCGGACCCGCGCCGGTGTGAGCCGACCGAATGCGGTCGGCTTCTCCCAGGGGTGTCGCAGATCCCGTGCGAGGGGGCGGGCGAGCCGGAGCTGCGTGTAGGCGGCGATGATCAGCCAGGTCCACCGGTCGGCCGCCTCTGGCTCCCGCAGCCGGGGCTGTGTCCAGCCGAGGGTCTGCTTGAACAGCCGGATGTGTGCTCCAGGTCGAAGCGCCGGAGGAATGCTTGCCAGGCCCGGTCGACGTCGTCGTCGCTGGCACCGGTCCTGGAGGACCACAACCACACCGCCGGCGCCGCCCGGTCCTTCGACAGGTGCTCCACCTCAAGGCGGATCAACGTGCCCTCGATGAGTGGGAGTTCGCCTTCGTGGTCCAGCCAGGCGGCCCGGTGGGTCAGCCGAGGATGGACCCGGCCCCACGCCCGCGTGACAGCCTTGCCGTAGTTTGCGGTAGCGGTGTGGGTCGTGACGGCCGGTTCGGGCCAGGTCTCGGGCTTGGCGAAGCGGAACTCCGGCCCGTGCTTCGGTGGCCGGCCGCCCTTCGGGTCGTAGACGCGTGGCGGCTTCGGCAGCCGCATCACACGGTCGCCGCGGACACGGCCGACCAGCTCGACGGGTAGGTCCCGCAGCACCCTGGCCAGGCGGGTCACGTCGTAACCGGCGTCGGTCACGATCACGATATCCGGCTCACCCTGCCCCCACTGACCTGCTGTGATGAGCCGTTCAACGACGTCCCGGAGCTGGGCCGCGGTCACCGCGGTGGCATCGTCGGCCGGCCCAGCCGCACCGCGTCCAGAATCTGCGTCCAGGACGTGGCACCCATCTCCAGTACCGCGATGAACGAGTACGGCCAGCCGGGGATGAACTGCGAGGCAGTCTTCGCCCGCCCATAGACGTGGCAAAACAGCCGGTCCGGCGAGCACGGCGCGTCCGACCGCAACCACGGCGAGACGTCCACGGCCAGGACCAGACGCCCGTCCGCGAACCGCGGTAATGGCAGCCCGGCCAGCAGCGACCGCAGCCCGTCGGTGTCGATCCGCCCCTGGTTCAAGCCGTCGTACATTGCCCCGTGCCCGCGTCGATGCTCGGGCAGGAGCGTGAGTTCGACTGCCGAGTGCACCGCACCCGGCGCACACCGCACCCCGTCCGCCAGCTTGAACAGCTCATCACCCCGCGCAGTCAGACACGCGTACAACTCGTCCCGGAAGCGTGACGCTTCCGCGAACGCTTCCCCCTTAGCAGCATCAGGCAGCAGACTCACCCTCGGCCTTCGTGTTGATCGGTGCACCTTGGTCGGAGCACATGATCAGACGAAGGTCGCCTCAGCGTCCGGCGAATACCCAGGTCAGCGACCCAGTTCGAGACACATTCGACGAATAAGCTCACATCGTAGGTAGACCCGCCGTTTCGCCTTGGCGTGGGGTCTGGGAGACGCGCTGTCGGGTGTGAGTGATCAGTCTCCCTGAGACCAAGCAGCGCTCGGCAGTGACAGGTAGACACCGAAGTCGACGAGCCCGGTTGCGGCGCGGATGTCCGCGTGGAGCGCATCCACGCGCTCTTGGCGGTTGGCTTCCCTGCTAGCGGACCACTTGGACTTGATCTCGATCACCACCGTCAGGCCGCTACGGTCCAGCGGGCTCAGCGGCCGGAAGCGGATCTCGACATCCCCCGGTTGCAGCTTGCCGTCGTACGGCTCCTCGGGGCACTCCACAGCCAGGGATGCCAGATGCGGCAGCACCGAGCCGAGTTCGCGTAGCCGGGGCTCGGGCACCGTAGGCGCATAGGTCACTTCAACAAGCGGCATCCTCGACACCCTAGACGAAGGCCAGGCAAGACCGTCCGTCACGAGAAGACACTTATCGCCCTACAAGGGTTGGAAGGTTAAAGAACAAGCTTAGGCACGGTCCCTGAACGCCTCCCTACGGGACGCCGGAATCGCCGCGCTGCGCGAACGCGGCCACCAGGTGCGCGGGACCGACCTGTACGCGATGGGCTGGAACCCGGTCGTCGACCGGCACGACTTTCCCGGCCGGGGCGGCGCCCGGGACCCGGACGGGCCAGAGCGGCTGCTGGTCGGGGACGCACAGGAGCGTGCGTACCTGGACGGAACGCTCGCTGCGGACATCCGTGCGGAGCAGCAGAAGATCGCCTGGGCCGACACCCTGGTCTTCCACTTCCCCCTGTGGTGGCTGGGGCCGCCCGCCATCCTCAAGGGCTGGTTCGACCGCGTACTGGTGCAGGGGTTCGCCTTCGGCGTCCGGGACGCACACGGCCGCACCCGGCGGTACGGCGACGGGGGACTGGCCGGCAAGCGGGCCATGGTCGTCACCTCGGTCGGCGCACGGGCCTCCAGCTTCGGCCCGCGGGGCATCCACGGGTACGTCGAGGACATCCTCTTCCCGCTGCACCACGGCACGTTCTGGTACACCGGCATGGACCCGCTGCCGCCGTTCGTCCTGTACGGAGCCGACCGTGCCGACGAGACGGACGGCAAGAAGTGGCAGGAGGAGCTGCGAGAGCGGCTGCACGGCATCGAAACGCTCCGCCCGCTGCCGTACCGCTCCGAGGCCGGTGGCGACTACGGCGCCGACCTGGCGCTCCGCCCCGGCCTGGCGCCCGGCCGCACCGGGCTGGACATGCACACGGCGCCCCCGCGTGCGGCTGACGGACGAGGCCGCCGGGCGAGGCCGTCGGACGGGACCGGTCCGTGCGGCTGCCGGGCGGGTGAGGTCACTCGGCCGGGGTGAACGTCCCCAGCCTGCCCCGGTGGAAGACCAGCGGCTCGCCGCCACCTTCCACCGCGTCCAGCGCGCGCACCCTGCCGACGACGATCAGGTGGTCACCACCGGTGTGCACGGCGTGGATCTCGCAGTCGATCCACGCCGCCACCCCGTCCAGGAGCGGCGAGCCCGTCACCGGCGCCGCGGAGTAGGCGACCCCCGCGAACTTGTCCGCACCGCTGACCGCGAACGCCCGGCACAGCTCGCCCTGCCCGGCGGAGAGAACGTTCACACAGAACACCCCGGCCCGCGCGATGCGCGGCCAACTCGTGGACGTACGGGCCACCATGAACGAGACCAGCGGCGGTTCCAGGGACAGGGACGCGAAGGACTGGCAGGCGAAACCCGCCGGTCCTGCCTCGCCCTTCGCGGCGGGCGCCGTGACCACGGTGACGCCGGAGGCGAAACCGCCCAGCACCCGGCGGAAATCGGCCGGATCGACCGGCGCACGCTCGTCCTCCCCCACGGCGCGCAGATCGGCCGGGGGAAGCGGGTTCTCGCCGCGCTCTCCACCCTCGCGCGCCGGCTGTTGCGTGCCGCGCGCGGGCGGTGCGCCGACGGTCCGCAGGTAGCGCACCGCGGCGGCTGCCATTCCAGCGTGTCCCATCATGACGTCATCGCACCTGTGGTGTCGTCGGGTCGGACGGTCGGTGGCGGTTTCCTCGGCTCCAGCGTAACCACCGCCCGCTACCGGCCCTCGAAGACGGCGGAGCGCCGCTCGGCGAAGGCGGTGACGCCTTCCTGCGCGTCCCGCGTGGACATGTTGAGCTCCTGCGCCCAGGCCTCGGCGCGGAAGGCGGTGGCACGGTCCGCGTCCAGGGAGGCGTTCACCAACTGCTTGGTGAGCGCCAGCGCACGGGTGGGGCCGGCCGCCAGGCGCTCGGCCCAGGCACGCGCCGTCTTCGTCAACTCCTCGCCGGGCACCACCCGGTTGACGAGTCCGAGCCGCCCGGCCTCGGCGGCGGACAGCGCCTCGCCGAAGAACATCAGCTCCTTGGCCCGCTGCGGCCCGACCAGCCGCGGCAGCAGATAGGCGCCGCCCCCGTCCGGCACCAGTCCGCGCCGCACGAACACCTCCACGAAGCGCGCCGCTTCGGACGCCAGGACCAGGTCGCAGGCGAGAGCGAGGTGGCAGCCGAGGCCGGCCGCGGTGCCGTTGACCGCGGCGAGTACCGGCTTCTCGCAGTCGAGCACCGCCGAGATCAGCCGTTGGGCGCCCTGTTCCAGGGTGCGGGCGACGTCGCCCGCCACCCGTTCCCGGCCGCCGCTCCGGTCCGCTCGCAGGTCGGCGCCCGCGCAGAAGCCGCGGCCACGGCCGGTCAGCACCACGGCGCGCACGTCCGGGTCGGCCGAGGCGTCGGCAAGCAGCCCGATGAGGCGTTCTCGCTGGTCGCGGGTGAGGGCATTGAGCACGTGCGGGCGGTCGAGGGTCAGCCACGAGACGCCGTTGTCGGTGGTCTGCGCTACAACTTCTTCCAAGGACTCGTCCGGTTTCCGCGCGGCCTCGCCGTTGCGCGGGGGCCCGTCCGGGGCCGTGGCCGGGGCGTCGGCTCCGGAACCGGCCGGGAACTCGGCGGCAGGCCCGGCCCGTTCCCCGGACGACGGGTCCGGGGAAGGACCGCGGGAGGTGCTGGGGAAGCCGTCAGGACTGTTGTCGCAGGAGTCACCGGGTGCACGGGGGGAGGACATCAGCGTGCGTTTCCTTTCGCGGCTGTCACGAGTGGCGCGGCGTCTCGCGGCGTCGGTGCGGCCGCCTGCCGTGCCGGGGGCCTCGCGCGGTGCGCGGCGCTCATCCGCAGACCGCCAGCGCGTCGAGTGCCACGGCGCCCTGCCCGCGCTCCAGGACGACCAACGGGTTGATGTCCAGCTCCGCGAGCCCTCCGGCGCCCCCGGGGCCGCCGCCGCTGCCCAGTTCCAAGGCCATGCGCTGCACCCGCAGCACGACCTCGACGAGTGCGTCGACGTCGGCGGGCGGCCTGCCGCGCACCCCCTCCAGCAGCGCGGCGCCGCGCAGTTCACCGAGCATCGCGCGGGCCTGCTGCTCACCGAACGGCGGCACCCGCACGGTGACGTCGCGCATGACCTCGACCAGCACCCCACCCAGACCGACGGTCACGGTCGGCCCGAACAGCTCGTCCTGGGTGATACCGACCACCATCTCGACCCCCTGGTCGACCATCTGGCACACCAGCACGCCGTCCAGCTCGATCTCCTCCGCCCGCGCGATCTCCGTCAGCTCCCGGTAGGTGTCGCGGACCTGGCTGGCGGAGGTGAGGCCGATGCGCACCAGCCCGTAGTCGCTCTTGTGCGCCAGCTCCGGGGCCGACGCCTTCATGACGACCGGGTAGCCGACCTGCGCTGCCGCGCGCACCGCTGCCGCGGCGCTGGTGCACAGCTTCTCGCGCGGGACGCGGATGCCGTAGGCCCGCAGGAGTTGCTTGCCGGCGTGCTCGCTCAACTGCTGTCCGGGCCGCAGCAGCGCCTGGGCCTTGCGGTGCGAGGGGGACGGACTGCGGGGGGCGTCGTCGAAGGGGGAGCGGTAGGCGCGGGCGAAGCGGTGGTGATCGAGGTAGCCGCGCACCGCGCGCACGCAGTTGCCGAACGTGCGGAAGGTCGCCACCCGGGAGGAGCCCAGCAAGGTGGTCCGGTAGGCCTCCTCGGTGCCGACCGGAGAACCCCAGACGACGCAGACCAGCTTGTCGGTCTCCTCGGCGGCGTCCACCAGGTCCTGGGCGAGCTTGTCGCTCATCGGCGGGAACGGCCCGGTGATCGGGCAGATGAGCACGCCCACGTCCGGATCGGCCAGGATCGCGTCGATGATCTTCCGCCCGCGCCGGTCGCCCACCGGGTGGCCGCCGTTGTCGATCGGGTTGGCCACCGACAGGTAGCCCGGGATCCACTCGTGCAGCTCCGCCTGCTTGGCCTCGGACAGGGTGGGCAGCGACAGCCCCGCCGCCGTCGCCAGGTCGGCCAGGTGCGCGCCGGTGCCCCCGGATATCGCGTGGACCGCCACCCCCTCCGCGCGCGGCGGGCGGGCGCGCGCCAGCAGTGCGGCGGTGTCCTGGAGCTCGTCGAGACCGTCCACCCGCAGCACGCCGTACTGCCGCATCGCCGCGTCCACGGTGGCGTCCGAGCCGGTGAGCTTCCCCGTGTGCGAGGCGGCCGTGCGCGCTCCCGTCTCGGTGCGGCCCACCTTCACCGCGACGACGGGCACGCCGTTGCGGGCGGCACGGTCGGCGGCCAGCAGGAAGCGCCGGCCGTTTTTGAGCCCTTCCACATACGCGGCGACGGCGCCCACCTCGGGCCGTCCCGCGAAGTAGGAGAGGAAGTCGGCCGTCTCCAGGTCGGCCTCGTTCCCGGTCGGCGCCCAGTGCGAGAGCCGGATGCCCAGCTCCTGGAGGGCGAAGAGGGGGCGTCCCTGGTGGCCCGACTGCGTGATGAGGGCGATCGCAGGGCCGTCCAGGTCGGTGCGGAACCGCTCGAAGGCGTTGAGGTTGGTGTTCGGGCCGAGGAGCCGGACGCCGGCGCGTGCGGCGGCCTCGGCGAGCCGCTGTTGGGCGGCGGCCCCCTGGCGGCCGGTCTCGGCGAAGCCGGAGGCGAACGCCACGGCGAACCTGGTCCCGGTGTCGGCCAGTTGCTCCAGCACGGGCAGCGGGTCGGCCACCAGGAGGACGGCGACATCCACCGGCTCGGGCAGGTCGGCGACGCCGGGGGCACAGGCCAGGCCGAACACCTCGCGCCGCTTCGGGTGGACCGGATACAGCCGGGCACCCACATGCTCGGCCCACGCCACCATGTGGCGGGTGATGCCGGTGTTGGGCCGTCCCTCGGCGTCCGAGGCCCCCACCACGGCCACGGCGTCCGGACGGAAGAACCGGTCGAGGTCGGGCACCGGTGCGTGCAGCAGCCGTCCGCTGACGTCGAGGGCGCCGAGCGCCTCCTCCTCGGTCCTGCTGTGGACGGCGCCGCCCTCGGCACGATCGCCGCAGGCCAGCACCCGGGCCGAGCGGGGGGTCATGGTGAGGGTCCCGTGAGTCGATCCGAGCATCTGTACTCGCCCACTCCCGTGTGGAGGCCGGTGATGACCTGACGCACCGTCAGGTTACTGGAACTGACGCAGCGTCAGGAAGACCTCGTGCCGCTCCGGAGCCTCGCGCTGCCGCGCGCCCTTGTGCGGGGTGCCGCATCGGGTCCGCGCGCGCCGCCGGGCGGAGTGCTCCGCCGGTCTGCGCCCCGCCCGCGCGGGGCGCTTACGGCGAAGGTGTCGGGCACGGCCTGGCCGACGGTCTGCGCCCCGCCCGCGCGGGGCGCTTCGTCGGGTGAGCCCGCCACTGTGCGAGGCGGTGTGCGGGGCGCTCCCGCCGGTGACCTTGTGAGGGCTGCTCTCGCCGCTGTCCCGGGGGGGGGCGCCTCACCCGAGGGTTGCCGTGGGTGCGCCGCACGGGGCCGGTCTCAGCCTGCCGCCTTGGCGATGGCTTTCGCGATGCGCTCGGCGTCCATCCGCAACTCCCGCAGGGTGCCGCTGATGGGGTAGGAGAACCCCGTGAAGTGCAGGCCGGGGGCCGCGGGGTGGGTGCGGCGGCCGTGGACGGTGGGACGGCCCTCGGCATCCAGCACGCCGAGGTGGCCGACCAGGTCCTCCAGCCCGGCGCGGTAGCCGGTGGCGGCGATGACGACTTCGGGGGCCACGGTCTCGCCGTCGGCCAGTACGGCCTTCGTGCCGTCGAACGAGGTGAGCGCGGCGACCGGTTCGACCTTCCGCTGTCGTACCGCGTCGACGAGTCCGACGTCGAGCACCGGGATGGCGCCCTGGCGCACGCGTGTGTAGAGCCCGGCTTCGGGGCGGGGCAGTCCGTGACCGGACAGGTCGGGTACGGACATCCTGGTGACGCGCGCCGCCATGCGGTCCACCAGCCGGACGGGGAGCCGTCGGCACAGGATGGCGCTGCGCTGGGAGGGCCAGCCGAGAGTGGAGCGGCGCAGGATGTGGGGCGGTGTCCGCACGGCGAGGCGTACGCGGGCGGCACCGCCCTCGGCGAGATCGGTGGCGATCTCGGCGCCGGTGTTGCCGGCGCCCACCACCAGGACGTCCTTGTCCGCGTAGGGGGCGGCGGAGCGGTAGGCGGAGGCGTGCAGCAGGTCGCCCTCGAAGCTGTCACGTCCGGGCCAGGAGGGGAGGTGGGGGGTGTGGTTGATGCCGGTGGCGACGATCACGGCGGGGCTGGTCAGCCGTCGCCCGCCGTTGGCGTGCAGGACCCATCGCTCGTCCTCGCCGCGCTCCAGCCGGTGGACCTGCACGCCCGTGGCGACCTCGATCCGGTGGTGGGCCGCGTACTGTTCGAGGTAGCGGACCACGTCGGCGCGGGCGACCCAGCGCCCGTACGCGCGGGGGATCGGCAGTCCGGGCAGTGCGGAGAGGGCCCTGGTGGTGTGCAGGTGCAGCCGCTCGTAGTGGGACCGCCAGGAGGCGCCGACGGCGTCGGCCTTCTCCAGGACGACGGAGTCGATGCCGCGTTCCCGCAGTGCGGCGGCCGCCGCCAGGCCACCGGGGCCGGCGCCGAGGATGTGGACGGGCGTGCCGCTCGGCGTCATGGGCATGGACATGACGCCGATCTTAAGTGGTGCCCTCCGCGGCCGGAGGCCGCGCCCACCCCGTTCGCGCTCCAGCGGGTGGGCGGCGGGCAGTGCCGCCGGCCGGCGTTCGCATGTAACAGGCGCGTAAGAGGAGCCGGTGGGTGTGAACATTCCTCGGGGCGGGCGGATCCAAGTGATCAGTAACGCTCACTCGTGCCGCGTAGACGGCGCGCCGACCGCGAAGGAAGAACGATGCGCGCTCAGAAGCTGACCCTCGCCGCTGTGGCCCTCGCTGCGGGTCTGTCGCTCACCGCCTGCCAGGGGAACGACGACTCCGCCGCGAACTCGAACGTCTCCGGGCCCTCCTCCTCGTCCTCGTCGTCGGGTGGCTCCTCCTCGGGTGGCTCGTCCTCGGGCAAGACCTCCGGTGGCAGCGGCGGGTCCGAGACGAACAGCGGCGACCCGTCCGCCGCCGAGTCCGCGCCGGGCAGCGGCGGCGGAAAGATCACCGCGGGTTCCTGCAAGACGGCGGACCTCGAATTCGGCAGCAACCACGGTATGGGCGAGGGGGACATGGTCGTCAGCCTCAAGAACGTCGGCGGCGACGCCTGCTCGCTCAAGGGCTTCCCCGGCGTCGACCTCAAGTCGAAGGACGCCGGCCGGCCGCTCAGCGCCAAGCGCAGCAGCAAGGCCGCTCCGGCCGTCGCCCTCAAGTCGGGCGAGACGACCCGCTTCACCCTGCACTACCCGCCGAACAACACCGGCGGCACCGGCGTGCGCGTCAGCAGCATGGTCGTCACTCCGCCGAACGAGACCCACTCCAAGAGCCTGCCGGTCAGCATCTCCCTCCCCGTCGAGGAAGGTGCCGACCAGAAGGTCATGGTGGACCCCGTCGGCACCGGCAAGTAGCCGGACGGTGCCCGCTGTGGTGCATCCGGCCCCCGGGCCGCACCGTGTGGTCGCCCTCTTGCAGGAGGGCGCCGGTGGCCGGTTCACTGACGTACCGTCAGCAAACGGGAGCGGGCGGCGTACCGGCCGGCGCAGCGGGAGGCTCCGATGGGTGGAACGGCACAGCAGCGGTTCGACATACCCGACGTGGACGCGTTCACGGCACCGTACTGGCGGGCGGCAGCGGAAGGGCGGTTGCTGATCCGTCGCTGCCGGGCCGAGGGGTGCGGCGCGGCCCACCACTGTCCGCGCGAGTTCTGTCCGCGGTGCTGGAGCGAGGACGTCGTCTGGGAGCAGGCGGAGGGCAGGGCGACCCTGTACACCTGGTCCGTCGTCCACCGCAACGACCTGCCGCCGTTCGGAGAGCGGGTGCCGTACGTGGCCGCGGTCGTGGAACTCGCGGAGGGGCCCCGGATGATGACGCAGGTGACCGACTGTCCCCACGATGCCCTCCGGATCGGGATGGAGCTGCGGGTCGCCTTCCGGGAGCAGGAGGGCGTACGGGGGAGCGAGGGGGCGGCCGGGGTGACCGTCCCGGTGTTCCGCCCCGCGCCTGTCGGAGCCGTGTGAGCCACGCGGGCTCGCGGCGCTGGTGACGGTTGGCGTACCGCCCCCTTGGTGGCGCACTCTGGGCGGGTGCACATTCGTGAAGCCACCGCAGCCGACTGGCCCGCCATCTGGCCCTTCTTCCACGCCATCGTCGCGGCGGGAGAGACCTACACCTACCCGCGCGACATGGACGAGGCCGCCGGCCGCGCGACCTGGATGCTGGAGCCGCCGGGCCGCACCGTGGTCGCCGTCGACGAGGACGGCACCGTGCTCGGCTCCGCCAAGATGAACCCCAACCACATGGGCGGCGCCTCCCACATCGCGGGTGCCAGCTTCATGGTGGACCCCGCGAGCGGCCGCAGGGGCGTCGGACGGGCGCTGGGGGAGCACGCGTTGGAGTGGGCCGAGGCGGAGGGCTACCGGGCGATGCAGTTCAACGCGGTGGTGGCGACCAACACGGGCGCCGTGGCGCTGTGGGAGTCGCTGGGGTTCGAGATCGTCGGCACCCTGGAGGAAGGCTTCCACCACCCGGTCCACGGCTATGTGGGGCTGCACATCATGTACCGGCGCTTCTGAGGCGCGCCCTTCCGAGGGGTTCCGGTTCCGGGGGCTCAGCCGCGGCCGAGGACCAGGGTCCCCGACGAGCAGAACCAGCCGCCGGTGCCCGAGGCGACGGCGAGCTCGGGCAGCGAGCCGTCGCTCCTGCGCACCTGCCGCCCCTCGCCGGCTTCGCCGCGCAGTTGCCGTACCGCCTCCACGAGCAGGAAGAGTCCCCGCATGCCGGGGTGGCAGGCGGACAGTCCGCCGCCGTCGGTGTTGACCGGCAGCGCGCCCTCCCGCAGCAGCCGCCCCTCCTCGACGAAGGCGCCGCCCTCGCCCTTGGCGCAGAAGCCGAGGTCCTCCAGCGTCACGAGGGTCATGTAGGTGAAGGCGTCGTAGAGCTGCGCGAGGTCGATGTCGCCGGGGGTGACACCGGCCCGGTCGAACGCCGCGCGGCCCGAGACGGCCGCGGGGGAGACGGTGAAGTCCTCCCACTCGGACATCGTCGTATGCGAGACGGCGGTTCCCGAGCCGAGGATCCACACCGGCCGTACGGGCAGGTCCGGCAGCAGGTCCTCCGCGGCGAGGAGGACGGCGCAGCCCCCGTCCGAGCGGATGCAGCAGTGCAGCTTGGTGAACGGGTCGGCGATCAGCGGCCCGGACAGGACGTCCTCGACGGTGATCGGGTCCCGGTACATGGCGTCCGGGTTGCCGGCGGCGTTGGCGCGGGCCTGGACGGCGACCTGGGCGAGCTGCTCCAGGGTCGTGCCGTACCGGTGCATGTGGCGGCGGGCGGCCATCGCGTACTTGGCGATCAGGGTGTGCCCGTAGGGCACCTCGAACTGGAGCGGGCCACGCGTGCCGAAGGACAGATCGGCGGTGCGGCGGCGGGCCTTGAGATCGGCCCGTGCGGTGGAACCGTAGACCAGCAGGACGGCGCGGGCCCGCCCCTGTGCGATGGCGTCGGCGGCGTGGGAGGCCATGACCTCCCAGGTGGAGCCGCCGACGCCGGTGGAGTCGACCCAGGTGGGCCGCAGCCCCAGGTACTCGGCGACCTCGACGGGGGCGAGAGTGCCCAGCCCGGTGGAGGCGAGCCCGTCGACGAGCGAGTGGTCGATCCCGGCGTCGGACAGGGCCCGCCGGGCGGCCTGGGCGTGCAGCGCGTACGGGGTGGCCTCGTCGATCCTCCCCACGTCCGAGAGCGCGACTCCGGCGACCGCGACGCGGCGGGCGGGGCGGTGGGTGCTGTCGGCGGACGGCATGGACCTGACGGTACATCAGGTGACGGTGCCGGGGGAGTGGGCCGACCGGCGTGCGGAGCCGGTCCGCCCGCGTCGCGGGGGCGGCGGAGAGTCCCCCGCCGTCTGGGATTCTGCGCGACGGCTCTCTAACATGACGCGTCGTCAGCTTCATGTCGACTGCTGGCTGTTGTGCCGTGAGGGGGCGCCGCCGATGGACACCGTGTGCACCGAGGAGCAGGAAGCGATACGTCACGCCGTGCGGACGCTGCTCGCCCGGCACGGCGGGCCCGGCCGGGCGACGGCGCGGGCCCCGGCGGGCTGCGACACCGCCCTGTGGCGCGGCCTCGCCCGCGCCCTCGCGCTGCCCGGCCTCGCCCTGCCCGAGACCTGCGGCGGCGCCGGCCGCGGCCCCCTCGGGCTCGCCGTCGCCGCCGAGGAGACCGGCCGCGCACTCGTGGACTCCCCGCTGGTCCCGACGGCCGCGCTGGCGGCGCCGCTGCTGCTCGCCCTCGGCACCGAGGCGCAGCGCGCCCGGCTGCTGCCGCGGCTGGCCACCGGCGACCTGACCGCTGCCCTCGCCCTCCCGGCCGGTGTCGGGCTGCCCGAAGCGTTGGGGCTCACCGGACCGCTCGATCCGCCGGACGCCGCCTGCCCGCACCGCGTCGGTGAGCACTGGTGCGGCGGGGGCGGCCGGGCGGGCGGCATCCAGGCGCGCCGTACCGTGGACGGGTGGCAGCTCTACGGGGAGGCGGGGCAGGTGCTGAGAGGGGACAGCGCAGGACTGCTGCTCGTCGCGGCGCACACGGGCGGGTTCACCCGCAGCCGCACCCTGCTCTTCCTCGTGGCCCAGGACGCCGCCGGACTCGTCCGGGTACGGCAGCCCGGACCGGACGAGACGCGCGCGGCAGCCCGCGTCGAACTGCGTGACGTGGCGGCCGAACTCCTGGGGTCGTCCGACGAACAGGACGCGAGGCCCGCGCTGGCCGCCGTCGGGCCGCAGGTGGCGGCCGTGCTGGCGGCCGAGGCCGTGGGCGCGGCCGACAGCGCACTGAGGTGGACGGCGGACCGCGTCACCGCACCGTGGCTCCACGGGCGGACCGGCGGCCCCCCGCCGTCGGTGCGGCACCGGCTGACGGAGGTGTACGCGCAGGTCGGCGCGGCCCGCTCCGCCGCCTACCACGCGGCCCGCTCCGCCGCAGGCGAGCGGGCGCAGGCCCGCACGGCCGGCTGTCTCGCGCTGGCCCAGGGTCTGGAGGCACTGCGGCTGGCCGCTGCCGAGGCGGCGCGGCCACCCGCGGCGCCGCGGGACGCGGACACGGTACGTCCGGGACGGGCGGCCCCGACGCAGCTCACGGCGCGAAGAGCACTCCCCGCGCACAGCGGGGAGGAGGCCGCACGGGAGCGCGCCGCCGAGGCGTACTACAGGCGGGCGGTGGGTGACGACCTGCTGTTCGGGCCGGTCCACCGGTTGCGCGCCCGCGCCGCCGAGTGCGCGGCGCTGTTCGGTACCCCTGCGAGAGAGGCGGTGGCGGTCTGATGGCCGGGGCGGTGGGACGGGAGCCGGACCGCAAGGGGCAACGGAAGGCGGAGCGGAAGCCGGCCCCGGAGGTGAAACGGAAGCTCGTCCAGAAGGTGTCGTCGACGCGGGCGTTCGCGCGGATCGCCCCGCACGTGATCCCCGTACTGGACCGGGCGGTGCACCGCATGACGGGCGGTCGGAGCATGCTGAGCACCCAACTGCTGCCCGGTGTCGTCCTGACGTCGACGGGAGCCAGAAGCAGAGCGCAGCGGCGGACGCCACTGGCGTGCATGCCGGAAGAGGAACGGGGGAGCTGGCTGCTGGTCGGCAGCAACTTCGGCAGGGAGGACCACCCGGGCTGGACCGCCAACCTGCGACGGCATCCCGAGGCGCGGATCACCTACCGGGGCACCGGGATACCCGTGCGGGCACGACAGCTCGAAGGGAGGGAGCGCGAGGAGGCGTGGGAGGAACTGCTGCGGTTCTGGCCGCCGTACGCGGTCTACCAGGCGCGGATCGACCGGCAGATCCGCATCTTCCGGCTGGAGCGCCGTGCGGAGGACTGACGCCTGCGCGCCGCAGAGGTGATGCGGCGTACGGAATGCGCGGGGCACACGGGGCGCGGGCGCGCGGTTCACGGGCTTCGTGGCCGACGGCTCCGCGGGATGTGGCCCGTGTCCGGATGCGGCACGTGTGCGCAGGGCGGCACGTGTTCGGGAACGTGGCGCGGGAAACGGGAAAGCTGTGCGGAGTGCTCGCTACCTGGTGGGCTTCTTGCCGGTCACACCGAGGTGGACGAGCAGAGCCAGGCTCGGCTTCAGCTCCGCCTGCTTGACGCCCCAGCTCTGGAAGCCCTTCTGATGCCCCGCGACGGAGGCCAGCATGGCGACGAGCGAGCCGGCGACGGCGGCGGCGTTGACGTCCTTGCCGACCCGGCCGCGGGACTGCAGGTCCTTGATCGCGTCGGAGAGGGAGTTGTTCACCGAGTTGAGGATCTTCATGCGGATCTTGTAGAACCGCTTGTCGCCCTCCGCCGCGCCCAGGTCGACCACCCGCAGGATCGCGTCGTTCCTGCGCCAGAAGCCCAGAAAGCCCTCGACGAGGTCCTCGGCCGTCTGCCAGGCCGCCTTCCCCGTCCAGGACCGCCCGGCCACCAGGTCGGTGAGGGACGCGCCCTCCTTGGCCATGGTCTCGGCGATCTCCAGGACGGCGCCCTCGACATCGGGGAAGTACTGGTAGAAGGTCGCCGGGGACGTGCCCGCTTTCCGTGCGACGTCGATGACCTTGACATCGCGGTACGGCGACGAGCTGAGCATCTCGCTGAGGCAGTCGAGCAGCTTCTGCCGCGTCGCTTGTCCGCGGCGTCCGGCCACCCGGCCGTCGACGGTTCGAACTTGTCCTGTCATGCCCGTCAGCTTACCGACGGGTGATCCGGCCGCGATTCGTCCGCAGGCAAACGGGGTGTGCTGAATCGGCGGGCCGGGCAGGGGGCGAACAGGGTGAGGGGGGAGGCTCGGAACATGCCGGATCGATCCGGTCATACGGGGCTTTGTCGGGGCACGAAGACACTTACGTGCCGCCCCCGGGTTCGCAACCGGCGCGTTCGCCAGGAAGAATCGGCGTCCGGACCGTCGGGTCCGGCACGGCAGTGAGAGGCTGCACGGGGCGGGATCGGGCAGATTTTACGGCCCCTACGGGGAGGTGGCAGGACAAGTGGTGGAGCAGCTTACGCAGCACGATCCGCGGCGGATCGGCCCGTTCGAGGTGCTGGGCCGTCTCGGTTCCGGCGGCATGGGGCTGGTCTACCTCGCGCGGTCGGCGTCCGGCCGCCGCGTCGCCATCAAGACGGTCCGCACCGAACTCGCCGAGGACCAGCTCTTCCGGGTGCGGTTCACCCGCGAGGTCGAGGCGGCACGGGCTGTCAGCGGTTTCTACACGGCCGCCGTCGTCGACGCCGACCCGCGTGCCGCCATCCCGTGGCTGGCCACCGCGTACGTGCCCTCGCCCTCGCTGGAGGAAATAGTCACCGAGTGCGGTCCCGTGCCGGTGCAGGCGGTGCGCTGGCTGGCGGCCGGCGTCGCCGAGGCCCTCCAGTCCATCCACGGCGCGGGGCTGGTCCACCGGGACCTGAAGCCCTCCAACGTGCTGGTCGTCGAGGACGGTCCCCGCGTCATCGACTTCGGTATCGCCTCCGGTGTCTCCAACACCCGGCTGACCATGACCAACGTCGCCGTCGGTACACCCGCCTACATGTCGCCCGAGCAGGCGCGCGACTCCCGCAGCGTCACCGGGGCCAGCGACATCTTCTCGCTCGCCTCCACCCTGGTCTTCGCCGCGACAGGGCACGCCCCCTTCCACGGGGCCAACCCGGTCGAGACGGTCTTCATGCTGCTGCGCGAGGGCCCCGACCTGGAGGGGCTGCCCGAGGAACTGCGGCCGCTGATCGAGTCCTGCATGCGGATGAACGCCGAGGAGCGGCCCACGCCCGCCGACCTCCAGGCGCAGTTGGCCCCGCACCTGTTCGGCGCGGGCAGCGACGACAGCGGCACCGTGTCGGCCTGGCTGCCGTCCACCGCGGTCTCGCTGATCGAGCGCCGCCGGGGCGGCCGGGCGATGCGGCAGCAGAACGCGGCGGCGGCAGCCGCCGCAGCGGCTGCCGGTGCCGCGTCGGCCGGTGCGGCTCCCGCCGCCGGAGCGGCACCCGGTGCGAACGGAGGTGCCAGCTCCGGTCCCGGTGCCGCCCCCGGCCCCGGTGCCGGTCCTGCGGCTGGTTCCGCCGCCGGTCCCGCCGCCCCGCAGGGCGATGCGGCGCCGGCTCCTGCCGAGCCGTCCCCCCTGGTGCCGTCCGCGTCACCCGGACCCGCGCCGTCCGCGTCCTCCGAGAGCTGGCGGCCGTCCGCGGTCCCGGCACCGCACCCGGCCGCCGGGCCGGACGGCGGTGTCAACGGCGGGTCAGCCGGTGCCGACGGCTCCGGCATGGGGTCCGTGGGGCCCGGTGGTCCCCCCGCGGCCGGTGTGGCCGCAGGCGAAGGGCAGGCCGGGAGCGCGGCACAGGGGATCGCGGGCGGCGGCTCGGGGGCGCCGGCGTCCGGTTCGGCGCCGGTGGTCTCCCGGCCGGCTGCCCGGCCCGGCAGCGCCGACGGGGCGTCCGTGCAACTGCCCAACGCGCAGGTGCCCATCGGGCCGGGACCGCGCCGCCCGGACGAGACCGGGCGGGAGACGGGAGCCGACCCCACCTCGGGCTGGGTGCGGCCTCCCGACGGCGGCCAGGACGGTACGCCGCCCTCCTACGCCCGGCCGTACACGGCACCGCCGCCTCCGCGGACGGGCCCGCAGCCGGGCGCACACGCGTCCCCCACACCCCCTCCCGCACCTCCGCCCGGCCCACCGTCGGCGTCGCCGTACGGTGCTCCGGGCCCCCGCTCCGCCGGGGGCTCCGACCGGGGCGCGGGGCTCTCTGCCGCGCCTCCGCCGCCCTCCGTGCACCCCCTCCACCAGCCACCTGCGGCTCCACCGGCACCGGCGCCCGCCGCCGCGCCGCACACGTCCCAGGGCCGGCCCCCGTCCACGGCGCCCTTCCAGGCGTCGCCGCACTCGGCGGGCGGCGGTCACCCGGCAGGCACCGCTTCCGGAGCCCCGGGAGCGCAGCGCTGGCGGCCCTGGCGGTTCCGGATGTCGAACGACGTGTGGGGGTCGCCGGTCGTCGCCGACGACCTCGTGTACGTCACCTCGTTCGAGGTGCACGCCCTGGACGTGGGCAGCGGGCGGCGGCAGTTCAAGACGCGTGAGGTGGCCTGGTCGATGGCCGTCTCCGGTGGCCGGGTGCACGCCTCGGACGGGCCGAGCCTCTACGCACTCGACGCTGCCGACGGCTCCGAGCGCTGGCGGCTGGCCACCGACGGCTGGGTCTACTCCCTCCAGGTGGACCGCGGCACCGTCGTCACCGGCACCCGCGGCGGCGGCGTGCAGGCCTGGGAGGCGGCCACCGGCGAGAAGCTGTGGGACCTGACGGGTGCGCAGGCCGACTTCGAGACGCCCGAGGCCGGTCCCGTCATCGCCGACGGTGCCGTCTACACCTGGGCGGACGGGCGGCTGTACGTCTTCGAGGGCCGCACCGGCACCGAGCGCTGGTCCTACCCCGTCGGCGACGCCTCCGCCACCGGCGGGGTGCCGGTGCGGGTGACCCTCGCCGAGGACGGGACGGCCTACGTGTGTGCGGGCTCCCGGGTGTTCGCGCTGGACGCGGCGACCGGCCAGGAACGGTGGCGGTTCGACGCGCCGGCCGCCTTCCTGAGCCCGGCCGCGTTCGTACCGGGGCCCGGGGTGACGGGTGGCGGGGTGTACCTGGCCGACTACCTCGGCACCGTCTACGCGCTCGACTCCGGCAACGGCAACGACCGCTGGCGCATCGCCACCGAGGCGCGGCACTCCACCGAGCCCGTCGTCGTCACGGACGGCCTCGTCCATCTGGGCAGCGGCAGCGCCGTCTACACGCTCGACGCGGTCAGCGGCACGCCGCGCTGGCGCTTCGCGACCGGAGCCGACGTGGTGGGCGCGCCCGTCGTCGCCGACGGACGTGTCCACTTCGGCTCGGCCGACCACTGCCTCTACACGGTCGACGCCGTCGGCGGCCAGCTCCGCTGGAAGCTCGCCACCGGCGGTGAGATCACCGGTACGCCGGTGGTGGGCGGCGGCGTGGTGTACGCGTGCAGCAAGGACCGCTGCGTCTACGCACTGGACGCCACCAAGGGCACCGGTCAGTCACGCCAGTCCGCCTGACGCGGGACGGCGGCGCGTCCCGCGCCCGACCGCGCGCGGCGGGGGACCCGTGCGTGGCGTGCCGACCGCGCGTCATGCCGCGTCGCGCCTGCCGTGGGGCCAGGTGTCCTCGTCCTCGTCCCGGGCTCCCCCGGGGCGGTCGCGGGGCGGCGTGGGGAAGGGACGGGTGTTGTCCGGCTGCTCGTCGGGCTCGCCGCCCTGGGACTGCGGGGCGCCGGGGCGCGGCTCGTACGGCTCGTCCAGGGGAGCGCCCTGGGTGCCCGCCTGCGGCTCGTACGGCTCCGGTTCCTCCATGGGGGAGGGCCGGGTGTACGGCTGCTCGGGCGGTGCCGCGCCGGGTTCGGGCGGCTGGGGCCCCGGGTACGGCTGCTGCGGTGCCGCCCCGCGCATCCCTGGCTGCCCCGGATACTCCTGGCCCTGGCGCGGGTACGGCTCCGGCGGATACGGCTCCGCGGAGGGCTGCTGGGCGGGCGGGGGCCCCGCGTACGGTTGCCCGGCCGGTGGCCCGGCGTACGGCTCCTCCAGCGTGTCCTCCTCCGGCCCGAGCTCCCCCTGGTGCGGGGCGGCGGCACGGCGGCTGCGCACGGCTCGGCGTCCGGCCATCGCGGCGCCGCCGAGCAGCAGCAGGAAGCCGCCTGCCAGCCCGAGCCAGGCGCCGGAGGCGAGCCCTCCGGTGTTGCCGGCCGAGAGGCTGCCGGCGGCCTGCCCCTGCCGCACCATCCACAGGACGGTGAAGCCGAGAGCGAGCACACCGGCGACCAGTACCGGAGTCCTGGAGCGGGCGAGTACGCCGAGCACGGCGATCACGGCTGCGACCAGCATCAGGACGAACAGGCCGGTGAACAGCGCCGCACCGGCGCCGGTGACGCCGGCGGACTGGAAGAGTTCGTCGAGACGGAAGTCGCGTCCGAGGCGGCCGTCGTACCACGGGCGGAAGGGGCTGTAGACGGCGGCCGCCGCTCCGACGAGGGCGAGGAGCGCCCCGATCGCGTTGCGGATCATGGCCTCGCCTCACTTCCCGGCGTCGCGGTGACGCCGTTCGGGTGCGTGGTCCTTTCCCGACGCTACGCCGCCGGGAACCCGCTCGCCACTGTGCGCGTCCGAAGCCGGTGGCACGACTTGTGCTGGACGCGACAAGTGGCCGGGCATCCGGTGCACATCTCCTCGGGGGTTCTCATGAAGCGCTTGCGGCACCTGAAACTGATCGCCGCCGTCACCGTCGTCCTGCTGGCGCTGACGGGCTTCAGCCAGGCCAGGTCGTCGGGCGGGCGCGGCGGGGGTTCCAAGAGCCACAGCAGCGGACACGGCGGGGGCGGTTGCAGCAGCAAGAGCTCCAGCAGCCACAGCCACAGCGCGTACCGCCACGACGACACCTCCTCCGGCTCCGGCTCCAGCAGCACCAGCGCAGGGACGAGCAGCAGTTCCGGCAGCAGCTCCGGAAACGCGGGCCGCAGAGCCGACGGGAGCGGCTACGTGACCGAGTGCGCCAGGGCCGGGCAGGGCAGGAAGCCCGCCGCCACCGTGCGGGTCCGCAACGCGGGCGGCCGTTCGGACACGTTCGCCGTCGAGGTGCACTTCCTCGGCCCCACCGGCGAGATCGTCGACACCGGTTCCGCCCGCGCCACGGTCAAGGGCGGGGGCACACGGTCCGTCACGGTGCCGATGGCGACCCCCGCGAAGGTACGGGACGTCCGCGAATGCGAGGTCTCCAGCGTGCGGTGACGTCGCACCGGCGGCAAGGAGGTGGCGACGGCGATGACGACCAGGCGGTCGCTGGGCCCGTAGGTCTCGGGGCGGCCGCTGCGCGGGCGGTCGAACAGGCCCGCCACTCCACGGCGGCGGAAGCGTTCGCGCCAGGTGCGCACGGTGGGCACAGTGCAGCCGAGCTCGGCGGCGATGGCGGTGGTGGGCCGGCCCGCGGCGGCCAGCAGTACGCGCCGTGCGCGCCGCACCACCGCCTGCCCGGTCCCGGCAGCGGCCACGAGCGTGCGCACCTTGCGTCCCTTCTTGCGTGCCAGTGGCAGCGGTGGCGCGGGTGGATGGGCCACGAAGAAGAGCGTTTCCTTGGAGTGAGCACCAGCCGGAAGATCCCCGGTCAGGTCCGTCCCTGCAGAGGAAACGCACCTGGGGGTCGATGAGTTCGCTCAGCTACCCGCGAGGCGTCAGCTCTGTGCTGTGGGGCGGACGACGATGTCGCCGACGTCGACGTTCGACGGCTGCTCGATCGCGAAGGCGACAGCGCGGGCGATGTCGTCGGGGGAGAGGGAGAAGTCGACCGCCTGGACCTGCGACTTGACGGTGGGACTGGTGACCGAGTCGGCGAACTCCGTCGCGACGTAGCCGGGCGAGACCATGGTGACCCGCAGGTCGGGCCCGGCCTCCTGGCGCAGCCCCTCCGAGACGGTGCGGACTGCGTTCTTCGTCGCCGCGTAGACAGCCTGGTTCGGCACGATGCGCAGCCCGGCGGTCGAGACGACGTTGACGAACTGCCCCCTGCCCTGCTTACGGAACACGGGGAGCGCTGCCGCGATCCCGTGCAGCACACCGCGGAAGTTGACGTCGATCATCTGGTCCCAGTCCTCGACCCGCAACTCGTCGAACGGCGAGATGGGGCCGATCCCGGCGTTGCTGACGAGGACGTCGAGCGCGCCATGGCGCCCGCGGGCGTACGCCACGAGGTCCGCGACGTCTCTGCGGCGACGCACGTCCGTCGTCGTCCAGGCTGCCGTGCCGCCACCGGCCTCGATGCGGGCGACGAGCGCTTCCAGCCGGTCGCTCCGACGCGCTCCGAGGACGAGCTTCGCGCCACGCGACGCGAGGAGCAGCGCGCTCGCCTCGCCGATCCCGCTGCCCGCGCCCGTGATGGCCACCACCTTGCCGTCGATCCCTGTCATGCGCGGCCTCCAGTGCTAGAAGTGAGAGGGCTATCACTTCTAAAGTAAGTGGTCTCTTACTAATGGTCAAGGAAGGTGGACCGAGTGACTGACGCAGCAGCTGGGGCGGGGAGTGAGCGCCCTGCCCGGGGGCAGCTCCGCTCGGCGCTGATCGCTGAGAGCTTCGTGCTGCTCTCCGAGACGGGGATGGCCGGCTTCTCCGTCGCCGAACTCGCCCGCAGGCTCGGGGTGAGCACGGCCGCCCCGTACCGTCACTTCCCCAACCGTGACGCGCTGCTCGCCGTCGTCGCGGCACAGGCCGCCGACGAGCTCACCCGGTCCATGGAGGCCGCCGCCCAGGCGGCCGGCCCCGACCCGGTCGACCGGCTCGCGGCCACCGCGGGGGCATACGTGCGCCACGTGTCCGACCGCGGCGCCGGCCTCGACGTGATCTTCGCCCGGGAGCTGAGGCCGCTGCACGACGCCGACGTTGCCCGGGCCGGCCGGAACCTGATGACGCTGCTGCTCGACCTCGCCCGGCGAGCGGGTCACGCCGACCCCTCCCAGGCGCTGCTCCTCCTTGAACAGCTCTTCGTCCTGGCCCACGGCTACGTCACCCTGGACACGGAGGACTTCCTGACCCGCTCCCGCCTCTCTTCTGAGGATGTCGCCACCCGCGCCACGCGCGCGGCGACGGCGCTGCTGCGCGGCAACGTGACGTGAGCACCAGCCGGGAGCTCGGGTGGTCACCATTCCCCGACAGCCTTCTGACGGTTCGCCGCATGCCGGACAGGCGGGCGAAGTCGGGAGACCCCCGGTCAGGCCCGTTCCACCAGAGGAAGGCACCCGCCACGAAGACTCCTGCGACAGCGAGATGACGGATCGCCGCCACCGCATCCTGCACCACGACGATGCCTGGGGCTTCGCCACGGATTCGAGTGCCACCGACGCGGGACCGACGCGGTCTTGCGCACCGGCAGCCCGGCGGCAGCCTTCGACACCGCCGTCCTCGTCCACCTCGCCGGCTACCACGCGTAGCCGGACCCAGCGCACTCAATCAGCAAAGGACCTGCGGCGCGTTGCTCTAGCGGATACGGAAGGTGCTGCCGGGGTCCGGCCCCTGCGCTCCGCCGCGCCGTTCCCGGAAGAGCTCCGCCTGCCGTCGCGGGGACAGGTTGCCCAGGGCGATCAGCTCCGGGGCCCGGGACATCGCCTGGTGGCGGGCCGCCTCCCGGGCGGCCCACACCGCGCGCACCGTGCCCTGCACCGCCTCGGGCGGGTACGAGGCGAGGGTCCGTGCACAGGCGCGTGCGGCGTCCAGGGCCTCGCCGGCCGGGGCGAGTTCGGAGACCAGCCCGATCTCGTACGCGCGCCGTCCCGAGATCCGCTCGGCGGTGCCCATCAGCGCCATCCGCGCCACTTCCCCGAACGGCATCCGCTGCGCCATCCCCATGGCCTCGTACGCGCTGACCATTCCGTAGGTGGTGTGCGGATCGAAGAAGGTGGACTCCTCGGTGGCGACGAGGAACTCCGCCTCGCTCAGCAGGTAGAACGCGCCGCCGCAGGCCATGCCCTCGACGGCGGCGAGCACAGGCGTCCACAGGTCGTTGCTCTTGGGGCCGATCGTCAGCAGGGGGTCCTCGATCGCGAACGGCGAGGCGGGCTGCGGTACGGCATCGGGACCGGCCACCGCCGCCCGGTCGATGCCGGTGCAGAAGGCCCGCCCGCCCGCGCCCGTCACCACGGCGGCGCGTACCGACTCGTCGGAGCGCAGCTCCCGCCACACCCGGGTCAACTCCCGTGCGTCGGCCAGGTCGAGCGCGTTGTGCTTCTCCGGGCGCTCCAGCGTCACCGTCGCCACGCCGTCCCTGCGCTCCAGCCCGATGCTCACGGCCGCTCCAGTACCCAGCGCGGTACGGTCACGTGCTGCTCGCCCTCGCCCACCGTGCAGAAGACGGCCCGCACCGGCGCCCCGATGCGCAGTCTGCCGGGGTCCAGGGAGCCCGGCGGGGCGTCCGGCGCGGCGACCAGGTTGCCCACCAGCCGGATCGCCGGGTCCTCGGCCAGCTCGACGACCGCCACGTCGTACGGGGCCAGTTCGGCGTACCCCGGCAGCAGCGGCGGGTGGGCGATCACGAACGACCACACCCGGCCGCGCCCGCTCGTCCGCTGCCAGACGCTCTCGAAGGACCGGCAGCGCGGACAGCAGGGCCGGGGCGGGAAGCGGCGTGCCCCGCAGCCGGAGCAGGTCTGCACGCGCAGCTCGCCCGCGGCGGCGTACGACCAGAACGGTGCGCCGTCCTCGTCGGGGACCGGCAGCAGCAGTCCGTCCCCGGTCAGGGGCGTGGGAGACGCGGTCATCGCTGTCAACTCCTCAGCAGCAGAGCGGAGGTGGGTACGCAGGCGCCTGCCGTCACCAGGCAGGTCGAGGCGTCGGGCACCTGGGCGGTGGAGGTGCCGCGGAGCTGCCGTACCCCCTCGGTGATCAGGTTGAAGCCGTGCACGTACGCCTCGCTCAGCCCACCGCCCGCGGTGTTGAGCGGCAGCCGGCCGCCGATCTCCAGCGCCCCGCCCTCGGTGAAGGCGGCCCCCTCGCCGCGCCCGCAGAAGCCGTAGCCCTCCAGGGAGAGCGGAACGAGCACGGTGAAGGCGTCGTAGATCTGCGCCACGTCCACGTCGGACGGCGTCAGGTCCGCCTGCCTCCACAGCTGTTGCGCCGCCGTCCAGGCCGGGCCGTGCAGGGGGTCGTCCCTCCAGTAGTCGACCATGCCGTGGTGCTGGGCGGGCAGTCCCTGGGCGGCGGCGTGCACGTAGACGGGCCGGTGCCGGCAGTCGCGGGCGCGGTCGGCGGAGACCAGCACACAGGCGAGCGCGCCGTCGCTCTCCAGGCAGTTGTCGAACAGGCACAGCGGCTCGCTGATCCACCGGGAGGTCATGTACATCTCGCGGGTCAGCGGCCGTTCGTACATCATCGCGGCCGGGTTCTGGTTGGCGCGGTTGCGGCAGGCCAGGGCGACGTTGAAGAGGTGGTCGCGGGTGGCGCCGTACTCGTGCATGTAGCGGCGGGCCAGCATGCCGATCTCGTCGGCGGGCCGCAGCAGCCCGAAGGGGCGCGTCCACTGGGCCGGAGTGGGCAGTTGCGCCACCGTGTTCCGCCACGGCCGGGCACCCGAGCCGCGCTTGCGGGAGCGCCAGGCGACCCCCACGGTGGCCTGGCCGGTGGCGATGGCGGCCGCCAGGTGGGCGACGGTGGCACACGAGCCGCCGCCCCCGTAGCCGACCTTGGAGAAGAAGGTGACGTCCCCCGCCCCGATCGCCTCGGCGACCTCCACCTCGTCGGTCTCCTCCATGGTGTAGGAGGCGAAGGCGTCCACCTCGGCGGCGGCGATGCCCGCGTCCTCCAGCGCCGCCAGGATCGCGCGGCAGGCGAGGGCCTTCTCGGACTCGGGCAGCCGCTTGGCGAACGGTGTCCGGCCTGTCCCGACGATCGCCGTGGCGTCCTTCATGGCGTCCTCCTTGGGCGACCTGGCGTCTTTCGGCACGCGGCCCGCGAAGCCGGTACCGGCCCGTGAGCCGAAGCCGGTACCGAGGTGCACGCCGCTGCCGGCACTGCTGCTGACAGTGCGGGAGGCTACAGCTAACCTGACGGTGTGTCAGGTGCCGGTGCGTGGCGAAACCCGGCGCACCGGCGGGGAGCAGCCGCACAGCGGCGCGGAACCCGCCGCCGCGCGAGCGCACAGCGGCGTGACCGAGGAGGCGCACAGTGAGTGGTACCGGCACCGACATCCCGCCCGGCCCCGACATCCCGCCCGACCCCGAGGTCCCGCCCGGACCCGACACTCCGCCCGGCTCGGACCTCCCGCAGGAACGGATCCCCTCGACCGTCCCCGAGCTCGTCCGGTCCGCCGCGGCCCGCTACGGGCCGCGCGAGGCGGTCGTCGAGGGACGCACCCGCGTCTCCTACGCCGAACTGGGCGAGCGCGTCGAACAGGCCGCCGCCGCGTGCCTGGCCCACGGCCTCGAACCCGGCGACCGGGTGGCCGTGTGGGCCCCCAACACGCTCGACTGGATCGTCGCCGCGCTCGGCGCGGTCACCGCCGGCGGCGTCCTCGTCCCCCTCAACACCCGCTTCAAGGGTGCCGAGGCCGCCTATGTGCTGGGCAGGACCCGCGCCCGGCTGCTCTTCGTCACCGGCACGTTCCTGGGCACCTCGTACGTGGCCTCACTGCGCCGCGCCACCGCGCAGGGGTCGGGCGAGGGGCCGCTGCCGGGGCTGCCGCACCTGCGGGAGGCCGTGGTGCTGGCGCCGGACGCGCCCGCCGCCTTCCGCACCTGGGAGGGGTTCCTGGCGGCCGGCGCGGCGGTCCCCCGGGAGGCGGTACGTGCCCGGGCGGCGCAGGTCGCCCCCTCCGACCCGTCCGACCTCGTCTTCACCTCGGGCACCACGGGCCGCCCCAAGGGAGCGGTCATCACGCAGGAGCAGACCCTCCGGGTCTACGCCGCCTGGAGCGAACTCGCCGGACTGGCCGAGGGCGACCGCTACCTGATCGTGAACCCGTTCTTCCACACCTTCGGGTACAAAGCGGGCGTCATCGCCTGCCTGTTGCGCGGCGCGACGATGATCCCGCAGCCCGTCTTCAACGTCGAGACGGCACTGGCGCACATCGCCACCGAGCGGATCAGCGTGCTGCCCGGACCACCCACCCTCCACCAGGCGCTCCTCGACCATCCCGCCCGCCACCGGCACGACCTGTCGGCCCTCCGCCTCGTGGTGACCGGTGCCGCCGTCGTCCCCCTCACCCTGGTGGAGCGGCTCCACACCGAGCTGGGGGTGCCCACCGTGCTGACCGCCTACGGGCTGACCGAGGCCTCCGGTACCGTCACCATGTGCCGGCGCGGCGATCCCGCGGAGGTCGTCGCCCGCACCTCGGGGCGGGCCCTGCCCGGTACCGAGGTGCGTGTCGTCGCTCCCGACGGCACCCCGCAACCGCCCGGCGAGCCCGGCGAGGTCCTGGTGCGCGGCTACCACGTGATGTCCGGCTACTTCGAGGAGCCGGAGGAGACCGCGCGGGCCCGCACGGCCGACGGCTGGCTGCGCACCGGCGACGTCGGCGTGCTGGACGGCGCGGGCAACCTGCGGATCACCGACCGGATCAAGGACATGTTCATCGTCGGCGGCTTCAACGCCTACCCCGCAGAGATCGAACAGGCCCTGGCCCGGCACCCCGGCATCGCCGAGGCCGCCGTCGTCGGTGTCCCCGACCCCCGCCTCGGCGAGGTCGGCAAGGCCTTCGCCGTCCGCCGTCGCGGTGCGACCGTCTCCGCCGACGAACTCATCGCCTGGTCCCGCCGGGAGATGGCCAACTACAAGGTGCCGCGCCAGGTCGAGTTCGTCGCACGGCTGCCGCGCAACGCGAGCGGCAAGGTGGAGAAGACGCGGCTGCGGTCACCGGGATGACTGCTGTCCCGCCCGAAGTCCCGTCCGCTGTGGCGGACTCAGCGGGCCGTCGAGGGGGCGGCGGTCCCGACACCGGAGCTGTGGTTGTCCTCGGTGCTCGCCGGTGCCGAGGCGCTCGGGGCCGACTGGGCGTGGTCGTGCGTGGGGACCGCTGCCATGGCCGGCGTGGCCATGGCTCCCACTGCGCCGAGAACGAAAGCGCACGCGGTCACCATCTTCTTCGGGGTGGTCATGGCCTCTCCCAATGAGGAAAACAGCGCGAGAATGGGAACTCGGTCCGGTCATTCCCGAGCTTCTTCGTGTACAAACGGTCGACCGCCGCCGACGGCTCCCCCTCCATGCCGTCGGCGGCGATCGACGAGTCCCCCGTAGTGGATGGTTCAGTTGGCCGTTTCGCTCGAACCGTGGTTCTCATCGGCGCCGGTGACCACCGAGGAACCGTGGTTCTCCTCGGTGCCGGTCTCCACGCTGGAGCCGTGGTTCTCCGTCGTGGAGACGTCGTCCTTCTTCTTGGGGCGCTCGATGGTCTCTTCGGTGGCCATGGTGGCTTCTCTCTTCCTCGGGCGATGCGATTCGAGTGCCCGCCCAGCGGCTCCCCCGATGACCGCCGGGCGGGCGAGTCGAGGTCGCTCACACTATCGGAAGAGCGACCTTCTCCCCTGGTCGATTCGCCGGCCCCCCGCTGGGGCGGATCGACTGCTAAGAGCATGGCCGTCACCGATAAACGATTGATGAACGTTCTCTGCGCGTAACGCTCTCAGTGCCGCTCGGCCGCCGAAAGCAGGTGCTGGGCCTCGCGGAGCTCGGCGGAGTCGAGTTTCTCGAAGATGGTTGCCGCCTCCGTCCAGCAGGCGTATGCGCGCCCGGTCTGGCCGAGGCAGGCGAGCGCCTTGCCCAGCACGAGCAGGACGGTGCCGCGCCGCCACTCCCCGCCGATGCTGCGCAGGACGAGCGCGCGCTCCGCGCAGGACGCGGCCATGGCCGGATCCCCCAACCGCAGATGGGACTCCGCCATGCGGAAGTGTGTGACGCCTTCCCAGCGCAGTTGCCGCGACTCGTGGAAGAGGGCGCGTGCGCGCTCCAGTTGCGCCAGCCCTTCCGCCGGGCGGTCGGCGTGCGAGAGGGCGCAGCCCAGCGTGTACCGGGCGTTGGCCAACCGGGTGGCGCTCCCCATCCGGGAGTACATGTCAAGCCCTTGCTCCGCCAGTTCGATGGCGCTCTCGTGGCGGTCCAGGGAGGTGTGCACCCGCGAGAGGTTGCACAGGGCGCTGGCCAGACTCGGCAGGTTCCCGTCGTCGCGGAAGGCGTTCGCCGCGGTCTTGAGCAACTCCTCCGCGTCCCAGAAGCGGCTCTGGTAGGTGGCGATGATGCCGCGGTCGTTGGGTGCGTAGGAGCTGGCCAGCGGGTCACCGCACAGGCGGGCCAGCTCCGCGGCCCGTTCGGCCTCGACGTCGGCCTCGGGGAACCGTCCCGCCAGCGCGTAGACATGGGTGAGCATCAGCCGTGCCCGTGCCTCGGTCCGGTGGTCGCCGACCGCCGCGGCGGCGTCCCGTACCGCCGTGGCGGCCTGTGCGTAGGAGCCCGACTGCACGCCCGAGTCGGCGAGGTCCTTGGCGGCGATCAGCAGATCGGCGGCGCGCGGGCCGGAGTCGCCGGCCGCCATCTGCTCGACGCAGGCCAGCAGGCAGGAGGCTTCGGAGAACAGCCATCCCAAAGCGGCGTCCCAGTCCTCGAAGGCCAGGCCGGGGTGCGGGACCGGCGTCAGGTGGTCGACGGTGCGGTCGCCCGCGCGCGTGAGGGCGAAGCCCCGTGTGGCCGTCGCCAGGTAGAAGTCCAGCAGGCGCCCCACGGCGGCCGCGCACGTGCTGGGCGGCTGTTCGTCGCGTTCCGCGCAGGCGCGGGCGAAGAGGCGGACGAGGTCGTGGAAGCGGTAGCGGCGGGGGGCGGCGGACTCCAGGAGGGAGGTGTCGACGAGGGACTCCAGGAGGTCCTCGGTGTCCTCGGGGGTGCGGTCGAGGAGGGCGGCCGCGGCGGCGAGGGAGATGTCGGGGCCCTCGGCGAGGCCCAGCAGGCGGAAGGCGCGGGCCTGTTCGGGGTCGAGCTGGCCGTAGCCGAGCTCGAAGGTGGCCTTCACGGCCTGGTCGCCGGCCTGGAGCTCGTCCAGGCGGCGCCGCTCGTCGCCGAGCTTGGCGGCCAGGACGGAGACGGTCCAGGTGCGGCGGGCCGAGAGCCGGGCCGCCGCGATGCGGATGGCCAGCGGCAGGAACCCGCAGGCGGCCACCACGTCCATGGAGGCCTCGCGCTCGGTGAGCACCCGCTCCGCGCCCACGATGCGGGTGAAGAGGGCGAGCGCCTCGTCGGGGCTCATCACGTCCAGGTCGACGAGGTGCGCGCCGGCCAGGTCGACCATCCGGACCCGGCTGGTGATCAGCGCCGCGCAGCCGGCGGTGCCGGGCAGCAGGGGGCGGACCTGGGCGGCGTCGCGGGCGTTGTCGAGCAGGGCGAGGAGGCGGCGGCCCGCGAGCAGGGACCGGAAGAGGGCCGAGCGGTCCTCGACGCCGCTGGGTATGGCCGAGTCGGCGACGCCCAGTGCGCGCAGGAACGAGCCGAGGACCGCCTCGGGCGCGGCGGGCGCGGAGCCGGCGCCCTGCAGGTCGACGTAGAGCTGCCCGTCGGGAAAGCGGTCGGCGGCGGCGTGGGCGACGTGGATGGCCAGCGTCGTCTTGCCGACCCCGCCGATTCCGGCGACGGCGGAGACGGCCATCACGGTGCCGTCGGCCTGGGCGAGCTGGTCGCCGAGTTCGGCGACGAAGGGGGCGCGGCCGGTGAAGTCGGCGACGGTGGCGGGGAGCTGGGCGGGCCGGGTGACGGCGGGGCCGCCGCCGGAGGGCTCGTCCGCCTGGAAGGTGAGCTCCTCGTCGGCCTCCAGGATGCGCTGCTGGAGCTCGGCCAGCTCGGGGCGCGGGTCGACGCCGAGCTCGTCGGCGAGCAGGCGCCGGGTGTCGGCGTAGACGGCCAGCGCCTCGGCCTGCCGTCCGCTGCGGTAGAGGGCGAGCATCAGCAGTTCGCGCAGCCGCTCGCGCAGCGGGTGGGCGGCGGTCAGTGCGGTGAGTTCGCTGACGGCCTCCGCGTGGCAGCCCACCTGGAGATCGAGGTCGAGCCGCAGCTCCAGCAGGCCCAGCCGCCACTCGTTGAGGCGGACCCGCTGGTGTTCGGCGTAGGGGCCGGGTATGTGGGCCAGGGGCTCGCCGTCCCACTGGGCCAGGGCGGCGCAGTACAGCTCGCGGGCCTGGCAGCGGTCCCCGCCGGAGGCGGCCTTCTCGGCGCGTGCGACCAGGTCGTGCGCCGTCTCCACGTCGAGCGGGGCGTCGGGGCCGGTGTGCAGGGCGTAGCCGCCGGACTCGCTCACCAGCAGCCCTGCGTCGGGCCCGAGGGCCTTGCGAATGCGGGAGGCGTAGGTGCGCAGGGCTGCTTTCGCCTGCTCCGGGGGCTCCTCGCCCCAGATGGCGTCGATCAGTTCCTCGGCGGTCGCGGTGTGTCCGGCGCGCAGCAGCAGTGCCGCGAGCAGGGCGCGCTGCTGGGGTGAGCCCATGGGGAGCACCTGCTCCCCGCGCCAGGCGCGTACGGGACCGAGCACGGCGAAGCCCAGACGGCGCTCCTGGTGCTCCGTTCCGCCCCGCGTGTCGTCCCCGGCGCCCATGGGTGTGCCCCCTGCTGTCCGCACTCCTCCGTTCCCCGTAGGGGTCAGTCTGCCTTGTCCGTGCCGGTTACGTCAGCTCAGGTGACCGCCTCTCTACGAAGCCTTCGAATTCGGCGCCGGGTCGGCGAGCGGCAGCGGCGGCCCGTGCGCAAGAGCTGACGGGTCGTCAGGTCGGCGCTACCGTGGTCGGTATGGACACCCTCGACACCGCGGCCCCGGACACCGGCAGGGACACCCGCACGGACACCGGCCCCGGCACCCCGGACGACTTCCCCGAGATCATCTCCGTCGACGACCACACCGTCGAACCGCCCACCGTCTGGCAGGACCGGCTCCCCTCCCGGTACCGCGAGAGCGGGCCCCGCATCGTGCGGGCGCCGCTGAAGGAGATGACGTTCGCCGGGGGGAGGTTCGCCCCGACGATGGGCGCCCCGGGCGAGGCGGGGCCGCTCGCCGACTGGTGGGTCTACGAGGACCTGCGCCGCCCGCTGACCAGGCTGGACACGGCCGTCGGCTACGACAGGGACGAGGTGCGGCTGGAGGCCATCACCTACGAGCAGATGCGCCCCGGCTCCTTCGACGTGGCAGCCCGCCTCGCCGACATGGACGTCAACCACGTCCGCTCCGCGCTGTGCTTCCCCACCTTCCCCCGCTTCTGCGGCCAGACCTTCACCGAGGCCAAGGACCGCGAGCTGGGACTGCTGGGCGTGCGCGCCTACAACGACTGGATGGTCGAGGAGTGGTGCGGCCCCCAGGCCAGGGGCCGCCTCATACCGCTCACCCTCGTACCGCTGTGGGACGCGGAGCTGGCCGCCGCCGAGGTGCGCCGCAACGCGGCCCGCGGGGTGCGCGCGGTCTGCTTCTCGGAGATCCCCCCGCGGCTCGGCCTGCCCTCCATCCACACCGACGCCTGGGACCCCTTCCTGCGGGCCTGCGACGAGACGGGCACCGTCATCGCCATGCACATCGGCTCCTCCAGCCGGATGCCCTCGACCTCCGAGGACGCGCCGCCCGCCGTGGGCTCCACCATCACCTTCGCCAACTGCTGCTTCTCGATGGTGGACTGGCTGATGAGCGGCGCCTTCGAGCGCTTCCCCCGGCTGAAGATCATGTACGCGGAGGGACAGATCGGCTGGATCCCCTACATCCTGGAGCGTGCCGACGTGGTGTGGGAGGAGAACCGCGGCTGGGGAGGGGTGGCAGACAAGGTGGTGCGCCCGCCCTCCGAGCTGTTCGCCGAGCACGTGTACGGCTGCTTCTTCGACGACGCGTTCGGGCTGCGCAACGTCGAGTCGATCGGCGTGCCCAACGTGCTGTACGAGACGGACTATCCGCACTCCGACTCGACCTGGCCCCGCTCCCGGCAGGTCGCCGAGGAACAGATGGGACACCTGCCGGCCGACGTGGTGGAGCGCATCGTGCGCGGCAACGCCATCGACCTGCTCGGCCTGACGGACGAGGGCCTGTGGGCGGGCCCGACATGAGGCGCGAATCCTGCGCCGAGCGCAGGTCCCCCGCCCCGGGCCGCCGCAGCGCTGAGCTCCGCGGGTCCGCAGCCTGAGCACGCGGGACCCGCGGACGTTCCCGCGCGGCCCCGGCGGACTCCCGGCCCGGCCTGCCGGGGGCCGTACGCCGGGCCGGGCGGGGCGGCTGCGCTCAGCCCAGCGGCCGTACCGGAAGCCGCGCGTGGCCCTGGGCGATGCAGGACGGCACCTGCGCCACCTCCCCGGCCGGTACGGCGAGGGCCAGCTTCGGGAACCGGTCGAAGAGCGCGGACAGCGCCGTACGGGCCTCCATCCGGGCCAGCGAGGCACCCAGGCAGAAGTGCACGCCGTGCCCGAAGGAGAGGTGCTCGGGGGCGCGGCGCCGGACGTCGAAGGAGCCCGCGTCGGCCCCGTACTTGGCGGGGTCGCGGTTGGCGCTGCCGATGGTGGTGAGGATCGCCTCGCCCTGCCGGATCGTGGTGCCGTCGGGCAGGACGATGTCCTCGACGGCGAACCGCAGCGGCACGTTGGAGACGCTGGGCGCCCAGCGCAGGGTCTCGTCGATGACCGCGTCCCAGGTGGCCCAGGTGGCCCAGGTGGCCGAGGTGGCCGAGGTGGCCCGGGCGTCCAGCACCAGCCGGAGCTGCTCGGGATGGGTGAGCAGCGCGTGGACGGCGTTGCCGATCAGGTTGACCGTGGTCTCGTGCCCCGCGGCGATCATCAGCAGCAGGGTGTCCAGCAGTTCCTTCTCGCTGAGCCGGGAGCCGTCGTCGTCCCGCGCGCAGACCAGCACGCCGGTCAGGTCCTCGCCGGGCTGCCGCCGCTTGGCCTCGACCAGCGCGGTGAAGGCGGCATGCATGTCCACCGCCAACTGTCCGGCCTGCTCGGGGGTGAGCGTGGTGTCCATGGCGGTCGCGACCACGCGCTTCATCTCGGGCCGCTGCTCCGCGGGCACGCCGAACAGCTCGCAGATCACGTTCATCGGCAGCAGGTGCGCGTAGGTGGGGCGCAGGTCGACGACGCCGCCGGTCTCCGGGCGCTCCGCCTGAGCCGCGATCTCGTCGAGCAGTCCGGCGGTGATCTGCTCGACACGCGGCAGCAGCGCCGCCGTGCGGCGCGCCGTGAAGGCGGGCGCCACCAGCTTGCGGAGCCGCTTGTGGTCCTGGCCGTAGGAGCTGAGCATGCTGTCGGGGTCCACCCAGGCCCGCACCCAGGTGTCCCGGAACTCGCCGCGCTGCCAGGCGGGCCAGTGCCTGCGTGCGTCCCGCGAGACCCGCGGGTCCAGCATGAGCTGCTTGAGCACCTCGTACCTGTTGACGTACCAGGCCCGGACACCGGAGGGCATCAGGACTGCTACCGCGTCTCCGCCCAGTGAGCGGAGGCGCTCGGCCTCGCCGGGGATGTCGCGGCCCAGCGGGTCGAGGACGACCGACTGCTCTTCCACGGCGTCTCTCCTGCCTGATCGGGGGTGAGGGGGGTGAACCGGGCGGGAAGCGCGACCAGTCCGCGCTGGAACGGCCCCGGGCGCCAGGCGAGTTCGTCGTAGGGCACGGTCAGCTCCAGGTCGGAGAGCCACGCGGTGAGCCGTTCGATCGCGGTCGTCGCGATGAGCATCGCCGGCTGCTGCACCGGGCAGGCGTGCGGGCCCGCCGCCCACGACAGGTGCGCCCCGCCGCCCGAGTGCTCCGCGCCGGTGCGCCGGCCGGGGGCTGTACGGCCGCCCTGTGTGGTGGCCGCGGCGTAGGAGACGAGGACGAGCTGGCCCGCGCGCACCGGCACCCCGTGGAAGAAGACGTCCCGGCGGGGGTGGTGCGCGGAGAAGTTGGCCATCGGCGGCTCGTTGCGCAGCACGTCGTGCAGCGCGTCGCGGGGCGTGAGGGCGCCGCCCGACAGGTCGCCGTAGTAGCGGTCGTCGACGAGCATCCGGCTGAGTGCGTTGCCGATCAGGTTGGACAGCGGCTCCGCACCCGCTCCGAACGTCAGCGCGATCTGGTCGATGACCTCCGCCGGGGTCAGGGCCGCCGGGTGATCGATGAACCAGGAGGCCAGGTCGTTGCCGCGCTCGCGCTCCTTGGCCGTGTACAGCTGGGTGATGTACCGGGTGTAGGCGTCGTCGGCGGCGCTCGCCTCGCCCTCCTGGCTGTCGAAGACGCCGCTCACGCCCTGGATGAGCAACTCGCCCTGTGCGTCGTCGAGTCCGAGGGCGCGGTTGAGGAACAGCAGGGGCAGCAGCCGCGCGTACTCGCCGATCAGGTCCGCCTCGCCACGCTGGGCGAACCGCGCGATCAGGCTGTCGGAGAGGTCCCTGACGACCGTGCGCAGCTCGTGCGGCTCCAGCCGCGCGAAGCTGTCGCTGATGACCCTGCGGTAGCGGGCGTGCTCCTCGCCGTCGGTGTACAGCGGGGTGGGGCGGTGCCGCAGCAGCGGCAGCACCGGCGAGTCCGCCGGCACCGTGTCCTGCCAGACCCGCGAGTCCTTCGACCAGGTGTCCGGGTCGTGCAGCAGGTCCAGCGCCGCCCGGTAGTCGATCACCAGCATGGCGCCCACTCCGGGGGCGATCTCCACGGGTGCGAGGGCACCGAAGCGGCGCAGCCGCGCGTAGACGGCGTACGGGTCGGCGGCGAACTCCTCCCCGTACAGCTTGGTCAGCTCGGTCAGCTCGGTCAGCTCGTGGCCGGTGCGGTGCAGCGGCGAGGGCGTCGCCCCCGGGGTGCGGCCGGGTGGGGGCGGGGCGTTCACGCGGACTCCTGGGGGCGGGTGCCGGTCGCGGCGGAGGGCGGCGGGCCGTGCTGGTCGAGGGAGTCGAGGACGTGGGCGACCAGCGCGATGAGCGCAGCCGCCGACTGGTCGCGGTCGCGCGCGTCGCACACCACCAGCGGGGTGTCCGGATGCAGGTCGAGGTGGTCGCGGAGGGTGTCGGTGCGGTGCGTGGGGGAGTCGGGGAAGGAGTTGACCGCCACCGCGTAGCGCAGCCCGGCCTCCTCGACCATGTCCATCACCTCGAAGGAGTCCGCCAGCCGCCGGGTGTCGGCCAGCACCAGGGCGCCCAGCGCGCCGCGCGCGATGTCCTGCCACAGGGGCCGGAAGCGGCGCTGCCCCGGGGTGCCGAACATGTACAGCACCAGGTCCTGGGGCAGTGTCAGCCGTCCGAAGTCGATGGCCACCGTGGTCGTGGTCTTCTCGCGCACCCCCGCCAGGTCGTCCACGAGTGCGCCGGTCTGCGTCATCACCTCCTCGGTGTGCAGCGGTTCGGTCTCGGACAGCGAGCGGATGAAGGTCGTCTTGCCCACCCCGAAGGGCCCCGCGACCAGCAGCTTGACCAGGGTCTGCGGCCGGTCGTCCAGATATCTGGCCGCGCCTGCCGCCGCGGGCTGTGGCCTGCCGGCCCGGTCGCCCGGGCTAGCAGGACTTGAGAGTGCGGAGTCCATCGAGAACTTTCTCCAGAATCTGCCGCTCCGGCAGTTCGGCGTCGGGGATCGGGGCGCGGGCCATCAACCGGCCCGCGTCCACCAGGTCGGCCACCAGGACCTTGACCACGCTGACCGGGAGCCGCAGATGTGCGGCTGTCTCGGCGAGCGAGAGCGCACCGCCGCGCAGCAGCGTCAGCAGCCGCGTCTCCTCCGGGCGCAGCCCGGAGACCGTCGCCGGGTCGGCGGCGCCGTGCAGCACGGACAGCCGGTCCAGGGTGTTGCGGCTGGGCCGTGCGCGTCCGTACGTCGCCAGGTAGGCGGGCACCAGGCGCCTGCGGTCGGGGCGCTGCGGGCTCATGCCGAGGAGTTGCGGGCCGGACTGTTCATGGTCTTCGCCCCCAGGGACGCCACCTGCACCTGCATCTGGTGCGTGACCACGCCCATGTTGACGTCGGGACCGGCGAAGACGGCGAGCGCCGTGTTCTCGCCCGCCGGGATGGCGAAGACCCAGCCCTGGTCGGACTCCACGACGGTCTGCCTGAGCCGGACGTCGTAGGTGCCGGCGAACGCCGCGGTCGTCGTACGGGCCGCACCTTGCAGCGCGGAGAGCATCGCGGCCACCCCTTCCGCCGCTTCCCGCCTCAGGTCCGGCGACCGTCCCTCGATGAGGCCGTCACCGGAGATGACGGCCGCGTGGAGGACGTGCGGCAGGTCCAGGAGCGGGGCGAGCACCCAGGAGGTGTCGTCGCGCAGAGCCTTGCGTGCGGAGGTTGTCATTCCGGATTCCCTTCGGCGGAACGGGATACGGCGTTCGGGCCCGCGGCGGCCTCGTCCGCGTCCACGGCCGCGCGGCCCGAGGCGGTACCGCGCTGGAAAGCGGCCCAGCGCTCCGCGCTCTCCTCCGGGGACACCCGGGGCTCCGGCGGGCGCGGCCCCTCCCCGGGGGCCGCGCCGCTGTGCCGGGCGCCGCCCTGGGGGTCACCCGCCTCGGCGGCGGGCGCGGCGGACGGTGCGGCCTCGGCTGCCGTCCGCCGTCGGCGCCGCCGGGGCAGCGCGGGCTCGGCTCCGGGGAACGGAGCGCCGGGCCGGGGCGCGGAGGCGGTGGCGCCCTCCTTGGCCGGGACGTCGGCGGTGCCGCCCGCGGACGATGGGACCGCGCCGGCGCCCTCGGCCGGGACACCCGTGGTGCCTGCCCGGGCTGGAGCACCTGTGGTGCCTGCCCAGGCTGGAGCACCTGTGGTGCCTGCCCCGGCCGGAACATCCGTGGTGTCTGCCCGGGTCGGGACACCTGTGGTGTCTGTCCCGGTCGGGGCACCCGTGGTGTCTGTTCCGGTCGGGATACCTGCGGTGTCTGTCCCGGTCGGGGCACCTGTGGTGTCTGTTCCGGTCGGGATACCTGTGGTGTCTGTCCCGGTCGGGGCACCTGTGGTGCCTGCCCAGGCTGGAGCACCTGTGGTGCCTGCCCCGGCCGGAACATCCGTGGTGTCTGCCCGGGTCGGGACACCTGTGGTGCCTGCCCCGGTCGGGGCACCCGTGGTGTCTGCCCCGGTCGGGACACCCGCAGCGTCTGCTCTCGCCGGGCGGGCCGTGGTGCCTGCCTCGCGCGGCGGCAGTCCGGTGCCGCGCCGGGGCTGCGGCACGGCGTTGCGGGCGGGCGGTGCGGGTGCCATCGGCGACATGGGCTGCTCTTCCTCGTCGAGCAGCGTCAGCAGCGGCTCGCCGGGGAGGTGCACGACGGCACGGACACCGCCGTAGGGGGACGCCTCCAGCGAGACGGAGAAGCCGTACTGGCGCACCAGTTGTCCCACCGCCGCGAACCCCGTCCTCGGCGGGTCGCCCAGCTCGGTCAGCAACGGTGCTTCGCCGCCCTCGACCATGCGCCGGGCGCGCTCCATCTCCTCGCTGTGCAGGCCCACTCCGGCGTCGTCGATGATCACCGAGGCGCCGCGGTTGCCCTGCTGGACGGTGACGGCGACGGGGAGTTCGGGGTGCGAGTAGTGCAGCGCGTTGGCCAGCAGCTCGGTCAGCACGACCGCGGCCGGCTCCACCGCGCGCGCCACGACGCCCACCGGGTCGCGGAGCCGGTTGGTGATCCGCACCCGCTCGTAGCCGGTCAGCCGGGACATCGCACCGACCACCACGTCGGCCAGGTGCGAGTTCTGCCGGGTGAGGCCGGGCCAGGCGCCGCAGACGATCGCGGTGGACTGGATCCGCCGCAGCGCCTGTTCGTTGAGGAAGTCGGCGGCCAGCAGGTCCTCGGCGACGGACGGGTCGTCGTACCGCTCCTGCATGGCCTGCAACCGGGTCTGCAACTGGTAGAGCAGCGCCTGGATGGTGGTCGTGGCGCCGCGCATCGCGGCCTGCGCCGCGCCGTCCACGCGCAGCCGCTCCTTGCCGACCGCGTCACCGAGCTGGTCCATGACCGCGTTCAGCGCGCGGTCGAGGCCGGTCTCGCGGAAGGCCGGGTCGAGCAGGCCGCGGACGGGGACGTGGGGGTGGGCGAGGGCCGTGGCCAGGTCGGGCAGCCGGGCCCCGGCCAGGTGCCGCACCTCGGCCTCGGTGGCCTGCGCCCGCGCGGCCAGTGCGGCCTGGTGGCGCACCGCTTCCTGCAGCTCCTGCGCGGTGGCGGCACAGCGGCGGCGCAGCCCTCTCGCCTGCCGCATCGAGCGCCCCAGCAAAAGGGCGAGTGCCGCGGCGGCCGCCGTCCCCGCGGACAGCAGGACGGTCAGCGCCACCGGTATCTCGGTCATCGGCGTCCTTGAGCGATCGGTTGTCGAGCGGGCTGATCGGTCGTGACCGGACCGATCGTGGAGTGGACCGGTCCGCGTGCGGGACTGATCACGGGTGGACGGTGCGCGCCCATGTTCTCTCAGTGATCCTCGATCGCGCAGCCGTATCCGGAACCCATCCGTGTCATTGCAGCCACAAATCCCGTTCGTGCAACGGCACTTCGGGCCGATACCGGGTACGGGCCGCCGCCCCCCTTGCCTGACGCAGCGTCAGGTATCACCATGTGCACGTGCTGACCTTCCCCTCCGGGCGGCTGGTCTACGGGATCCAGCTGCCGGTCCAGTCGCAGAGCACCCTGTACGCCGAACCCTGGGAAGCCGCGGCCGGGCCGGCCGAGATCCTGGCCGTGGCCCGCGCGGCCGACCGGGGCGGATTCGCCTACGTCGCCGGCTGCGACCACGTGGCCGTGCCCCGCCGGCTGGCCGGCGCCATGAGCACCGTGTGGTACGACCCCGTGGCGACCCTCTCCTACGTGGCGGCGGCCACCGAGCGGGTCGCGCTCCTCAGCCACGTCGCCGTCGTCGGACTGCGGCACCCGCTGGTCACCGCCAAGCAGTACGCCACCCTCGACCAGCTCTCCGCGGGGCGGCTGATCCTCGGGGTGGGCGCCGGACACGTCCGCGAGGAGTTCGAGGCGCTCGGCGTCGACTTCGCCGCGCGCGGAGCCGTACTGGACGAGACGGTGGACGCCCTGAAGGCAGCGCTGGGCCCGGCGGAGTTCCCCGCGTTCGAGGGGCAGCGCTTCTCCTTCTCCGGCCTGGGGCAGCGCCCGCGCCCGGCCCAGCAGCCGCGACCGCCCCTGTGGGTCGGCGGCTCCTCTCCCGCCGCGGTACGCAGGGCCGCCCTGCGCGGTGACGGGTGGCTGCCCCAGGGCGACCCGCGCCACGAACTCCCCGCCAAGATCTCCCGCATCCGCAGGCTGCGGGCGGAGGCGGGCCTGGCGGCGGAACCCTTCGCGGTCGGCGCCATCGCCGAGCCCCTGTACATCGGACGGCCCGGCTGGGACGTCGGCCGCCGCACCCTCACAGGTGACCCGGAGTCCCTGGCCGCATCCCTCCGCGCCTACCAGGCGCGGGGCGTCAACCAGCTCCAACTGCGCTTCCGCAGCCGGAGCAGCGGCGAACTGACCGACCAGATGGCGTACTTCGCGGACGCCGTGGCCCCGCTCCTGGAGCCGTGACCGCTGCCGCGTCCTGCGCCGTGACCTGAGCCATGACGGACGGGGCCGTGACCCGTGTGCGGCCCGAGACGAACGGAGGCCGGCGTGGGCAAGCTGGACGGGCGGGTGGTCGTCGTCAGCGGTGCCGCCCGCGGACAGGGCGCGGCCGAGGCGCGGCTGTTCGCGGCCGAGGGCGCCAGGGTGGTGCTGGGCGACGTGCTGGACGAGCCGGGGCGGCGCCTCGCCGCGGAACTGGGCCACGGGACCGCACGCTATGTGCACCTGGACGTGCGGGACGAGGAGAGCTGGCAGGCCGCCGCGGACGCCGCCGAGGAGGCGTTCGGTGCCGTCGACGGCCTGGTCAACAACGCGGGCATCCTCCGCTTCAACGCGCTGGAGACCACGCCCGTCGCGGAGTTCCGCGAGGTGGTCGAGGTCAACCAGACCGGCTGCTTCCTCGGCATGAAGACCCTCGCCCCGCGCATCGAACGCGCCGGCGGCGGCACCATCGTCAACACCGCCTCCTACGCGGCGCTCTCAGGCATGGCCTACCTGACCGCGTACGCGGCGAGCAAGGCCGCGATCGTCGGCATGACCCGCGTCGCCTCGATGGAGCTGGCCGGCCGGGGTGTCCGCGTCAACGCTCTGTGCCCCGGCGCGATCGACACGCCGATGACCAACCCCGCACACGCCGCGGACAGCGGCCTGGAGGCGGCGTCCGTGGACCCCTCCCAGGACGGGACCGCCGCCTTCTACGCCAAGCTGATCCCGCAGGGGCGGATGGGCCGGCCCGAGGAGGTCGCCCGCCTCGCCCTCTTCCTCACCGGCGGCGACTCCTCCTATGTGTCGGGGCAGCCCTTCGTCGTCGACGGCGGCTGGCTGGCGGGCGTCTCGATCCTGTGACCGCACCGCCCCCGGGGGGCGGCGGCCTGCCCGGACTCCCCGGCCTGCCGGGGCAACGGCGACGGTTAGGCCGGTCGGCCGGTCGGCCGGTGGCGCCGGACACGACGAGTGCGGTTTGCCCGTTCGCGGGTGGAACCGTACCGGGGGGCACCGGGCGTCGGCGCCCCCCGTCCGCAGGAAGACTTCGCGAGTCCCTTCCCCTTTCGCGATCGGTCCTTCACCTCTCCCTCACGCGTACCGCCCGCGACCGCTCCGCGCCGCGCGTGACCCGCCGTATTGACGCTCCCTGCCGGTGGTGCGACAGTCGGGACATCCCAATCTGACGGTACGTCAGAAACCGGCCGCCGAAGGAGATGAGCGCCGTGGAGTTCGGGCTCTTCGTTCAGGGGTACGTGCCCGCCGCACGAGCCCGGACAGACCCGCAGGCCGAGCACAACGCACTGGTCGAGGAGACCGAGTACGTCATCCAGGCGGACAGGTCCGGCTTCAAGTACGCCTGGGCCTCCGAGCACCACTTCCTGGAGGAGTACAGCCACCTGTCCGCCAACGACGTCTTCCTGGGCTACCTGGCGCACGCCACCGAACGCATCCACCTCGGCTCCGGCATCTTCAACCCGCTGCCCCAGGTCAACCACCCGGTGAAGGTCGCCGAGAAGGCCGCCATGCTCGACCATCTGTCCGGCGGCCGGTTCGAGTTCGGCTCCGGACGCGGTGCCGGCTCCCACGAGATCCTCGGCTTCCTGCCGGGGGTCACCGACATGAACCGCACCAAGGAGATCTGGGAGGAGACGATCGCCGAGTTCCCCAGGATGTGGCTCCAGGAGGAGTACCAGGGGTTCCAGGGGAAGCACTGGTCGTTGCCCCCACGCAAGATCCTCCCCAAGCCGTACGGAGGTTCGCACCCGGCGATGTGGTACGCGGCGGGCTCGCCGTCGTCGTACGCGATGGCCGCGAAGAAGGGGCTGGGGGTGCTCGGCTTCAGCGTGCAGAAGGTCTCCGACATGGAGTGGGTCGTCGAGTCCTACAAGGGCGCCGTGGGGGAGGCGGAACCCCTCGGCGGATTCGTGAACGACAACGTGATGGTGACCTCCACCGCCATCTGCGCGGAGACGACCGAGAAGGCGAAACAGATCGCCGTCGACGGGGGCCTCAACTACCTCCAGTCGCTCCTCTTCCGCTACCACGACACCTTCCCGCGGCCCGAGGGCATCCCCGAGTGGCCCGAGCTGATCCCCGACTACACGGAGGAGATCGTCGACCTGCTCATCGCCGAGGAGCTGATGATCTGCGGCAACCCGGAGGAGGTGCTGCGCCAGTGCAAGCGCTGGGAGCAGGCCGGCGCCGACCAGCTCTCCTTCGGGCTGCCCATCGGGATCGGCTACGAGGACACGATGAACACCATCAAGCTCATCGGCGAGCACGTGATCCCGCAGATCGACACCGACCCGGTCCACCGCACCACCCGCTTCCGCGACGCGGCACGCGCCGGGCACTGAGCCACGGCCGGCCGAACCCCGGGCCGGCGGCAACCGAGTGGTGAGCGGCAGCAGTCGAGCGGCGCGTCGGCCCGCAGGCTCGGACGGGCACGCTCGGACAGGCGGGCGCGAGCAGGCGCGGGCGCGAGCAGGCGGGCGGTCGGTCATGCCGGCCCGGAGCAGGCGGTCGCGGGACCGCGGAGGCCGCGAATCCAGCCAGGACGACCAGGGAGGACGTGCGCAGCATGCTTGACCACCTCATCACGGGCGCCACTGTCGTCGACGGCAGCGGGGCACCCGCCCACCGGGCCGACGTGGGACTGCGGGACGGCCGGATCGCCGTCGTCGCGGAGCCCGGCACCGTCCGCGAACAGGCGCGCACCAGCCAGGACGCCGCCGGGCTGGTCCTCGCCCCCGGCTTCGTCGACCCGCACACCCACTACGACGCCCAGCTGTTCTGGGACCCCTACGCCACCCCGTCCATGAACCACGGCGTCACCACGATCGCCGGGGGCAACTGCGGGTTCACCCTCGCACCGCTCAACCCGGAACGCCCCCAGGACGCCGACTACACGCGGCGCATGATGTCCAAGGTGGAGGGCATGTCCCTGATCGCCCTGGAGGAGGGCGCCCCCTGGGACTGGCACACCTTCGGGGACTACCTCGACGCGCTGGAGGGCCGTACCGCCGTCAACGCCGGCTTCATGGTGGGCCACTGCGCGCTGCGCCGGCACGTCATGGGACAGGACGCCATCGGCGGGCAGCCCGGCAAGGAGCAGCTCGACGCGATGCTGCGGCTCTTCCACGAGGCCATGGACGCCGGCGCGTGGGGCCTGTCGACCACCCAGTCCGCCAGCCACTCCGACGGCGACGGCAACCCGGTCGCCTCCCGCCACGCGCGGCCCGAGGAGCTGCTGGCCCTCTCCCGCGCCGTCGCCGACCACGAGGGCACCCAGATCGAAGCCATCGTCGCCGGCTGCCTCGACCAGTTCTCCGACGAGGAGATCGACCTGTTCGCCCGCATGTCGGCGACCGCGGGCCGGCCGCTGAACTGGAACGTGCTCACCATCGACGCCGCCGTTCCCGAACGCGTACCCCGCCAGTTGGCCGCGAGCGAGCGGGCCCGGGAGGAGGGCGGACGCGTGGTGGCCCTGACCATGCCGATCCTCACCCCCATGAACATGTCCCTGGGCACCTTCTGCGCCCTCAACCTGATCCCCGGCTGGGGCGACATCCTGGGGCTGCCCCTGGCCGAACGCCTCGCCGAGCTGGGCGACGCCGACGTACGCGCCGAGATGCTGCGCCGCGCCGACAGCAAGGAGGCGGGCGTCTTCCGCCGGCTGGCCCGCTTCGACCGTTACGTCATCGGCGACACCTACACCCCCGCCAACGAGGGGCTGACCGGGCGGGTGGTCGCCGACATCGCCGCCGAACGCGGCCAGGACCCCTTCGCCTGCCTCGTCGACATCTGCGCCCACGACGACCTGCGCACCGTGCTGTGGCCGATGCCCACCGACAACGACCCGGCCAGCTGGGAACTGCGGCGGCAGACCTGGGAGCACGAGGACGTCATGCTGGGCGGCTCCGACGCCGGGGCCCACCTCGACCGGATGTGCGGGGCGCCCTACACCACCCGTTTCCTGGGCGACTGCCTGCGGGGCCGCAAGCTCGTCGGCCTGGAGCGCGCCGTGCGGATGCTCACCGACGAGCCCGCCCGCCTCCTCGGACTGCGCGACCGCGGCCGCGTCCAGGAGGGCTTCCACGCCGACCTGGTCCTCTTCGACCCGGAGCGGATCGACGCGGGGCCCGCCACCCTCGTCCACGACCTGCCCGGCGACAGCCCCCGCCTGGACTCCCGCGCCACCGGGGTCGTCGGCGTGTGGGTCAACGGCACCGAGACGGTCCGCGACGACACGGTCACCGGCGCCGTCCCCGGCACCGTGCTGCGCTCGGGGCGGGACACCGAAACGGTGAGCACCCGGTGAGGCGGAGCGCCGCGCCCCGCCCGCCCGGGGGAGAAGGTCCCCCTCGACGGGCACCGTGACGGCATGCGGATCTCCACCACCGTCCCGCTCACGGACGAGACCGTCCGCCCCGAGCGGCTCGCCCGCGAGGTGGAACAGCGCGGCTTCGACGGCCTCTACCTGCCCGAGCACACCCACATCCCCGTCAGCAGGCGGACCCCGGCCCCCATGGGCGATCCGTTGCCGCGCCCCTACGGCCGCATCCTCGACCCCTTCGTCGCGCTGGCCGCCGCGGCGACCGTCACCGAGCGGATCGCCCTGGGAACGAGCATCACGCTGGTCGCCCAGCACGACCCCATCGTGCTGGCCAAACAGATCGCCACCCTCGACTGGCTGAGCGGCGGCCGCTTCACCCTGGGGGTGGGCTTCGGCTGGAACGTCGAGGAGGCCGCCGACCACGGTGTCGCATGGCGCCGCCGCCGCGCGAAGGTGCGTGACCACCTCGCACTGATGCGCGCCCTGTGGGCCGCGGAGCCGACCGCGTACGAGGGGGAGTTCGGCTCCGTGCAAGCCTCGCTCGCCCACCCCAAGCCGGTACGCCCGGACGGACCCCGCGTGCTGGTGGGCGGGGCCGCAGGGCCGACGCTCTTCACCCACGTCGCCGCGTACGCCGACGGCTGGCTGCCCGTCGGGGGGCGCGGACTCACCGCGCACCTCCCCGCGCTCCACCGCGCCTGGCACGCGGCCGGGCGCAGCGGCAGCCCCGCCCTCGTCCCCGGTTTCGTCCTGCCCTCCGCGGGAAAGCTGCGGCACTACCGCGACGACCTCGCCGCGGAGGAAGTCGTTCTCCAACTCCCCTCCGGCACCGAGGAAGAGATCCTGCGCACCCTGGACGACTATGCGCGGTACCTGTGACCGCCGCCCCCGGCACACGGCGCGACGCCCGTTCCCCGAGCGGGGCGACGCCCGGATCCCGGCAGCGGAGGAGACCACGGGCGCGGCCCTCGCCGCCTGCGACGTCGTCGCAGCTGAGGGCTACGGTGGGAGGATGACCTCTCACGGACAGGTGTCGACGGGCCCGACGGCGAACGCGATGCGACGGGCGCTCAAACGGGCCCGGGACGGAGTGGCGCTCGATCGGAGCGAAGCGGCCGTGCTGCTCCAGGCGCGCGGCGAGGACCTGGCGGACCTCACCGCCTCGGCAGCCCGCGTCCGGGACGCGGGCCTCCGGGCGGCCGGCCGTCCCGGTGTCATCACCTACTCCCGCAAGGTCTTCATCCCGCTCACCCGGCTGTGCCGGGACCGGTGCCACTACTGCACGTTCGTCACCGTGCCCGGCAAGCTGCGCGCCGAGGGGCACGGGATGTTCCTCTCCCCGGACGAGGTCCTCGACATCGCCCGCCGCGGGGCCGAGGCGGGCTGCAAGGAGGCCCTCTTCACACTCGGCGACCGTCCGGAGGACCGCTGGCCGGAGGCGCGCGAGTGGCTGGAGGCGCACGGCTACGACGACACCCTCGCGTACGTGCGCGCCATGGCCATCCGCGTCCTGGAGGAGACGGGCCTGCTGCCCCACCTCAACCCCGGGGTGCTCTCCTGGACCGACTTCCAGCGTCTGAAACCCGTCTCGCCGTCCATGGGGATGATGCTGGAGACGACGGCGACGCGCCTGTGGTCCGAGAAGGGCGGCCCCCACTACGGCTCGCCCGACAAGGAACCGGCCGTGCGGCTGCGTGTGCTGGAGGACGCGGGCCGCTCCAACGTGCCCTTCACCACCGGCATCCTCCTCGGCATCGGCGAGACGTACGAGGAGCGTGCCGACGCCCTCTTCGAGATCCGCCGCACGCAGCGCGCCTACCACGGGGTGCAGGAAGTCATCGTGCAGAACTTCCGCGCCAAGCCCGACACGGCGATGCGCGGCATGCCCGACGCGGAGCTGGAGGAGTTGGCCGCCTGCATCGCGGTGGCCCGGCACCTGCTGGGCCCCTCCGCGCGCCTGCAGGCGCCGCCGAACCTGGTGGACGCCGAGTACGCCCGGATGATCGAGGCGGGCATCGACGACTGGGGCGGCGTCTCCCCGCTGACCCCCGACCACGTCAACCCCGAGCGGCCCTGGCCCCAGATCGACGAACTGGCCGAGCGTACCGCCGCATCCGGGTTCGCACTGCGCGAGCGGCTGACCGTCTACCCCGAGTTCGTCCAGCGGGGCGAGCCCTGGCTGGACCCGCGCGTGCTGCCGCACGTACGGGCGCTCGCCGACCCGGACACGGGGCTCGCCCGTGAGGGCGTACACCCCGAGGGCCTGCCCTGGCAGGAGCCCGACGAGGGCTTTGCGGGCCTGGCGGCCAGTGGCCGCACCGACCTGCACCGCACCATCGACACCGAGGGCCGCACGGGCGACCGGCGGGACGACTTCGACGAGGTCTACGGCGACTGGGCGGAGCTGCGCGAACGCGCCGCTCCCGGCATGGCACCGCAGCGGGTGGACGGCGACGTGCGCGAGGCGCTCTCCCAGGCCGCCGACGACCCCACCGCGCTGACCGACGAGCAGGCGCTGGCGCTGCTGCACGCCGACGGGCCCGCGCTGGACGCACTGTGCCGCGTCGCGGACGACGTACGCCGCGACGCGGTCGGCGACGACGTGACGTACATCGTCACCCGCAACATCAACTTCACCAACGTCTGCTACACGGGCTGCCGGTTCTGCGCCTTCGCACAGCGCCGCACCGACGCCGACGCCTACACGCTCTCCCTCGACCAGGTCGCCGCCCGCGCCGAGCAGGCGTGGGAGGTGGGAGCGGTCGAGGTATGCATGCAGGGCGGCATCCACCCGGACCTGCCCGGCACCGCCTACTTCGACATCGCGCGCGCCGTCAAGGAGCGGGTGCCGGGCATCCACGTGCACGCCTTCTCCCCGATGGAGGTCGTCAACGGCGCCACCCGCACCGGCATGACGGTCCGCGAGTGGCTGACCGCCGCCAAGGAGGCCGGGCTGGACTCCATCCCGGGCACGGCTGCCGAGATCCTCGACGACGAGGTCCGCTGGATCCTCACCAAGGGCAAACTGCCCACCGCCACCTGGGTGGAGGTCGTCGAGACGGCACACGAGGTGGGCCTGGGGACGACGTCCACGATGATGTACGGCCACGTCGACCAGCCCCGCCACTGGCTGGGCCACCTGCGGCTGCTGGCCCGCATCCAGCGGACCGCGCTGGAGAAGGGGCTGGCCGGCTTCAGCGAGTTCGTCACGCTGCCCTTCATCCACACCAACGCCCCCGTCTACCTCGCCGGTATCGCCCGCCCCGGCCCCAGCACGCGGGACAACCGCGCGGTGACCGCCATGGCCCGTCTCCTCCTGCACCCCTGGGTGCCCAACATCCAGACGAGCTGGGTGAAGCTGGGCACCGAGGGCGCCGCCGAGATGCTCCGCTCCGGCGCCAACGACCTGGGCGGCACCCTCATGGAGGAGACCATCTCCCGCATGGCGGGCTCCTCCTACGGCTCGTACCGCTCCATCAAGGACCTGGTCGCCGTCGCCGAGGCGGCGGGCCGCCCGGCCCGCCCCCGTACCACCGGCTACGGCGAGGTCCCCGCCGACCGCGTACGCGCGGCCCACGCCTCCGACGGCCACCTGCCGGAACTGCTGCCGGTGCTGGACTGACCGCACGGGCCCCTGGGGAACCGGTGCGTCACCTGGCAGGCCGGTGCGGGCGCCCGCACGGCCGGTGAGCCCGGTGAGGCCGTGAGGGCGGCGCCCGTCCGCGGGCCCGCGCAGCCCTGCGGACGCCGCGGCGGCGGGACCCCGCGGGCGCGCACGGGAGCGGCGGGCCCCCGCGGGCGCGAGCACTCCGTCGGCCGTCCCGGCGTCCATTAGAGTGCGGGGGCCGCGAACACAGGGAGGGCAGCGAAGGTGACAGGCTCGGGTGGGGCGGACAGCGGGACGACCGCCATATGGGGTCGCGCCGAACAGCAGGACTTCCGCAGCAGAGTGCGCGGCTGCCTGCTGGGCGGCGCGATCGGTGACGCACTGGGTGCGGGCGTCGAGTTCGACTCCCTCGACCGCATCCGGGACACCCACGGCCCGCAGGGCGTCACCGACTACGTGCCCGCCTACGGCCGCCGCGGCGCCATCACCGACGACACCCAGATGACGCTGTTCACCGTCGACGGCCTCATCCGCGCCCACGTGCGCCGCGACACCGGCGCCTGGCATCCGCCCACCGACGTGCACGCCGCCTACCGCCGCTGGGCGGCGACCCAGCGCGACTGGGGTCCCGACGAGCGCCGCGAGGGCGACGGCTGGCTCGCCCGCGAGGAGTGGCTCTACGCCCGGCGGGCGCCCGGCAACGCCTGCCTCAGCGGCCTGGGGGACGCCCGCATGGGCACCCTCGACCAGCCCAAGAACCCCGACTCCAAGGGGTGCGGCACCGTCATGCGCTCGGCGCCCTTCGGGCTGCTGGTCGGCTGGGAGCCGGCGCTGGTCTTCCAACTGGCCGTCGAGTGCGCGGCCCAGACCCACGGGCACCCCACCGGCTACCTCGCGGCCGGGGCCTTCGCCGCCATCGTCCACACCCTGGCCCGCGGCGACGACCTCGACACGGCCGTCCAGCGGACCCTCGTCCAGCTCGCCTCCCGCCCCGGCCACCAGGAGACGACCGAAGCCCTCAAGCGCGCACTGGGCGCCGTCCGCCAGGGCATGCCCTCCCCGGAACGGGTGGCGGCCCTGGGAGAGGGCTGGACCGCGGAGGAGGCCCTGTCCATCGGCGTCTACTGCGCCCTCGTCGCGGAGGACGCCCGCCACGGACTGCTGCTCGCCGTCAACCACGGCGGCGACAGCGACTCCACCGGCTCGGTCTGCGGCAACCTGCTGGGAGCCATGCACGGCGAGACCGCCCTGCCGCCCGCCTGGGTCGCCGAACTGGAGGGCCGTGCGGCCATCCTGGAGCTGGCCGACGACTTCGCCATGGAGATGACCCAGGGCCCCGCCCTGCACGGCCCGGGCAGCGCTTCCCCCGCCTGGCTGGCACGCTACCCCCGCGCCTGACGCCCGCCACGGGCCGCCCGACGCCGTACGGCGCCAGACGGACACGGACACGGACACGGACACGGTACGCGCGCGGATGGTACGCAACCTTCGGTTACGGCACCCCCGACGGGGCTCCGCGCCCCGCGGCGGAAGCTACCGCATCACCTCGCCCGCGTTGACGAGCAGGCACTGGCCCGTGACACCGCGGGCCCGGGGCGAGGCGAAGAAGACCGCGGTCTCCGCCACGTCCCCGTCCTCGGCCATCCGCGGCAGCGCCATCCGCTCCTCCAGCCGCTCCCGCACCACGCGGGGCTCCACGCCCTCCGACGTGGCAGCCCAGTCCACGTAGCCCTCCACCATGGGCCCCCACATCCAGCCGGGCTGCACCGTGTTGACCCGCACACCGTGCGGGCCCAGCTCGCGGGCGAGGGAGTACATCGCGGAGACGAGGGCGCCCTTGGAGGCGGCGTAGGCGGTCTGCTGCATCTGCGAGGGGGCCGCGACGGACGACTGGGTGCCGATCATCACGACCGAGCCGTCACCGCGTTCTCCCGCCTCCTTCAGCGCGGGCAGGCACGCCCGCGTCATCCGCAGGGTGCCGAGCAGATTGACGTCCACCACCTGCTGCCAGGCGGCCAGGTCGGCGCCTTCCAGCCCGCCCATGACCGTGTCCAGCGCCGCCACATGGACGACGGCGTCGATGCGCCCGAAACGCTGCGTCGCCAGGGCGGCCAGCGCCTCGCACTGCCGCTCGTCACGGATGTCGGCCGTCCGGTACGCGCTGCGGGCGCCGGACGGATCGACTCCAGCCGCGCAGGCGGCGAGGTTCGCCTCCGTACGGGCGCCGAGCACGACCGAGGCGCCCTCCCGCAGGCAGGCCGCAGCCACCTCGTGACCGAGTCCGGCCCCGACCCCTGAGACGACCACTGTCCTGTCCGTGAGCAGCACGCCGGATCCCCTCCCGCACGGGTATCGAATTCTGACGGGCAGTCAGCTACACCGTAGGAGAACGGTAAGGGGCGTGCCCAGGGGAAGGAAGAGCCACGATGGACGAACCGGACAGCGACAGCTACGCGCGCCTCGCCTCGGCCGGCCCCTACGGCGTGCACCCGGGGCACGCCCTGATCACCATGGTCGAGCCGCACCCGGGCCACGAGTACGCCTACAACCGCTGGTACGAGGACGACCACTGGATCGCCGGCGCCATGGCCATGCCCTGGCTCTACGCGGGGCGCCGCTGGGTGGCCACCCGCGAACTGCAACTGCTGCGCTACCCGGCGGACTCGGCGGTGGCGCAGCCGGTGACGGCGGGCTGCTACCTGTCGACGTACTGGATCACCGAGGGGCGCTACGAGGACCACATGAAGTGGACCGTCGCCATCAACAAACGGCTCAACCGGGACGCCCGCGTGCACCACGAGCGCACCCACGTCTTCACGAGCTTCCAGGACCACGCCACGACCGTCTACCGCGACGGCGCGGCCGGCCCGCGCGACCACCACGCACTCGACCACCCCTACCGCGGACTGGTGCTCCAGGTCGTCGACGCCGACGGCCCCGACGCACGCGCCGAGTTGCTCGCCTGGCTGCGCACCAGCCATCTGCCGGCCCGGCTGAAGGGCTCACCGGCTGCGATGGTCACCGTGTTCCGCCCCACCCCGCTACCCGCCGACCGCATGGCGTACGTCCGTCAGGTCGACGGCGTGGACACCCGGCTGACCCTGTTGTGGTTCCTCCAGGAGGACCCGCGCGACCGCTGGGAGGCATGCTTCACGGGCCTGGTGGAGACCGTCGCGGCGGGCGGGCCGTGGCGGACGGAGCTGGTGGCACCGTTCGTGCCGACCGTCCCGGGAACGGACACCTACGTGGACCAGCTCCGCTGACCGGAGTGCGGGAAGGGCGCTGACAGCGCGAAGCCCCCTCGGCCGGGACGGCGGGCCAGTCGAGAGGGCTGTGCTGCGTTGTCGGCTCCCGGCCTCAGCTCCGGACGGCGCCGGTCCGTGCGCCGCTCACCTCGGCCACGAACGTCCCCCATGCCTCCGGACGGAAGCTGAGCGCCGGGCCCTGCGGGTCCTTGGAGTCACGCACCGCGACTGTGCGCACTGCCGGCGACTTCACCTCCACGCACGCGCCGTTCCCCGTCGAGTAGCTGGACTTGGTCCAGGTGTGGGTCGTTCCCTGCTGGATCGCCATGTTCGCTCCGGTTGTTCCTGGTTGTACCTAGTTGTTCCTGACGTGCGAACGACATTACGCGGCGATTCGGGCGCGCGAAGGGGCCGTTCACTCAACCGGATGGCATATTCCAGACGCTCTTCATCAGGCGGCTGCCCGCGGTGTAACCTCGCCTGCTCCTCACGGCATTTCCCGCGGGCACATGCGGGACGCCGGTCCTCAACCCCGGGCGTAGTCCTTGGCGACCCGCTCGATGAACTCCCGGGTCTGGTCCGGGTTCAGCGCCTGGGCCCGCAGATGCTCGTACATGACGCTGTAGTTCTGGACGTCGTTCGCCTTCTCCAGGTAGAGGTCGCTGGTGACGCCCTCCAGGTAGACGACGGTGGAGTCCGAGGCGTCCGGGAACTCCAGAATGGCGTACTGCCCGTTCACCCCGGGGTGCGCGCCCATCGAGAACGGCATCACCTGGAGCGTCACGTGGGGCTGCTGGGACATCTCGTTGAGGTATTCGAGCTGCTCGGCCATCGTGTGCTTGCCGCCCACCTCACGGCGGAGCACCGACTCGTCGAGCACCGCCCACAGCCGCAGCGGGTTGCGGCTGTCCCTGATGCGCTCCTGACGGCGCAGCCGCACCTGCACGCGCCGCTCGATGTCCGCCGCCGTGGCCTCCGGCAGCGCGCCGGCGACGACAGCCTCCGCGTAGGGCCGGGTCTGCAGCAGGCCGGGCATCACCTGGGGCTCGTAGACCCGCAGCGACGCCGCGTCGGTCTCCAGGCCGATGTAGACGCTGTAGGGGATGTCGCCGAACGCATGCCACCACCCCTGCTGGCGCGACTCCTTGGCCATCTGCATCAGGGAGTCGACTATCCGGCGGTCCTCGACCTCGTACACGCCGCACAGGTCGCGCACGTCCCGCTGGCTGATACTGCGTCTCCCGTTCTCCAGCCGGCTGATCTTCGACTGCGACACCAGCAGCCGGTCCGCGACCTCCTCGGCCGTCATGCCGCGCTGTTCGCGCAGGCGGCGCAACTCCTGACCCAGTCGGCGACGCCGGACTGTGGGGTTGACGTTCGACGCCACGGGACCGCACCTCCGTGTAAGTACGACTACTCCCAGCAGGTTGCCATCAACAGGCGCGCCTGCGCTGGGAAATGGCAACAGAGAGTGCGGAGCCGAGTACAGAAACGCGCAAAACCACGGGACGCGCACCGGACGCGTGACAGAAACCCGGAAAGAGCGTGCGAAGGCGGCGCACGCGAGCGCGGCGCACGCCAGAACGATCCCCGCCGCAGCCTCCCTGCGTCACCCCCGCGTCATCGTGCGCCGTCCTGCGGGGCCGCGTCCGTGCAGCCGCGCGCGGCGACGTCCTGCCGGACCGTCCCGTCGAAGCGGTGCGGGCTCGCGCGCGGGCTGCGCGCACGAGGCTGTCACGCGTGGGTCGGTCCGCGCATCGGAGAACCGTGTGCGTGAGGGACGGTGTGTGAGAGGGACCGTGTGTGCGAGAGAGCGGGCCGGGCCCGGCGGTATCCGGCCGACCTGAAACTCCCCGCGGCGCGGCCCTGTTCGGACTGCAACGACCGACCTGTCCGCACGGAGCGCTCGCGCCGTGCTCCGTGCGGGCAGGTCACTGCCGTGGTTCCTCCCAGGGGACGCTTCCGGCGGCGCCGGGGCGCGGAAGTCTTCCCCGGGAGCGCCTGCGTCGGAAGCTCCCCGGGGCCATCCCGTGGAGGAGAGCTTGCAGGGGTCCGCGCGGAGCACCCTCGGGGTGTCTCCGCGCGGCTCGGTGTGCCCTGCGCGCCTGTGCGGCGGGGCTCAGCGGGCTCCCGCGCGGACCATGCCGCCCGCCAGATGGTGGGCCTGGTCCGGTACACGCCGCGCCGACGCGGTCGCCGGCGCGCGTGCCGGGGAACGGCCCGGTGGTGCACCGCCGGACGGGGCCGGGGCCCGCCGCGGCTGTGCGACACCGTTCTGCACGTCCATCACCGCGTGCGCGACGAGACCGCCCATCGGGTCGTGCCTGATCAGATCCCGCAAGCGCGAGCGGCACGAGCGCCCCTCGTTGCCGGGATAGAGGTGCTTGCCGAGGCCGACCGCGTGGGCCAGCGCGGCGAGCGCCGCCGTCCGTGGGTCCGGCGGGACCCCGGTGCGGATCGCGGCGTCCAGCCGGGCCCTGATCTCCCGGCTGATGGCCGTCTCCGTGGCCTGATAGCGCGTCGTCGGCAGCACCCCGCACATCTGGCCGGAAACGGCATGCACCATGCCGCACCGTTCCAGGTGTGTGAGATAGGTTTGGCGCAACCCCAGCCGGGGTCCGCCGATCCAGTGGACCGCGCGTACCGGACTGCCGCGCCTGCGCAGCAGTTCCAGTGCGGAGTCCAGCGTCGGATCTCCGGTCGGCCGTGGCAGCACCACGGCGATACGGTCCCCGTCCGGGGCTATCCGTCCCGCCAGAGCCAGCTCCACGAGCTGCGCACCGGCCAGGCCGAGGTCAAGCGACTGCGGCTGCGCCGTGGTACCCGTGGCCGGGTCCAGAGCGAGCAGCAGAAGCTCCTCGGGAATTGTTCTGCGGCTCCTGCCCATCCATGCCTCCCCGCGTGGATGAATGACAGGGTGACCCCTCTCACAATGGTCTGTCGAGAGTGCCTGGACGTTATGGACGGGAACCAGTAGGTATGTCGTTCTCGTCTGCCGCATGGGGTGGCCGTCGAAGCCGCTCTCTGGAGGAGTGCCGCCACGCCGGTGGCGGCCTCGGTGCGCGGGACACTGTTAACTGGTATGGCGAGCGGCGAGCAGCATCAGGAGGCATCGGTGGCGGGCGAATCCCCCGACAGGTCGGAGCGGGAGAAGTCGTCGGGGGAGACGACGGGGAGCGGCGGCACGGTTGCGCCCTCCGGCGAGACGACCGAAAACGAACGGTTGAACGGCTCCGGAGCGGAGAAGGACGCGAAGTCCTCGAAGATCCCCTCTCCGGCGGCCCCGACGGGCAATGCGGATGAGACCCCCGCGGAGGACGCGTCGGCGGAGCCGGGATCCGGCGAGGCCGGTGCGGGTGACGAGAGCGACCAGCGGCTGAAGTCCGCCGTCGCGGCCTGGGTCGCCGGTGACGAGAACCACCCGGCGGCGTCGGAGGACGCGGCTGGAGAGGGCGTCGGCGCGGCTGACGGTACGCGGAGCGCGGAGCCCGCCGGGAAGAGCGGGACAGGCGGCGCCGAGGGCGCCCAGGGGGCCGCGTCCGGTCTGCCGGTCCGGCCGAAGTCGGACGGTGCGGGGACAGGCGCGGCGGCTGCGGACGCGGCCTCGGACGCCCGGGAAGGCGCCGCGGACGGCACCCAGGGCGGCGGTGGCCGTCCGGACGCGCCGACCGCGATGTTCGGCATCCTGCGCGGCGACGAGAAGGGCGGCGACCAGGGCAACCCTGGAAACCAGGACAACCAGGACGACAAGGCGGCCGCCGACCGCGCCGAGCGACTGACCTCGGCGTTCTTCGGTGCCTCCAGGCGGGCCAAGGACGCCGGTAAGGGCGGGTCGGACCGGGAGAACGGGGCGGACCGGAAGGACGGCGACGCGGCCGAGCGCGACGGAGCGCCCGAGGGCGCTGCCGAGCCCGCCGTCGACCAGCCGACGGCGATTTTCCGCGCCCCCGAGGCCGCGCCGGACGGCGCCACGAAGGCACCCGGCGGCAACAAGTCCGAAAAGCACGGAAAGGCTGCTTCGACGGGAACCTCCGGAAGAAAGGGTTCGGCCGGTTCGGAGGGCCGTACCGGCGCCGTCGACCCCCGTACAGCCGACCCGCGCACCGCCGCCTCCGCGTCCCCGGCAGCCGCTTCTTCCCCGTCGGCCCCGCCGGTTCCCTCGACTCCGCCGTCCCCCTCGGATCCGGCCACGGGCAGGCCGGGCGGCGGTACGCCGGGCCAGGGCGAGTCGGCAGCGGGCAAGTCCGCTGCGGGCGAGCCCGCTGCGGACAAGGCAGCCGGTGGCAAGGCAGCCGGGGGAAAGAAGACCGGGGACAAGTCGGCCAGCGGTGCGCCGAGCCGGTCGGGTGGCGGTGAGGGCGGTGACGAGTCGGAAGCGGAGCGCACCAGCCAGTTCGTCCCGCTCCGGTCCGCCGACACACCGCGTACCCCCGCCCAGCCGCTGCCGCCCGCCGCACCCGCGGGCCCCGAAGTGCCGAGCAGGCCCACCTCACCTCCGTCGGCGGCGCCGACGGCCGGCCTGGGACCGACGGCGGCTCCGCAGCGCCCCGCGGGGCCGCCTGCGGTGCCGCCGGTCCCCGATGCAGCGCCCGGTGCGGGCGATGCGCCGAGCGCCGGGGAGAGCGAGCCGGAGCGGACCCGGCAGCAGCCGATGCCCGGCAGCCCCGAGGCGCAGGCGGGCGGCCGGCAGGATCCGCCCCCGCTGGACCTGCTGGCCCAGCTGACCAACACCCCGCCGCCGCCGGAGACGCCGCTGCGCACGGCGGCCCGCCGGGTGAAGATCTGGACGCCGCTGGTGCTGCTGCTCGCGGTCGTCTTCGTCGTGGTCCAGGCGGTGCGCCCGCTGCCGGACCCCGAGCTGTCCTTGACGGCGTCCAAGACCTACACGTTCGAGGGCGCGAAGCCGTCGATGCCCTGGCCCTCCGAGGGGCAGGCCGTGATCGACGTGCAGGGGCTGGGCTCGTTCGGGTCGTACGGGAAGCAGAAGCCGGTACCGATCGCCAGTGTGGCGAAGGTGATGACCGCCTACGTGATCCTGCGCGACCACCCGGTCAAGAAGGGGTCCAAGGGCGCGCAGATCCCCGTCGACCAGAAGGCCGAGGACGAGGCGGGGCTCAGCTCCCAGAACGAGTCGACGGTCAAGGTGCAGGCGGGCGAGAAGCTGTCGCAGCGCGAGGCGCTCAACGCGATAATGATCGCTTCCGCGAACAACGTGGCACGGTTGCTGGGACGCTGGGACGCAGGTTCGGAGAAGGCGTTCGTCAAGAAGATGAACGCGGCCGCCAAGGACCTGGGCATGACCAACACCCACTACACCGACCCCAGCGGCCTCACGGCCTCCACCGTCAGCACCGCCGCCGACCAGGTGAAGCTGGCGAAGAAGGTCATGCAGTTCCCGATCTTCCGCGAGGTCGTGCGGCAGTCCGGTTACGAGGACCGCAACGGCAAGACGCAGCCCAACTGGAACAAGCTCGTGCCGGTCGACGGCGTCGTCGGCATCAAGACGGGCACCACCACCAAGGCAGGCGGCAACCTGGTGTTCGCGGCCGAGAAGGAGGTCGGCGGCACCAAGCAGTTGATCGTCGGCGCGATGCTCGGGCAGTACCAGCCCTCGATCCTGGACACCGTTCTGGGCGCCAGCAAGAAGCTGATCGACGCGGCGCAGGACTCGCTGACCTCCCGGACGGTGGTCAAGAAGGGCCAGGTCGTCGGCTACGTGGACGACCAGCTCGGCGGAAAGACCCCGGTCGTGGCCACCAAGGACGTGTCGGCGGTGGGCTGGTCGGGCCTGAAGGTCGAGCTGGGCCTGACCGACGGGAGCAGAACCGTCCCCCACGAGGCCGAGGCCGGCACCAAGGTCGGCACGCTGACGGCGGGAGACGGGCCCGGCCAGGTGAAGGTCCCCGTCGCCCTCCAGAAGGACCTGTCCGAGCCCGGGTTCCCGGACAAGCTGACACGCATCGGCTGACGTCCACTGAACCTTTTGCCGCCCTGCGGCGTCCCCCGTTCCGGCCGGTGCGCCCGGCCCGCCCACGCGCCGCGCTCCCCGTGGCGGAAAACCCCGGGGGTGCGTGGGGCGGCAGGAAGCGCGGGGGTGCTGTCCGATAACGTCGTGCGGATCTGAGCCGCACATCCGTACGGGGAGGACGGGGGAGAGAGCGCAGTGTCCACTGTGCATCGACCGCGGACGCCGGAGTCGGATCCTGACGCCGGCGCCGACGGGATAACCGGGAGTCCGGGCGTGGACGACGCCACGGATGCCGCTCGTATGCCTGTTCCCGGGCAGCGTCCGTGCACGACGGACGACCCGGGGGCCGAGACGAGCGCGACGAGTGCCCTCCCGGGCGCACGGGACGCCGCCGAGCGCCCCGACCACGTCCCAGCGGAAGGCGACGCCCGCACGGGGAGCGACGCCCCGGCGGGCAGTGACGCCCGCGCGGGCGGCGACAGTCCCGGGGCCGACGGTGCCGACGGTGCGACCGGCGCTGCATCCGGCGACGACCTCGGTGCGGGCCTCGACCACGGTGCGGGCCACGACCACGGTGTCGGCCGGGGTGACGACGCCGTCCACGGCGGCGGCGAGGACGTCGCGGACGCGGAGGCCCGCGGTGCAGCCGCCACCGGTGCCTCGGCCGACACCGACGCCGTTGCTGTACCCGACGCCGACGCCGACGCCGACGCCGACGCCGACGCCGACGCCGAGGCCGACGCCGACGCCGACGCCGTGACGGACGGGACAGACCGGCCCGACGTCGGCAAGGGCAGTGCCCGCAGCCGGTTGCGGAGCTGGTGGGCGCGGGAGGACGGCCGGGTCAGGCCGCTTCCTCTGGTCGTCACCGCGCTGGGTGTCGCAGCGCTGCTGCACCTGCTGTGGCTGTGGTTGCTGGCCAGCGGCGGCGGAGACCTGGCGGCTCAGGACGCGTGGGCCGAGTTCGCGGCCGCGCACCCGGGATCGGCGTACAACCTCGCCTGGTACGGCGGACTGCACCCCGTCTCCTACAGCGTCATCTCGCCCTACCTGATGGCCGTCCTCGGCGTCCGTTCGACGCTGATCCTCGCCGGAGTGCTCTCGGCGGGTCTGCTCGCCCTGCTCCTGGCGCGGACGGTGCCCAGACCCCTGGTGCCCTCGCTGTGGGGCGCCTTCGCCTTCGCGTGCGACGCGGCCTCCGGCCGGGTCACGTTCGCGCTCGGAGCGCTCTTCGGGCTCGGTGCGGTGGCGGTGGTCTGGACGTGGCCCGCGCGCTGGCGCGGGGGGCGTGCGAGCCGGCCGGCGCGGTACCTGCGGGCGGCGCTCGCCATCGTGCTGGCCGCGCTGGCCACCGCGGCCAGCCCCGTCGCGGGGCTGTACCTGGAGGTCGTGGCGGCCTCGCTGCTGCTGGCCCGCAGGCCCGCGGCGATGTTCGCCATCGCCGTTCCGCCACCGGTGGTGGTGGCGTTCTCGGCGCTGCTGTTCCCCTTCACCGGCGTCATGCCGATGCCGTTCGTGTCGGTGATCTTCCCGGTGCTCGGGGCGGTCGCGGTGACGCTGCTCGTGCCCAAGGCGTGGGTGGCGGTACGGGTCGCCGGCGCCGTCTACGCGTTGGGCATCCTGCTGACCTGGGCGATCCCCTCCCAGTTGGGCTCCAACGTCGAGCGGCTCGGGCTGCTGTTCGGGGCCGTGGTGCTGCTGGCTGCCGTACCGCTCGTGGTGGGCCGCGGGTGGCAGCCGTGGAAGTCCCGCAGGGGCCTGGCGATGGCGCTGGCGCTGCTGGTCACCATGGGCTGGCAGGTCGCCAAGCCCACCTGGGACGTCCTGCACACCACGCCCGACACCAACTGGTCCAAGGAACTGGAACCGCTGGTGTCCCAGTTGCGGAAGGTCCACGCGGACCGCGCCCGTGTGGAGGTCGTCCCCGTCAACAGCCACCGCGAGGCCTCGGCCCTGGCGCCGTACGCCAACCTCGCCCGCGGCTGGAACCGCCAGGCCGACCTGGAGCGCAACCCCCTCTTCTACGAGAAGAACCTGAACCCCGAGCGCTACCGCGAGTGGCTGCGCCGGTGGGCGGTGCACTACGTCGTGCTGCCCGCCGACCCGCCGGACATCGCGGGCGGCGTGGCCGAGGCCAAGCTCGTGGGCGAGGGGCAGCCGTACCTGAAGGAGATCTGGTCGGACGCGAGCTGGCGGCTCTTCCGCGTCAAGGACGCCGTGCCGCTGGTGGACGCCTCCGCCTCCGTGGAGCGCGCCGATGCGGAGAGCGTGACGGTGCGGGTCAACAAGAGCGGGCGCGTGCTCGTGCGGGTGCCGTACTCGCCGTGGCTCGGGCTCGTCGACAAGGAGGGCGACCGGGTGGCGCCGCCCCGGGACCGCGGGGAGAACGTCAACGGGTGTCTGCGCGAGGCGGAGCCCACGTTCGGAGGGCCGCCGCCGGAGGGCAAGGACGAGCCGGTGCTGGACACCTGGACGGTTCTGGAGGCGCCCCGGCCCGGCGTCTACCACGTCGCGGCCCCCTACAAGCTGCCGCGGGGCACGCCGTGCCCGGACGACGAGGACGGCGGGCCGGGCGCCGGGAGCAGCGAGCACTGACCGGCTCGCTGCCCTCGGGCGCCCGGGTCCGGTGCGGTTCGTCAGCCGGTCCGGCCACCGGAGCCGTAGGGGCGGGTGAGGATCTCCAGCACGTGGTCGTCGGGGTCGAGCCAGTAGACGCCGCGGCCGCCGTCCCGGGTGTTGATCTCCCCGGGCCTGCTACGGCCCGGGTCGGCGTAGTAGGTGAGCTCCGCGGCCTGGATCCGGCCGAAGATCGCGTCGAACTCCTCCTCGGACACCAGGAACGCGTAATGCTGCGGTGTGACCGGTTCGTCGCCCGCGTCGGCGAAGTCGAGCCCGACGTCGTTCGCCGTCAGGACCGGCAGGAACGGTCCGAACTGCGGTTGGACGTCGAGCCCCAGCAGCCCGGCGAGGAACTCCGCTGACCGTTTCTTGTCGCTGGCGCGCACGATGGTGTGGTTGAGCTGGACAGGCATGGGCGCTGCCTCCTCGGATCGGCCGACGGCACGGAGGGACCGCGCCGCATGTTCCTTCCTTCGCCCAGCACAACGAACGGCCGGCGAGCCGAAATTTCTCCCTCCGGCTCGGTCCTTGGTCGTACGACCGGGTGGACGCGGAGCCGCGCCCGACGGGACGTCACCGAAGACGGGAGGTCACGGCCGACGGGACGTCACCGGCGACGGGACGTCACCGCCGACCGGGGATGGGCTCACCGAGGCGGCGGGGCCTCTCGGCGGGGGCGGGGGGAACGCCGCCGGGTCAGCGGGAGGGCCCCCTCGGTGCTGTGAGTTCGGATAGTTCGGCTGGTTTGCCGGACACCGCCGCCGCGATCAGCCGGTCGACGCCCGGCAGTCCCGACAGGTGCATGGCCGCCCTGCGGGCCCGCAGCCACACCTGGTTCTCCGGCAGGAACCACCGCGCCCCCTTGCGCGCCGCGCGTTGCTTCTCCTCGGCGAGCGGGCGCCATACCTGCTCGTACCGCTCCAGCCCTGCCCGGACGTCCCCCTCAGCGGCTGCCAGGCGGTCGGCCAGCACATGGGCGCCGGCGATGCCCAGGGAGGCTCCCTGGCCCGCCAACAGCGAGACGGCGTAGCAGGCGTCACCGACCAGGACGGTCCTGCCGGTACTCCACCGGGGCAGGACGGTCTGTGCCACATGGTCGTAGTAGATCTCCTCGGAGGGCGGGCACGCCTCCAGCGCCCGCGGGGCCACCCAGCCGAGCGAACCGTACGTCTCACGCAGGGCCTTTCGGGTGTCCCGGGGGAGCGGGGCGGACGGCTCCGCCACCCGGTGCACGGTGAAGGCCGCGACTTTCCCGCCGCGCAGCGCGTAGAAACCCATCTGGCGTCCCACGGTGTCCGTCAGGCAGAACCGGCCCGCGACGTGTTCCCGCACCCGCGGGTCGTCGAACACGAACGCCGCGGTGTGGAAACCGAGAGGACGCAGACACCTCTCCTCGCTGCCCTCCGGCCCGAACACGAGGGCGCGCACGGTGGAGTGGATGCCGTCCGCGCCCACCAGCAGGTCGGCCTCGCGCACCGTGCCGTCGTCGAGAATCACGCGGACGCCGTCGTCGCGGTTGTCGACGGCCGTCACGCTTGCTCCGTACCGCAGGTCCACCGTGGCCGGCAGGCTCTCGCGGAGCGCCAGTTCGAGGTCCGGGCGCATGATGCTGAGCAGCGAGCCGCCCGCGACCGCGGAGAACTGCGCGTAGTCCAGCCCGGCCCGCCTGCGGCCCCGCTCGTCCATGAAGGCGGCCTCGCGGACGGCGTAACCGAGCTCCTGCAACCGTGGCAGCAACCCCATGGCCTCGGCGGCCTCGTACCCCGGCCCGAAGAAGTCGATCATGTAGCCCTGGGTGCGCGGTCCGGGCGCCCGCTCCACCACGTCGCTTTCCCAGCCGTGGGCGGCAAGCCGGTGGGCGAGTGCCAGCCCGGCGATGCCGGCCCCGCAGATGACGGCCTTCATCGTGTTCACCCTCCCGTGAGGCGCGACCGTGCCCCATGCGTCGCACCGGTCGGTGTGTGCGTTGTGTCAGTCGGCGGAAGTGCTCAGCAGGCGGCGCAGCACAGGGGTGGCCGAAGAGCCCGAAGTGAGGGAGGGAACGGCCGCACGGTGCAGCATCAGCCCGTCGAGGGCTGCCAGCAGCACCGCTGCCGTCTCCGCGGGGCGGTCCACTCCGTGGCTGCTCAACCGTCCGGACAGTTCGTCGCGGGTGGTGGCCAGGATCCGTGCCAAGCCCTCCCTCAGCTCCTCGTCGCGGGTTGCCGCCAGGTAGGTCTCCGTGAAGAGCAACGAGGTCGGATCGGTGCCCGAGTAGTCGTCGAGCGTGCCCATGACGTGCTCCAGCGCCTCCCCCGGTGCCGCGGCGGCGGCAAGCAACGCGGCGGTCTCCTTGGCGAGCGCCTCGACCGTCCCGAGGGCGGCCTGGCGCAACAGCGCTCCCAGGGAGGCGAAGTGGTAGTGGACGAGTCCGGAGCCGACCTGTGCCCGCTCCGCGACCATCCGGGTGCTCACCGCCGACCAGCCCCGTTCCGCGATGAGTTCCGCCCCGGCGCGCAGCAGCCGCTGCCGTACCTCGCGGCCGCGGTCGGCGGCGGTGGCGGACGGTGATGGTGCCACGAGGTCTCCTTCGCTGCGGCGCCGCACGGGTGGCTTGGAACGACGTTCCCCAGGAATGCCGCGTCTGCCCTCGTCGTGCGCTTTCGACGTCTCGCATTGGGCAATCGACTTGGCCGAGTGACCAAGCCGATTGCCCAAAGAGTAACGCGTGACCCAGCAACGCGCACCCCCGCCCACGGGAAGCGCGCAGGTTCACACGCGAACTGCCGAGACGTGGGCCGCTGTTACGCGGGCTGCCGCCGAAGAAGCGAGGCGGCGTCGCCCTCTGGCCGGTCGTGCTAGCTCTCGCCGACGGCCCGGTCCGCCGCCTCGCCTGCCGCCTTCAGGGCGAGGCCCCAGGGGAATGCCTGGGAGCGGCCTTCTCCCGGAGGGTTGGGCACGAAACCGCCCTCCCCGTACAGCACCCGGACGCCCGCGCCCCGCAACACGTCGAGGGAGCGCCCGAACTGGGGGTGCCGGGCATAGGCGGCGTTCACGCACGGCACCGTCACCAGAGGGATGCCCTTGCCGATCGCCTCCGCGGCGAAACCGACCACGAACTTGTCGGTGATGCCGAGCGCCCACTGGTTGACGGTGTTGAACGTCGCGGGAGCCACCAGGGCCACCGTCGCGGGCGGCCAGACGTCCGGCCCCCCGGGCTGCTTGTAGCGGGAGCGCACCGGAAGGCCGGTCCGGCGCTCCAGGGCGGGAAGCTGTCCCTCCAGCCACTGTGCTGCCGTCGGGGTGAGGCCCAAGCACACGTCCCAGCCGTCGTGTTGAGCGTCCCGGACGGCATCGGCCACCTGGAGGGCGGGCGGTGCGGCGCAGGCGAGCAGATACAGGACGCGTGAGGCCATGGGCGCATCCCACCACGGAAACGGGCCGTACAGCGCTTCCTCTCCCGCGTACCTCCCGCCGTACCGCACGCCTCTCTCATACCGCGTCCCTCCGGCGCAACTTTTCGGAACTCGATCGAGTGGTGCTCCCGGACGCGAACCAGCACGTCGTCGCGGTGTGCTTACCGTGCCGAGGCACCAAAAGCCGAACGGAGTCGCGGATGCGCGGGCTGAAGGAAGAACACGCGGGCGTCCGTATCGCCCACCAACGCAAGCTGGCAGGACTGACGCAGCGCGGGCTGGCTGCCCAGATCCCGTACTCCTACAGCTTGTTACGACAGGTCGAGGAGGGGCGCAAGAACGCATCACCGGATCTGATCTCGGCGGTGGCACGGCTGCTGCGGATCGATGTGACCGTACTGACCGGACAGCCGTACGTCACCGAACTCCAACAGGACAGGCTCGCCGCCCTGATCCGGCCCATCCGCGAGTCGCTGGACCTCTACGACCTCGAGGACGGCACCCCCGTCCCCGCGGACGACGGGCGGCGGGAGGAGGACCGCGCGGCCGAGCTCGCCGCCCGTGCCGACGACCTGTGCCGCATGGTGCGCGCCACACAGCTGAGCAAGGCGGCGCAGGCGCTGCCGCTGTTCATCGCCGAGGTCACCGCCGCCGCGCACCGCGCCCCCAGCACCGCGCTGTGGCAGACACTCGGTTCGGCGTACCGCACGGCACACGACATCGCCACCAAGCTGGGCTTCTACGATCTGGCGACCATCGCCCTCGACCGGCTGGGCTGGGCCGCCGAACGCGGCTCGGACCCGCGACTGGCCGCCGTACGCCAGTACATGCGGGCCCTCACCTACTTCCGCGAGGGCGAGCACACCATCGGGCTGCGGCTCATCGACGCGGGGCACCAGGCCCTCTCCCGCGCCGACGGTGCCGAACGCGAAGCGCGCAACACGCTCGCGGTGTGCGGACAGTTGCACCTGGGGGCGAGCGTCATCGCCGCCCGCGCCCACGACGCGGACGCCGTCGAGGGCCACCTGCGCCAGGCCGCCTCGTACGCGGAGCGCACCGGCGAGGCCGGACGCGTGCACTGGCTGAGCTTCGGGCCGGCCAACGTGGCCGTGCACGAGGTGTCCGCCCAGGTGGAGATGCGACGTTACGGAAAGGCGCTCGACCAGTCCCGCCGGGTGCGGCTTCCGCACGGCTGGCCCATGTCACGCCGCGCCCACTTCTACGTGGACCGGGCCCGCGCCGAGATGGAGACCGGACGCTGCGACGCCGCCCTGGAGTCCGTGATGACAGCGCGCAAACTGGCCCCCGAGCAGACGCGGTACCACCCGGGCGCCCGCGAGACCATCAACGGCCTGGTGGCGCAGCGCCGCCGCACACCCGACACCCTGGACAACATGGCCGCCTGGCTCGGCCTGTGAGAGACCCCGCGCCGGTCGGAGCGCCGAACCCGGGCCGATCGGCTACTCACTGCGACCAAAGTGTCACTCATTGGTGACACTTCACCGCCTTTCCCCGCGGCAGGCTGGCCACGTCAAGACGCACAGGAACGTCAAGACGCGCAGGAACACAGGGCACCGAACGCAGCGCACGTGAGCACGGCGCACCGGCACACGGAGTGCTGGACGGACGGTGTGCTGGAGGGCGGTGCGCCGGACGGTGTGCCGAAACGTTGCCGTACAGCTCGCACGGCCCGCACAGACGCACAGACCGCAACGACCGCGTAAACGTACAGACCGCACACATGGACAGACGCACAGGACGTACTGGAGAAGCCGTGACCGTATGGTGGCCGCTACCGAAGGGCCTGGATGCCGTGCTGTTACCCGCGGGGGAGTGGTGGGACGCCGTAAGGGTGCCCGCCTACCTGGGAGAAGGAGTGCTCGCACGGCTGGGCGCCTCTTCCGGAGCTGTGATCCGCGACCCCTACGGCAGCAGGCTGTACTGGCTCATCGAACCGGGCAGCGCACGGGACTGGTCCTTCAACGAGTTCGCCGCCGTCCAGGTGCTCGGGACGGCGAGCTGGGTGACCGTCCCGCCCAGCAGCCGCCTGCATCCGCCGGGCCCCCACTGGGCCGTCCCGTGCACCCCCGCGGCCTCGCTGACCCCGGCTGCCTGCCTGCATGCGGCGCTGCACACCACCATCCTGCACACCCTCGGCCCCCGCCAGGCCCGTGCGCACGGGGCGGGAGCCGAGTCCCGAGGGCTGCAATGAACACCGTGTCTGCGGCGCACGCGGGGAGAGGGGGACGAGGCCCGGCTGCGGCGCCCTCACCCCGCGTGGGTTCGACCCGGGCTCTCGCAGCAGGTCTCGGGCCGCAGCCCGGTCGGTGCCGCGACCGTCACCGCCGTCAGAACGAGGACGGCAGCCCGCAGCGACGCTTCCAACAGCCCCGGACGGTGCAGCCTTCCGGTGAACGCGTCGGCGTCGTGCGGCGATCCGGCGACCGCGCCGAAGACCGCGGCACCAAGCGCCGTACCCGTCTGGCGAACCGCACTGTTGACGCCGTCGGCGAGCCCCGAACATCGGTCGGGGACCGCTGCCATGACGGCCGCTGCCACGGCGGCCGTGAACAGGCCGCTGCCGACGCCGAACCCTGCCGGCCCGGGGACGAGTGCGGCCGGGCCGCTGTCCGTCTGCACGAGCAGCAGGGCAGCACAGCCGCACGCGGAGACGCAGGTACCGAGCAGCGTGGGCGTCCGTGGCCCGCACCGGGCGGTCAGCCGACCGGTGACCGGCGCCAGTGCGGCGAGGGGCGCGAGCAGTGGGAACAGCAGCCCCCCGGCCACGAACGACGAACGGTGCTGCACGGACTGGTGGAGAGTCGTGACGAAGAGCGTCCCGTTGGCGACCATGTCCACCACCAGGGCGCCGGGCTGCGGCCCGGCGCAAGCCGGCCGTCGCAGCAGCCCGAGCGGCAGCATGGGAGCGTCCGTACGACGCTCCCACAGCACGCATCCGACACCGGCCGGCACTGCGACAGCGCACGCGCACATCCCCAGCGGGTGCGGCCCGCGGTGCCCGGAGCCGACGACGGCGAACACCGTCAGCGTCGACGCGGCGCCTCCCACGCCGACCCAGCCGACACGTGCGGTCCCGTCCGCCCGGCGGCCTCTCCCTCCCCCGGGACGGTCCGCTCGGTGAGGGGTTGCCTCCTTGGGGCGGTCTGCACGGTGAGGGGTTGCCTCCTTGGGGCGGTCCGCACGGTGAGTGGTTCCGCCTTCGGGACGGTTTGCGCGGTGAGGGGTTGCCTCCTTGGGGCGGTCTGCGCGGTGAGTGGTTGTCCCCTCCGGGCGGTCTGCGTGATGAGCGGTTCTGCCCTCGGGACGGTCTGTACGGTGAGGGGTTGCCCCCTCCGTACGGTCTGTCCGGTGGCCGGTCCCTCCCTTGGGGTGGTCTGCGTGGTGAGTGGTTCCGCCTTCGGGATGGTCTGCGCGGTGAGGGGTTGCCTCCTTGGGGCGGTCCGCATGGTGAGTGGTTGTCCCCTCCGGGCGGTCTGCGTGATGAGCGGTTCTGCCCTCGGGACGGTCTGTACGGTGAGGGGTTGCCCCCTCCGTACGGTCTGTCCGGTGGCCGGTCCCTCCCTTGGGGCGGTCTGCGTGGTGAGTGGTTCCGCCTTCGGGATGGTCCGCACGGTGAGCGGTTGCTCCCTCCGGACGGTCCGCGCGGTGGCCGGGTGTTCCCTCGGGCCGATCCGGGGGCCGTGTGCCGCCCGGTACGGGCCGGGTGACCGCCACCAAAGCGGCCGTCACCACAGCGAGTGTCACCGACGCACACTGGAGCCATGACCACCATCGCGTACCCCCAGCAGGCCACGATGTCGCCCACGACGTCGCTCCGTGATACGGCACCGGACCCGCGCGGCGCGGCGCCTCCAGGCGGCGAGCCGTCCTCCGGCGGGAAGCCACGCACGGACGGTGAGGCGGACCCGGCCACAGCCGCAGCGCTCTTCGCCGACCCGGCCCGCGCCCGGGTACTCATGGCCCTGGTCGACGGCAGACCGCTGCCTGCCTCGGTACTGGCCGACGAGGCCGGCGTCTCCCCGCAGACGGCCAGCGCCCACCTGGCGAAGCTGCGCGAGGGCGGACTGGTCGCCATGGAGAAGTCCGGCAGGCACCGCTACTACCGCCTCACCGGCCCCGAGGTCGCCACCGCGCTGGAGGCCCTCACCGCCCTCTCCCCGCCGCGCCCGGTCCGCTCCCTGCGCGCCCACACCCGCGCCGCAGCGCTGCGCCGTGCCCGCAGCTGCTACGACCACCTCGCCGGCGACCTCGGTGTACAGGTCACCGCCGCGTTGGTCGCGGCAGACGCTCTGCGCCCCACCGACGGCCTCTCCGACACCCGCCGCCGCCCCCACGACCCCCTCTCCGCCCCGCTGTCCACCCACCCCTACGAACTGGGCCCCGCCGCGGAGACCGTCTTCGCCGCCCTGGGGGTCAGCTTGTCGGACACTGCCCGCCCCTCCCGCACCCGCCGCCCTCTGCTGCGTTTCTGTCTGGACTGGACGGAACAACACCACCACCTCGCAGGCCGGTTGGGCGCCGCTCTTCTCGCCGCCTTCCTGTCCCGCCAGTGGCTGACCCCCGGCAGCCGCCCCCGCACCCTCGTCCTCACCCCCGAGGGCGAACACGCCCTCCCCACCACCCTCCCCCTCCCCTCCCTTTGACCCCCCGGACGGTCGCCCCCAACACAAAAAAGGCCGACCCGAAACAACCCCGAGTCGGCCCTACTGGTGCCCCCGGCAGGATTCGAACCTGCGACACCCGCTTCAGGAGTTTCCCTAGGAAGGGGCTGTGACCTGCGGGAAAGCCGCTAGCGGCAGCCTGGCCTGCGCAAACTCCTCTCCGCAGTTGCCACGTGTTCGCAGCGCTTCCCGTCCTCATGTGTACGGAATCCGTCCTGCTGATCGTCCGCGCGGTGCGTCGACAAGGGCGGGCAGCCTCCGGTTGCGGGTCATGAGTTCGCGGTCAGCTAGCTCGGCGCATAGTCGCGGTACCACCTTCGTCCTGCATCGGCGCCGTGGTGGCGTGCTTGACATCGTCGAGCGCTTTCCACCTGGCGCATGAACCGTACGGCCATCAGACGCAGGTCTTCGAGCTCGTGGGCGTCGACCTGCTCTACCTGCATGGCCTGTCCTCCCGGGACTTCGTGCCCCCTAGAGCGTGTTTCGGGAGTGACCTTCTGGGTGCAGGCCCTCGCTGGTGCCGATGACGATGAAGCTTGGCGGCTCAGCGAGCGAAATCTCGGTTGCCTATGGGCACGGGTATTGGATCCAATGACCGGCATGATCACCCGGGCGTGCCTGCCTTGGCGGGACGTGATGATCGCGCACCGCCAGCGGCCGGCGCGCGATCCGGGCGGACCGCGACGGCATCGTCCCAGGAGAGACGCCACCCGATGAACACGCCACCATCGCCGTCCGGAGCGGAGCACACAGACGGGTCATCCATCCGCCTGGGTGCTCTCGTCCCGCTGACGCGGCCCGGCTGGGTCGAGGCGGGCCGACACCTGCTCGCAGGACTCGACCTGGCCGTTCGTGAGGTCAACGACGCCGGCGGGATCGACGGCAGACCACTGGAGTTGGTGGTCCGGGACACCGCGGCCGATCCGGAGCGGGCCGCGGCGGCCGTGGACGAACTGGCCCACCTGGGCGTGGCCGCCGTGGCGGGTGAGTATCACAGCGTGGTCGCCCGCGCCGCCGCCGCCCGAGCCGACGCCCTCGGCGTGCCGTTTCTCTGCTCGTCCGCGGTGCTCGACGCGCTCACCGAGGAGCCGACGGAGTGGGTCGCGCGTCTGGCCCCGGCCCAGTCCTACGGCTGGCGGATCTACGCGGACTTCCTCCTCCGCGCGGGCCATAGTCGGATCGCCGTGGCGACCCAGCCGAGCGTCTACTGGGCGTCCGGGACCCGCGTTCTGCGGGACCACCTCGCTCCCCGCGGCGGCACCGTCCTCGAACTCGACGCGACGCCCTCGCCCGAGGCTCTATGCGACGCGCTCGTCGACCATGGCGTGACGGCGCTCCTACTGCTGGTCGGCCATCCGGAGCCGGCGGTGCCGATCGTCCGGGCCGTCCGGGGCGACCGGCGGCTCGTGGAGATCCTTATCGGCGCTCCGGCCGGACAACCGGAGTTCGCCGAATGGGCTGCGGCGCTGGGTGAGGACGGCGCCGGGATCCCGTTCCTGCGCTACCTGCCCGAGCGCCTCGGTCCGCTCGGTGAACGAGTCGGGAAGGAGCTCCGCGAGCGGCTTGGCGAAGCGCCCTCCTTCGTCGCCTTCGAGGGCTGGGACACCGTCGCCGTCCTCGCTGCGGTGCTGCGTTCCCACGGCACGGACCGGGCGGCCATCGCCGAGTCATGGCCGCGCGTGGCGGTCGAGGGCGCCCGCAGGCCGATCAAGTTCTCCCGCACGCCGGGCGTCGGCGTTTGGCAATGGGCTTGGGCACCGATCCAAGTCGTTGATCGGGACCCGGCGGAACCCGATCGCTTTCGGATTCTCCACGCCGGCTGAGTGAGCACGGAGGTCCAACTGTCCAGATCTGCCGAACTTCGAAAGTGCTGGTCACAGCCACTCGTTGATGGCGGCGACAAGGACGGTCGCCTCGTGGCGGACAGCGAGCTTGTCGTACCTCGTGGCGACGGCGCGGTGTCTCTTGAAGCGGTTGATGCCGCACTCCACCGCGTGCCTCTCCTTATAGCTGGCCTTGTCGAACCTGGGCGGCCGACCGCCGCGCGAGTCGCGCTTCTTGCGGTTGGCCGCCTGGTCGGCCTTGTCCGGGATGGTGCAGCGGATCCCACGTCGGCGCAGTTAGGCGCGGTTCTTGGCAGAGGCGTACGCCCTGTCCGCGCGTACCCGGCGAGGCCGGGTACGCGGCCGTCCCAGCCCGAGCTGGGGCGCCCGGGTGCCTTCCAGTACCGCTTCGAACTGCGTCGAGTCGCCCCGATGCCCCGCCGTAATCACGATCGACATCGGCTTCTGCCGCTGCTCGACCGCCAGGTGCAGCTTGGTGGTCAGCCCGCCACGCGAGCGGCCGAGCCCGTGATCATCCGGCTCCACGGCGACGCCGCCGGGCGGCTCCCTTTGGGGATCCCCCTTTTCCGCGCACCTGCGGCGTGCTGGTGCGCCCGGGCCACGGTGGAGTCCACGTTAATGTCCGAAGTGATCAGATCGTTGTCCTCCGCGCGGGCCTGCGGCGCGGTGAAGATCCTCTGCCAGGTGCCGTCCCGCTGCCAGCGGCGGAAGATGTCGTACGAGCGCATGCATGGCCCGTACTCCTCAGGCATGTCCCGCCAAGGGATGCCGGTGCGTACCCGGAAGCGTATGCCGTCGATCAGCCGCCGGCGTGACCACATAAGACGTCATTTCACTTGGCCAGCCTGCGGTGACATATGAGGGTTGCGGCGATGGCGGTGCAGGCGAGGAAGTGTTCCGGCTTGCGCTCGTAGCGGCGGTGCAGGCGGCGGCAGCCGGACAGCCAGGACACGGTCCGCTCTACGACCCAGCGGTGTCGGCCCAGGTGCCGGGATGACTCGATGCCCTTGCGGGCGAGGCGGTGCCGGATGCCACGGGATGCCAGCCACCGCCGCAGATGGCGATAGTCGTAGCCCTTGTCACCGTGCAGTTCTCCCGGCCGCCGGCGTCGCGGGCCGCGACGGGATCGGATGGGCGGGATGCCGCGGACCAGTGGGATGAGGGCCTGGCTGTCGTGGAGGTTGGCGGCGGAGATGCCGATCGACAGGGGCAGGCTCTGCCGGTCGACGATGAGGTGGATTTTCGATCCCTTCTTGCCGCGGTCGGTCGGATTCGGTCCCGTCAGCTGCCCCCTTTGAGGGCCCGGACACTGACGGAGTCGATCGCGCAACGCGACCAGTCCAGCTCATCCCTGGCGCCGAGTTCGTCGAGGACCAGGCGGTGGAGCTTGGCCCACACCCGGGCCTCGCTCCACTCGGTGAACCGCCGGAAGGCCGTCACGCCCGACAGGCCGAAGCCCGGCGGTAGTTGGTTCCATGCGCACCCCCGAGGTGGCCACGAAAATGATCGCGGCCAGCACCTCGCGGTCCCCGCACCGACGAAGCCCTCCACCCTGCGGGCGCACCGGTGCCGGCGGAACCACCCGCTGGAACAAGGCCCACAGGTCATCCGGCGCCATCCGCTCGACAAGCGCAGCAGTCATCACTCCAGACTGCCGCAAGATCACGCCAACTGAAATGGCGTCTGAAGCAGTCCCGGGCAATCGCCACCCGCTACGACAAACGCGGGTACGTCTTCCTCGGCACCGCCACAGCAGCGGCCCTGGTCATCTGGCTGCGCACTTGATCGCCCGGACAAGTCCTGGCCCAGGAGCCCGCCGCGGGCTGGGGAGGTCCTCACCGTCATTGGTGGGGGATGCCCAGCTTGTGTCGCTGGTCATTGGGGAACAGCCCCGCAGACGCGGGGACCACCTCGGCGGTGCACTGAAGCAGGCCCGCCAGCAGGGAACAGCCCCGCAGGCGCGGGGACCAC
>NZ_KE384244.1:0-250003 GCF_000424785.1 Streptomyces sp. CNT360 | reverse complement strand
GGGAACAGCCCCGCAGGCGCGGGGACCACAGGCCGTGACCAGGGGCTTTACATCGCCGAGCGCTGGTTTTTACCCACTACTGCGAATTCCGGCATAGTGGATCCATATTGCAGGAACCTACTCAAAGTCATCAGCTGTTTCCGAAGCGACGGCGTTTGGCGGCCTTGCTCCAGCCCTGTTTGGGCGGCTTGAGGGTGGGAGCGGCTTCGTGGGGTTGGGTGGGGTTTGGGCGGTGTAGGAGTGTCAGGCCCTCATGGTCGACGGGGTGCCAGCTGTGGTCGTGGGTCTTGAAGGTGAAGCCCTGCTCGTTGTTGGTCTGGTAGGCGAGCAGGGCGCGGCCCTGGCCGGAGTATTGGCATACCTCGGCCCACAGGATCTCTCGCACGCGGGCGGAGGGGGAGCCCAGGAAGACGCCGGGGGAGAGTTCCAGTAGCCAGCGGGTCAGGAAGCCACGGAGTCCAGCGGGGCAGTTGGCCAGGATGATGACGGTCACCAGATGGGGTCTTCCCCGTAGTTCCGGCCGCCTGTCACATGAAGGTCCCCGTCGGTCTGCAAGGTGACGCTGTCCTGTGCTTCGGGAGATTCGCCGGCTTGGGCCTCGTCGTAGCGCAGGAGTTGCTTGATGTCTCGCACGCAGCGGTCCAACAGTGCGGTCTCGTTGATGCGGTCGCGTAGAGCACGTCGTGTTCGTGTGGCCACGTCGTCGGGGCCGTGCGCTGCTGCGTCGAACGCGGCTGGGATGGCGATGTCGGTCTTGTAGAGGTCGGCGATGTCCAGGACGAAGGAGCGTTCGTGGCCTGAGTGGACGAATCCCAGGGCCGGGGAGCAGCCGAGGGCGGTGACGACTGCGTGCGCGATGCCGTACATGCATTGGGCGGCAGCGGTCACGGCCTGGTTGGGCGCGTCGCCTGCGGAGAAGTCCCCGTGGTGGTACTCGCGGCGCCGCCAGGGGACGCCGGTTCGGGTGGATTCGCGGCGGTAGCACTCCTTGAGGCGGCGGCCTTCCATGCGCAGCAGTTCGTCGCGGGTGTGTCCGGCCGGGTCCTCCTCCGGGAAGCGCAGACGGTACATCTCCCGGGCCACTTGCAGTCGGGTTCGCCGGTTGGCCCAGGCGGTCGCGTGCGCTTCGGCCAGGGCGGAGGAGCGGGTCAGTGCCCGGCCGCCGGCGTAGAAGCGCACGCCGTGCTCGCCGACCCAGGCGACCCCGGCGCCGCATTCGCCGAGGACGGACATGGCCTGGTGGGTGACGCGGGTGCCCGGGCCGAGCAGGAGTGTTCCGATGGTCGCTGCAGGGATGTGGGTGACGCCGTCGGCGTCCGTGGCGGTGATCGCATTGTCGTCACGGTGGACGGTGCACCGCTCCAGGTAGATGAAGGAGACCCGGTCTTTGACCCGGTACAGCTCGCGAGGGGTGGAGGCAGCCCGACGGCTGACGGTGCCGCTCACCGCAGGGGGGCCAGGGTCATCAGGCCGCAACCGTAGGCTTTGGCCTTGCCAAGGCCCTGGGTGAGGGTGCGGCGGAATGCGTCGAGGTCGGTGATCCGTAGTCGGCCGTCGAAGGTGACGCTCACGAAGCGGATGTCGCTTCGTGAGCGCGCGTTGCGCTTGCGGAACTGGTACGGCACCTGGTTGTGCACGATCACCTCGTACTCGTCGCCGAGATCGTCACCGTGCCCGGGCAGTAGGCGACGGGCATCGGGCGTACGCGTGACTTCGAACCCGGCGCTCTGCTGCCGCTGGAGAAGCCACTGGAGCTGGTGTTTGGGGGTCAGATGGGCGGTCCGTTTGGTGGGGGCGTCCTTGGCGCTGCCCGGCTTGCGGATGTGGTGCACGGGGTTGGCGGTGAGGCGGAAGCCCCAGGTGTCTCCTTGTTTGAGGGTGGCCAGGAATTCCTCGTAGGCGAAGGTGGACCATCCCGGCTCTTCGAGGGTGGGCCAGCCCATCTGCTCGACGAGGTGGGTCAGGTCCGGTCTGCTGGGACTGACGATGAACAGGTCGGGGCGGCCGGAGGGGGTGTGGTCGAGGCGCCACAGCACGCGTGGTCCGTGTTCGTCCCGGGGTGGCGCGTCGGGGAAGGCCATGTTCACCGCGCCGTGCATGAAGTGCGGTGAGCCCAGCAGCCTCCGGGCCTCGGTGCGGGCGGTGTTGATGCGGAAGCGCGTCAGGTACATCAGATGGTCCTCGGGAGGCTCTCCGTGATGCCCTCGTCAGAAGGGCCCACGGGGCGCAGGCCGGTGGTCGGGTCGTGGGACGCGGCGGTGGTCCGGTCGGTGATCAGTCCGCGCAGTTCGTAGCGCCTGTGGCGGGGGTCGAAGCTGGCCGGCGTATCACGCAGGGACAGGTGGGGAGTCTCTCCGGGCGGGCAGTCCAGCAGGAGATCCAGCGCTTCCGTGCCGGATGAGCTGCCGCTGGCTCGGGCAGTGCGCTCCAGCTGCCGGATGTACCAGCCGGATGCCTGCCAGGGGGCGCCGCGCAACGCTTCTTCCAGGGATGCGTCGACGGGCCGCCCCATCTCGACGGGCCGGGAGGGTGGGCAGGATCGGCGGCCGAGGTAGGGAAGGTAGTACGGCGCCAGGAGGGCGCGATGCAGGCGGTCGAGCAGCGCGGCATCGCCCTCGACCCCGGCGACGAACACCGCGTCGGTGAGGTAGTACCGCTCCGAGAGCGGCATGGCCTTGCCGGAGTCGGCGTGGTGAGCGGTGTGGAAGTCGCGCATGCGGGAGCCGGGCTGGTCGATCCGCACGCCGAAGCGCAGCGCGGCCAGGTCGGACAGGTCCGCGGTGCGGGGGCGGCCCAGCGCGGCGGCGAGCAAGCCGAGCACGCCGCTCTTGGTGGGGGCGTTCTCCGTGGTGCGCCGGGCGAAGCGGGCGGCTGCACCCCAGGACTGCATGGGACCCGCCAGCCGGAGCAGCAGCGCGGTCATACGCTGGTCTCCAGCCGCTGGCCCACCGCCTCGGAGACCTCGCGCACGAGCTGGGTCAGTGACACCTCCGTGCCCAGTTCGCCAAGGGCGCTCGTCTCCTCGCCCACACGGAAAACCCAGCTCTGCTCCTTGTCGGCGATGCCGTACTGCCGCTCCAGGTCGGGCACGAACGTGGCGAGCTTTCGGCAGCTCTCCCGCACGTATCCGCCTGTCGAGGTCTTGGGGACCGGTTCTTCGAAGGCGCCCACGAAGCTGACGGGCCAGCGGTCCCGCAGCTTGACGATCACCGCGGAGGGAAGGGTGTGGTTGCCGAAGGTGTTGATCTTTCCGGTCGGCAGGGAGGTGACAAAGGCTTCCAGGAAGGCGCCCACTGCCTTCTCCACCGGGGTGGTCGGTGACTCGTTCTCGCGCAGCCCGTCTCCGAGGTTGCGTCGTAGCTGATCGACGTCCACGGCGGCGTAGCGGTAGAGCGTGGCCGAGTTGAAATCGATGGTTCCGATCATTCCCGCACCGGTCTCGTCTTCCCGGCTGAGATCGTCCACCGCCGTGTAGTAGTCGGACTCGATGTCCGACTTGTGCACGCTGAGAGCGTGAGCCACCTGTGTTGCCGCGTCCACGTTGAGGTCGGCGGAGTCGGCGACCATACGGCCGAAGAGGGCGATGTCGACAGAGTGCCGAGTGTCGACGGCCTGCCTGGTGTGGGCCTTGTTCTCCTTCAGGAACTTCTTGAGTTCTTTGGGGTCTCCATCCTCGCCGCTTCCGGTGACGGCCAGCTCGGCGAGGGCGTCCAGCTGCCGTGCGCTCAAGAACATCAGGTACGAGGATTCAGGGGTCTCGGCTCCCTCCTCCCCGTCAGCGGTCTTTGGCTTGCGCTTCGGCACGTCGATGGTCGAGCCGGTCGCGGCCTTGAGCACGTCGGTGGCGAGTTGTACGGACACCGGTTGCAGCTGTGTGTTCCGGGCGGCGATCCGCTCGGCCAGTGCGGCTGCCACCTTTTTCGTCCGCACGCCCAGGTCGGCCGGGGGCAGGAGGTCCTCGAACGCCCGGCGTGTGGCCCGCTTCCACGCCTGGCTCGACACGCGTGCTCGCCGTACCCCGCCGAAGTAGGCCGACTTGGGGGTTCCTGTGTCGTCGCGGTTGAGGTTGCTCGGTGGGACGGTCTGGAGAATGTGGATGTCGAGGATGGTTCGGGTCACCGTAGATCCATTCTGCTTGCGGCCCCTGCTCGTGGGCCCGTTGATATGCGCGTAGGTGGCTGGCTGTTCGGGGTGTGGCCGGGCGTCACTCGGCCTTGGTGTCGTCCGCCGAGGCCTGCCTTGCGTACGCGAGGTGGAACTCGCGCCCCCATGCACGCCGTACGCCGTCCTGGAGAGGTTCGCTCTGCCAAAGCAGCAGCTGGCCCGCGAGGTATCCGTAGTCCAAGGGGATGCGCGCGGCCCGCAGCAGAAGCACCATCTGGCGCAGACGCCCGCTGAGGGTGTCGAAGTCCGTCGATGTGCCGATCCGCACGAAACGCTTGCGGATGGTCTCGCTGGCTTCTTCGACGGGGTGCCGCTCGCCTTCGGAGCCGCCCTTGCCGGTGTCGGCAGCCTCAAGCTGATCCTGGGTTCCGGTCATGCCGTGGGCGAGCCGCCGGACCGCGCGTCCCAGCGGCCAGTTGCTCTGGTGCATCGGGGTGTCGCGGATGGACTGCTGGTGCAGTGCCCAGAGGGTCACCGCCAGGTGCACGGCCCGATCCTCTTGCGCCTGTCGCTCTTCCACCCATTGCCTGGCGCGGGCCGAGAAGTGCTGCGGTGCAGCCTCGTCGCCTCGGCGCTCTTGTTCCGTCTCCTGCTCCGCGTCTCTGAGAAACGAGAGGTCCTCTAGGTCGTCGAGCCCCCACGCGGTGGGGGAGACGTGTGGGTCGCGGCCTGCTTCGCGGCGCAACCGCGCCACTGCGGCCACCGCGGAGGCGACGTCCTGGCGGTAGCCGCCCTGGAGACGGCCGACCGTACGGCGGGTGGCGCTTTGCACCAGTGCGACGCTGCGGTCGGTGGCGTCCGTACCCGGTGTGGAGAAGGTCTGGTTCGTGCTGGTGGTCATGAGGCGCTCTCCCTGGGGTCCTCGGGTGTGTCGGTGGCCGGGCCGAGGACCTTGTTCAGGCGTCCCGCGAACCACAGGTGGGCGCGGCCGGCGTCCATCCACCGGGAGCCCAGGCCGGGGAGTTCGACCATTCGCCCCTCGTCCGCGGCCGGGCCGGCAGAGGCGAGGATCTGGCGGCCGAGGCTGGTCATGTGTCGACGCACGGTCGACTTCCAGGCCCCTCGTGCCGCCTCCAAGTCGGGGAAGGACAGCAGGTCCGTCAGCCACGCTCGGTAGGGACCGTCCAGCGCACCGCACCCCGCGTCCCGCGCGGTGCTGGTAGGCGGTGCCGGATCGCTTCCGGCAGCCCTTGCGAGGTTTCCGGCAAGCTGCCCCAACGCCTCGACGGCGTCCTCGGCCCACTGGACTGCGTCCAGAGCCGCGGCGCCGTACACCGGGTTCTTCTCGTGAAGGGTGATCACCGGGAGGACCACGGAGTCGTCCACGACCTCGTCCACGACCGACTGCTGTGTGCCGTAGACGGCACCGACGAGACGCAGCCGGACGAGTTTGCCCGGATCGACCTCCCCTTCGGTGATCACTTGGGTGAACCAGCGACTGATGCCCGAGCGCAGGGCCCGGGGTGCTTCCCCTTTCTTCCCGATGTCGCCCGTGCTCTGGCGCGCGGGTAGAAGAGAGGCGAGGCCGCGCCAGGCCGTCCTACCGGGATCGTGGCGCCGTGGTGCGTACACCGGCTGTCGCTGCTGCTGCTTTTCCAGAGCAGGGCTGCGGCGCCAGGCAGTCATCGGCTCCAACTTCCAGGGGGAGGCGACGGCGAGCTGATCGCCATACCCGAGGACGACGCCCGTCACTGCCCCGTTCTCCGGGTGCAGCCGAAGCCTCCTGGACTGCCAGGTGTACAAATCCCGCAGGCCCAGGGGGCGTTGGTCATCTCGGGGGGCGGCTCCGGTCGGCGCACGTCGCCACACGGGGCGGTCGTCCCCGGTCCCGTCCTGGGCGAGGTCCAGCTCATAGGGCGCGAGCAAGTTCAGCAGCAGCGTCTCGCGCACGGTGTCGCCCTCGGCGAAGACGCCGCCCAGATTCCCCAGTGAGCCCACCCCCAGCGGATAGACCTTCCCTGCCTTCGCCCGTTCCTCGTCGCCGACCAGGCCGGACTTGATGCCAGAGGTATCGAATGCGTGCGCGTGCACCAGCCAGCGGGCCGCCTCCGCGTAGGAGAGCCTGTCGACGCCGGGCGCGCGCATGCTGAAGAACACCGAGCCGACGGGCACATCGGTGACGATGCGGCTGAGCGGAGCCAGGTCGTCTCTGGCGGTGCGCAGCCCGGCCACCTGGTAGAAGGGCCGCTCGGGATGGAACAGGTCGAAGCGGTCGCGGTACCGGTCGAGGTAGGCAGGGACCTCGGCGAACGGATCGTCGGAGAGCCACAGCTCCTCCCAGTCCTCCAACGTCTCAGGAAACGTCGCGCCATGCGCGTCTGCCAACGCGTCGTACACGATGGCCAGGAGCAGGCGCAGCACAGCTATCTCCTGCGTCGGCAGGTCCCCCACCATCCGCCGAAGCTGCCCGGCCTCCTTGAACAGCTGTGACAAAGAGACCTCCTGCACCGTGCCGTCCTCGCGCTGTACCGGCACCCACGGTGCGGAGACCAGATTGAAAGAGGGAGGCCCGGAGTCCACTGGCCGTTCCTCACTCACCGCACCGCCCCCCGTAACCGGCTGATAAGAGCCGAACTGCTCTTCACCGTCCTCAGTGCCCGCTTGCTCATTCCGACCGTCCTCTCCAGCAACCCCGCGCTCGGCCGCAGGAGTCCGCCCGCCTTCCGGCAACGGGCCATCATCAGCCCATGACGGCCCTATGACCCGCAGCCCATCGGCAGGGCTGTACTCCAGAAGGAAGCCTGACAGACGGGTCTGACAATCCTCGTCCAGGACGAGCAGCAACTCCCCTGCCAGCCACGGGCATTCCTTCACCTGCCAGGCCGGAATCAGCAGCCCCTCCAGTTCGGCAATGGCGCGGTCGATCACCCACGGCTTACTGAAGAGCGCGGGCAGCGTGAGGGAACTGGCCGCCACCGCTTCCGCCGCACGCCGGCTCGGCGGAAAGTCCGTGGGCAGAACGAGAGCACCGAGTGGCCCTTCCTCATCGTCAGCCAGCCACGGGACCGTGGTCAGGCTCCCGTCCGCCCGCCGCTGGATGACCAAGACCTCCAAGGACTCCTCGGCATCGCGCACCTGCGCGCGGCCCGCACCGGTGTCGTCGGTGTCCCCGGCCTGGGCCTCCAGCCACCCGTACACCGGCCTTCCGGGGCGCCGCACCGGCCCCAGGAGATAGCTCTCCGCCTTCTCCCTTTTCGCGGCTAGCAACTCCTGGTGCTGCGCCTGGGCCTCATTCATCGCTTCCGCCCACGCCTGTGGCACCGCCGGATCAGCGTCGTACGCCTGCTGCACCAGTGGGCTGATCCCCCCGGGCATACTCAAAGGGGAGCCGTCCAAGTGGGGGCCGAGCACGGCGAGTGAAGCCAGCAGCGTGTAGTCGCCCCCGTAGACAGCCCGCGATCCTTCGACGGGGCGAGGCGGCGTGGCCTGCCAGTCCACTCCCGTGATCAGGCACCGTGGCCTGCTCAGCCGAGCCGGCCGTGGCCGCATATGCCGGTGCAGGCGTCCCATCCGTTGCAACACCAGGTCGACCGGCGCCAGGTCGGTGACCATCACATCGAAGTCGATATCGAGTGACTGTTCGACCACCTGGCTGGCTACCACCACGTGCCTGACCGGGCGTTGGTCACCTCCCGGCCCGAACCGTCGGACCAGCTCCGCGTCCTTCGCAGCCCGGTCGGCGGCCAGGAAACGGGAGTGCGCGACCGTCACCGCCTCCTCACCGAACCTCTCGCGCAGCACCTGCGCCGCCTCCAGCACCCGTGCCACCGTGTTCCGGACGACCAGCGCGCAGCCGCCATCGGCCAGCTCCTCGGCCAGCCGCTCGGCCAGGACGGACACGTCGTCCTCGCAGCGCTCCACCACCACCTCTACTCCGCGCCCCGAAGCCGCACCAGGACGGACACTCACGGCCCGGCAGCCCGGCGATACCGCACTGACCAGTGGATAGGCATCCGCCGCCGACTCGATCTCCGCAGCACCCGACTCCCCGGCGTACGCGGCAGCCAGAGCCCGCCGACGCGCGGACGGAAGCGTCGCGGACAGCAGAACAACCGGCACCCTGTATACCGCCAGCCACTCCAGCACCCGGTCCAGATAGCTGCTCATGTACGCGTCGTAGGCATGAACCTCGTCGATGACGACGACCTTCCCCGCCACCGCCAGATGCCGAAGCGCCAAATGCCGGCTCTTCAGCCCGGCGAACAGCACCTGATCGATTGTCCCCACCGCGAACGACGCCAGAAGCTGCTTCTTCCGCCCCCGCAACCACTGATGCGCATGCAGCCCCGCAGGACGCGCCCCCACCTCCACACGCCCGTTCGCGCCGTCCGGATCAACCGCGGCAACAGCCCGCCGCCCCCGCCTCAACATGCCGGCCCACGTCCCGTTCAGCGCCGCCTTGGCGTGAGCGAGCACGACCGACGATGATTCGCCCTCATCACGCGGCAAGTGCTCCAGCCACTGCGCCAAGCGGTCGAACATCGCATCGCTGGTGGCACGCGTCGGCAACGCCACCAGGACCCCGCCCGCCCCCGAGCGCGCAGCAAGGACCTCCGCCGCAGCAAGGGCCCCCTCAGTCTTGCCCTCACCCATGGGCGCTTCGATCATCACCAGGCCGGGCTCCGGCATGGAGCGCGCCACGCGTACGGCCTCGGCCTGCACCGGACGCACCTCACAGCCCCGCAGCTGGGGAAAACGCGCCGCGAACAGCTCCGATACCCGCCCTTGCGGCACCTTTGGCGTCCACGGTCCCGGCAGGTCCAACCCCGTCCAGGCAGCCCGCAACCGACTCTGCTCACCTACCGCTCCGGCAGGCCGCCATGACTCCGGGTCGTACGGGAACAGCTCGGGAGCACTGGCGATCCAGTCCGCAACGATCACTACCGAGGACAGCAACACCTGCACCGTCTGCGGCAGCCGCACCCCCCTCCACTCCGCGAACCGCTCCGTTACCCCTGCCGCCTGTGCGCATGCGTCCATCAACGCGAACTGCACGCCACGCCAGACCCCTTCAGATGTCCCAGGATGCCGGAGCAGGTGGGGACGAAGCTGGAGATCGTGAATGTGCTGGTGTTCCGGGGGCACCCCGTGATGCCCGCCCACCACGACCGCGAACTGCCCGGACACCCGTCCAGCGAGCCCGAACCGCTCTCCCAGCCACTCCTGAAGCAGCAATTGCCCAGCCAGCCCGTGCGGAGCCAGCCGCCGGTCCGACCCATATTCCCTGGCGGTCAACATGTCCAACCCGACATCCCTCATGCCCACAGCAAGAGGTTCCACCTGGCAGGCAAAGGCAGGAGTGGCCTTCCCGGTGTCATGGACACCGCCTAGGAACCGCACCAGCCGAAGAGCGTCACCGCCCCCGCCAGGCAATGCCTCAGCCACTACCTCCCTGACTGACCGGGGAACCCATCGCTCCCACAGCTCTCCGGCGACCGCCATGCTGTCGGCCATATGCCGCCACAGCGGAAGCCAACCCTCCGTCGTGCGATCGTGCTTGGCCCAAGCCACTCGCGCTGCCGGGGGCAACTCCTGAAACGACGCAGAACGCGCCGCAGCCGTCACGGTCATGGATGCATCAAACATGCCGAAATACCTCGCAGGACGGATACAGCGAAAGCCCTCACCACGCCCCGCACTTGGTGTAAGGGCGCGACACGAAACAGGCTGTCCGGCCCCTTTCGGGCCGGACAGCCTGCGCTCTCCATCAAGCTCGACGCTTGGCCATCACCAGCCGGACCGTCGTAACCAACACGATCACCACTACGACGAGGCCCCACAGTCCTGGCGCGTACGGCGAGGGCGTGGCTGGAACGGCGGCGATCGTCGCGGTGACCAAGCCGTACGTACAAGCGCATGACGTGGATTCAGAGGGGTGGGCAGTTGGACTGCCAAGGTGCGGGTGTAACACTGGTCTCTCCCTTGAGTACTCGCACGGTGCTTTAGACGTCATCTCATTTGGCGAGTCTGCGGTAGCAGATGAGGGTGCAGGCGATGCTGGTGAAGGCCAGGAAGTGCTCGGCCTTGCGCTCGTAGCGGCGGTGCAGTCTGCGGCATCCGGCGAGCCAGGACATCGTGCGTTCGATGGTCCAGCGGTGGCGGCCCAGCCGTGCCGAGGACTCGATACCTTTGCGGGCGATGCGATGGCGGATGCCTTGGCCGCGCAACCATTGCCGCAGGTGGTTGTAGTCGTATCCCTTGTCGGCGTGGAGCTTGGCCGGTCTGCGCCTGCGCGGTCCGCGCCGGGACCGGATCGGCGGTATCCCCTTCACCAGCGGGATCAGCGCCCGGCTGTCGTGGAGGTTGGCGCCCGAGATTCCCACGGACAGGGGTAGACCGGTCCGCTCGGTGATCAGGTGGATCTTCGAGCCGTACTTGCCTCGATCGACAGGATTCGGACCTGTCAGCTCCCCTTTTTCAGGGCCCGCATGTTCACCGAGTCAATCGCGCAGCGGGACCAGTCCAGCTCGCCGCGGGAGCCGAGCTCGTCCAGGACCAGGCGGTGGAGCTTCGCCCAAACCCAGGCCTTCGACCATTCGGTGAACCGCCGGTGGCAGTCGCCCCCGAGGGGCCGAACGACGTGGACGGCAGCTGCTGCCACGTGCAGCCCGTGGTCGCCACGAAAACGATCGCAGCCAGCACTTCCCGGTCGCCGTGCCGACGCCGACCGCCGCCCTGAGGCCGCGACGGCGCCTCCGGCACCACTCGCTGAAACAGCTCCCACAACTCGTCCGGCACCAGCCGCTCAATGATCCCCACCACAACCGACAGCTTACCCAGCCAAATGAGATGAATTCTTAAGGCGCTACCGGAAGCCGACAACAAGCAGGCACGCCAGCACAAGGAGCGGGAGAAGGCTCTACATAACGCCTTGCAGACTTTCAGAAAACGACGGGACCGCCAGTTCCACGCTCTCGAAACTCGCAGACAACGCCGACCGCCGATTCGTCCAGGGAATCCAGGCACGGGTCGCCGAGCTTGATGACGAGATCCGCGCGAAGGAGGCAGAGATCAACGCTCATCGGCGGGCGGCGCCTGTCACGCAGGACCCGGCCCTCGTCGACGCTCTCCCCCTGGGGCGGTGTGAGATCGCGACGCTGCCAGACCCGTTGCGCCGCCGCATGTTCGAAGCGTTCCGGTTGCCGATCCACTACGACCACCGCACCCGCACCGCCCGATGCGGGGTGGTGCTCCACGCTGACACGATCGACGCAACGGCCCGCATCGCCGAACAAGCGATGCGGGCCGGGCGCGCAGACGGGGCAGCGTTTCCCATCTGTGGTGTGCCCCCGGCAGGATTCGAACCTGCGACACCCGCTTTAGGAGAGCGGTGCTCTATCCCCTGAGCTACGGAGGCGCGCGGAGTGGTGATCCGCGCGCTCAGCTTAGCGGATGGGGGGACGGCGGCGGCAACGTCGTCGGGGGAGGCGGCAGGGTCAGTAGTGGAGGCCGTGGCCGAAGGGGTAAAGGGGTTGGTCGGGGTTGTCGAGGGCGGTGATGGTGACGGGGAGCTTGCCGTTGGGACGGGTCTCGCCGTGGAGGACGCGGGCCAGGGCGGCCATGGAGGGGGCGGTGTAGGAGTAGGTGGCCAGGTAGGCGGGCACGTCGGGGAAGCGGCGGATGTCGTACGGCAGGCGGACGCCCGCGACGATCACCTTCCTCCCGGTCGCGACCAGGGAGGCGATCAGCTTGGCCTGGGCGACGCCGCCCTCCTTGCCCGCAGCGGCGGCGTTGGCGAGGACGACGGTGACGTCGTGCGTGCGGGCGGCCTCGGTCGCCTTGGTGATCGTGTCGGCGTTCGGCGCCGTGCCGGTCTCCAGGGTGGTCGTCCGGCGGCCGCGGCGGGTGCCGAGAGCGTCGGCGAGGTCGGCGAGGGGAGCGGTGCCCCAGCCGGTGACCAGGACACTGCCGGGCGCCTCCGGCAATGGAAGGGCACCGTTCTCGTTGCGGAGCAGCGTGATCGAGGCATCGGCGATCTCGCGGGCCCGCGAGCGGTGGCGTCGGCTGCCCATGGTGCGTACGGCGCGCCGCTCGTTCACGTACGGAGACGTGAACAGGCGGCGCTGCAGCTTGTGTTCGAGGATGCGCCGCACCGAGGCGTCGAGGCGGTCCTCGCCGATCTTGCCCGACCGTACGGCGGTGAGGACGGCATCGAAGGCGGTGTCCAGGCGGGGAGCGAGTACAAGCTGGTCGCAGCCGGCCTGGAAGGCGCGCACAGGCGCGACGTCGGGCGGGAAGTCAGCTGTTGCGCCGCCCATGTCCAGTGCGTCCGTGACAATGAGGCCGTCGAACCCCAGTTCCTGTCGTAGCAGTCCGGTCACGATCGGCTGCGACATGGTCGCCGGGACCCGTGAAGGGTCGAGCGAGGGCACGACGATGTGCGCCGTCATGATCGTGTCGACCCCGTGCCGGATGGCGGCGCGGAACGGCGGCAGGTCGATGCGGTCCAGTTCGCTGCGTGTGTGCGTGATCTCGGGCAGCCCGGTGTGGCTGTCGACGTTCGTGTCGCCGTGCCCGGGGAAGTGCTTGGCCGCACTGGCGACGCCACTGTGGTGGTACGCGCGTACGGTCGTGGAGACGTACTCGGCGCACAACCTGGAGTCCGACCCGAACGAGCGAACGCCGATGATCGGGTTGTCCGGGTTGATGTTGACGTCCGCGTCCGGCGCGTAGTTCTGGTTGATGCCGACGGCGGCGAGCTCGCTCCCGATGATGTCGGCGCTGTCGTAGACGTCCCGGGAGGAGCGGGTGGCGGCCAGCGCCATGTTGCCCGGCAACTGGGTGGCAGGCTCCAGCATCCGGTAGACGACGCTTCCGCCTTCCTGGTCGATGGAGACCAGGAGCGGGATGCGGGCCCCGCTGTGCAGGGCGGTCCGCTGGAGACCGTTGGACAGGCGTGCGATCTGACGGGCCTCGCGTACGTTGTCCGGCCCGCGGCGCGCATCGAAGTAGATGACTCCGCCCGGACGGTACTTCCTGATGACCTCCGACGGCGTCGAGACCCCGTACAGCTCGCGGTTTCCGGCATGTGCGGTCTCCGCGGTCTGCCCGTACAGCTCGACGACGAACAGCTGCCCGATCTTCTCCTCCAGGCTCATCCGCCGCAGCAGGTCGGTGGCCCGGGCCCGGGCGGCCGACGAGGATTCGAGCGGGTCGTTCGAACCGTAGGAGGAGGCGCCCGCAGCCCCCGGGAGCTGTGTGGGCCGGCCGGCGGGTGCGGCTGCTGCGGGCTGAGCGCCGGCGCCGATCGCTGCCGCGGCGCCCGCCGCGGCAGCGAGAACGTTTCTGCGGGAGGTGGGTGGCTGCATCGGAACGCTCCTCACAGGTGCGGGCTGTCAGCACGAAGTGCAAGTGCGCGGGCGCACGGGGTGCATGTGGGGGACACCGCTGGATGCGACAGCACATCGTCGCAGCGTGAGGGCCGTCCGGACCAGACGCCGCGCGGGACTTCATGGGTCCAGTCCAGTGGCGTCGGCGCCCCTCCCGCGGCCACCGCGGACAGCGATTCCGTGAGGGTGTCGTGCATCACATAGGTCAGGGAAATAACCGGGGAGCGCGTCCCCGTTTACATCTGCGTCTCCACATCCGGGGACGCACTCCCCGGATGGATGACACGAGTGTTCTCCCGCACCACCGCATCACCCGTCACCGGCGGCCTCGCCGGTGACAGACAGTTCAAACAGCAATCAGCCCTGACGGCGCAGCCGTCGGACGTACCCGGAGCCAGGAGTCAGGCATGGCCGGCGCCACCACCGCCACCAAGCGCGTCACCCCAGCCGGTGCCGCGCCCAAGGGGCGGGCCGATGCCGCGCGCAACCGGGAGCGCATCCTGGGCGCGGCCAGGGAGGCGTTCGTCGTCCGTGGCGCCGACGCCTCCTTGGATGAAATCGCTCGCACGGCGGGGGTCGGTAATGCGACCCTCTACCGGCACTTCCCTGACCGGTACGCCCTGGTGCACGGAGTGGTCGCCGCCGTCACCGAACGTATCGCGGACCGCGCGCAGCAGGCGCTGACCGACGAGGGAACCCCCTTCGAGGTACTGCGCAGTTTTGTGTTCGCCGCGGTGGAGGAACGCATCGGCGCCCTGTGCTCCATGCTCTCCGGCAGTTTCGACCCCGCGGAGCCGCGCTGTCTGGCGGCCCGCGAACGGGTGGAGGGGCTGACGAAGGAGCTGATCCGGTCCGCGCAGGAAGCGGGAGAGGTGCGGGCCGACATCGGAGTCGGCGACGTGATGGTCGCACTCAGCCAGCTCACCCGGCCGCTGCCGGGCGGTGGCTGCCAGGGGATCGAACGTTTCGCCGAACGTCACGTGCAGCTCTACCTGGACGGGCTGCGCGCCCCCGCCAGGTCCCGACTACCAGGCCACGCTGCGACTCTGGAGGAGCTGCGAGAAGACCACTGATCCGCCAGGACCACTGATCTGCCGAGACGTTGACCCGTCGCCGGCACTGATCTCCCGCGATCACTGATCCGGCAGGGCAACCGATCCACCAGAGCAGCGGATCCGAGCAGCGCCGCTCAGTTCCGCGTGCCGACGCGGTCCGCACTCCGGGACCGCGTACCGACCTCCAGGCCCGTGATCCGGCTTCCCCCGGAGCATCGGCCACCTCAGACCGGCCGCCCCGCGCGGTCCCTTACACGTACCCGATGCGGGCCGATCACGCCCGCTCGCGCCCAATTTTTCGTACTCGATGCCAAGAGATAGGCACATCCATGCCAGAAACACCCGCCCCGGCCGTCACCGAGGCCGGAGCCGACCCGAGACGGTGGAAGGCCCTCGCCTTCATCGCCATCGCGCAGCTCATGGTCGTCCTCGACGCGACGATCGTGAACATCGCGCTTCCTTCGGCCCAGTCCGACCTGGGCATATCCGACGCCAACCGGCAGTGGGTCATCACCGCCTACGCCCTGGCCTTCGGCGGGCTGCTGCTCTTCGGCGGTCGCATCGCCGACATGTGGGGGCGTAAGCGCGCCTTCGTGACCGGCCTTGTCGGCTTCGCCGCCGCCTCCGCCATCGGCGGGGCGGCCACCGGCGAGATGATGATGCTGGCGGCCCGCGCCCTGCAGGGTGCTTTCGGCGCGCTGCTCGCTCCCGCCGCGCTGTCCCTGCTGGCGGTGATGTTCACCGACGGCAAGGAGCGCGCCAAGGCCTTCGGCATCTACGGCGCCATCGCGGGCGGTGGCGGCGCCATCGGTCTGATCCTCGGCGGTGTCCTGACCGAGTACCTGGACTGGCGCTGGACCTTCTACGTCAACGTTCCGTTCGCGGTCATCGCCGCGCTCGGTGCCGTGAGCGCCATCCGCGAGCCGGCCGAGACCCGCAACCGCTCGGCGCTCGACATCCCCGGCGTCATTCTCTCCACGCTGGGCCTGGTGTCGCTCGTGTACGGGTTCACCCGGGCCGAGACGGACGGCTGGAGCGACGGCGGCACCATCGGCATGTTCGTCGCCTCCGGCGCGCTGCTGCTCGCCTTCGCGGTGGTCGAGGCCAAGGTGCGGGCCCCCCTGCTGCCGCTGCGCGTGGTGACCGACCGGAACCGTGGCGGGGTCTACCTGTCGCTGGGCCTTGCGACCATCGCGATGTTCGGGCTGTTCCTGTTCCTGACCTACTACCTGCAGGTCGTCAAGGGGTACTCGCCGGTGCGCACCGGTGTGGCCTTCCTGCCGATGGTGGCGGGGATGATCACCGGGTCGACGCAGATCGGTGCACGGCTGATGACCCGGGTGCCTTCCCGGCTGCTGATGATGCCCGGGTTCCTGGTGGCCGCGGTGGGCATGCTGCTGCTCACCCAGCTGGAGGTCGGCAGCTCCTACCCGGCGCTCATCCTGCCGGCCGAGGTGCTGCTGGGCCTCGGTCTGGGTACGGCGTTCATGCCCGCGATGTCCCTGGCCACCCACGGTGTGCGATCGAGTGACGCGGGTGTCGCCTCCGCGATGGTCAACACCTCGCAGCAGGTGGGCGGCGCCATCGGCACGGCACTGTTGAACACCATCGCCGCCAGCGCCACCACCTCCTACGTGGCCGCGCACGTCGCCGAGGCCACCAGCAAGTCCTCGCAGCAGATGCTGAAGCTGGAGGCCATGGTGCACGGCTACACCTCCGCGATCTGGTGGGCCGTGGGCATCCTGCTCGTGTCCGCTGCGATCGTGGCCGTGTTCGTGAACGCCCGCGGCCAGAGCGGCCAGGCTCCCAACAGGGCGGCCGAGGGCGACGCCGTGAGCGACGACATCGGTGGCGAGCCCGAGCCGGTACTGGTGGCGATGCACTGACCCGTCGGGCGCCCGGACGGGACGGCGCCTGACCCCGATGGGGGAGGACGACGTCGACCGGGACGGCCACGGATCTCCGAGCGGTCCCCGTACCCCGCCGGGTACGGGGACCGCTCCGTCGTGCGGGGCACCCGAAGACGCGGGGCGCGCACAGAGACGTACGGGTCACCCACAGTGCTGCCCGCGCGGGTGATCACGGCATGAACACATGGCCGGTAAAAGATCACGCAACCAAGTCGGCGCCACATCCGTCTCAACAGGTGACGGGCGGTCGAGGATGACGCCCGCGCAGCACCCGCACGGGGATCGTGAGGGCTGTCGAGAACCTTCTGCACCGCTCTGACCAGGCAGGAAAGCGTTCCGTCACCGCCCACCCCCGTTTCTGTGGCGGCACAGGGTACTGCATGATCCGAAAAATGTTGCGCGAGTTGGGAATTTAGTCCGGTTTCCAGCCGTTGAGATCTATGCAAGGCGGGCACTCGGGGAGTGTCCGAGCCAGCCACCAGGCCAAAGTTTCAAGTCCACTCGCAAGGGAGCACGCATGGCAACCCGTGCCGTCGCCCGTCGTCGGGAGAACACCAACGGGGTCTCCGACACGGCAAGCAGTGTTCGCACCGCTGGCAGCGAAGTCGCGGACCGCGACCTGGTCGGCATGTATCTCGACGAGATCGCCCGGACTCCGCTGCTGGACGCTGAGAAGGAGGTCGAGCTCTCTCTCGCCATCGAGGCGGGCGTCTACGCCAGGCGGATCCTGGACGGACTCGAGCAGCCCGTAGCCGATGACTCCCCCAGTGCCACCGCGGACCGTGAGGAGCTGGAAGCGGTCGTCGCCGAGGGGGAGCGGGCCAAGGACGTCTTCATCCGCTCCAACCTCCGTCTCGTGGTCGCCGTGGCCCGGCGCTATCCGCGCAGCGGCTTGCCCCTGCTGGACCTGATCCAGGAGGGCAACGCCGGCCTCGTGCGCGCTGTGGAGAAGTTCGACTACACCAAGGGATTCAAGTTCTCCACCTACGCGACATGGTGGATCCGCCAGGCCATCACCCGTTCCATCGCCGACCAGTCCCGCACCATCCGGCTGCCCGTCCACCTCGTGGAGGAGCTGGGCCGCATACGCCGTGTGCAGCGCGAGTTCAACCGTGAGCACGGCCGCGACCCGGAGCCGGGCGAGGTCGCCGCGGAGCTGAACTCCACGGCGGAGCGCGTCACGGACGTCCTGGACTGGGCACGCGACCCGGTCAGCCTGAACATGTCGGTGGATGACGAGGGGGAGACCCAGTTCGGTGACCTGCTTGAGGACACCTCGGCAGACTCCCCTGAACAGTCCGTGCTCACGGTGCTGCGCAGGGAGGAGCTGGAGGACCTCATCAGCAGGCTCGACGACCGCACCGCCTCGATCATCAAGGCCCGTTACGGCATGGTCGACGGCCGTGAGCGCACGCTCACCGAGGTCGGCAAGCAGCACGGTCTCACTCGCGAGCGCATCCGCCAGATCGAGAAGCACGCGCTTTTGGAACTGAAGAAGATGGCCCATGACACGGGCTTCGACGAAGCGGCGTGATCCCGGCTCCCCGAGCCCGCCGCCGTCGTTGCCCCCTTGGACGAGCCCCGGTGCCTACCCCCGAGCGCCGGGGCTCTTCGCTGTCCGCCGCCGTACCGAGCAGCGCCGCGAGCCCCCTCACCCAGCACAGGGCGGCTGCCGCGCCGTGACGGCCCGCCGCGGCCGCGCTCACGGCCTTCTTCGTCAGGAGCCTCACGAGCGCGGTCAGGAACCGTCCGGGTCCGCTCCGCGCCGATCCGAGGCAGCCTTGCCGTACAACTCGCTGTAGGCGGGAAACACCCCGCCCGGCCCGTCGACGCCATGAGCGGCCCGCACCGCCTTGACGACAGCCCGGGTCACCACCTCGGCCCCCGCTGCCAGGACGTCGTTGAACTCGCCCTCGGCCATCCCCCGTTGCGTCGTGGACAGCGCGAAGGCCGTGTCGCCGTCGTGCATGAGGTGCAGGGGGCGCACCGCTCGCGCCAGCCCGTCGTGGGCACTGCCTGCCAAGCGCTGTGCCTGCGGCCGGGTCAGCACCGCGTCGGTGCCGACCACCACCAGCGTCGTGTTCAGGGGCGGGAGGAGTGTTCCCGCTGAGCGGCGGGCCGTCTCCCGCTGAGCCTCCGTGCGCCGACGCTCGGCCGCTGCGTGGACCGTTGGGTCGGGCAGGGGGGCGGAGCGGCTCGGGGGATCGCCCCACAGTGCGCCCGACACCGGGTCGGTCGCCGAGCCCGCCGCGTTCAGGGCGACCAGGGCGCCGACCGTGATGCCCGAGGGCAGCCGCGTGCTCGCCGTGCCTGTCCCTCCCTTGAGGCCGCCGACCACAGCTCCTGTTCCGGCACCGGCACATCCCTGCGCCACAGCGGCCCCCGGTTCCGTCGCGGCTGCTGCTGCCACCGCTTCGCGGCCCAGGGCCGCGTCCGGCCGGGCGTTCCACCGGCCCCCGCGGCCGAGGTCGAAGAGTACGGCTGCCGGCACCACCGGCACCACCTGCGACGGCTCGGCCCCCACGGGCACCCCGTGCCCCTGTTCCTCCAGCCAGCTCATCACCCCCGAGGCGGCGTCCAGGCCGAACGCGCTTCCGCCGCTCAGGACGACGGCGTGCACCCGTTCCACCAGGTTGCGCGGGTCCAGTGCGTCCGTCTCGCGAGTCCCCGGGGCCCCGCCCCGGGCATCCACTCCCGCGACGGCGCCCTCCTTCGGGGGCAGCACCACCGTCGTGCCGGTCAGCCACCCGTCGTCGGTCCGCTGTGCGTGACCCACCCGCAGGCCGGGAACGTCCGTCAGCGCGTCCCGGATGTCTGCCTGGCTCGGCGGCGCCGGGGAGGTGCCGGGCTGTTGTGCGTGCTGAGTCCTCTCCATGCGGCATCCATACCAGTCGGGGTACGGCAGCGCCGTAGGCTTGAGGCATGAGCGTCGAACCGCAGTCCTCCGCACGATCGACACCGCCGCGTGAGGCGGCGGCTTCGATCGTCTTCGACGACCCCCTCGGCCGTCCGGCCGGGGACGACACCGACCGTGGCTGGGGCGAGGGCGGACGTGGCGAGGGGCAGGGCCCGGACGCCGACCTCGCACGCTTCCTCGACGAGAAGCCGCCCCACCACCTCTGAACCTGCTGCCCGCGTCGCGGCGTCGAGGGGGTCCGGGAGCCGGGTCCGGTTATTTCTGCGTGTCGACACCACCGCCGCGCTGCGGTCCGACCGAGGCGTCGGAACCAGCGGCGGATCCGGGCCCGGAGGCGTCGGATGCTGCGTCGGCCGTGCCGTCGAGGCCGCCGGTGCGCTGGGCGATCAGCTCGTCGCGGATCTCCGTGAGCAGCTCGATGTCCGTCTTGGCAGCCTCCAGCGGGCCCGCCTTCGCTGCCTGCCGCTCCTTGTACTTGTTCATCGGCAGGATCATGAGGAAGTACACGACCGCTGCAGTGATCAGGAAGGTGAGCGTGGCGCTCAGCACCGGGCCCCAGTTGATCAGGATGCCCTGGCCCACCACCTCCCCTGCCGAGTCGACCTCGCAGGAACCCTTCAGGCACGAGTGGTACTCGTCCAGATCCTGGGTGCCGATGGCGCCGACCAGCGGATTGATGAACCCCTTCACGACAGCGTCGACGATCTTGCTGAAGGCCGCTCCGACGACGACGGCAACGGCCAGCTCGACCACGTTGCCGCGCAGCAGGAATTCCTTGAAGCCTGCGAAGACGCCCTTCTTGGCGGGTGCGGGTGCGGGTGGGTTGCTCAACGAACTGCCTCTTCCAAAACCATGTGACGACGCTGACTGCGAGCGGCAGACCCAGGGCGCACGGGCCCCAGGGCAGTGCCCGTAAGCGGGACCGACCGGTCGCCTGCCCCCGTCCCCAGTGGTCCATGCACGGGGCGCCGGTGCCCCCGCGGAGGGGCGTCGGCTGCGGACGGCTCAGCACAGGGCCACCGCCATCGTGGACCCGGCCGCGGCACCGGCGAGGGCGGCCGCAGTGCGCCGGGGTACGACGACCACGATCAACGCCCCTTCGGCCTCGCCCGAGACAGTGTCGTCGGACTTCGGCACCTGGGCCACTCGGGCGCCGCCGGCGACGATGCGGGCGGCGTGCCCCTTCGAGTCGCTCGCCAGCACATCGACACGGTCACCAGGGCGCAGCAAGTGCGCCGTTGCCGGGTCGGCGATGCGGACGGGCGCCGAGACCGGAGATGCCTCGGCGCCCCGCGCCGTGAGGGAACTCTCAGTCCTGTGCCGTCCCGCACCGTTTGGATCCGGCCGCCCGTCGGCGGGCGCGGGGCCGCTGCCGGTGAAGGCGGCCAGCCCCGCCGCGGTGACAGCCAGCACGGCGCAGAACACTCTGCGCCGCCCGAGCGCCCCTCGGGACGGCCGACGGCCGCGTCCAGCGCGGACGGGCGGGAAGTCGGGCACCGGCGCTCGCGGCCGTGTACGCGGGGGAAGCGGAGGAAAACGCCGCGGAACGGGGCTCCAGGGCTGCGGCTCCGGGTTCCAGGAGCGGGATCGGGACAACGACGTTCACCACCAGCCATCGGGCGAGGAGACCGCCTGGTCGCGGCCCTCTGCGACGAGAGTGGACCGCTTCGCGGGATCCTGCTGACCAGCCCGGAAAACTGTGGAGGACCGGCCGGTTGTGGACAACTCCGTCACCCGTGCGAGCGTTTCCCGCCCGGTGAGCAGCGGCGCAGCGCTGGAAAAAGGAGAAGAGGGGAGAAAAGGGGAGAAGAGGAAAAGGGGAGTGCGTCAGGGGAGCGTGATCCCCGGCTCCTGGCCCCCCAACGCCGCCCCGCACTCGCACTTTCGTTCGTCGGCGGCCGGCAGTTCGCGGACCGCGTCGAAGAGAACCTCGCGCAACCGCCCGATGTTCTGCCCGAACACCCGCAGCACCTCTTCGTGCGAGACGCCCTCGCCGGCCTCCGCACCCGCATCCAGATCCGTGACCAGGGCCAGCGAGGAGTAGCACAGCTCCAGCTCACGGGCGAGGACCGCCTCGGGGTGCCCCGTCATGCCGACCACGGACCAGCCCTGAGCGGCGTGCCAGCGGGATTCGGCGCGGGTCGAGAAGCGCGGGCCCTCGATGACGCACATGGTGCCGCCGTCGACCGCCTGCCAGCCCTGCCCGCGGGCCGCCCGCAACGATGCCTGGCGCCCCGCCTCGCAGTAGGGGTCGGCGAAGGTGACGTGGAGGACGTTGGGGATGCTGCCGTCAGCCAGCGGCTCCCCGTCGTAGAAGGACTGCTGCCGCGTCTTCGTGCGGTCCACGAGCTGGTCCGGAACCACGAGCGTGCCCGGTCCGTACTCCGGCTGCAGACCCCCGACCGCGCAGGGGGCGACGATCTGCCGCACTCCTACGGAACGCAGCGCCCACATGTTGGCGCGGTAGTTGATGCGGTTGGGCGGCAGGTGATGGCCACGGCCGTGCCGGGGGAGGAAGGCCACCGTGCGGCCGGCGGTCTCCCCCAGGAAGAGGGAGTCGCTCGGCGGCCCGTAGGGGGTCCGGACAGTGACCTCCCTCACGTCGTCGAGGAAGGAGTAGAACCCGGAACCGCCGATGACGCCGATCTCTGCCTGTTCGCTCATGCGGTCACCCTACGGGCGGCTGCCTTGCGAACGGCAGGGAAAGAGCGGGCCCGGAACCGGGCCCGCTCACACAGGGCGGAAGGGTGCCGGAAGCACCGGCGGGCTAGCCGCCTCAGGCCGAAGTGGAGGCCTTGGCGGTGCTCTTGCTGTCGCTCTTGCCGGAGGACTTCGACTCCGAGGAGGACGACCCGCTGGACGAGCCGGAGGACGACGAGTCCGAGGAACTCTTGGAGTCGCCGCCGCTCTTGCCGGAGGAGTCGGAGGAGGCGCTGGAGGACGAGCTGCTGCTCGAAGAGGAGCTGCGGCTGTCGTTGCGGTAGAAGCCGGAGCCCTTGAAGACGACGCCGACGGCCGAGAAGACCTTCTTCAGGCGCCCCTCGCAGGTCGGGCACTCGGTCAGCGAGTCGTCCGTGAACTTCTGCACCACCTCGAGGCCCTCGCCGCACTCGGTGCACTGGTACTGGTAGGTCGGCACGTTCTTCCTCCTGGCACTCTCACTCGTTGAGTGCTAACAACGCTCCATAGTGCAGCATTCCCGCGCGTCAGTCCACTGGGACCGTCGTTCGGTGTCCGGGCCCGCGCGCTGCGACGCGTCCGCCGTGCGGCGGGTGCAGGGCCTTGCGGAAGGCGAACAGCACCAGGAGGGCGAGGCCCGTGCCGGTCATCGGTGCGAGGAAGCCGGCGCCGGCGCCCGAGTGGTCGGCCAGTTGCCCGGCCACCGTCGACCCCGCCGCCTGCCCCAGCGCGACGGCACCCGTCAGCCAGGTGAAGGCCTCCGTACGGGCGCCCGCCGGCACCAGCGTCTCGATCAGCGTGAAGCAGGTGATCATGCACGGGGCCACGCAGAGCCCGACGAGTGTCCCCAGCGCGCCCAGCAGGACCGCCCACGGACCGAGCTGGGCGACGAGCGCGATCAGCACGGCGGCGGCCACCAGGGCCGGGTACGCGGTGAGCAGCCGCGTCTGCGGCCCCCGCTTCCAGCGGACGGCGCCCACGGCGACGGCTGCGAGCATGTTCCCGGCGGCGAAGGCGCCGTACATCACGCCGTTGATCCCGGGCTGCCCGATCGACTCGGTGAACGCCGTCAGCGAGACCTGCATGCCGCCGAAGACCATGCCGATACCGAGGACTGCCGCGACCAGCACCCGGGTTCCCGGAACGGCCAGTGCGGAAGAGGCCCGCTCGTCACCGCCGGGGAGGGCGTCCGTCCCGCCGGCACCGTGGGCGCGCGCCAGTGCGGGCTGGGTGCGGCGCTGCGCGGCGAAGACCAGCCCGCCCACGAGGGAGACCGCCGCCTCCGCGACGAGTCCGGCTGCCGGGTGCACCCCGGTGCACAGAGCGGTGGCGAGCACCGGGCCGACGACGAAGGTGAACTCGTCCGTCACCGACTCGAAAGCGGCTGCCGTGTTCATCAACGGGGTGCCCTGCAGACGCGCTGCCCAGCGGGCTCGCACCATGGGGCTGATCTGAGGCGCTGTCGCTCCGGCGGGCACCGCCGCGACGAACAGCGCCCACAGCGGTGCGTCGAGCAGAGCGACCGAGATCAGCACGCCGATGGTGAGCGCATGCAGAAAGACCTGCGGGAAGAGGACGGCGCCTTGGCCGAACCGGTCGGCCAGTTTGCCGCTCTGGGGTGCGATGAGGGCCATGGAGATGCCCGCAGTCGCCGAGACGGCGCCGGCCAGCCCGAAGGAGCCGGTCGTGTGCTCCACGAGCAGCACGATGCTGATGGTGAGCATCGCGTACGGCTGGCGGGCGAGAAATCCGGGCAGCAGGAAGGACCAGGCGCCCTCTGTGCGCAGGAGCCGTCCGTACCCGGGCCGTTCGGCGGGCCGGGACTGCTGGTGGTCGGACTGTGTCCGACTCCGGTGCGTCTCCTCGGCGGGTGTGTGCTCGGGGAGCGCGCGTCCGGTCCGCGTGTGCTCGATGCGGGGATGCTCGGTCGGTGGGTGCTCGGTCCGTGTGTGCTTGTCGTGCCGGGTGGCCGGGGATTCCACGGCCGGGCCTTTCTGCCGCCTGGTAGCGCGTTCAGGGTGACGCGCCGAGAGCTGTCCTCTCGCGCAGGACCGGGGTAGATACCCGGTCCGGTGCGGGGTGGGCTGTCCGGACCGTGGCCGCCGAGCGGTCGCGCCAGCTCTGCTTCAGGCAGAGTCGGGTAAAACTGTCCTGTCCGGTATGAGGATAACGGCCGAGGCCGGTTCCTGGTGAAACGCGGCAGGAGCACACCAGCGGCACCCGTCCCCCTCGGAGCAACGCCTGCGCCCCCGTGCTCCCCGGTCTCCTCGCGGGCGCACCAGTGCGTCACGGGGCCCCGCTCGCTCCCCGGTGGACCGCGCAGCCCCCGCACCGCCGAACGGCTGCCGTACCCGCTGTGCCTCAGCTCCGCAGCGCCGTGCTCCCTCCGGCCCCCAGCCAGCCGGCGAGCTTGCCGCCGCGGCTGACCGACAGCAGACGCCGTTCGGCGGCGTCGCGCACCTGGTCGGTGGCGACGACCAGCAGTTCGTCTCCCTGCCGCAGCATGGTGGAGGGCAGCGGTACGAAGCTGGTGCCGTCCCGTACCACCAGGGTGACGGCGGAGCCCTGGGGGAGCCTGAGTTCGGCGACCTCGACGCCGTGCATCCGGGAGGACTGCGGAATGGCCACGGACAGCAGGTGTCCGCGCAGCCGTTCCAGGGGTGCGGATTCGATGTCCACGTCGGCGGTCTCGTCGCTCTCGTTCAGCCGGAGTTTCCGCGCCAGCCAGGGAAGCGTGGGCCCCTGGAGCACGGTGAAGACGACGACGAGGACGAAGACGATGTTGAAGATGCGCTGACTGCCCTCGACGTCGGCGACCATGGGGATCGTCGCCAGCACGATGGGTACGGCGCCGCGCAGGCCCGCCCAGGAGAGCAGCACCTTGTCCCGCGGGCGCAGCTTGAACCCCGCCAGGCACAGGAAGACCGAGAGCGGGCGGGCGACCAGTGTCAGGGCCAGTCCGACGAGCACCGCCGGCCAGAAGTCCTTCCACAGGTTGTGCGGAGTGACCAGCAGCCCCAGGAGCACGAAGAGCCCGATCTGTGCCATCCATGCGACGCCGTCCGCGAACCCCCGTACGGCAGGGCGGTGCGGCAGCTTGCTGTTTCCGAGGATGAGAGCGGCGACGTACACGGACAGGAAACCCGAACCGTGCGCCATGGAGCCACCGGCGTACGCCAGGACGCAGAGCGCGAGCACGGCGATGGGGTAGAGCCCGGAGGAGGGCAGTGCCACATGGCGCATGCCCAACTCGCCGAGCTTGCCCACGGCCAGGCCGACGACCAGGCCGATGGCGAGCTCCATGACGATCTCTCCGAGCAGGAAGTACCACGGGTGGTGCACGGAGTCGAGCGTGGAGAAGGTGGCCACCAGCAGCACGACGGGCGCGTCGTTGAAGCCGGATTCGGCCTCCAGGACGCCGGTGAGCCGGCTGGGCAGCGGCACCCTGCGCAGCACGGAGAAGACCGCGGCGGCGTCCGTGGAGGAGACCACGGCGCCCATCAGGAGCGAGGGCTGCCAGGCGAGACCGACCAGGTAGTGCGCGGCGAGTGCTGTGACGGAGACGCTCACCGCGACACCGAAGGTCGACAGCACGGCTGCGGCGGGAACGGCGGGCCGGATCTCGCGCCACTTCGTGCCGAGGCCGCCCTCGGCGAGGATCACCACGAGGGCCGCGTATCCGAGGACTTGGGTCAGCGCGGCGTCGGAGAAGCCGAAGCCGATGCCGTCCTGCCCTATGGCGACGCCGATCCCCAGGTAGACCAGCAGGCTGGGCAGCCCGCTGCGGCTGGAGAGGCGTACCGCCGCCACGGCGATGAGCAGGACGAGGGCGCTGAAGAGCAGTAGCTGGTTGAGGCTGTCGACGGTCAGGGCACGGTCCTCTCTTCCAAAGCTTGCTCCTGGGCGTGCGTGAGCGAGGGAGCTGTCTGTGCGGGCTGGTCTCTGATGTCCTCCTGACGCTTTCCTGACGAGTTCTTAACGCCCTGCCCATAGGGGTGGGTGGCTCTCGGACGGCTGTCCGGAAGCCTCTAGTTCGTTTGGGTAGCTAACAATTTACCATCGCTTGAACAAGCCGTCGGAGGAAATCCGTCGTTGCCCTCGGCGGGCTCCGTTGTGGGTGACTCGCTGTCCGGGCTCACAGAGGGGCGGCCTATGGTTGCTCCGTACGGATCGACGCCCTCCGGTCCCCTCTGCCAAGGTCCACCCTGCCCCTCGAAGGACAGCGATGCCCGCCAAGAAGACCTCGCGACGCGCCCGCCTCATCGTGATCGTCGTCGTGCTGCTGCTCGTGGCAGGTATCGGCGGTGGTACGTACTGGGGCATCAGCACCGTGCGCGACTCCTTCCCGCAGACGACCGGCACGCTCAAACTCAAGGCGCTGCAGGCGCCGGTGAGTGTGAAGCGGGACAGTAGCGGCATTCCGCAGATCTACGCGGACAACTCGGCGGATCTCTTCCTCGCCCAGGGGTACGTGCAGGCGCAGGACCGCTTCTGGGAGATGGACGTCCGCCGCCACATGACCTCCGGACGCCTCTCCGAGATGTTCGGCGCCGACCAGGTGGAGACCGACGCCTTCCTGCGCACCCTGGGGTGGCGCCGGGTGGCCGAGAAGGAGTACAAGCAACTCCCCGCCCGGACCAAGGAGTTCCTGAAGGCCTACTCCGCGGGGGTCAACGCCTACCTCAAGGACCACAAGGGCTCGGCGCTCTCCGTCGAGTACGCGGCACTCGACCTGGGCGGCAAGGACTACAAGCCCACCCGCTGGGACCCGGTCGACTCGGTGGCCTGGCTCAAGGCGATGGCATGGGACCTGCGCGGCAACATGTCGGACGAGATCGACCGCGCGATGATGACCAGCAGGCTGGACAAGGACAAGATCGAGGAGCTGTACCCGGAGTACCCGTACGAGAGGAACAAGCCGATCGTCGACCACGGAGGCGTCGACCCGGTCTCCAAGAAGTTCGATCCGAAGGCCGAGGACGGCAGTACCGCCGACCAGGGTGAGGCCGCCGGCGGCGGCGCGGGCACCGGTACGGGGAACGATCTGGCCACGGACTCCGGGTCCGAGACCGGAGCGGGCGGTGAGAGCGCCTCTGACGGCCTCGCAGGCGGTGGGACGGGCTCCGGCTCCTCCGGGACCGTAAACGGCCCGGAGGGGGCCGGTGAGGCCGCTTCAGGTGCCAGTACGCAACTCGGCGAGGTAGCCCGGAAGCTGGACAGCATCCCCGGCTCGCTCGGACCCAACGGCAGCGGTATCGGCTCCAACTCCTGGGTGGTGTCCGGCAAGTACACGACGACCGGCAAGCCGCTGCTCGCCAACGATCCGCACCTGGCACCGCAGCTGCCGTCCGTCTGGTACCAGATGGGCCTGCACTGCCGGTCGGTCGACAAGTCCTGCCCCTACGACGTCTCCGGCTTCACCTTCTCGGGAATGCCGGGCGTGGTCGTCGGCCACAACCAGAAGATCTCCTGGGGCCTGACCAACCTGGGCGCCGACGTGACCGACCTCTACCTGGAGAAGGTCAAGGACGGGCACTACCTCTACGACGGCAAGGAGGTGCCCTACCGCACCCGCGAGGAGACCCTCAAGGTGGCCGGCGGCAAGGACCGCACCATCACCGTCCGCGAGACCAACAACGGCCCGATCGTCTCGGACCGGGACAAGGAGCTGCGCAAGGTCGGCGACAAGTCCCCTGTGGGCAACGCGGCTCCCGACCGCGGCGACGGCTACGCGGTCTCCCTCCGGTGGACGGCACTGGAACCGTCGAAGACCATGGACGCGGTCTTCCAGCTCAACCGGGCGCAGGACTTCCCGGAGTTCCGCAAGGCGGCCCGCGACTTCGCCGTCCCCTCCCAGAACCTCGTCTACGCCGACACCAAGGGCAACATCGGCTACCAGGCGCCCGGGCGCATTCCGGTGCGCGGCAAGGGCGACGGGCGTTACCCGGCACCCGGCTGGGACTCCCGCTACCGGTGGAAGAGCTACATCCCCCAGCGCGCCCTGCCGTGGGAGTACAACCCCGAGCGGGGTTACATCGTGACGGCCAACCAGGCCGTCGTGGACCGGAAGAAGTACCCCTACAGGCTGACCGACGACTGGGGCTACGGGGCGCGCAGCCAGCGGATCAACGACCTCATCCAGTCGAAGACCAAGGACGGCGGAAAGATCTCCATGAAGGACATGGAGAGCATGCAGATGGACAACAGCAGCGAGATCGCCAAGCTGCTGGTGCCCTATCTGCTGAAGATCGACGTCAAGGACAAGTACGTACGGGACGCGCAGAAGCTGCTGGAGGGCTGGGACTACACCCAGGACTCCGACTCGGCGTCGGCCGCCTATTTCAACGCCGTCTGGCGCAACCTGCTCACGCTCGCGTTCGGGGACAAGCTCCCCAAGGAGCTGCGGGTCGAGGGCGACTGCCAGTACGTGGCGCCCTCGGACGACTCCGGCCCGGTGGACGACCTGAGCGGGGCGGACCGCCTGGTGCGCGAGTGCGGCCAACGCTCGCCCGACGCCGCGCAGCCCGACGGGGGCGACCGCTGGTTCGAGGTCGTACGCAAGCTCCTCAAGCACCCCGACAGCCACTGGTGGAAGACCCGCGGCACGGTGCAGCGGGACGGCGACAAGAACCGCGACGAGCTGCTGGCGCACGCCATGAAGGACGCCCGTTGGGAGCTGACCTCCAAGCTGGGCAAGGACATCGACACCTGGAGCTGGGGCCGGCTGCACCGGCTGATGCTCAAGAACCAGACCCTCGGCACCGAGGGCCCGGGTGCGGTCCAGTGGCTCCTCAACCGTGGCCCGTGGGACCTGAGCGGCGGCGAGGCGGCCGTCAATGCGACCGGTTGGAACGCGGCAGGCGGGTACGACGTGACATGGGTGCCCTCGATGCGGATGGTCGTCGACCTGAGCAACCTGGACAACTCCAGGTGGATCAACCTGACCGGCGCCTCCGGGCACGCCTACAACGGGCACTACACCGACCAGACCGACAAGTGGGCCAGGGGGGAGTTCCTCGACTGGCCCTACAGCGAGAAGGCGGTCGGCAAGGCCACGGAGGACCAGATGGCCCTCACCCCGTGAGCGGCGCGGCCCGGGTGCCGCATCCGCGCCGGGGCCGCTTCCGGCTCGTGAGCGGGTGACGGCTCAGGTCCCGCTCCGGGGGCCGGCGTCGAGGCGGACCACTCCGCCGGGCGTCACCGCGGTGGGCACCCGCCGGTCGTGGGCTTCGCCGTCGATGTGGTCGACCACTTCGCCGTCGTACAGCAGCACCGCGCACGCGGGCTGCGAGCCGGAGGCCGCCAGCCGGGCGAGCACCCGGTCGTAGCACCCGGCGCCGCGGCCCAGCCGCAGCCCGCGCCGGTCGACGGCCAGCCCGGGCAGCAGGACGGCGTCGGCGCGGGTGACCGCCTCCGGGCCGAGTCGCGCTCCGGTGGGCTCCAGCAGCCCGCGCCCCGCCGCCAGCAGGTGCCCCGGTCCCTCGTACGGGGCCCAGTCGAGGTCGTTGTCGGGCAGCAGGACGGGTAGCAGCAGACGCACGGCGCGGTCGCTCAGCGCCTGGAGCAGGGGACCGGTGCCCGGCTCGCTGCCGACCGAGACGTAGGCGGCGACCGTACGGGCCGTGCCGAGTTCGGGCAGGGCGAGGACACGCCGGGCGAGCGCCTCGGCGGCCTCCTGCCGGTCATCCGGCGTCAACGTCCTCCTCACCGCCAGGACGCTGCGGCGCAACTCGCGCTTCCTACTGTTGCCGGCGATCTCGGGCTCGCGCATGGCGGGTCTCGTCCTCCTGGTCCTTCTGTACCGCCGACAGCGGAACAGATGCGCCGTACGGATGCTCGCAACGGGTCCACACAGCAGGCCTGCGAAGCGCAACAAACCACGCGAAAACCATGTGGACCCTTATCTTCTGGATCAATTGAGCGGTTATGGTGCGGGACATGACTTCTCCCCGCACCCGGATCACCAAGGCAGTCATCCCCGCCGCCGGCCTGGGCACGCGCTTCCTGCCCGCGACGAAGGCCACGCCCAAGGAGATGCTCCCGGTCGTCGACAAGCCCGCGATCCAGTATGTCGTCGAGGAGGCCGTGGCAGCCGGGCTGCCCGACGTCCTCATGGTCACCGGCCGCAACAAGCGGCCCCTGGAGGACCACTTCGACCGCAACTACGAACTCGAACAGGTACTGCGCGACAAGGAGGACGACGGAAAGCTCGCCCGGGTCCAGGAGTCCAGCGACCTCGCCACCATGCACTACGTGCGCCAGGGCGACCCCAAGGGGCTGGGACACGCCGTCCTGTGCGCGGCCCCGCACGTGGGGAGCCAGCCCTTCGCGGTCCTGCTGGGTGACGACCTGATCGACCCGCGCGACCCCCTGCTCTCCCGCATGCTGGAGGTGCGGGAGGAGCGCGGTGGCAGCGTCATCGCGCTCCTGGAGGTCGACCCGGGCAGCATCCACCTGTACGGCGCCGCCGCGGCGAGCCCCACCTCCGACAGCGACGTCGTCCGCGTCTCCGACCTGGTCGAGAAGCCCTCCAGCGAGCAGGCGCCCAGCAATCTGGCCATCATCGGCCGCTACGTGCTCGACCCGGCCGTCTTCGACGTCCTCAGCAAGACGCAGCCCGGCAGGGGCGGCGAGATCCAGCTCACCGACGCGCTCCAGGCACTGTCCGCGGACGAGTCCCTGGGCGGTCCGGTGCACGGCGTAGTCTTCGGCGGACGCCGCTACGACACCGGGGACCGGGGAGACTACCTGCGAGCCATTGTCCGACTCGCATGCGAACGTGAGGACCTTGGCCCGGAGTTCCGGGAGTGGCTGCGTGGTTACGTCACCGAGGAGATGTAAGCCTTGAGCAAGACCTGGTCCGTCGACGAGCACCTGGATGACGTTCTCCGCAGCGTCCGCCCGCTGGATCCCATCGAGCTGAACCTGCTGGACGCCCAGGGCTGCGTCCTGGTCGAGGACGTCGTCGTCCCCGCGGCCCTCCCGCCGTTCGACAACAGCTCCATGGACGGGTACGCCGTACGGATCGCCGACGTCGAGGGGGCCAGCGAGGAGTTCCCCGCCGTCCTCGGCGTCATCGGTGACATCGCCGCCGGCAGTTCCGACCTGCCCACGGTCGCGTCCGGGCAGGCGGCCCGCATCATGACCGGTGCGCCGCTGCCGCCGGGGGCCGAGGCCGTCGTCCCGGTCGAGTGGACCGACGGCGGTTCGGGCGAGGGCCCGGTGGACGCCATGCGGGCCCACGCCGCCGCACCGCAGGACGCCTCCGGGCAGGTACGCGTGCACCGTCCCGTCACCCCGCGGCAGCACGTACGGGCCAAGGGCAGCGACGTCCAGGTGGGCACGGTCGCGCTCCGGGCGGGCACGGTGCTGGGCCCCGCGCAGATCGGACTGCTCGGGGCAGTGGGCCGCGGGGCCGTCACCGTCCGGCCGCGCCCGCGCGTGGTGGTGCTCTCCACCGGCAGCGAACTGGTCGCACCGGGGGAGCCGTTGGGGCCCGGGCAGATCCACGATGCCAACAGCTTCGTCCTGACGGCGGCCGCCCGCGCCGCCGGAGCCATCCCCTACCGGGTGGGGGCGGTGGCCGACGACGCGGAGACGCTCCGCTCGACCATCGAGGACCAGCTCATCCGCGCCGACCTCCTGGTGACCAGCGGAGGCGTCAGCGTCGGCGCCTACGACGTCGTCAAGGAAGCCCTCTCCCACGTCGAGGCCTTCGGCAGGGACGAGGACGGCACACCGGTGGACGGTGCCGCCGACGCGGTCGAGTTCCGCCGGCTGGCGATGCAGCCGGGCAAACCCCAGGGCTTCGGCCTCATCGGGCCCGACCGCACACCCATCCTCACGCTGCCGGGCAACCCGGTGAGCGCGTACGTCTCCTTCGAGCTGTTCGTCCGTCCGGCGGTGCGGCGGCTCATGGGCCTGGAGCCCGTCAGCCGCCCCACCGTACGTGCCCGCCTGACCGGCGAGACGCCGCTGACCTCACCGGAGGGCAAGCGCCAGTTCCTGCGCGGCGCCTACACCCCGCCCGCAGGCGGGGACGAGGAGGAACTGGGGACGGTCAGCGCGGTAGGCGGTTCGGGGTCCCACCTGATCGCTGCGCTCGCCCAGGCGGACTCCCTCATCGACATCCCGGAGAACACCAGCCGGGTGGCGCCGGGGGAAGAAGTGACGGTGGTCCCTCTCGACTGACGTGGCGGACGGTCGTCTTGCTCCTGCCGGTACCGTGTCTGGGCACAGCACCGGACCGGGAGAACCATGACCAGCCCCCAGCAGCACCTCACCCACGTCGACGCGTCCGGGGCCGCGCGGATGGTCGACGTGTCGGAGAAGCACGTCACGGCGAGGACGGCCCGCGCCACCGGGCGCGTCCTCGTCTCCCCGCAGGTCGTCACCCTGCTGCGCGGCGAGGGCGTGCCGAAGGGGGACGCGCTGTCGACCGCCCGGATCGCCGGGATCATGGGCGCCAAGAAGACGCCCGAACTGATCCCGCTGTGCCACCCGCTCGCGGTCTCCGGGGTCGAGGTCGACCTGTCCGTGGCCGACGACGCCGTCGAGATCAGCGCACGGGTGAAGACCACCGACCGCACAGGTGTCGAAATGGAAGCACTCACAGCGGTCACGGTCGCGGGTTTGACGGTCATCGACATGGTGAAGGCCGTCGACAAGTCGGCGGCCATCACCGACGTCCGGGTGGAGGAGAAGAGCGGCGGCAAGTCCGGTGACTGGACACGCGAACCGCGCACCGGTGAGGAGGGCGCATGAGCGCTGCCCGACACGACGCAACCGGCAGGCCCGCCTACCGCGCTCTTGCTGTGACCGCCTCGAACCGTGCCGCGGCGGGGGTGTACGCGGACAAGGGCGGTCCCCTGCTGGTGGAGGGGCTGACGGCCATGGGGTTCGCCGCCGACGGGCCGACGGTGGTGCCCGACGGTGAGCCCGTCCGGCAGGCGCTGGAGGAAGCCGTACGGGCCGGATACGCGGTCGTTCTCACCACGGGCGGCACGGGGATCAACCCCACCGACCGCACCCCGGAGGTGACCCGCTCGCTCCTGGACCGTGAGATCCCCGGCATCGCCGAGGCCATCCGGGCCGAGGGCCGCGCCAAGGTCCCCACCGCGGCCCTGTCCCGGGGCGTGGCGGGTGTCGCGGGAGACACCCTGATCGTCAATCTGCCGGGCTCCACCGGGGGCGTCAGGGACGGATTGGCGGTGCTGGCGCAACTGCTGCCGCACGCCGTCGACCAGATCCACGGCGGAGACCATCCGCAGGCGGTCCCGCAGGGGCAGCCGTCCACCGAACCGGGGGCGTCCGAGCGGCCCGGTGAACCCAGAGGGGACGACCAGCGCTGAACGCGCCGTGGCCGGCTGAGCTGGCGGACGGTCCCACGGCCCTCCGTCCGATAAGACTGCGCGACCAGCGCGCCTGGCGCGAGGTCAACCAGCGCAACCGTGACTGGCTGCGCCCGTGGGAGGCCACGGTTCCTCCTCCGCCACCGGGCCATCTGCCGCCGCGCCGTCCCACCTTCCGTCAGATGGTGCGCCACCTGCGGGCCGAGGCGCAGGCCGGCCGCATGCTGCCGTTCGTGGTGGAGCACCAGGGGAGACTGGTCGGGCAGTTGACGGTGGCCGGCATCACCTGGGGGTCGATGTGTTCGGGGCACATCGGCTACTGGATCGACCATGCGGTCGCGGGCCGGGGCGTCATGCCGACCGCGGTGGCGCTCGCGGTGGACCACTGTTTCGGCGCGGTGGGGCTGCACCGTATCGAGGTGTGCATCCGGCCGGAGAACACTCCCAGCAGACGGGTCGTGGAGAAACTCGGCTTCCGTGAGGAGGGCGTCAGGCCGCGTTATCTGCACATCGACGGCGCCTGGCGCGACCATCTGGTGTTCGCGCTGACGGCGGAAGAGGTGCCGGGGGGACTGCTGGCCCGATGGCACCGTACGCGGCCCGGCCACTCCAGTGAAATGAAATAGGCGTTCGAATTGTGACCCGAAAAGCCGCCTCCCGGAATTCCTCGCCCATTTCCCCATGGATCGACCCGGCAATCACAAGAAAAGGTGGAGGGATCAGCCAGATCGTGCGACACACCGGGCTGTTTGGCAGATGGGCTCACGCGATCCCCTCTACCGTGTGAGGGTGAGCAGCAGTGGCCTCATCTACGCAGTCATCGTCGGGGCCTGGGCCGCCTACTTGGTGCCGATGTGGCTTCGCCGGCAGGACGAGCTGAACGAAGCGCGTCCGACGGAACGCTTCAGCACCGCCATCCGGCTGTTGTCCGGCAAGGCCGGCATGGAGCGTCGCTACGCGCGCAGTGCGGAGCGCCGCCGGATGCGTGAGGGGTGGGACGCGGACGATCCGTACGCGTCACCGGCCGGTACGGGCCCCTCCGCCGCGGACGGCACCGACGGTGGTTGCGCCGGTGACGACGAAGACGTGCACGGGAGCGACCCGGACGACGCCCGCCGAGCGGTGGACCTCCGGGCCTTCGCCGACCCCAAAACCATGGTCGCCGCACCCGGAATGGTCGCCGCACCCGGATCCGAAGCGCCGACCGAGGTGCACGTGCACGCGCAGCGCAGCCCTGCTCACCGTGACGCCCAGGACAGCCCTGCGCGCGACGGTCACCCGCACGACGGTGACGGGGCCGCGCCCGCAAGTGACGCCCACGCTCACCGGGCCGAGCGCGAGGGTGGGTTCGAGGACGAACATGCGGGGAACGACCGCCCCGGCCACGACCCGCGCGCCGCCTCCGCCGGGCAGGCCGCTCAGGCGCGTGCCGCCGCGCTGGCCGGACGGCGCGCCAAGCAGGCCAAGCGCGCCAAGCTGCTGGCGCGTCGGCGCCGTACGACCATGCTGCTGTTCCTGGCCTTCACCATCGGCAGCGTCGTCGCCGCCGTCGGCGGGGTCGCCCTGCTGTGGGTCCCGGCCGTTCCGGCCGGCCTGCTGAGCGTCTACATCGTCTACCTCCGGGTCCAGGAACGCCGCCGGTTCGCCCAGTCCATGGACCGGCGCCGCGCCGAGGAGGCCGCACGCACGCTGCACGCCCGACGGCGGCACGAGGACGCCGCCCCGCACGCCGAGGAGCGCCGGGCCGGTGCCCGGGAAGCCGACACCGAGCCCCGTCCCTCCGCCCACGCCGACCACACCGCGCCTGTCGGCCCTCCCGCGTCCGCCGGCCCTTCCGCTTCGGCAGCCCACGGGGAGCCGCACCGCGCCCGTACGGAGCGCCCCCGCGGCGTCCGCGGCGAGCCTTGCAGCGGGCGCGACGGCGACGGAGCCGACGGTACGCACCCCGAGGAGGGCACTCCTGCACGGAGGGGACAACAGGTCCACGGCGGCGAGCCGGGCCGAGACCATGCGGAAGCCGACCAGCACGAGGTCCGTGCCCCCCGCCGGAGCACGGCCCGCGGGCGCGAGGAGCAGGGCGCAGCGGAACGGCGTGCCCTCGTCGAGCAGACGGACCACGCCGAGTGGGTCGACCAGCAGCGCGCCCGGGACCGCGACTCCTCCGACGGAGAGGGCTGGGACCCCGTCCCGGTGCCGCTGCCCACCTACGTGAGCGCCCCTGTGGCCCCCCGCGCCACCCGCGGCGTCGACCTCGAGGCGCCCGACGCCTGGAGCTCCGCTCGCTCCAGCACGGCCTCGGCCCCGGATACGGAACCGCATACCGGTGACGGCGAGCCGGACGAGGGCGAGCCCTCGCGCTCCCGGCGGCCCCGCGAACGGAACCGCACCCCGCTCTTCGACCAGTACGAGAGCGAGGACCGCCCCCGCGCCGCCAACGAATGACCGCCCCACCGCCCACCCGCGCCCCTGTGACCAGCACAGGAACGGATTTCCTCCCGGCCCGGCGAGGATGCTAGAGTTTCACTCGTCGCAGGGGCCTGTGGCGCAGTCCGGTAGCGCATCTCGTTCGCAACGAGAGGGTCAGGGGTTCAAATCCCCTCAGGTCCACAGACGTCAGAGCCCCTGTCGGAGTCATCCGACAGGGGCTCTTTCTTGTCGTACAGCAGCGAAGTACAGCAACTACGGCGACTGTCCCTGATCGTCAGTGGCCCCGCCAAGGTGCTTGCCGAGCTTCCGCAGCGCCTTGCGCGTCTCCTCGGACGGCACGTGCGTGTAGACCTCCATCGTGATCGCGATCTTGCTGTGCCGGAGGATCTGCATGGCGATGCGCGGGTGGACGTCGAGGGCGGCGAGGAGCGACCCGCAGGTGTGCCGGGTGTCGTGCAGCCGGATCTTCCGCACCCCTGCCTTGGCCGACCGCGCGTCGAACTCCCGGTTGAAGTTCCTGGGCTCGATGGGCGTCCCGTAGCGGGTCGTGAACACGAAGTCGGATTCGGTCCACAGCTCGCCCGCCGCCTGCCGTGCCGCTTCCTGCGTCTTCTGCCGGAGCTGGAGCGCGGTGACGCAGATCTGGGGGAGGGGCAGCGTCGCCGTGGACGCCTCGGTCTTGGTCTCGTCGTGCACCAGGCGCCGGCTGATGCGCTGGAGCTGGCGGCCGACGGTCACCTCTCCGGCGTCGAGGTTCACGTCCTGCCACGACAGACCCAGCACCTCGCCCCGGCGGAAGCCGAGCACCAGGACCAGGACGTACGCGGGGTACAGCGGATCGCGCGCCTGCCGGGCCGCCTCCAGGAAGGTGCGTGCTTCCTCGACGGACCAGGGTTCGCGTCGCTGCTTGCGGCCGGACCGGACTTTGACGAGGGCAGCCACGTTCTTCGTGATCAGCTCCTCCGTCATGGCGTGGGTGAGGGCCGAGCGGAGGACCGCGCGAGCGTCGTTCACCGTGCGCCGGGAGGGGAGCCGCTTGCAGCACCGGCCGATGGCGCAGCAACGCTGCTCCTTGCGGATGCGGGCAGCGTCGAGACCACGGGCGCAGCAGCGGCACTGCTCCAGGGCCCGGTTCATCCACGTACGCACGTCGCGGACCGAGAGCTTGTCCAGCCGCTTGCCGCCCAGGCCAGGGATGAGGAAGAGACGGACGTGCAACTCGTACGTCTCGTACGTCTTGGGCTTGAGGTCCGGCCTCACGACCTCCCGGAGCCAGTACGTGAGGTACTGGGCGACCGTAGGGGAGTTGGTGGTGACCGGGCCCTTCTTGGCGTCGGCGTGGGCTCTGACCCACTTGTCGTGGACCTCGGGGCGGGTCTTGCCGTAGACGTACTTGCGCTTGCGTTTGCCGTCCGGGGTGGTGACCCAGACGTACGCGGCGAAGCCGCCGTTGCGGTAGGGGTAGATGGAGCCTTCGCCGTTGCCCCGCTTGCCGCTCATGCCGACCACCGCAGGGGTTCGGCGGTGTCGGTGGCGCAGCGTTCGATGAAGTCGTCCACCCAGGCCGGGAGGATGCGGCGGTTGCGGCCGACCTTGACTGAGCGGATCTCGCCGGTGAGGACGAGCATCTTGGTCTTGGACAGGCCGAAGCCGAGCATGGCGGCGACCTCGGCGGTGGTGTGCCACTTGGGCGTGATGGCCGTGGTCATCGGGCGTCGGCTCCTTCCGTGGTGGGGCCGGCTGGGGTGTCGGCGAGGGATGCGGACAGCCATTGCTCGGCTGGGGTGAGGCCCGTTCCCGTGTAGGTCCACTGGGCGAGGACGAGGGTGGTCTCCGAACCGTCCCTGTGCTGTGTGTCTTCGCCGCGTGCGAGCGCCGCTTGCAGGCGTTGCCACTCGGCACGGGCGGCGCGGAGAGCGCCGAGGGTGGTGGAGTAGCGGCGGGTCTTGGTGGAGAAGTGGCCCCGGAAGCCGAGCATGTGGGCCCAGGCGCGCAGGCGGAGGTGTTCCAGGTCCTTGCGGGCGCCCAGCGTCCAAGCGGTGCGGATGAGGCGTTCGGCGTGCGCGGGCAGGTCCATGCCTGCCAGTTCGGCGACGAAGCGCAGGCGGCGGTCCAGGGTGCCGGTGGCTGTCTCGGCGCCCTTGGTGGCGTACTTGGCGATGTAGGCGGCGACAGCGCGGTCGGTGAGGGTCTGGCCGCCGTCGAGGTCGGGGCCGTGGATGGTGCGGGTGTCGAGCTGGCGGCCGAAGGCGAAGGTGTGGGTGCGGCCGTCGAGGACCGGGCCGGGGGCGACGGCGCGGGATGCTGCGGTGCGGATGGCGTCGGTCAGCAGCTCGGCGGACGCCCAGTGCGGAGGACGGGAGTCTCCGCCTGCCGGGCCGTCGAGGCGGATGACGGCGTGGAAGTGGACGGCGCCGCGCTTCTGGTACTCGGCGACCTTGGCGAAGGAGACGCGGGCGCGTTCGGGGAGTTCGCGTTGGGTGAGTCCGGCGCGGCGGGCGATCTCGCGGCGCAGGTGGACGGTGAAGCGGCGCCAGAGCATGCCCGCGTGGGCGTTCCAGAGCACCGCGGATTCGTAGTCGTAGCGTTCCGGGTTGAGCGGTGTGCCCAACAGGCGGTCGCTGTCGGGGTGGTGGCGGCCGCAGCGGCAGGGGCGGGTGCCGGGGCGGTTGTGGACCGGGCCGAAGCTCGGTGCGGTGAATGTCGCGAAGACGCGCGGGTGCGTGGTGACTTCTTCCGGGGTGCCCTTGCCGCCGCGCAGTCCGGCGGTGATCAGGTGGAAGGTGTCGCGGCGGTAGGTCTCGGCGCAGGCCGCGCAGCGGGTGGTGCGGCGGTTGCCGCAGCGGACGAGGAGGTCACCGGCGGGCAGATCGCCCGAGTCGAGGCGGCGCAGGGCCGGGCCGATCTCGCCGGTGGTGGTGTCGAGGTGGTGTTCCGTGCGGTGGCCGGCCAGGCGGATGGGGCTGGTGCAGCCGCCCAGGCCGGAGAGCTGGCGGAGGATACCGGGCAGGGTGCCGGTCGCGGCCAGGTTGCTCAGTTCGTGCAGCGGGGCGGGGTCGGTGCGGGTGATGATGGTGCGTCTCCTTCTCGCGCGGAAGTTCGGGGAGGGGCCGGGCTGCCGGGGCGGCGGATGCTTGGCGGTATCGAGGCCGCCCCGGTGGCCGTTCAGCGGTGGTGGATGCCGTTGCGGGAGCTGAGCACCGAGCGCAGGACGAGCGCCGCCACCGTGACGGAGACGGCCGTGACGGCGACGGTGGCCAGGAGCGCGATGACGACCACACCGCCGACGATCACTGCCGTGACGGCTCCCGAGCTGACCGAGGGAAGTGCGCGTTGCGGCGGCGTGGCGAGGGGCGCGGAGTGCTGGCAGCCGCAGGCGGGGACGTGCACGTGCGGGGTCGTCGTCGGCAGGTTCGGGGTGTGGGTGTCGGGAAACTGTGGGCGCAGGAACATCGGTTGTCCTCCGGTCAGTTGTGGGTGCCGTTGACCGTCTCGACTCCTGTGCGGGTGCCGTTGTCGATGGCGGGGGCGAGGAAGGTGTCGGCGAGGTAGAAGCCGAAGAGGGCGATCACGACGACGAGCCAGACGCGGACGCCGAGGAACTTCACGGCGCCCCACACGAGCAGGCCGAGGACGACGACCAGGGGCAGGTTCACGGACACGAGCGCTCCTTCTGGGCGGATCAGCGGACGGGGCAGCGGTGGGTGCGGGCGGCCAGTTCGGCGGCGGCGCGGGAGTCGTAGTCGGCGGAGAAGCCGCAGCGCGGTGCGGTGCACGCGGCGGTGTGCTTCTCGCGGCCACGGCTGTCGTTGGCGGTGCCGACCCGTACGGGGCCGATGCGGGTCACGGAGCGGAAGCGGCGGTTGAGCGGCATGGCGGGTCCTCCGGTTCGGTCAGGTGAGCTGGGCGGCGATCTGGTCGGCGAGGGGTGCGGGGACGCCGAGGCGGGCGCGGAGCGTGGCGGTGTCGATGGGGGCGCCGGTGCGTTCCTGGTGAGCGGCGGCGAGCTTGCGTGCGTGCTCGACCAGGGCGGCCGGAACGGTCGCGGGCGGGGTCGGGAGTTGGGGCGCGGCTGGTACGGGTGAGTCCGCAGCGGTCTCAGCGGCGGGCGGTTGCTCGGCGGTCGGCTCGACGGACGGCCCGTGTGCGGTGTGGGCGAGGAGCGTTCCGCCGAGGAAGGCGAGGGCAGGCCATCCGGCGACGCTGATGCGGAGCCAGTCGGGCACGTCGTCCAGGTCGAGGAGTCCGGCGGTGGCGATGTTGGCGCCGAGGGAGGCGGTCAGGGCGACGAGGAACCAACACCAGCCCGCCGTCCGGTCGTGTCCGCAGCGCAGGCGGCGCCAGGCGGCGACCAGCAGCAGGTCTACGGAGAGCGGATAGGCCCAGGCTTTCCAACCGTTCTGTCCGGCGGCCGAGGCCAGGTCGTGCAGGTGGGCGAAGGACAGCGCGGCGGCGATGACCGCTTGGACCAGCACCGCGTCCACACGGCCGAGTTGGGCGCGCATCGGGGCACCTCCTTCCTGTTTTCGGCATGGGAGGGGTAGGGAGGTGGCGCGAGGGCGGTCGCGCCGGCCGGATCGGGGATCGGGGTCAGGCGGTGGCGGGCCGGAGCTTGGTCAGCGAGACCGGCCGCGGAACGGCGACGGCGGGCCGGAAGGGCTTGAGCGCGGGAACGTCCGGCACCAAATCGGCGGTGCGCTCGCAGCGCGCGGCGGCATCGGCCAGGGACAGGTACGGGGTACGGATGCGGGACCAGCCGCCGGAGGTATCGCCGACGAGGGCCAGTCCGGGGCGTTCGGGGGCGATGGTGCAGGCGGCGCCGACCGCTTCGGGGGCGATGTCGCCGAGCGCCATCTTGGCCGAGGGCTCATCGTTCACGCGGTGGCAGACGCGGCCGGAGAGCTGGGCGCGGAGCATGGTGGCGCCCTTGCCCAGCTCGGCCCCGAACCGCTGCCCGCACACCTCCAGATAGATCCCGGCGGCGCGGCCGAGCTGGGCGAGGCGGATGAGCTGGGTGACCATCTCGTCCCGCCGTTCCTCCTCCTTCCTGGTGGCGACGAGGAAGAGTTCCGCCACTTCGTCCACGAACAGCACGATCGGAACGGGTCGTTCGCTCTCGGGCAGGCCCCACACGTCCGAGGTGATCTCTTCGTCCGGGGTGGTGGGGGCGATGCCCTGTCGGATGCGGATGAGGTCGTAGCGGCCCTCCATCTCCCGTACGAGCGTGGGCAGCAGCTCGGCGGCCTGCTCCGCGTCGGTCGCCAGGGCGGAGAGCCGGGGCGCGAACGGCGCCAGCTCCACACCCCGCTTGCAGTCGATCCCGGCGAGGGCGACGGGCTGTTCGGCGAGTCCGGTGACCAGGTGCCGCAGGTACATGGACTTGCCCGACAGGGTGGCGCCGAGGACCAGTTCGTGCGGCACGGTGTGGAAGTCGCGGACGCACGCGGTCGCGTCCTCTCGAAGCGCCACCGGAACCCGCAGGAAGCCAGCACCGGACTTACGGGGCATGCGGACCCGGTGCAGCACGTCGAAGCCGACGAGCCGCAGTTCGACCACGCCGGGCTTGACCGGCTCGACGTAGACGGCGTGCACGCCCCAGGCGTGACGCAGGCGTTCGGCCGAGGCGGCCACGTCGGCGGGCTCCTGACCGGGAGCGAGCCGCAGCCGCATCCGCATGCCGGTCGAGGTGGGACGGAGCAGTCCGCGCCGGGGAGGCACGGGCCGCACCTCCCGCCGGGTGGTCGCCCGCACGGCCAGTGCCCGCAGGCGGGAGGGCTGAACGGCCAGGCCGCAGGAGTCCATGACCGAGCTGTAGGAGCCCAGCAGCCGCAGCGCCGAGACGGGCATCCCGCACGCCGACCACCACGCGGCGGGGTGCCGGGCCCGGAGGTAGGCGGCGCCGGTACCGAGTCCGGCCAGCGGACCGCCCACCTCCAGCAGCGTCAGCAGATCCGACACGTCAGGCCCCCGCACCCGGCAGGGCGCCCGGCGCGACAGCGGCGGCCCGGTAGGCGATGCCGTGCCGCTGCTGCCCGTTGAACACCGAGTCCCACGGCCGCGCGACCAGCCCCGGCAGCGAGACCGGAGCCCCAAGGTTCAACCCCTCAGTGACGCCGCTCTCCGGAACGGTGACGTGGATCAGTGCGGACTCTCCCTCGTCGATGTAGGCCACGCCGACCTTCATCAGCGCCTCACCGCTCACGGCGTCCTTGGAGATCTCCCCGGTCTGCCGGTCGCGGACCTTCGGTTCGGGAGCTTCGGTCAGGAGGATCGTGGCGGTCGAGGTCTCAACACGGATGGTGCGCAAGGTGTCTGCTCTCCTTCGTTTCCCGCATGGACGAGACAGCTACTCGTCTAGGCAAGTTGCATCGTGAAGCTCGGCGGGTGCCGAGGTGTGGATCACTGTGCCACACATCTTGCCCACTCGTCTATACGAGTATGCGTCTCCGTGTGTACGAGTCCGGAGAGACCGCACCGCTACGCGCTTACGCGGGTTTGCGAACGTCGGTCAGTTGGCGGGGAGTTGGTAGGCGAGGACGTAGGCGTCGGCGGCCATGACGGTGTCGCAGACTTCCACCGCACGGCCCTCCGTGTCGTAGGCGGTGCGGATGAGGCTGATGACTGGGACGCCGGCGGACAGCCGGAGCGTCTTCACCTCCGCCGGGGAGGGCATGCGGGCGCGGACTTCCTCGTCGAAGTGGTCCAGGCGGTGGCCGAGCTCTTCCAGCCGGGCGTAGATGCCACCGGGGCCCGGGTTCGGCTCGGCGATCTGCGTGCCGCGTGCCAGGTCGAGCGGGATGTAGGAGACGGCGGACTCGACGGGGCGGCCGTCCAGCAGGTAGCGACGGCGTCGGGCGAGGACCTTGCGGGCGGAGCCCAGGCGGGTGGAGATCTCCTGTGCGGGCCGCTCCTCCTTGACCTCAAGGCTGTCCACCTCGGGCTTGCTTCCCGCGGCTTCCGCCTCGACGGTGAAGGCCGACTTGCCCTGGTCGCGATGGCGCCGGGCGAACCGGTCCGAGGCCAGTCGCCGTACCGGGGGCCGGGGCCGCACGAAGACGCCCTTGCCGTGCTCGGAGGAGACGAGTCCTTCGCTCTGGAGCATGGACAGCGCGTTGCGGACGGTCATCCGGGAGACGCCGAAGTGCTCGACCAGCTCCGATTCGGACGGCAGCTTGGCGCCTTCCTTGAAGCGGCCCCTGTCGATGGCCTCCCGGATCTGGTCGGCGATCTGGCGGAAGACCGCGCGATCACTGGTGGGGTCGAGCGCCCCGAGAACGCCGGTGGGGAGTGTTGCCATATCGGGTACTCCTTCGGATATCTAGACGAGCTACTGAGTCTGGTTGCTACGGTGGGAAAGCCTAGCCATCAGAGGGGACCGAGGAACCGTGAGCAGTCAAGAGCGCCCCCACTCCGTGAGCGTCGCAGGCGTGATCGTCGACGACGCGGGCCGTGCGCTGCTCATCCAGCGGCGGGACAACGGCCGGTGGGAGCCGCCCGGCGGCATCCTGGAGCCGGACGAGACGCTTTTCGAAGCGCTCCAGCGCGAGGTTCTCGAAGAGACGGGCATGAAGATCGCTCTGCCCGCCACACTCACCGGTGTCTACAAGAACATGACCGGCCTGATCGTGGCACTGGTCTTCCGCTGCGAAGCGGTCGACGGAACCCCGACCACGGGCGAGGAGACCTACGCGCTGCGCTGGGCCACCCGCGAAGAGGTCACCGAACTCGCCGACGAGGCATACGCGATCCGCGTCCTGGACGCACTCGACGGGGCCACCCCGCCGGCCGTCCGGGCACACGACGGCGTGCGACTCGTCTAGAACACACCCACTACCCATAGCGGCCACCAGCTTGGAGGTACTTGTATACACGAGTATATGAGTGGACACCGGATCTGGGAACTCACCTGCCCAGGACTCCCCGAAGAGGTCGGCCGCGTCCGCCGCTGGACCAGGGACGTTCTCGGCGACAGCACGTGCGCGGATGATGCGGCACTGATCGTGAGCGAGCTGGGCTCGAACGCACTGCTGCACTCGGCGAGCGGGACGAGGAACGGGATCATGCACGTATCTCTGCGGCGGTCGGGCGGCATGGTCGTCCTGGCGGTGACGGACACCGGCGGGGGTCACACGAAGCCGCACGTGGTGACGGCGGTGGAGGGGGACACGCACGGCCGCGGGCTCGCTCTCGTCTCGGTGCTGGCCCGACGGGTCGAGGTGAGCGGGGACGACTTCGGGCGGACGGTGACCGTCGAGCTGGACGACGGGAGGCCAGGGCCGGAGTCGCTTCCAGGGGCGGGGCCGGCTGGATGCTCGGAGCTGGTGGCGCGGAGGTGGAGCCGGTGAACGCGCGCTCTTCTCTGCTGCGGCCGGGCTTCTCCTGCGAGTGCTACGTCAACGAACGACGACTCGGGACCTTCGACGCCTACAGCACACGGGAAGCTCTGCGGTGGGTGCGAGTGAGCCTGATGATGGTCGCGATGACCTTGGACGAGGAGCCGTATCAGCGGGCCCGCCGGTGGCTCGACCACGGCCAGGGGGAGGCAGCCGAGGCGCTGAAGCGGGGCCGGTCCCACACGCTCACGTTGAAGCAGCGGACTACGCGGGCGACTTGGACCGTGCGGCCCGTGCTCTATCTGCCGGTGCTCATGAGTCGGACGTCAGCGTGCGAGGCGGGTGCGTAACAACTTTCTCTACGAGTTCAAGGCGCCCCGCACAGCGGGGCGCGCGCCGCTTCCGGCGCTCTGCGCTCCATGTCTCCGCCACCGCGCGACGCGCCACGCGGCGCGCCAAGCGTGCGGGGAGACGAAGAGAGGACCGCACGGGGCTGGGTCCGGCCGGCTCCACGGCTTTAGGCAGCCACTTTGGGGCGAGCCTCTAAGATCGGGGGCCACGCTCGGGCGGTTCCGGGCAGGCGAGGTGCTGCCCGAGTCGCAGGCAGCTTAGTGGCCCCCGATCTCTCGCCCCAAAGCAGCTCCAGCCCAAACCCGCTCCGCCGACCTTGCACGGACAATCCACTGACGCAACGCAGCCAGCTCAGATAAACTGATCCACATACACCTGTAGACGATCAAGAGGGAGAATCCGATGACTGAAATTACACACGAGGAGGCGATAAACGCGCTTAAGCTGGTCCTCGACATAGATGCATGGACCGACACTCATCTAATCCTTGAAAACCCTCTTCGCGTCAATCCAGAAACAGAAATAAGCCGCCTGGAGCTTTCAGAGCTTAAAGCAGCAACTACCGAATTGAATCAGGCCGAACGCGAGAATGCAGCGCAGGTTAAGTGGCCCAGCCACTGCGAGTACTTGATAGTCCGCAACGGAGCATTGGGCCCCTCTGGCTTTATGCCGAGAGACCTAGAAAGCATCAATTCCTCCGACGAGACTGGCCTCACGTATTCAGTCGGAAACCCCTCTTTGTCATTCACGCTAAACCTTCTCCTGCGAGCACAGAATCCCCCTCCTGGTTATTCGCGCATGCCTATGTATATCCAGAATTCGCGTAGACGACTTAGGGATAGAAGGCCATTCGGGTACTACGATTTTCCAGACGACAGCCCTGACACCTCTCTAACACGACTAATGGGCGAGGTAATGCCCATGAGAACTCTGCGAATTGAATCAACGCGACCTCGATCAGAATTCAAGGACGCCGCAGAGGCATTCCTGTTCCAACTGGCTTTTAATTACGATGTTTCGTATCGCGTGGCAGCCAACATCGACCATCTTTTCGGCGTGGGTCGAGTAAGGAGGCGCGGCCGAATCTCGGACGGGGCGATGGATGCGCCGAGAATGACGTACAACTCGGACCTGGTTCACCACTATCAATTGGCCGTGTCAGCTGAGAGCCCCATGCTCCAGTATCTTTCCTACTATCACATTGCTGAACACTTCTTTGAGAAGGTGTTCAATGATGACTTTGTCGAGCAAGTGCGCAGAAAGATTGCCGATCCGGCCTTTTCCCTTAAGCGCTCTAAAGATGTTCAGGGTGTGATCCGACTCGTAACAGCAACGCAGCGCCGGGTGCGCGATGAAGGCGGAGTTGACGAGCAACGGGCACTGGCGCTAGTTCTGGAGAACTTCGTTGACACTGAGCGCCTCCTAGAAGATCTACGGGCACACAGTGCGGATTTGATCGCCTACTATAAAAGTGACTCGCCGTCGTTCAGTGATAATGTCCCGGTAGACTTGGAAGCCGATCGAGACGCCGAGATAAAGGCTGCACTGGCAAAGCGCATATACCAAACGCGAAACGCACTGGTTCACGCGAAAGATGGCGCTAGGCCAAAGTATTTTCCCTTCGTCGATGATATTGAGCTTTCCAAGGAGATACCTCTCCTTCGTTTTTGCGCAGAACAAATTATCATCGCGCACGGTAAAGTCATGTAATCGTTCACAGCATCGAGCCATAGTCGGCGATTGCGCCAGGTGTCAGTCCCAGCCCCCAGCAACCCTCCGACCGCCCTGCACCAAACGCGATGTGAGGGCAACCGACGTGCCAGATGTGTGCCAGCTGCGGCAGTCCACGACGGTCAACCACAGCGAAGAAGGCACTGAGAGGCTCAAGGCGGCTCGCTCCGCTCGCCGCGCGCGGCCCGGCTCCCCGGGCCGCCGCTCCTGTCTCCGCCCCGCTCCGGCCCGCTCCGGCCCGGTCCGCCGGCCCGCGCACACGAAAAGGCGGGCAAGCCTGCTTCCTTGAAAAAGATCACGGCCGGTCCGGTCGGCTCCACTGCTTTAGGCAGCCACTTTGGGGCGAGCCTCGGCGAGGTGCTGCCCGAGTCGCAAGCAGCTTAGTGGCCCCCGATCTCTCACCCCAAAGCAGCTCCAGCCCAAACCCGCTCCACCGACCTCAGATATGAGGTTCAATCCGAAGAGAACAGATTCATTTGGTTAGGCGATACGCCAGACCGCTTGACAATGTACTCATCTAGATGACCCATGGTGCGGACTACGATGGCATCGTAGAGCCAACTCAAGTTTCCCTCTTTTTCGAGACGCCCGCTGACCTGCAAAGCTAGATCTTCCTCGTGCGCCCGGACTGCCTCATGATAGTCTTCTTCATCCGCCAATCGGACTCGAACCTTGCGCGGCCCCTGTGACTGCAATGAGTCAATACCAAATACGCCCGGACTCCCTGCTTGCTTTTTGGCAAGCAAGTGAACACGCCCCACAATAGTGACATGCTGAGTGGATGTATCTTCGGCAAGCTTAATAGCCGCCCGCGAGAGAGGCTCCACGTCATCACCACGGAACTCGAAGTGCGATTCAACAGGGTGAGACAGTGGAGTATCTGCATCCCACTCAACCGTGAGATCGGCCTCTTCGGACTGCGAAGCAATTCCCAGAATGGCATTCGTCATTTCGTATGAAATGCCCCGTGCAACGCCATCTTCAAAACCGGATAGAGAACCGCTGCTCTTATAGTGCTGAAGGGCCTCTACCGTGGCGCTAACGGCACGCACCACAGCCTCATTAACCTCCCGAACATGCGCTGTTCCCACTTCAGCAATCGGGGTAGACGCTTCGCTTCCGCCCGTCTTGAGAGCCACTGGAGCGTAAGGTGGAGCATAAGCCGTGACGATGTAGCTGCCTGGGGCAGTCTGCCCCATCAAGACTTCATCCAAGTAGCGACCGGCGAACCTGCCATACTTGTTGACGAAATGCCTTCCCGGCCCCATGAAATATTTGGCGCCAGCAAGCAGCGTCCTCCTGGCTGATTCAATTAGCTTTTCACCGTTACGCCATTGAATCAGACCACTAGGAGCCGAAGACTCTTTCCGGAAACGAAACTCGTCTGATGCTGCGACTGCCAGTCTCGGATAGATAGAACGAGACCAGAGTTCCCGGTTTCGAGAAATCTGCACCAACGCAGACCGCATAACGTCCGAAAATTCTGGGGCTGAATCATCCAAAGGGATAATAAGGCTCGCCGACGAGGCCGAAGTAGACTCACCTGGAGGTGCGAGGCGCACATAAAGACCGCGCCGGCCGCCAAGTTGCTGCCAACCAGCATCCTCGAGGATGGAAGTCAACCGAGCAGGATCAACCTTGGATGGGAGCGTAACGCCTGCGTTCTCAGTCATTCAGCGATTCACCCCTATCAAGCTTGTCCATAAGGTTGATTAGAGAGTTCCCATCAAGAATGTTCTTCGTGGGTATCCGGACCGTTGGCTTCTGGACCGTCGATTCGGCCTTGACTCCCTCTAGATGTGCCCAGTAGCAGCACCGCTTAGTCACGAGTCCGCCATGGTCAGCCTCCGTCCAGTCGAGCTGACGTGGAGACACCGTCATAACGACGAGGACCGCCTTGGGGCACAAGCGGTACTTGACCATATGGTCAAAGTACTGACGCTTGGTGAACTGATACCCGAAAGAATCTTTTGAATGATCTGGGGTGATCTGCGTAGTGCACTTGAGCTGCACGAAAAGCATGGTCTCTTGATCGTGCACACTCAGCGCCGGGCGGATTATCTGAGCGTCGACCCCCCAGACATCCCGGTCTACGAACTCGACAGTGCAGCCTGCGGTAGCAGCCACACTCTTGAGATACCCCTGCTGCAGCTGCTCCATCATGTCGGTGTATGTCGACGGATCAACCGCCTCGATGTGCCGTCGGCGAGGCTCTCTGTCGCCCCCACCATCGATCAAGCCCACCACAGGCGGCACCCCCCAACTCCCTACGCCAGCGTAGATCACCAAGGCGCGGTCAGGGTAGGTGCTAACGGAACCTTTGGCCCAAGCACACTTGTCGAACATTAGTACCCACCTCTGACGGTGAGGAAGAGCGGTGCACTGGGTATCGTTGGGAGTCAGCCTGTGAATCACTACGTGCTGGGCGGGGCCGCGGTCCGCCGGTCCACGCACGCGGGAGGTAGGCGGAGCCTGGTCACGATAGTCAGCTCATGTCCAGGTCCGGTCGATTCCACGGCTTTGGGCAGCCCTTTGGGGCGAGCCTCCAAGATTAGCGGCTGCCCTCGGGCGGTTCCGAGCAGGCCTGGCGCTGCCCGAGTCGCAGACAGCTCAGTGGCCCCAACCTCTCACCCAAAACAGATCCGGCGACCTACAGCCGAGCGTTCGTGGCCATATCAGCAGCCCGTTTCAACTCGGCAGCCGCAGCACGCAACATGGAGATGCGATCCTCCAGCCCCACCAGATCGTCCGCTGCGTCCGAAAGTCGCGGAGCGGTGTCCCGGAGGTGCGAGAGTTCCGAGCTGGCTTGTTCCAACCACGGGGCAGTGTCTTGAAGATGTGCGAGGTCCCTACTCGCCTGATAAATCATCCAGGCAGTGTCCTCGGACACCGCCTGTCCCCCGCGACCACGCTGTTTCTCCAGGTCGGACTTCAGCACCTTCATCAGCGACGACAGTTGCGGCATCTGCTTCGCGACGGCGTCAAGAACCGGCTGGATCTGCTCGATGTAGCTCTCCTGCGCCTCATGAATCATCGCCGTCAGCTTCGCCTCGGTTACTCCACTGAGCCCTGCCAGAGCTTCCTGTCCGTCAGCCTCCCGCTTACGCTTCCATGCCTCCAGGACCGTCACGGTGTACCGCTCACCGCCAGCGCCATCAATGCGCTTGTGGTGCACGTTGCAAAGGAGCAGCAGGTTGGCGAAGCTGTTGCGCTGCTCCACGGTCCACGCCGAGTCGTACCGCTTCCCGTCCGGCTTGAGGGCCCGGATATGCGCGATGTCCAGATTCACCACTGGCTGCCCATCGATCATGCGGATAGTCGGCGCCCCGCACCTTGGTACGTAGCACCCTCCGCGGGCAAGAGTCATCAACGCGGCCACGGTTGCGTTGGTGTAGTTCCGACGTACCCGTTCGACCATGGTGAACCTCCCTGGTGACGCCACTACTTCGTAGCGTAGAGCGCACCACTGACAACGTGCCGCGCGCGCGAGTGACCTGGGAGAACACACCCCCAACTGCGTAGCAGGAAACCAGCCGCATTCCTCGTCGCCGCGCCGTCCCAAGTCCTCGATCAAATGCGCGCTGACATCCACGGCTGACATCAACGGCGCCGGACAGCAGCAGACTTGAGCACCCGTGTACGGCACCGTGGATCCGGCCAGCCTCATAGGCCACAGCAGCCCGATCGAACTCCTAAAGCGAGTGTCGGTGGGCCCAGGTGTCCCGCCGCTGGACGTCTGTTCTTCCATGCAGCTCGGCTGAGCCCGGTGGCCGGCGCGCGGGGCATACGCGCGCCTGGTCGTTCTGCAATCCCGCCTTCGTGGCGGACTTTCTCCGGCTGAGGTCAGTGCGGGGGCCGTTGCGGTACAGCAGCGAAGTACAGCAACCCCCGCGACCACAGACCCCCTGCACCAGCCGCCGACGCCCAGCCACAGGCCCCAGCCGCCCCCCAACAACCACCCCGCCCGTAGTTCGCAACGAGAGGGTCAGGGGTTCAAATCCCCTCAGGTCCACAGACGTCAGAGCTCCCGCCGGGGATGTCCGGTGGGGGCTTTTTCGTGTGGTGGGGCGGCAGGGGAGCTGGGGGCATGGTGCCCGGGGCGGCTGGGTTCTCCTGGGCAGGTCCGACTGAATAACCGGTGGGTCAGGTCGGGGCGCTCGCGGCACGATGCCGGTGTGGATGTGAGCGATGACGTGCCGGGACGGGGCCGAAGCCGCTGGGGGGTGTTCGGTCGGCCGGATTTCCGCCTGTTGTGGACGGGCGAGACGGTGAGCGGGCTGGGCAACAGCATCAGTGTGGTGGCCTTGCCGCTGATCGCGGTCGTGGTGTTGGACGCCGACTCCACCGCCGTCGGCCTGCTCGCCGCTGCGGCGTGGCTGCCCTGGTTGCTGGTGGGCCTGCCGGTGGGTGCGTGGGTGGACCGGATGCGGAAACGGCCACTGATGATCGCGTGCGATCTGGTGTCCGTTACGGCGCTGGTGAGTGTTCCGCTGGCGGCGTGGCTCGGAGTGCTCACTCTCCAGCACCTGGTCGTCAGTGCGCTGGTCTGCGGTACCGCAGCAGTGTGCTTCAACACGGCCTACCACTCGTACATCCGCATCGTGCTCGACGGCCGCGACCTGCTGGAGGGCAACGCCAAGTTGCAGGGGAGCGAGGCCGCCACCCAGGTGGCCGGGCCGGGGGTGGCGGGGCTGCTCGCCCAGGCGTTCGGGGCGGTCACCGCGCTGCTGGCCGACGCGGTGACCTTTCTGGTCTCCGCCGTCTGTCTGCGGCGGATCAGGGTGGCCGAGCCGGACCGGGGGCTCCATGAGGAACGTCCGCCTCTTCGACGGCAGATCGTCGAGGGGCTCCGCTTCGTGGGCCGGGACCGTTACCTGCGGCCGATGGTCACCTGGGGCGCCGTGATCAACATGGCACTGATGGGGTATCAGGCGGTTCAGGTCGTCTTCCTGGTGCGCACCGTCGGACTGAACCCGGCCACCGTCGGGCTGCTGCTCACCAGCGGCAGCACAGGCGGCATCGTGGGCGCGCTGGTGGCCGCCAGGGTCAGCCGGCGGTTCGGCACCGGACGCGGCCTGCTGCTCCTGCAGATGGCCACCGCGCCGTTCGCGCTGCTCCTGCCGATGACCACCGCCGGGGCCGGGCTGCTGCTGTTCGTGGCGGGGGCCTTCCTGGTGGGGGTCGGTGTCTCCGTGGCCAACGTCGTGGTCGGCAGCTTCCGGCAGATCTACTGTCCACCGCACATGCTCGGCCGGGTCGTGGCGACGGCCATGATGATCAACCACAGCACCATCCCCCTCGGATCCCTGCTCGGCGGCGTGCTCGGCGACGCTGTCGGGTACCGGCCGGCCATGTGGATCATGACGGGCGTCGTCGCACCCTCCTGGCTCGTGCTCGCCATGAGCCCGATGCGCCACGAGCGCGACCTTCCGCAAACCCACGACCCGGAGCGGGCGCATACCCACGGGTGACGGGGAGGAGAGGCGCCGACCGGCCGGTCAGCATGCGCGGGCGGTGTGCACGGTGGTGGCGGTGAGGTAGAAGGCGTCGGGGCGCCGGAGGATGCCGGCGGGGGAGTCCTCGGCCAGGAGCCGGGTGAGGGTGGCGCGGTCCTGTGCGTCGAGGTGGGGCGAGAGCTGGTCGTCCAGGCGGGACAGCAGGCTGTGCAGAAGGTCCCGGGCTTCCGGTGCCAGCGGGGCGGGACGGTCGGTGAGGAAGGTCCGGGTGCCGGTGGGGACGAGACCGGCGCGGGAGAGCATCGCGGACCAGTCCTCGACCACCGCCGTGCTGCCGGGCAGATCGGCCCGCATCTGCGCGTACGCCTCCTCCACCGCAGCGTCCAGCCTCGCTTGCAGGCCCGGGCGTCCCATGCCGATGTCCCGGGGCAGGAAGCGCAGGGGCAGGCCGCGTTCCGCGACAGCCAGCAGGCCGCCGGGGCGCAGGTGGGCGGCGAGGGCGTCCAGCGCGGCCTGCTGGTCGCCGAGGTGGTGGACGGCGTGGCCGGTCCATATCAACTCGGCGGAGCCGAGGGCCGCCAGGTCGTGCGGAAGCTGTGCCCGCAGGGTCCGCAGGCGGTCCGTGAGGCCCTGTGCGGCCGCGCGCCTGCGGGCCCGCTCCAGGAGCCCGGCGGCCTGGTCGACGGCGACGACCTCGGCCCGCGGGAAGCGGCGGGCCAGCAGGCAGCTCATGACGCCGGGTCCGCTGCCGACGTCGAGGACGCGGCTGACCGCCGTCGTGCCGGCGGTGTCGGTGTCCAGCAGCTCCTCCAGCCAGGCCGCGGCCGTCTCCGTCGTGGGGGCGTGCAGTTCGGCTTCGCGCTCCAATGCGGTGCCGAGCGCCTCCCAGTCGGGTTCGGCCGTGCGACGGTCTTCCACAGTGTCCTCCTTGCGTGGTGGGTGCTCGGGTCCTGGGACGCTCGGTCTCGGGCGCCGGATGAGCAGGTGAGCGGTGCCTGGGCGTTCGGGCGCGTGGGCGCTCGGGAGCTCCGCTGTGCCGGGCGGCATGCGCGATCACCGGGTACGTACGGCAGGGCGTCCGTCTCCGGCTGCGCGACGGGCCGCCTCGGGCGGCGCGGGGGCATCGCCCAAGGCGTGCCGCTCATGCGTGCGCCTCCGGTCCACAGACTGCTGTGGGCCGGAGGCGCGTGGCACCTCTCGTTGCCGTTACGGCAAAACGGGTGGGCGGGTCAGCCTGCCGAGCGGTGCCGGTTGGTGCCCTTGGAGGGGCGGGCGTGCCGGGAGGGTGCGCTCGGCACCGGCGGCAGGTCGAGCTGTCGGACGAGCTGGTGGAAGCAGAGCAGCGCGGTGATGGGCGGCAGCCCGGCCACCGCGATGCCCGCGGGGGTGGCGGGCGCGTCGGCGACGCACAGCAGGGAGGCGATGGCGGCGAAGAAGAGGACGACCAGCCAGGAGTGCACGGTGCGGCGGCGGTAGGCGCGGGTACGCAGGATCGAGAGGGTGGCCGCGACCCACGGGGCGTAGATCAGCAGGGGCCAGGCCTGGGCGACGCTCGGGGGCGCCGATTCCTGGGCGAGGCTGTAGAGCGACGGGTAGGACGCCTTGGCGCCGAGGAAGCTGACCAGGAGCACGATCACCGCGGTGAGCGTGATGGAGAAGGCGCTCAGTACGCGCCGCCAGGTCAGGTCGGACCGGTGGTGCTGTTTCACCCGGTCGATGGCGCCTTCCTTGCGGTGTCGCGCGCGGGTGAGCGCGGCCTGCGAGTCGATGATGGCCTGCTGCTCGACCGTGTCGAGGAAGCGGGCGAGCTCCGTCTCCAGGTCGGGGTGTGCGGCCTGCTCCGGATGCTCGTCGTGCTCGGGGGGCGACGAGGACAGGCGGGTGAGGCCGAGGGTCCCGGTGTCGGTGAGGTCCGCAGACCGCGAGTGCGAGGAGTACTCCTCCTTGCGCAGGTGCGCGGCGAGACTGTCCGCAAGCGTGGATCTGCCGTGTGGATACGCCGCGTGCACGTCCGACTGGAACGGCGGCTTCCGCGGACCGGGCAGGCCGGCGTCCGGGTCACGGGGCGCGTAGTACGCGTACGTGTGCGACGTCTCGGACAAGACGGAACTCTCTTCTGTGAGGGCAGGTTCGGACGGCGGCCACCGGGGCGGTTCGAACCGCACGCGATGTGGCAGGAGGCGGCCCGGGCGCGTGGCCCCGTGTCGTCCGCGACGGCCAGCCAAGTGGCTGGATGCGACCGTCTCGGTCACAACTCGTCAACGACTACTCCAGCCAGCGGAAACCCCTGTGCGCAGTGTTCAGACTTATGGACATGCGGTTGTCAGGTCGCCTTTCATCCGTGCGGGCGTAGGCGTCGGGCACTAGAGTGACGGCCATGTACTTTCACCAGATCTACGGCTGACACGCGCCGGGGTGGCGCCCCGTCTCGCGCCGGGTTCCGGACGCGCCACGCGCGCTCCAGCCCCTGACCGTGTCCGTGCCGCGACAGAGCACCGTTTTCGCAGCGGCTGAGCGCCCGCCCGACAGGGCCGGGGCGCCGCCGGGTGCTGCAGCGGCAGAACCGTAGAACTGGAACGAGTGATCCTTCATGTCCCGTAACCCGCATACCCTTCGCACGCCCCGTGCGGGCGACCGTCGCGGACACATCGCGATGATCGGCATCCCCGCCGTGAGCCACGTGCTGCCCAGCCTGGAGGTCGTCCGCGCGTTGGTGGCCCGCGGACACCGGGTGACGTATGCGAACGATCCCGCCGTCGCCGACCTCGTCACCTCCACCGGCGCCGAACTGGTGCCCTGCCCCTCCACGCTCCCCGTGGCGGAGAACACCTGGCCAAACGACCCGATCGCCGCCATGGAGCTCTTCCTGGACGACTCGATCGCCGCGCTGCCGCGGCTGCGCGCCGCCTACGACCAGGACCGGCCCGATGTCTACCTGTGCGACATCGGCGCCATGGCGGCCCGGGCGCTGGCCGAGGGCCAGGGCAGGCCTGTGGTGCAGCTCTCGCCCACGTTCGTCGCCTGGGACAACTACCAGGACGACGTCGGGGAGCAGCTCCGCGCGCTGCCGGGGGCCGACGCCTACTTCGCCAAGTACGCCTCCTGGCTGGCCCGTTCCGGCGCCACCACGACGGACGTCGCCACCTACATGAGCCTCCCCGCGCGGGCGCTCGCGATGATCCCGCGCGTCATGCAGCCGCATGCCGACCAGGTGGACCCCGACCGCGTGGCGTTCGTCGGCCCCTGCCTGGGCGGTCCGGGCGCCCGGGGCACCTGGGAGCGTCCCGCGCAGGCCGAGCGGGTGCTGTTGGTCTCACTGGGCTCCGCGTACACCAGGCAGGCGGAGTTCTACCGCTCCTGTGTGGCGGCGTTCGGCGGGCTGCCCGGCTGGCACGTCGTTCTGCAGATCGGCAAGTACACCGACCCGGCGGAGCTGGGCGCGGTTCCGGACAATGTGGAAGTGCACCCGTGGGTGCCGCAGTTGGCCATCCTGGAGGAGGCCGACGCGTTCGTCACGCACGCGGGGATGGGTGGCAGCTCCGAGGGGCTGCTCACCGCGACACCGATGATCGCCGTGCCCCAGGGCGCGGAACAGTTCGACAACGCCGACCGGTTGCAGGACCTCGGTGTCGCCCGTCGTATCGAGACCGCTCAGGCCACTCCCGAGCTGCTGCGGGAGACGCTGAGAGCTCTTACCGAGGACCCGCAGGTGGCCCGGCGCAGCGCGGAGCTGAGCACCCGGACACGCGCCGAGGGCGGCACCCGGCGGGCCGTGGAGCTCATCGAGGAGTACGCGGGCCTCGCCGGCTGAGGTCCGGCTCACGGTTCCCATTCCCCCAGGGCGTCTGTCTCGTCCCGGCCACGGGGGGCGCCGAGGGCGGCACGCAAGGGGGCCAGCAGGGCGCGGGCTGCGGGGCTCGCGGGGCCGTCGGCGCGCCAGGTGAGACCGATGCGGGCACGGGGCTCGGGGGTCAGGGGCAGCGTGCGCAGCCCCAGGGTGGCGGCGGTCTCGTCGGTCATGGCCGGTACGACAGCCACGCCCAGCCCCCGGGCCGCCAGTTGTGCGAGCAGGGGCGGCGCCGCGGCCTCGAAGGCGACACGGGGCCGGAACCCCGCCTGCGCGCAGACGCGCTCCAGCACTCCGCGCAGCCCGGTGCCGCGCGGGAGGCTGATCAGGGCGCGGTCCCGCAGCGCCGTCCAGTGCAGCGGTTGCGGCTCCGTCAGCAGCGGGTCGCCCGGTGCGACGGCGACGACCACCGGTTCGTCCACCACGATGTCCGCGTCGGTGCCCGGCGGAGGGTGACCGTCGGGCAGTCCGGCGACGGCGATGTCGAGTTCCCCGCGGTGCAGGGCGCGCACCATGTGTTCCGAGGTGTCCTCGGTGAGCGCGATCTCCACATGCGGGTGCTGTTCGTGGAAGTCGGCCAGTACGGAGGCGATGTCGAACCGTCCCCGGGCGTCCGTCGCGCCCGAGACGAGCCCCACCGCGACGTGGCCGCGCAGCAGCCCGGTGAACGCGTCCGCGGCGTGCCGCACGTTCTCGGCGGCTTCCAACGCCGCTCTGGCGTACGGCAGCACGGCTTCGCCGACCTGGGTGAGCGTAACGGACCGGGTGCCGCGGCGTGCCGTCCGCTGCCGGTACGGCGACGCGGGGGAGCCGGTCGCGCTGCCGGCCCCCTGTGACCCGCCCTGACCGCCGGGTCCGCCGGTTGCGTCCGGACCGCCGAGTCCGCTGTCCCCGGGGAGTCCGGCTCCGTCGAGCCCGCAGGGACCGTCGTACGCACCCTGCTCGCCCCGTACGCCCTGCACGTCCCGTGAGCTCTCTCCGCCCGGCTCGCCCCTGTGGCCGGTGGCGGCGGAGCGGTCCAGCAGGGGATGGCCGAGTTCCCGTTCGAGCTGGCGGATGCGGGCGCTGACGCCGGGCTGGGCCAGGTGGAGTCGGGCCGCGGCCCTCGTGAAGCTGCCCTCCTCGGCCACGGCGACGAAGAACTGGAGCTGGCGAAGGTCCATGCCGACCACGGTAGCGCCGTCATAACCGACGCTTCTGAAGTGGAGAAGAATCCTCTCTTGGACTTATGCACCTGCTGCCGCCCACTCTGGGAGGACCCCGACGAACGAGCGGGAGGCGGGGACATCGTGCAGGGCGAGCACCTCATCAGGGACGGGATCGCGGCCGAACGTACCGAGCTGGCAGCCATGCTGGACGGCCTGCCCGAGGGCGACTGGGACGCGCCCTCGCTGTGTGCGGGATGGCGGGTCCGGGAAGTCGCCGCCCACATGTCGTCCGGGTTCCGTACCTCGCGCTCCCGGATGCTGCGGGAACTGGTCCGGGCACGTGGCCGCCTGCACGGCATGACCGACAACTGCGCCCGTCGGGACGCCGCCGCCATGAGCACGGGCGAGATCGCAGCGGCGCTGCGGGACAACGCCCGCCACCCCTGGAAGCCGCCGGTGGGAGGGCTGGTGGCGGCGCTGGGACACGACGTGGTGCACGGTCTGGACATCACCGTGGCGCTGGGCCACGAGCGCCGCGTCCCCGAGGAACGGGTGCGGGTGCTGCTGGAGAGCGTCACCCCGAGGAACGCGAAGTTCTTCGGTGCCGACCTCACCGGCGTCTCGCTCCGCGCGGAGGACCTGTCGTGGTCGTACGGCAGTGGGGCGCCGGTGTACGGGGCGGGGCAGGACCTGCTGCTGGTCGCCTTCGGACGCCGGGTGCCGCCCGGTCTGCTGCGGGGTGAGGCGGCCGAACGCTTCGCCGCGCAGATCCCCCGGCACCCGGGGGGCGGGTCCGGCCGTCCGGCGGGCGGGGAGGGAGAGGCCCGGCGGTAGCCTGGGAGGCCCCGAACAGCCCGAGAGAGCGCCTGCCATGCCCCCACCGTCCGCCACTTGCCACGGTTCCGTACCGGACGACCCCGCCGGGCGTGGACCGTGGGACACGCTGACGTCCCGGGTGGTGCGCTGCCCCGTCTGTCAGGAAGCTGTCGACGTGGTGGGGCGGTCGCTGCGCTGTCCCCGGCGGCACACCTTCGACACGGCACGACAGGGGTACGTCAGTCTGCTGTCCGGTGCCAGGCGCACGGTGAACGCCGACAGCGCGGCCATGGTGGGAGCCCGCAGCGCGTTCCTGGCAGGGGGCCACTACGCGCCCCTCACGGACGCTCTCGCGCGCCTCGCGGCTGCACTGCGGCTGCCCGAAGGGGCGACGGTTGTGGACGCCGGGGCGGGCACCGGGTACTACCTGGCCGCCGTTCTGGACGCCCTGCCGGGCTGTGTGGGGCTGGCGTTGGACACCTCCTCCTACGCGCTGCGCCGTGCCGCGCGCGCCCACCCGCGGGCGGGCGCGGCGAGCTGGGACGTGTGGCGGCCGTTTCCGGTGCGGGACGGCGCGGTCGACGTGGTCCTCGACGTCTTCGCCCCGCGCAACGGTGCCGAGTTCCACCGGATCCTGCGTCCGGGAGGTGCGCTGCTGGTCGTCACCCCGACCCGGCGGCATCTGCACGAACTGCGCGACCGGCTGGGACTGCTGGAGGTCGACCCGGACAAGGAGGAGCGGCTGGAGCGCTCCTTGTCCGCGCACTTCGAGCGGGAGAGGGCGGAGGCACTGGAGTACACCGTCGTCCTGTCCGGACAGGACGTGGAAAACCTCGCCTCCATGGGGCCCGCCGCACGCCATGTCGAGCCCGGCGAACTGCGGGCACGCGTGCGCGCGCTGGGGGAGCCGGCCCGAGTGACGGCCTCGTTCGAGCTTGCCGTCTACCGGGCGAAACCCGCCCGGAGCGAGGGAACCGGCATCAGCAACGGCCCCACCGGGACCCCGGAAAGCCCCGAGAGCTCAGGGGGCGCCGGGCGCGGTCGCTGAGGCCGGCGTCCGGCCGTCACACCGAGCGGGCGTGCCGTGTGCGCCCCTGGCCCTGCGGCACTCCGGCCAGCAAGGGGCGCACCCGCTACCCCTGGGCGGACCGGGTGGCGTGCCCGGGGGCCAGGCAGCCGCCGCAGTTGTAGTAGGTCACGTCCCAGTGGTTGCCCTCGTGGTAGTACACGTTGCCCGAGCCGGACTTCCACTTCGAGCCACCGATGGAGGTGAAGGTGCCCTTGATGTAGCTGTCCAGACAGCTGGAGAGCGACATGTCGAGCTTGTAACCGTTCCAGTGGCTGTACGTGCCGGAGGCGTGGCCGGTCTCCGTACCGCCGGTGAGGCGGACCGCGCAGCCGGAGGCCTTCTTCAGCGTGACGGCGCCGTCCGCTGTCTCGGAGCGCAGGCTGTCGAACGAGGTGCAGGTCGGTGTGTTGCGGTCCGAGCAGCCGCCGCTGGAGGTCCAGGTGACGCCCGCCGCGCTGAACTTGGCGGTGGCCTGGGAGTGGGTGAGCTTGGCGGTGAGCCGGGGGCTCTCGACGGCTCCCGGCGCGGCGGAGGCGGGGGCGGCCGTGGGGGGTGCCCCCGGGGCGGCTGCCTGGGCGCTCCCGGTGAAGGTCACGGCGGCGGCAGCGGCGGTGGCGGTGCCGAGGAGCGCGGTGAGAAGACGGCGCGGACGAGTCATGGGACTGCCTTCCTGGACGGAGAGAAGGAGCCGGGCGGTGGTACGCGGCGTCAACCTAGCGACCTGACGGGAACATGTAAAGAAGGGGTAAAAGTGGTGGAACCTTTGGCAGACCAGCAGGTCCGGGGCCCCGGCGGGCACCGCTGTGCGCACCGCGTCCGTCCCCGGCGTTCCTCCGGGCCCACCGGTCTCCCCGGCCCGCACCGGCGTCCGTCCCCGGCCTCAGCGGATCAGCTTGAGACCCACCACCCCGACCACGATCAACAGCAGGCACAGCAGCCGCGCGACCGTCGCCGCGTCCCCCAGGACCGCCATCCCGTACAGGGCGGTGCCGACGGCGCCGATCCCCACCCACACCGCGTACGCCGTGCCGAGCGGGATCTGTGACACGGCGTACGACAGTCCGGCCATGCTCGCGGCCAGCGCGACGAGGAAGAGGAGCGAGGGCCACAGCCGGCTGAAGTTCTTCGACGCCTCCAGGGCGGTCGCCCAGAGGGTCTCCAGGCAGCCCGACACGATCAGAACGCCCCATGCCAGACCCACGTGCTGCTCCTTCCGCGCTACCGGCGCCACCAGTGCGCCTCCCGGCCGCTGGCGCGCACGCTCTCGCCCTCCCCGTGCGGTCCCGTCTCGTGCCCGGCGACGGGCCCCGTGGGGGCGTCCGAGGGGTTCGGCGGCTCCGGGGGATGCGACAAAGTGTCCTCCAGGTCCCTGCGTACACGGGTGGCCAGGTAGCGGCGTACCCCCGGACCGAGGGCCGCATCGGTCGGATCGGTGGAGCGCTCGTCGATGTCGGCCACCACGACGGTGCTGCCCGGAGGGATCTCCGCGGTCAGTTCCTCCATGCCCTCGTTCGTCTCGACCACCCGGCGCGCGTCGTGGCCCCCGCCGATCAGTCCGCCCGCGCTGAAGCCCAGCAGGGCCCCCGCCGGGCCGCCCACCAGTCCGACCAGCGCGCCGACCAGACCGCCGACGGCGAATCCGGTCGCCCCGCCCGTGTTGTCGACCTCGGCGACGACCTCCGCACCCCCGCCCGCGTCACGCCCGATCACCCGCGCCTCGCGCAGCGCGACGGTGCCGGCACGGTGCGCCCCCTCCAGCGCGTCGAGCGCCTGGAGTGCGGCACGGGTACCGCGCCCGGTGAAATCCGCGAACACGATGTATTCCGTCATACGCCCACCATCGGCGCTCCGGGAGCGGACGGCATCCGCAGGGCGCCGTCGCGGCAGCGGGCCGGCTGGCGTCCCGGGGCCGGGCGTACGAGGGTGGCCGTCATGAGCGTCGCGTTCCTCTTCCCCGGCCCGGGCTCCCTGCGCCCCGGCACGCTGCACCGGTTGCCCGACACCGCGGCTTCGGCCGTCGCCCTCGCCGAGGCCGAGTGCAGTCACCCGGGAGGGGTCGCGCAGCTCGACACCGCGGAGGCGCTGACCCGGTCAGAGGTGGCGCGGCACGTCTGTCTGCTGATCGCGGGGGTGGCGGGCGCCCGTGCGCTGGCGGAGGACGAGGAGGTGCGGCCCGCGGTGGTCGCCGGGCACGGGCCGGGGGGCTTCGCCGCCGCCGTGGTCGCCGGGCTGCTCACGCTGCCGGAGGCGCTGCGTGCCGTCCGGGTCCGGGCCGAGCTGCTGGAGCGGGCCGCAGAGCCCCCGCACGACCTCGCTGTCCGCATGGCGCAGCACCTGGCCACCGTGCGCCGTCGCGCGCACACGGTGGCCTACGTGTCCTGCACCGGCGGGGAGTGTCTGCGAGACGACGTCAACGCCGTCTTCGACGACCTGGCCGGATCGATCGCCCGGCCCGTGCGCAGGGCGGAGACGACAGCCGCCCTGCGCCGGTCCGGCGCCGACCGCTGGGTGGAGCTGCCGCCGGGCCGGGCCCTCACCGCCGCCCTGGAGGGGGAGGGTGCGCACCCGGGAGTGCGGGTGGCGGCGATGGAGGACCTGGGCATCGCGCAGGTGGCTGACTTCGCGCGGGGGACGGCAGCGGCCGGGGAGTCGGTGGGTGCCGGGCCGGTCACCTGACGTGCGAGTACTCGGCACCGGGCGGGCTTCCCTGGCTGCCTCGGCTCGGCACCGGGACCGGGCTGCCCCGGCGCGCTGACCGGCCCGTCGCCCGAGGCGTCGGCCCGGTTCGTCACCGTCGTCGCAGAGGAACCCCGTTCACGGGTTCAGCGGCTTCACGAAGCACCGGCTCTCCTCGTGGAACCGGTAGTGCCCGAACTTCTCCCGTGCCGGCTCGTAACCGGACGAGGTGTACAGGGCCATGGCCTCGGGCTGGTGGACGCCGGTCTCCAGCACCATCCGGGCCCGGCCCGCCTCGCGGGCGTCCTCCTCCAGCAGGGCGAGCACGCGCCGCGCCAGACCGCGCCCGCGCGCCTCGGGGACGACGTACATGCGCTTGAGCTCCGCGTCACCGTCCGCGTAGTTCTCGCCACCGGCGTCCATCGCCCGCCAGCTGCCGGTGGCGACCGGCCGCTGCTCGTCGTCGTAGACCAGCAGGTACAGGCCGCGCGGCGGGCGGAACATCGCGGGGTCCAGCGGGGTGGCGTCGCCTTCCGGGTCGCCGTAGCGCCGGGTGTACTCCGCCAGCACGAGATCATTGAGCTTCCGGGCGTCCGGGTGGTCGAAGGCGACGGGCACGATCTGCATGCGAGCATCGTATGCGGACATCGCGGACGGCCTCCGGGCCGGGAAGGGTCCCCCGTGCAGGGTGCGGGCCCGTCCGCAGACCTACGGGGAGCAGTTTTGCGCAAGGTGAGCACCGTCAACGTCAACGGGCTGCGGGCGGCGGCCAAGAAGGGCTACGCGGAGTGGCTGGCGGCCACGGAGGCGGACGTCGTCTGCCTCCAGGAGGTCCGCGCGGAGCCCGAGCAGTTGCCCGAGGAGGTCCGGTCCCCGCAGGGCTGGCACGCCTTCTGGGCGCCCGCGTCCGCCAAGGGCCGGGCAGGTGTGGCGTTGCTCACCCGGCGCGAGCCCGACGCCGTGCGGATCGGTTTCGGCGTCGAGGAGTTCGCCTCGTCCGGCCGCTATGTGGAGGCGGATCTGCCCGGTGTGACCGTCGCCAGCCTGTATCTGCCCTCCGGGGAGGTCGGCACCCCGCGGCAGGACGAGAAGGAGCGCTTCATGAAGGCGTTCCTGCCCTACCTGTGCGACCTGCGGGAGCGTGCGGCCGCCTCCGGACGCGAGGTGCTGGTCTGCGGCGACTGGAACATCGCCCACCAGGAGGCCGACCTGAAGAACTGGCGCGGCAACAAGAAGAACTCCGGGTTCCTGCCCGAGGAGCGGGCCTGGCTCTCCCGGGTCCTCGACCCCGCGGACGGTGGCTACACGGACGTCGTCCGCTCGCTGCATCCGCAGGTGGCGGGGCCGTACTCGTGGTGGTCGTACCGGGGGCGGGCCTTCGACAACGACACGGGCTGGCGCATCGACTACCACGTCTCGACGGCCGGGCTCGCCGCCCGCGCGCTGAAGGCGACCGTCGAGCGGGCGGCCACCCACGCGCAGCGGTGGAGCGACCACGCCCCGGTGACGGTCGACTTCGCCCCCTGAGACCGCCGGGGCCCGGTCCTGGGACCGCCACGCGTCCGGCCCCGGGACCGCCGGGGTCCGGCCGCTTCTCGTGGGGTGAGGGCGCCGTGTTCGCCCGGGCGGCCATGCCGCCCGGCTGCGGTTGCGGGCGCTTCTGGGCAGGCGGCCCGCCTGCTCACCCCCTGACGGACTCGTCCGCGCCCTCTCCTGCTGCTGCGTCCGGTTCCTTCCCTGGGGCGGTGCCGGTGCGGCTGGTGAGCCACTCCTGCAACTCGGCCTTCACGCGGCGGTCGAGGGCGAGGCCGAGTTCTGCTTCGACGATCTGTTTGGCGACGGGGGCGACGCGGCTGAGGAGCTCGTCGAGGGCGGCCGGGTCGGTGCGCTCCTGACGGGGGAGGAGGTGGGTGCGGAAGAGGCGCGCCAGCAGGGCGGCGATGTCCTCGGTGCGCTCGCGCAGTGCGCGGCCGGCCTCCAGGACGTCGGCCAGCGGGATGCCTTTGGCGACCAGTTCAGCGGAGCCTTCCAGCAGGCGGCGGCTGGTGTGCACGAACTCGTCGCCGTCGATGGCGACGTAGCCGATGTCCAGGGAGGCGGCGAGGTTGTCGACGGTGACCTGTCCCTGGAAGTAGTCCGCCAGTTCCTCCGGGGTGAGGCGGACGGGGGTCTCCTCGGAGAACGGGGTGGTCAGGGCCGAGTCGAGGCCCATGACCTCGGCGGCCGAGCGGGCGTCGCGGCCCTGCTCGAAGGCGTCGAGGAGGTCGGCGATGCCGCCGAGGGTGTGGCCGCGGGCCAGCAGCGCGGTGATGCTGCGCAGCCGGGCCAGGTGGTGTGCGTCGTACCAGGCGATGCGGCCCTCGCGGCGCGGCGGCGGGAGGAGTTTGCGTTCGCGGTAGAAGCGGAGGGTGCGGGTGGTGATACCCGCCGCCTCGGCCAGCTCCTGGGCGCGGAACTCCCGCTTGTGCGGGGCGGGTTCCGCGTCGATGCCCGCTGCCCGGCGGTCCGGCCCGCCCGGTTCGTCCGTCGTGTGTTGCTCGTTCGCGCTCGCCACGCTCCCCAGCCTAGGCGGCGGCTGCCGGGCGCCGGGCCGGTGCGACCGTCGGTAACTTTCCTCGCGCCGACCCCTACCCATGAGTATGCGGCTGCTCTACTCTCGAACCGTGCCAGTGATTACTGGCACGGTCGTGAGGTGGTCTCCGGGCGGGCTCCGGGGACTTCGGACGGATCCCGGCAGCGCGCAGGGCCGACCCGTTCCTTCCGGAACACCCACGGCACAGCGCACGGATGCGACAGACCTCGGGAGGCGGCGGCATGGCGGCCGAGCACGAGCAGGAGCACGTACGGGTGGCGGTGATCGGCACCGGATTCGGCGGCCTGGGGGCCGCCGTACGGCTGCGCCGCGAGGGAGTGACGGACTTCGTCATCCTGGAGCGCAGGGAGGCTGTCGGCGGCACCTGGCACGACAACACGTATCCCGGGTGCGCGTGCGACATCCCCTCGCACCTGTACTCGTTCTCCTTCGCACCCAACCACGAGTGGCCGCGCAGCTTCTCGCGCCAGCCGGACATCCGCGCCTACCTGGAGCGGATCGCCGACACCTTCGGGCTGCGGCAGCACATCCGGCTCGGCACCGAGGTGCGGCAGATGACCTGGGACGCGGAGGAGCTGCACTGGCGGGTGGAGACCTCCCAGGGCACGCTGACCGCCGACATCGTCGTCTCGGCGACCGGCCCGCTCTCCGAACCCAAGCTGCCCGACATCCCCGGCCTGGAGTCCTTCGACGGCGAGGTCGTCCACTCGGCCACCTGGGACCACGATCTCGACCTGCGCGGCAAGCGGGTGGCCGTCATCGGCACCGGCGCCTCGGCCATCCAGATCATCCCCGCCATCCAGCCGGTCGTCGGCGACCTGACCGTCTTCCAGCGCACCCCCGCCTGGGTGGTGCCGCGCAACGACCGTCGCATCACCAGGGCCGAGCAGAAACTGCACGCCCGCTTCCCCCTCACGCAGAAGCTGCGCCGCCTGGCGCTGTGGAGCTGGCACGAGGTGGAGACACAGGTCTTCGCCAAGCACCCCAAACTCCTGCCGGCCGTGGAGAAGTTCTCCACGCTGCACATGAAGCGCGCGGTCAAGGATCCCGAGCTGCGCCGCAAGCTGACGCCGGACTACCGTGTGGGCTGCAAGCGCACGCTGGTGTCCGACGACTACTACCCGGCGCTCGCGCAGCCGAACGTGACCGTCGTCGACTCCGGTCTGCAGGAGATACGGGGCAACACGCTCGTCTCCGCGGACGGGCGTGAGGCGGAGGTCGACGTGATCGTCTTCTGCAGCGGCTTCCACGTCTCGGACATGCCGGTCGCCGACCTGGTCAAGGGCGCGAACGGGGAGACACTCGCCGAGTCGTGGCGCGAGGACGGGATGAACGCGCTGCGCGGCACGACGACGACGGGGTTCCCCAACTTCCTCTTCGTCATCGGACCCAACACGGGACTGGGCACCAGCTCGATGATCCTGATCATCGAGGCGCAGCTCAACTACCTGATCGACTACGTGCGCAAGCTCGACACCCTCGGCGGCGGCGACAAGGCGGCCCTGGACGTGCGGCCCATCGCCCAGCACACCTACAACGCCAAGCTGCGCGAGCGGATCAGCTCCAGCGTGTGGGAGACCGGCTGCACCAGCTGGTACCTGGACTCCCAGGGCCGGCCCGTGGCCGTGTGGCCGGGCTCCACCGCCGAGTTCCGCAAGATCACGCGAGAGGTGTGGCTGGAGGAGTACGAGGTGCTGCGCCGGGCGGGTGCGGAGGGGACGCCCGCCCGCCGCAAGGCGCCGCTGCTGGCCGGCAGCGTCAACCGGGATGGCGCCGGTGCCTCCCTTGCCGCGGAGGAGTCGCCCGCGGCCGTCTCGGCGCGGGAGGAGGCCCGATGAGCCGGCTGCGCAGCAACCGTTCCGCGGCCGGCGGCCGTACCGCCGCCCGCGGGCCGGGCGGGCTCACCGGACGCTACGCGTCGCCCACGCCCGCGCGCGAGCTGACCGCGCGCTCCGGGGACGGGGTGAGCTTCCCCGTGGAGGTGCACGGGAGCGCGGACGACCCCGCCGTCGTCCTCTCCCACGGCTGGACCTGCTCGACCCTCTTCTGGGCCCCGGTCATCCGCGAGTTGACCGCCACCGGGCACCGCGTCGTCGTCTACGACCAGCGGGGCCACGGCCGCAGCCCCGCCGCCGCGACCCCGAGGGCCTACACCACCGCGATGCTGGCCGACGACCTGTGCGCCGTCCTCGACACCGCGCTGGAGCCGGGGGAGCGGGCCGTGATCGGCGGGCACTCCATGGGCGGCATGACGCTCATGGCCGCCGCCGGGCGGGACCAACTGCGCGCACACGGTGCCGCACTGATGCTGTGCAGTACCGGAGCCGAACACCTGACGGGGCAGGCGCGGGTGCTGCCGTTCCGCTCCGAGCGGATGCGGCACCACGCGCACCGCGCGCTGCTCGGCGCCAGCGCGCCGCTGGGCCCCGTCACCCCGCTGACGCGCAAGGCCCTCGCGTACGGCACGCTCGGGCCCCGGCCCGCGGCCGACACCGTGGAGGCCACCGCGCGCATCGTGCACGCCTGCCCGACAGGTGTACGGGCCGCCTGGGGCGGGGTGCTGGCCGGGCTCGACCTGACCGTGAAGGTGCCGCGGCTCGACGCGCCCACCGCCGTCGTCATCGGCACCCACGACCGCCTCACCCCCCTGCCGCATGCGCACCGGTTGGCCGCGCTGCTGCCCGACTGCACCGGCGTGCACGAGCTGGACGGGCGCGGCCACATGACGCCGCTGGAGGAGCCGGGCACCGTCAGCGACGTGCTCGCGGGGCTCGTCCGCAACCACCTCACCGCCGCGACGACGAAGGAGAAGAGCGCATGAGCCGGGTCAGCCTGGAGGGACAGGTCGCCGTCGTCACCGGTGCGGCGCGTGGGGTGGGGGCGCTGCTCGCCCGCAAGCTGGCGGCGCGCGGCGCCCGGATCGCGCTGGTGGGCCTGGAGCCCGAGGAGCTCAAGAGGGTCAGCGCGTCCCTGCACACCGACTCCGCGTACTGGCACGCCGACGTCACCGACCACGAGGCCATGGCCCGGGTGGCCCGCGAGGTCAAGGACCGCTTCGGCAAGGTCGACATCACCGTCGCCAACGCCGGCGTCGCCACCGGAGGGCCCTTCATGGACTCCGATCCCGTCGCCTGGCGCCGGGTCGTCGAGGTCAACCTGATCGGGGGTGCCGTCACCGGGCGCGCGTTCCTGCCGGTCCTGGCGGAGTCGCGCGGCTACTTCCTGCAGATCGCCTCGCTGGCCGCCATCACACCCGCGCCGATGATGACCGCCTACTGTGCCTCCAAGTCCGGCGTGGAGGCGTTCGCGCACGCCCTGCGGGCCGAGGTCGGCTACAAGGGGGTGGGGGTCGGCGTCGGCTATCTGAGCTGGACCGACACCGACATGGTGCGCGGCGCCGACGCGCACGACGTCATGCGGGACGTGCGGCAGAAACTGCCGTGGCCCACCAACAAGACCTACCCGCTGGGGCCCGCCGTCGACCGCATCGTCGACGGGATCGAGCGGCGCTCGGCCCACGTCTACGGGCAGTGGTGGCTGCGGGGCATGCAGTCGGTACGCGGCTACCTGGGGCCGCTGATCGGCGGGCCGCTCGGGCAGCGCGAGATGAAGCGTGTCGCACCCCGGATCGAGCAGGCAGGCGGGGTGCAGGTGGGTCTGGTGGGCGCGGGCGGCGCGGCCGACGAGAAGGCGCGCGCCGAACGGTGACCGGACGCCGGCGCGAGGCTTGCGCCGGCGGCACCCCGTGCAACACGTCCGGCGGCCTTCCCGCGTGCACGAGTGCCGCGGGGGCCGCCGGACGGTGAAGAAGGGAGAAGAGGCCCTAGCGGTCGCGCTTGTCCTTCATCTCCTCGGCGCGGTCCTGGGCCTTGTCCTTCATCTCCTCGGTCTTCTCGCGGACCTGATCGCCGCGGTCACCGGACTTGCTGTCGGAGCCCTTCTCCTTGGACTTGTTCTGCATCTGCTGCATCTTGTCCTTGAACTGGTCTGCCAGGCCCATCGGTACTCCTCGGGATGTGTGTCCTCACGGGCTCCTTCCACCCTCGCACACCGGTGCGAATGGTGCATTCCGGATGAAAGGGAAGGTCCGGGGCGCGCCGGAGGCCGGTTCCGGGCGTCAGGGACGGGGCGGCAGCGGCGGCCGGGAGCGGTCGGGGACGTCCCGGTAGTCCGGCGGGGTACGGGCCGGATGGCGGGCCAGCAGATCGAGGGCGGTGGCCACCGCCGTGCCCAGCACCGAGCTGCGGCCCTCGGCCCAGTCCAGCGGCGTGCGCAGCACCTCGATGTCCGGGTCGACCCCCCGGTTCTCCACCGACCACCCGTACCCCTCGAACCACGCCGCGTTCATGGGGACCGTGATCACCGTGCCGTCACCCAGCTCGTGGCGGCCCGTCATGCCGACGACGCCGCCCCAGGTGCGGGCCCCGACGACGGGGCCCAGCCCGAGCTGCCGGAACGCGGCGATGATCATGTCTCCGTCGGAGGCGGTGGCCTCGTCCGCGACGGCCACCAGCGGGCCCCGGGGCGCGTTGCCGGCGTAGGAGACGGGCTCCGCGTCGCGGGTCAGGTCCCAGCCCAGGATCGTGCGGGTGAGCTTCTCCAGGACGAGCTCGCTGATGTGCCCGCCCGCGTTGCCCCGCACATCGACGATCAGGGCGGGCCGGGAGACCTCCAGGCGCAGGTCGCGGTTGAACTGCGCCCAGCCGGACCCGCCCATGTCGGGGATGTGCAGATAGCCGCACCGCCCGTCACTCAGCTCCCGGACCACCTCGCGGCGCCTGGCCACCCAGTCCTGGTAGCGCAGCGGGCGCTCGTCGATCAGCGGGACGACGGCGACCCGGCGCGGCCCCTGCTGCTCCAGCGTCAGCTCCACGGTGGTGCCGCCCGCGGCGGCCAGCAGCGGGGCGGGGCCGCTGTGCGGGTCGACGGGGCGGGCGTCGACGTGGGTGAGCAGCGCGCCCTCGCGCACGGGGGAGCCGGCCAGTGGGGAGCGGGCGCGGGAGTCGGAGGAGTTGCCCGGCAGGATGCGGCCGATCTGCCAGCCGCCCTCGTGGGTGCGGACCAGGTCGGCTCCCAAAAAGCCGATCGGCCGCTGGTAGTGCGGCGGCCCCTCGTCGCGCCGGGCGGGGGTGACGTAGGCGTGGGAGGTGCCCAGTTCGCCGAGGACCTCGCGCAGCAGGTCGGCGAACTCGTCGGGCGAGGCGACCCGTTCGACCAGCGGGCGGTACTGCTGCAGGACCGCGTCCCAGTCGATGCCGCTCATTCCCGGGTCCCAGAAGTAGGCCCTGATCAGCCGCCCCGCCTCCGCGTAGGACTGCCGCCACTCGGCGGCCGGATCGACGTCGTGCAGCACCCGGCGCATGTCGACGTAGGTGGTGCTGTCGGAGTCGGCCTGCTGGTCGGCCGGGACGACACGGAGGATCCCGTCGTCGTTGACGACCAGCCGCGACCCGTCGCCGCTGACCGCGAACCAGTCGATGTCGCTGGTCAGTTCGGTGCGCTTGGCGGTGGTCAGGTCGAAGTGCTCCAGCGTGGGGCGGCCGGAGGTGTCGGCCGGGTTGACGAAGGTCTCGCCCAGTGCACCGGAGATGGGGAACCGCAGCCAGATCAGACCGCCCCCGGCCACCGGGTGCAGCGCCGCATACTTGGAGGCCGTCACGGGAAAGGGCGTGACCCGGTTCGCCAGGCCCTCCGCCTCCACGAGCACCGGGGTGTCGGGCCCTTCCTCGTCCGATGTGCCGTCCATCCGGTCCTGCGGGTCGAGGCCCCCGGCGGCGGGGCGGCCCTCGGGGGTCAGGGCGAACGGGGAGAGCGTCGCCGAAGCCAGCGGCACCAGGTAGGGGCGGCAGCCCAGGGGGAAGGAGAGGTCCCCGGTGTGCACGTCGTACACCGGGTCGAAGCCACGCCAGGACAGGAACGCCAGATAGCGGCCGTCCCTGGTGAAGACAGGTTGTTCGTCTTCGAACCGCCCGTCGGTGACGTCCAGGACCGCGCGTTCCCCCTCGGCCGGCTCGGCGATCCTGGCCAGCCTGATGGACGACAGCGACCGCCCCACCCCCGGGTGCGCCCAGGTCAGCCAGCGGGAGTCGGGGGAGAAGGCGGGGTCGCGCACCGGGCCGTTACGGGACCGGACGAGCTCGGTGAGGGGCGCCTCGGGCGCGTCCGCCTCGGGGTCGAGGTCGGGGACGTCCAGGATCAGCAGCCGCCCGTCGTGCGCCACGACGGCCAGCTTCTCCCCGGAGGGGGAGGCCACCAGTTCCAGCACCCGCCCGAGCTGCCCGCCCGCGACCCGGTAGGCGGGGCGCTGCCGGGAGGCGCGGGGCAGGTCGGCGATCTCGACGGCGTCCTCGCCGTCCGCGTCCGTGACGTAGGCGATCCGCCCGGTGCCGCCCAGCATCTCCGGCAGCCGCACCCGCACCCCTGGGGTGTCGGCGATGGCCCGCGCGGGCCCGTCGCGGTGCGTGAGCCAGTACAGGCTGCCGCGGACGGCCACCGCGCTGGCCCGGCCCGTCGGGTCGACGGCCAGCCCGTCCAGATGTGCCCCGGCCGGCACCTGGTAGGGGCGGCGGCCGGTGCGGTGCCCGCCCAGGCGTACGTCGAGCCGCCGCGGGCGGGCCGTGGCGGCGAAGTCGTCGACCAGCCACAGCTCCCCCGCGCACTGGTAGACCACCCGCCGCCCGTCGGTGGCCGCGTGCCGGGCGTAGAACGCGTCGTGGTCGGTGTGCCGGCGCAGATCGGAGCCGTCCGGACGGCACGAGTACAGGTTGCCGACGCCCTCGTGGTCGGAGAGGAAGGCGACGCGGTCACCGACGAGCAGCACCGCGTCCAGGTGCCCCTCCAGCTCGGGCAGCAGCCGCTCACCCTGCAGCCACATCCGCCCCGTGGCGCCGCCGCGGTACCGCTTCCAGCTCGCCGGTTCGTGCGGCGGCGTCCCCGTCAGCAGCAGCGTGCGCCGCTCGCCCTGCTGCTCGGCGACGGCGATGTCGCTGACCGGGCCCCACGGCAGCCTGCTGCCCGGGCACGGCGCGGCAGGACGGTCGGCCGGCGGGCCGTCGGGGCCGTCCACCGGGACGCGGTAGGACCAGGCGCGGTGCGCGAACGGCTCGCCGTGCGAGGCCACGGCCAGGACGTCGCCCTCGGGGGTCCAGCCGCACACCCGGGTGTCGGTGGCGCCCCAGTAGGTCAGCTGCCGCGGGGCGCCGCCGTCCACCGGCACCAGATGCACCTCGGGGTCGAGGCTGCGCCACGTGGTGAAGGCCAGCCGGCGGCCGTCCGGGGAGAAGCGGGGGTGACCGACGCGGGTACGGTCGACGGTCAGCCGCCACGCCCGCCCGGACGCCCGGCCCGCCTCCGGCAGCGGGGCGATCCACAGGTCGTCCTCGGCCACGAAGCAGAGCAGGTCGCTGTGCAGGTGCGGAAAACGCAGGTACGCGCCGTCGTCGATCATCCCTCCCATGGTTCGGGGCGAGTTGGCCGGCAGCAAGTCGTGCCGGACCCCGAGCGGAGCGGAGCAGTGCGCCTTCGAAGCGGACCGCGGCGGCTCACACCCCCCGCAGCAGCGCGGCGAACCCCTCTTCCAGATCGAGCAGCGATCCCTCCGCACCGCCCGGCACCGCCTCGTAGGTGCTCCGCAGGAAGGCCCGCAGCTCGGCGCTGGGGAACTCCAGCACGGCGACGCCCTCCCCGGCGTGCAGCTCGACCACCGTCCGCCGCTGCCCGCACGGGCACACGTGCACATCGCCCTCCCCGGCGGGCCCTCGCAGGCCCTCCGCCAGCAGGTCGCGGGAGAAGGCCCAGGCGACGTCCTCCCCGTCCAGGGAGATCTCGGCGGGGAAGACGAGGGTGACGGCCAGCGGGTCGGCCGTGTCGTAGCGCAGAGCAGGGGTCAGGGGGCGGGTGGCGGGGGGCCGGGTGATCAGCTGGGCCGGCACGGTGCGGGTGATGACCTTGGACACGTCTGCTCCTCTGGGTCGGGGTTCTCCGGATCCGCTCGTCGCTCGGTCCGGGTTGCCCCCTCGCCCTGTCAGACGCGTGAGACGGGCCGTCAGTCACCCGGGAAGCCTGGTGAGGTGTGCCACAGGGGGCGGCGGAGTCCTTTTTGCGTGTTCTTCCTCTTGCAAACCCTTTGCACATGGCCGCTATTCTCAAAAAGCTGAGCCGTTACCGAGCGTGTCGCCCTGACCCGAACGGGCCGTCCTGACCAGCGGAGCGAGAAGCGGAGCGTCCCCATGCACGTACCCGATGGTTTCATCAACGCCCCCGTCTCTGCCGGTACCGGCGTGGTCGCCGCCGTGGCTGTCGCCGTCTCCCTGCGTGGCGCCCGGCGCGAACTCGGCGGCGGGCCGGGCGAGGCGGGGGAACGCACCGCGCCGCTCGCGGGCCTGGTGGCGGCGTTCATCTTCGCCGTGCAGATGCTCAATTTCCCCGTCGCGGCGGGCACCAGCGGGCACCTGCTCGGCGGGGCGCTGGCGGCGATACTTGTGGGGCCGTACACGGGCGTGTTGTGCGTGTCCGTCGTCCTGCTGCTCCAGGGGGTGCTGTTCGCGGACGGCGGGCTGACCGCGCTGGGCACGAACATCACGGACATGGGCCTGGTGACCGTCGTGGTCGCCTACGCCCTCTTCCGCGGACTGCTGCGCGTGCTGCCGCGCCGGCGCTCCACCGTGACGGTCGCCTCGTTCGTCGCGGCACTGATCTCCGTACCGGCCGCCGCGGTCGTCTTCACCGTCGTCTACGCGCTGGGCGGCACCACCGACGTGGCCCTGGGGAAGGTGTTCGCCGCGATGGTGGGCGTGCACGTGCTCATCGGGCTCGGCGAGGCCGTGATCACCGCTGCCACGGTCGGCGCGGTGGTGGCCGTCCGGCCCGACCTGGTGTACGCCGCCCGCGACCGGCTGGCCCCCCGCCTCGAACTGCGCCCCTCCCCACTGGCGGCCCCCGCCGGGGACCCGGCGGCTGCCACCGGGGACGGGCCCGCGGCCGGCGACGCGGTGGCCGCACCCGCGACCGGCGAGGGCACCACCGGCGGGGCCCCCGCAGGACGGCCCGCCTCCGCCCCGGCGCCCGCCCCCCGGCGCCGTTCCGCGCGGCCGCTGTGGGTCACCGGGCTGGTCGTCACCGTGCTGTGTGCGGGCGGGCTGAGCTTCTACGCCTCCGCCAGCCCGGACGGCCTGGAGAAGGTCGCCGCCGACAACGGCATCGACAAGAAGGAGAAGGACCACGCCGCCGCGGACTCGCCGCTGGCCGACTACGGCGTCAAGGACATCGCCGACGCCCGCCTCTCCGGCGGCCTCGCGGGCCTCGTCGGGGTGGGCGCCACCCTGGTGGTCGGCTCCGGCGTGTTCGTGGTCGTCCGCCGGCGGCGCTCCGCGGGGGAGCCCGCCCCCCAGGGGGTGACCGAAACCGGTGGCGCCGCCCCCGGCCGGAGCTAGCAGGCCGGGGCCGGCCCGCGGGGACCTACCGGAGAGACCGACCCGTCAAGCCCCACCGGGGACCGGCGGAGGAAGGGGACGAGGCCGATGGGTGCAGGACATGCGCACAAGCTCTACCGGCACGCGCACTCGCCCGTGCACGCGCTGCCCGCGCACTGCAAACTGGCGGCCGTCTTCTGCTTCGTCGTCCTGGTGGTGGCCACCCCGCGCGAGGCGGTGTGGGCGTTCGCCGGCTACGCGGTGCTGCTGGCGGCCGTGGCAGCAGCCTCCCGCGTCCCGCCGCGCCACCTGCTGACGCGGATGGCGATCGAGGTGCCGTTCGTGGCGTTCGCGGTGCTGCTGCCGTTCGTCGCGGAGGGCGAGCGGGTGACGGTGTGGGGCGTGGCGCTGTCCCAGCCGGGCCTGTGGGGCGCCTGGAACGTGCTCGCCAAGGGCACCCTCGGGGTCGCCGCCTCGGTGCTGCTCGCCTCCACGACCGGGCTGAACGACCTGCTGCTGGGGCTGGCCCGGCTGCGGATGCCGTCGCTGCTGTGCCAGATCGCCACCTTCATGGTGCGCTACGCCGACGTCGTCAGCGACGAGATGCGCCGCATGCGCACCGCCCGCCTCTCCCGCGGTTTCGAGGCGCGCGGCCCGCGCCACTGGGGTGTGCTCGCCAAGTCGGCCGGTTCGCTGTTCATCCGCTCCTACGAGCGCGGGGAACGGGTGCACCTGGCGATGCTCAGCCGCGGCTACACCGGCACCATGCCGCCCGCTCTCGGTGACGGACCCGCCGCCCGGGCCGAGTGGGCCCGTTCGGCGGCGCTGCCGCTCGCCGCCCTCGCGATCTGCCTTCTGGGATGGACCCTGTGACTGCCTCCACGAACGCCCCCGCCACCCCCAAACCTGCCGCCTCCGAGTCCGCCGAGGCCGCCGCGCAGGTGCCCTCACTGGAAGTGCGCGGGCTCGCCTACGCCTACCCCGACGGGCACCAGGCGCTGTTCGGCGTCGATTTGACCGTGGACCGCGGTCAGCGGGTCGCCCTGCTCGGCCCCAACGGCGCGGGCAAGACCACGCTGGTGCTGCACCTCAACGGCATCCTCACGCCGGGCGCCGGCACGGTGACCGTCGCCGGGCTGCCGGCCACCCGGGCGCACCTGCCCGAGATCCGGCGCCGGGTCGGCATCGTCTTCCAGGACCCGGACGACCAGCTGTTCATGCCCACCGTGCGGGAGGACGTCGCCTTCGGCCCTGCCGCCGCGGGGCTGCGGGGCGCCGCTCTGGAGGCGCGCGTGCAGGAGGCGTTGGAGCGGGTCGGGATGGCCGAGCACGCCGACCGGGCGCCGCACCACCTCTCCTTCGGGCAGCGCCGCCGCGTGGCGGTGGCCACCGTGCTGGCCTCCCGCCCGGAGATCCTCGTGCTGGACGAGCCGTCCTCCAACCTGGACCCGGCGGCCCGCCGCGAGTTGGCCGACCTGATCAGGTCGCTGGACCTGACCGTGCTGATGGTCACGCACGATCTGCCGTACGCGCTGGAGCTGTGCCCGCGTTCCGTCGTGCTGAGCGAGGGCGTGCTGGTGGCCGACGGCACCACCCAGGACCTGCTGTCCGACGCGGAGCTGATGCGCGCCCACCGGCTGGAACTGCCGTTCGGTTTCGACCCCCGTTCGGTGACCGCCCCCGTCGCATAGCGCTCCCGGCCGCATAGGACCATGGAGGGCGCGGCGCACGAAAACGCCTCAAGGCGAACAGGCGCCCTCAAGGCGACAGGAGCGGATCAAACGTGGCTGAGGTCGTTCACGGATCGACTGGGGAGCCCGGCGCAGCGGCGGCGGGACCCGGCACGGCGGCTACGGTGCACGGCACGGTGGCGGAGGGGTACGAGCCCGTCCGGGACGCCTTCGTCCGCAACTTCGCCGAGCGCGGCGAGAGGGGCGCGGCCGTGGCCGTGCACCACGACGGGCGCAAGGTCGTCGACCTGTGGGGCGGCACCACCGACCCGGCCGACCCCGGCGCCGCGCCCTGGAGCGCGGAGACCGCCGTCCTCGTCCGCTCGGCCACCAAAGGCGTGGCCGCGGCCGTCCCGCACCTGCTGCACCAGCGCGGACAGCTCGACCTGGACGCGCCCGTCGGCGTGTACTGGCCGCAGTTCAAGGCCGCCGGCAAGGAACGCGTCCTGGTCCGCCACCTGCTGGCCCACCGCGCGGGACTGCCCGCCCCGGACACCCCGCTCACCCCCGAGCAGGCGCTGGACCCGGCCGCCGGGCCGCGGGCGCTGGCCGCGCAGGCGCCCGTGTGGCAGCCGGGGGAGGAGCACGGCTACCACCCGCACACCTTCGGCTGGCTGCTGGCCGAACTGGTACGCCGGGCCGGCGGGGGCCGCAGCCTGGGCCGCTGGTTCGCCGACGAGGTCGCCCAGCCGCTGGGGCTCGACCTGTGGATCGGCCTGCCCGAGGAGGTGGCCGCCGCAGGACGGATCGCCCGGGTCGCCGAGCAGGTGGCGCCGGTGCCGCCCCCCGGCGCGCTGCGGACGCGGCCCAAACGCGCGGTGACCGAGGCCTACTCCGACCCGGACTCCCTGACCCGCCGCGCCTTCGACGCCGTCACACCCCGGCCCGACGAGAACGCTTCCGCCTACCGCGCCGCCGAACTGCCCGCCGCCAACGGCATCGCCACCGCCCGCTCCCTCTCCGCCTTCTACGCGGCCCTGCTGGGCCCGCTGGACGGGGCGCGCCGCCTGTTCACCCCGGCGACGCTCACCCAGGCGCGCTCCCAGGAGTCCGAGGGCCCCGACCGGGTGCTGGTCGTGGGCACCCGGTTCGGACTCGGCTACATGCTGCACGGCCCGGCCTGCCCGATGCTCGGCCCCGGCTCCTTCGGGCACCCGGGACGCGGCGGTTCGCTGGGCTTCGCCGACCCGGAGTCCGCTACCTCGTTCGGTTACGTGACCGGCACCCTGCACCGCTCGGTCACCAGCGACCCCCGCGCCCAGGCCCTGGTACGGGCGCTGCGTGCCGTGACACCGGGGGCGACGCCCAGGTGACGCCGCGGGGGCGCGGGCCCGGACAGGACGGCCCTCACACCACCGTGGCGCCCGGCGCGGGGCCGGCGGTGGGGCGGGCCGTACGGCAGGTGCCGGAGGTCGTCAGGGCGTGGGCGGTGCGGGCGGCGGAGTCCGCGTCGGGCAGCAGGAAGGCGCAGGTCGGGCCCGAACCGGAGACCAGTGCGGCCAGCGCGCCCGCTTCCAGCCCCGCCGTGAGGGTGTCGTTCAGCGCGGGGCGCAGCGAGAGGGCGGCCGGTTGCAGATCGTTGTGCAGGGCGGCGGCCAGCGCCTGCGGGTCGCCGCTTCGCAGGGCCGCCAACAGCGCCGGGGAGGCGGCGGGTTCGGGGACGTCGGAAGCCGCCGAGCCGGTGCCCGCCGCCTCGCGCAGCCGGTCGCACTCGCGGTAGACGTCCGGGGTGGACAGCCCGCCCTCCGCGGCGGCGAACACCCAGTGGAAGGTGCCGCCCACCTCCAGCGGTGTCAGTACCTCACCCCGCCCCTGGCCGAGTGCGGCGCCGCCGGTGAAGCTGAACGGCACGTCCGAGCCCAGCTCCGCACAGAGGGCCAGCAGTTCCTCGCGCGGGGTCTCAAGGCCCCACAGCCGGTCGCAGGCCAGCAGCGCGCCGGCCGCGTCGGCGCTGCCGCCCGCCATGCCGCCGGCCACCGGGATGTCCTTGGCCAGGTGCAGATGGACCTGCGGCTCGAAGCCGCCCCGCCGGGCCAGCAGTTGCGCGGCACGCGCCGCGAGATTGGTGCGGTCCTGCGGCACCAGCGCGGCGTCGGGCCCGGAGACGGTCAGCCGGAACGCCCCGGCGCGGGTGGCGCTGACCGAGTCGTACAGGCCGACGGCGAGGAAGACGTTGGCCAGCCCGTGGAAGCCGTCGGGCCGCAGCCCGCCGACCGAGAGCTGCACATTGACCTTGGCCGGGACGCGAACGGTGACCGTCCCGCCGGGGACGGTGGCTGACTGGGTCACGCGGGCGGCTCCTCGGTGGGACGCAGGGACGGGGGACCGTTCTGGGCCACGGCGGCGAACTGGGCGACGGTCAGGGACTCGCCGCGGGCCTGCGGGGAGACCCCGGCGGCCCGCAGCGCCTCCTCGGCGGCGGCGCCGGAGCCCGCCCAGCCCGCGAGAGCGGCCCGCAGGGTCTTGCGGCGCTGTGCGAAGGCGGCGTCCACCACGGCGAACACCTCCTTGCGGCTCGCCCGGGTGGCCGGCGGGTGGGAGCGCCGCACCAGGGAGACCAGTCCGGAGTCGACGTTGGGCGCGGGCCAGAAGACGTTCCGTCCGATGGCGCCGGCGCGCTTGACCTCGCAGTACCAGGCGGCCTTCACCGACGGCACCCCGTACACCTTGGAGCCCGGCGCGGCGGCCAGCCGGTCGGCGACCTCGGACTGCACCATCACCAGGGTCCGCCGGATGCCGGGGAAGGTCTCCAGCAGGTGCAGCAGTACGGGGACGGCCACGTTGTAGGGCAGGTTGGCGACCAGCGCGGTCGGCGCCGGTCCGGGCAACTCCCGCACCCGCAGGGCGTCCTGGTGGACCAGGGAGAAGCGGCCGGCGCGCTCGGGGAGCCGGGCCGCCACGGTGGCGGGCAGGGCGGCGGCGAGGGTGTCGTCGATCTCGACCGCGGTGACGGCCGCCGCCTCCTGGAGCAGGGCGAGGGTGAGCGAGCCGAGCCCGGGGCCGATCTCCAGGACGACGTCGTCCGCCCCGACCTGGGCGGTGCGCACGATGCGCCGCACCGTGTTGGGGTCGATGACGAAGTTCTGGCCGCGCTGCTTGGTGGGCCGCACACCGAGCGCGGCCGCCAGCTCACGTACGTCGGCGGGGCCCAGCAGCGCACCGCCGCCCGGGGCGTCGGGCGTGGCGGCGGACGGGTCGGAGGGGACAGCGCTCACCGGGCCAGTTTACGGGCGTGCCCCGGCAGCCTCCGCGCCCCGTCGGCGCGGCCTCCACCCGGCCCGCCGTGCACGCTCAGTACCCGAAGGCCCGGGCGGTGTTCGCGGCCACGTGGCGGGCCAGCGCCTCCTCCGGCATGCCCTTGGTCGCGGCCATCGCCCGCAGGGTGACCGGGACGAGATACGGCGCGTTGGGGCGGCCCCGGTAGGGCGCGGGGGTCAGGAACGGGGCGTCGGTCTCCACCAGCAGCAGCTCCGGCGGGGCGACGGCCAGCGCGTCGCGCAGCGGCTGCGCGTTCTTGAACGTGACGTTCCCGGCGAACGACATGAAGTAGCCCGCCTCGGCGCAGACCCGGGCCATCTCGGCGTCGCCCGAGAAGCAGTGGAAGACGGTACGTGCGGGTGCGCCCTCCTCCTGGAGGATGCGCAGGACGTCCGCGTGGGCGTCCCGGTCGTGGATGACCAGCGCCTTGTCCGCGCGTTTGGCCAGCTCGATGTGGGCGCGGAACGAACGCTGCTGGGCGGCCACGCCCTCCTCGCCCGTGCGGAAGTAGTCCAGCCCGGTCTCGCCGACGGCCAGCACCTCGGGCAGCGCGGTGAGCTTCTCGATGCCGGCCAGCGCCTCGTCCAGCAGGCCGTCCCCGCCCTCGGCGGCAAGCCGCGGTGCCTCGTTGGGGTGGAGGGCGACCGCGGCCCACACGGAGGCGAACCGGGCGGCCGTCTCGGCGGCCCAGCGGGACCGCTCCAGGTCGCAGCCGACCTGGACGACCGTCGTCACCCCGACCGCTGCGGCCGCGGCCAGCGCGTCGGCCACGGCCGGCTCCTGCATGTCCAGGTGGGTGTGCGAGTCCGCGACCGGGTGGGCCAGCGGCTCGGGCGGCGGAGGCGGTGCCTGCGCCGCCCGGGCCTTCGCGGCGTTCGTCGCGGTGCTGTGCGAGGTCGCGGAGGGGGGCATACCGGCGATGATAGAGCGCCGGTACGACACCGCTGCCGGTGGCGGGCCCTCAGTCGTGCGGGAGGGCCGCCTCCGCGGTGGAGACCCGGCCGGAGCGCATGATGCGCACCACGTGACCGTCGCAGAAGCGGCAGGTGGGCCGGGTGAGCGGAGAGGGGACGCGCTCCCCGTCGGCGTAGTACACGATCAGGGGTGTGCCGTCGGCGTAGGCGAGATGCCGGATCTCGTAGGCCTGCTCCCAGCCGTGCCCGCACCGCATGCAGGCGAAGGAATACGCTTCGTGCACGGCCTTGTGCTCGGAGTGCCCGGAGTGCCCGGAGTGCCCGGGGTCGTGCACGGGGTCGTGCGGGGTGGTGGCCGGGCCGGTCGGGGACGTGCCGGATGTGCCGGTGCCGCGCTCGTGGTTCATGGCAGCTCCTTTCCTGGGGGCACCGCCCGTCCGGAAACCGGGGGATACGGGGGTACGCCCACCGCCCAGTGCACTCCTCGTATGAGCACACCGGAAGGAGAGCCGGCCGCACTTTCTCTTCGTTTGTGCAGATTTGGGGCGAGCGTCAAGGTTCGGGGCATCCCATGGGCCCGCCCTTTGCCTAACCGCTGCCTTACCGCGCAGCGGCTTTACCCGCGCACCGCCACCCGTGCCCAGGTCAGGCGGGCGGGGGCGGGCCCGCGTTCTTGTGCGCGACCACCGCGTCGAACACCTCCCGCTTGGGCACCCCCGCCGTGCGCGCCACCTCGGCGATGGCCTCCTTGCGCCGCTCGCCCGCCTCCTCCCGCACGGCGACCCGGCGGGCGAGCTCGGCGGCGTCCAGCTCACCCGCCGCCGGTGCTTCGGCACCCCGCACCACCACGGTGATCTCGCCGCGCACCCCCTCGGCCGCCCACCGGGCCAGCTCCCCCAGCGGGCCGCGCCGCACCTGCTCGTACGTCTTGGTCAGCTCCCGGCACACGGCCGCCTCCCGGCCGTCACCGAAGACCTCCGCCATCGCGGCCAGCGCCGCCTGGAGCCGGTGCGGCGACTCGAAGTACACCAGTGTGCGCCGCTCCCCGGCCGCCTCCCGCAGCCGCGCCAGCCGCTCGCCGGGCTTGCGCGGCAGGAACCCCTCGAAGCAGAACCGGTCCACCGGCAGCCCCGAGACGGCCAGCGCCGTGAGCACCGCCGAGGGCCCCGGTACGGCCGTCACCCGCACCCCGCGCTCGACGGCGGCGGCCACCAGCCGGTACCCCGGGTCCGAGACCGACGGCATGCCCGCGTCCGTCACCAGTACCACCCGCGCCCCGCCCGCCAGTGCCTCGGCCAGCTCGGGCGTACGGGCCGACTCGTTGCCCTCGAAGTAGGAGACGATCCGTCCGCCCGGGGCGACCCCCAGCGCCTGCGTGAGCCGGCGCAGCCGACGGGTGTCCTCCGCGGCGACGACGTCGGCGGCGGCCAGTTCTGCCGCGAGCCGCGGCGGGGCGTCGGAGGGGTCACCGATGGGGGTGCCGGCGAGCACGAGCGTTCCAGTCACCCGCCCATCCTCGCAGCGGCGGCGACGCCCCCGAGCACAGCGCCCCCACGATCCCTACGATGGCCCGCGTGACGACCAGTGACACCGTGGGTGACGCCGACCGCGACCAGAGCGGGCCCGGCGGCCCGGAGAGCGGGAGGGCCGACGGCAGTGAACAGTCCACCGAGGCGCTCCCCGGCTGGCAGGCGCGGCTGCGCCGGTTCGGCTACGCCGCCCGGCCCCGCCCCGGTGTCTCCGACCGGCTGACCCCCGGCTTCCCCGAACCCGACGTCAAGCTGGGTGCCGTCTTCGGGCTGGCCCCCGAGCTGACCGTGCGGCTGGCGCGCTGGGCCGCCTGGGGCGGCCCGCTGCTGGTCGCCGTGGTCGCGGGAGTGCTGCGCTTCTGGCAGTTGGGCTCCCCGCACGCCGTCATATTCGACGAGACGTACTACGCCAAGGACGCCTGGTCGCTCATCCACCTCGGCTACGAGGGCACCTGGCCGGACAACGCCAACGAGCGCGTCCTCGGCCACCCCCAGCAGATCCCCCTCTCGCCGGACGGCTCCTACGTCGTCCACCCGCCCGTCGGGAAGTGGATCATCGGCCTGGGTGAGGGGGTCTTCGGACTCGACCCGTTCGGCTGGCGCTTCATGACGGCGCTGCTGGGCACCCTCTCGGTGCTCATGCTGTGCCGCATCGGGCGCCGCCTGTTCCGCTCCACCGCGCTGGGCTGCCTGGCCGGCGCTTTGATGGCCGTGGACGGGCTGCACTTCGTGATGAGCCGCACGGCGCTGCTGGACCTGGTGGTGATGTTCTGGGTGCTGGCCGCGTTCGGCTGCCTGCTCGTCGACCGCGACAAGACCCGCGCCCGGCTCGCCGCCCGGCTGCCCCGCGCCGGCACCGACGACGGCCCCGGCACCGGCGCCCGGCTTCCCGACGCCTCCGTGGGCGACCGCACCGGAGGGGGCCGGCGCCCCTGGCGGCTGCTGGCCGGACTCTGCCTGGGACTGGCCTTCGCCACCAAGTGGAACGGGCTGTACGTGCTGGCCGCGTTCGGCGTTCTGACCGTCCTGTGGGACGTGGGGGCGCGCCGCACCGCGGGTGCCTCGCGGCCCTTCCTGGCGATGCTCCGCAAGGACGCGCTGCCCGCCTTCGTCTCGCTGCCCGTGCTGGCGCTGGCCACCTACGCCGCCTCCTGGACGGGCTGGTTCGCCACCTCGGGCGGCTACTTCCGCGACTGGGCGGACAAGCAGGGCGCCGCCGGGCCCTGGGGCTGGCTGCCCGGCCCGCTGCGCAGCCTGTGGCACTACGAGAGCGAGGTCTACTCCTTCCACGTCAACCTCACCTCGCACCACACCTACCAGTCCAATCCCTGGAGTTGGCTGGTCCTCGGCCGGCCCGTCTCCTACTTCTACGAGTCCCCCAAGGCGGGTACCGACGGCTGCACCGACAAGGCCGAGGGCTGCGCCCGCGAAGTGCTCGCCCTGGGCACCCCGATGCTGTGGTGGGCCGCCTGCGCGGCGCTCGTCTACGTCCTCTACCGCTGGTTCTTCCGCCGCGACTGGCGCGCGGGCGCCATCCTGTGCGGCGTCGCGGCGGGCTACCTGCCGTGGTTCGCCTACCAGGAGCGGACCATCTTCCTCTTCTACGCGGTGGTGTTCCTGCCGTTCCTCTGCCTCGGCCTGGCCATGGCGGCCGGAGCGCTGGCCGGACCGCCGGGCACCGACGAGCGGCGGCGCGCCGCCGGGGTCGTCGCGGCCGGTGTCGTCGGGCTGCTGATCGTGTGGAACTTCGTCTACTTCTGGCCCATCTACACCGGGCAGACCATTCCGTTGGGGGAGTGGCGGCACCGGATGTGGCTCGATTCGTGGATCTAGCGTCCGACGCCGCCGGCCACCCGAGGCCGGCGACGGCGGGCGCACCGGGAGGCGGCATGCGACTGTCCGAGGCGGAGGCACGGGGCAGGCTGGCGGGTGCGCGGGTGCTCCGCCTGGCGACCGCCGACGCGGAAGGGGCGCCGCACCTGGTGCCCGCCACCTTCGTCCTGCACCAGGACACGTTGGTGACAGCTGTGGACCACAAGCCCAAGCGCCACCACGACCTGCGCCGGCTGCGCAACATCGCGCAGAACCCCCGCGTGTGCGCCCTGGTGGACGAGTACGCCGAGGACTGGACGCGGCTGTGGTGGGTGCGCGCCGACGGGAGAGCCCGGCTGCTGGACGGTGAAGCGAGCGGGAGTGCCGCACTGCTCGACCGGCTCGTGGCCAAGTACCCGCAGTACGCGCGGCGCCGTCCCGAGGGGCCGGTGGTCGCGATCACAGTGACGCGCGTGACGGGCTGGGCGTACGGGCCCTGAGGGGCGCCGTGGCGGTGCGGGCGAAAACGGTCCGTTCCTGGCCTGGAGATCACGGAAACGATCAGCGAAGATCGCGATTCGGACACAATGCCGTGATCCGGAACCGACCGCCACACCCCGTGCGTCTGCCTCAGACGGGCCGCGGGGCGCGGTGGCCGTCCAGGCGGTTCCGCTCCAGGGCCCGGAATCCCGGAACCGGTGCATCGTGCGCAGCACAGCGCCGGTTGGCGGGGCCAAACGGGCATACCGGGGCACGGGCTGTCATGAGCGTGCTCTAGGGTGCCTCGCGTAGGGACTTCGGCCGCATGGGCCAAGGCGGGGTGGAGGGGCAGAACTCGGATGCGGGACACACAGAAGATGGCCGTGATCGGCGGAGTTGCCGCCGTCGTGGTCGGGCTCACCGGCGTCGGCGTCTACGCCGTCGTCGGCGGCGAGGGGGACGGCGAGGACAAGGGGGGCACCGTCTCCTCGGCGGACGGCAAGGGGCGTGAGGTCAAGAAGGGCCCGCTCAGCGCCAAGGAAGTGCGGACCGCGGCCAAGGAGTTCCTCGGCGCCTGGTCCGGCGGCGATGCCAAGAAGGCCGCCGCCCTCACCGACGACTCCGCCGCGGCAGGCAAGGCTCTTGCCGCCTTCCGTACCAAGGCGCACGTCTCCAAGGTCGGCCTGAAGCCCGCGGCGGCCGAGGGGGAGAAGGTGCCCTTCGACGTCGCGGCGAAGATCGCCTACGGCAGCGAACGCGCCTCCTGGTCCTACGACTCGGCCCTGGAGATCGTCCGCGACTCCACCACCGGGGAGCCGGTGGTCGACTGGAAGCCGTCCGTGCTGCACCCGAAGCTCAAGGACGGGCTGAGCCTGCGCACCGACGAGAAGGGCACCCCGCCCGTCAAGGCCGTCGACCGCGACGGCAAGCCGATCGACGTGGACCAGCACCCCGCGCTGGCCGGCATCGTCACCGACCTCGGCAAGCGCTACGGCGACAAGACCGACGGCTCTCCCGGCCTCCAGGTCCGCACCGTCGACGCCAAGGGCAAGACGGGGAAGGTGCTGCGGCAACTCACCAAGCCCACCGCGGGCAAGCTCACCACGACGCTCGACACGGCGGCCCAGAGCGCCGCCGAGCAGGCGGTCAGCGGCAAGCCCAAGGCCGCGGTGGTGGCCGTCAAACCCAGCACCGGCGAGATCCTGGCCGTCGCCAACTCCCCGGCCAAGGGCTTCAATCTCGCACTGGGCGGTTCCCTGGCGCCCGGCTCCACCATGAAGGTCATCAGCGGCGCCATGCTGCTCGACAAGGGGCTCGCCTCGCCCGGCAAGCAGCACCCCTGCCCCAAGTACGTGTCCTACGGCGGCTTCAAGTTCCACAACGACGACAAGTTCGAGATCAAGAACGGCACGTTCGCGCAGAGCTTCGCCCGCTCCTGCAACACGGCCTTCATCTCCCAGGCGCCCAAGCTCAGCAACGAGGACCTGACCAACGAGGCCCGGGAGGTCTTCGGCATCGGTCTCACCTGGCAGACCGGCACGGGGACCTTCGACGGCAGCGTCCCCGTGCAGTCCGGTGCGCAGATGGGGGCCTCCCTCATCGGCCAGGGCGCGGTGCGGATGAACCCGCTCAACATGGCGTCGGTGGCCGCCACCGTGCAGAGCGGTACCTTCCGGCAGCCGGTCATCGTGCCGCGGTCCCTGGACGACCGCACGCTGGCCAAGGCGGCCCGGTCCATGAAGCCCGGGACCGGCAAGGACCTCAAGTCCCTGATGAAGCTGACCGCCACCAGCGGCACCGGTGCCGAGGCGATGTCGGGGCTCAGCGGTGACATCGGTGCCAAGACCGGTTCCGCCGAGGTCGACGGGCAGAAGCAGCCCAACGCCTGGTTCACGGCCTACTCCGGGGACGTGGCCTCCGCAGCGGTGGTGCCCGCCTCCGGGCACGGCGGCGACAACGCCGGCCCCATCGTCGCGAAGGTGCTGGCAGCCGCCGGGGGCTGACGGCAAAGGCAGGGCCGCTCCCAGGTAGCGTCCCTGCCATGACGCAGTCCGCCACAGTCAACCCCCGGTTCGCGCAGGTCCTCGCCGCCCGCGGTCTCGACCATGTCGAGGTCCGCACCTTTCCCGACGGCACCCGCACGGCGGCCGACGCCGCGGCGGCGATCGGCTGCGCGCTGAGTCAGATCGTGAAGTCCCTCGTCTTCGAGGCGGACGGCTCCCCGGTGCTGGTCCTGATGGACGGCGCCTCCCGCGTCGCTCCCGGACTGGTCCGCGAGGTCCTCGGCGGCGCCGCCGTCACACGGGCGGACGCGGCCACCGTCCGCGCCGCCACGGGGTACGCGATCGGCGGGGTGCCGCCGTTCGGGCACGTCACCGAGATGCGGGTGCTGGCCGACCGCGGCCTGCTGCGGCACAGCACGGTGTGGGCCGCGGCCGGCACCCCGCACAGCGTCTTCGCGCTCGCGCCCACGGCGCTGGTCGAGCAGGCGGGCGGCGCCCTCGTCGACGTCCGCGAAGAGGCCGCATGACCCCGGTAGTCGTCGCCGCGGTCCTGGCCGCGGCGCTCACCCACGCCACCTGGAACGCCCTCGCCCACGGCATCAAGGACCAACTCCTCGCCTTCACGTTGGTCGGCGCGGGCGGTGCGGTCTGCGGCGCCGCGCTGGCCTGCGCCGCGCCGCTGCCCGCCGCCGGCGCCTGGCCCGCGCTGCTGGTCTCCGCCGCGCTGCACGTCGTCTACCAGGGCCTGCTGATGCGCTCCTTCCGGATGGGGGAGTTCGGGCAGATGTACCCCATCGCGCGGGGGACGGCGCCCCTGGTGGTGACCGTGCTCGCGGCCGTCTTCGTGCACGAGATGCCCGGCCCCTGGCAGTTGGCCGGCGTCCTGCTGGCCTCCACCGGGCTGGTGGGGGTCGCACTGTGGGGGCTGCGCCGCCGGCCCGCCACGACGGCAGGCACCACCTCGGACAGCGGCCCGGCGGGCGGCGGTGCGGCGGACGGCCCGGGAAGCAGCGGTACGGCGGACACCGGCGGCGCGGGCGGTGGCGCGTCCGCCGCCGCGCAGTGGCCGGCGCTGACGGCCGCTGTCGGTACCGGGCTGGCCATCGCCTCCTACACCGTCGTGGACGGCGTCGGGGTCCGCGCCTCGGGCACCTCCCTCGGCTACATCGGCTGGCTGATGCTGCTGGAGGGCGTCCCCATCCCGCTGTGGGCGCTGGCCACCCACCGCGGACGGCTGCCGGGCCTGCTCCGGCCCGTCGCGGTGCGCGGCCTGCTGGGCGGCGTGCTCTCCGTACTGGCCTACGGCCTGGTGCTGTGGGCGCAGACCCGGGCGCCGCTGGCCCCGGTGGCCGCCCTGCGGGAGTCGTCCATCATCGCCGGAGCGGCCATCGGCGCCCTCTTCTTCAAGGAGCGCTTCGGCTGGCCCCGCACCGCCGCGAGCGCCCTGCTGGTCGGCGGGATAGCGCTGATGCTGCACGGTGCGTAGCCGCCGTCTGGCGCGTACTACGCTGGGAGGCTGATCCCCGACAGGAGTGAGATGGCTGTCAACCTCGTCAACCTCGAAGCCGTCGGCAAGGCGCACGGCACCCGGGCCCTCCTCGACGCCGTCTCGCTGGGCGTCAACGAGTCCGACAAGATCGGCGTCGTCGGCCGCAACGGCGACGGCAAGACCACGCTGATCCAGGTGCTGGCCCGGCAGGAGGAACCGGACGCGGGCCGGGTGACCCACGCGGGCGGGCTGCGCCTGGGCGTGCTGACCCAGCACGACTCCCTCGACCCGGAGGCGACGGTCCGGCACGAGGTCATCGGAGACATGGCCGACCACGAGTGGGCGGGCGACGCCGGGATCCGCGACGTGCTCACCGGGCTGTTCGGCGGCCTGGACCTGCCCGGCTTCCCCCAGGGCCTGGACACGGTGATCGGCCCGCTGTCCGGCGGCGAGCGCCGCCGTATCGCGCTGGCCAAGCTGCTGATCGCCGAGCAGGATCTGATCGTCCTGGACGAGCCCACCAACCACCTGGACGTGGAGGGCATCTCCTGGCTGGCCGGGCACCTGCGCGCCCGCCGCGCCGCCCTGGTCTGCGTCACGCACGACCGCTGGTTCCTGGACCAGGTGGCCACCCGCATGTGGGACGTGCAGCGCGGCGCGGTCCACGAGTACGAGGGCGGCTACTCCGACTACGTCTTCGCGCGGGCCGAGCGCGAGCGCATCGCCCAGCAGGAGGAGGCCAAGCGGCAGAACCTGGTCCGCAAGGAGCTGGCCTGGCTGCGGCGCGGCGCCCCGGCGCGCACCAGCAAGCCGCGGTTCCGGATCGAGGCGGCCAACGCGCTGATCGAGGGCGAACCCCCGCCGCGGGACAGCCAGGAGCTGATGCGGTTCGCCAACTCGCGGCTGGGCAAGACCGTCTTCGACCTGGAGGACGTGACGGTCCAGGCCGGGCCCAAGGTGCTGCTGGAGCGCCTGACCTGGCAGCTCGGACCCGGCGACCGGATCGCCCTGGTCGGCGTCAACGGGGCGGGCAAGACGTCCTTGATGCGGGCCCTGGCCGACACGGCACGCACGCACGGGGAGCGGCCCTCGCCCCTGGTGACCCGGGGGCGGATCAAGGTCGGCAAGACGGTGAAGCTGGCGTACCTCTCCCAGGAGGTCGCCGAACTCGACCCGGCGATGCGTGTGCTGGAGGCCGTGGAGGCGGTACGCAACCGCGTCGACCTCGGCAAGGGCCGCGAGATGACGGCCTCGCAGCTGTGCGAGCGGTTCGGCTTCGTCAAGGAGAAGCAGTGGACGCCGGTGGGCGACCTGTCCGGCGGTGAGCGGCGGCGGCTGCAGATCCTGCGGCTGCTGATGGACGAGCCGAACGTCCTCTTCCTGGACGAGCCGACCAACGACCTGGACATCGAGACCCTCACCCAGCTGGAGGACCTGCTGGACGGCTGGCCGGGCTCGCTGGTGGTCGTCTCGCACGACCGGTACTTCGTCGAGCGCACCACCGACCGGGTGCACGCCCTGCTGGGCGACGGAACGCTGCGGATGCTGCCGCGCGGGATCGACGAATACTTGGAGCGCCGCGCGCGCATGGAGGCGCGGGGCGCCGCCGCGGGACCGTCCGCCACGGCTCAGGGCGGCGCCGGTGCCGCCTCCGCGGCGAAGTCCGCGGCGGGGCAGGGCGGGGCCGCGGGGAAGCCTGCGGCGCTCTCCCGGGCGGCGCAGAAGGAGATGCAGCGCATCGAGCGGCAGTTGGAGAAGGCCGAGCAGCGCGCGGCGACGCTGCACGCGGAGATGGCCGAGCACGCCACCGACTTCTCGCGGGTGGCCGGCCTGGACGCCGAGCTGCGCGACATCACGGACAAGCGTGAGGAACTGGAGATGCGCTGGCTGGAACTGGCGGAGTCCGCCGGCGCGTAGCGCCCCGGTCCGCACGGCGGGGGAGCGGGCGGCGGTCCACGTACCGACTCGGTCCCGAGGTTGTTGCGACTCGGTGTCACGGCGCAAGGCGGCCGGATCCGGCACGGTGGCCGGATCCGGTGCGATGGTAGAAAGAACGTCCGCTCAGAAGTCTGCCATTGGCAGGCCATATGTCCGATTCGCTCCGCCCTACGGGGGTTTGAGGGGGGAACGGCGTCGGTCTGCCTCGTCACGAGGGATTGTTCATGTCGCAGCCTCCTCCGCCTCCTGGCCACCCGCCGTCCGGAGGCTTCGGCGCACCGCAGGAACCGCCGCAGGACCCGCAGGGGCAGCAGTCCTACGGGTACCCGCAGCAGCCGGGCCCGGGGCAGCAGTCCTACGGGTACCCCCAGCAGCCCCCGCAGCCTCCGCAGGGCCCGGGTGCGCTGTCGAAGGAGCCGCCTCCGCCTGCGGCGCCGCCCGGCTACGGCTACCCGCAGGGGGGCGGCCAGGACCACGCGGCACCCACCCAGGCCGCGTTCGGTGCCGTGCCGCCGCCACCTCCGCCTGGACCGCCTGGACCGCCGCCCGGCGGCTACGGGCAGCAGCCGCCCGGCGGTTACGGACAGCAGATGCCCGGGGGCTACGGCCAGCAGCCGCCCGGCGGTTTCCCGTACGCCCACACCACCGGCGGTGCGCCCGGCGGTGGCGGCAGGAACAACACGAAGGTCATCGCCATCGTGTCGGCCGTCGTCGTCCTCGTGCTCCTCGCCGGCGGCGGTGTCTTCTTCCTGACTCAGAACGACGGCGACGGGGACGGTGGCGGCAAGGACGGCCCCAAGCCGGCCGCCGACGGGAACGCCAACAAGCCCCCGAAGAACACCCAGGCGCAGCAGATCGTCGACATGAAGGCGCCCTCCGTCAACGACGTCACCACCGTCGCCGGGGCCTGGGCCACCGACAAGGTGTTCGCCAAGTCCTCGGTGCACGAGATGCTCGTGCAGGACCTGAAGACGAAGAAGCAGACGAAGATCCCCCTCAAGGGCAACGTCTGCGCGGCGTCCAACGAGATGACCAAGGACCACAAGGTCGCCGTCGTCGTCCAGGCGACCATCTCCCCGTCCGCCGACTGCAGCCGCATGGTCGTCGTGGACCTGGACGCGAAGAAGATCGCCTGGGACAAGACGATGCCCAACGCCGACACGCGCTCCGTCGACAACGTCGCCATCAGCGGCGACACCGTCGCCTCGGCCTGGATCGGCGGCTCGGTCGGCTACAAGATCTCCAGCAAGAAGAAGGTGTGGGAGGCCAAGCCGAGCAACTGCCGCGACAAGGGCTACCAGGGCGGCAAGTCGCTGGTCGCCGTCGTCGAGTGCGGTGACGACTACGACAAGCCGCAGGTCTCCGTGCAGAAGCTGGACCCGGACTCCGGCAAGGCCAAGTGGAAGTACGAGCCGCCCAAGGGCATCAAGGACGTCCGGGTCGCCTCCACCGATCCGCTGGTGCTGGTCACCGGCGCGGGTGACGACCTGACCAGCTACGTGCTCACCGTCGGCGAGAACAAGAAGCTCAAGGCCAAGATCTCGCTGGCCAAGCGGTACAACGAGCCCTGCGAGCTGGACGTCAACGCCTGCTACGGGATGGCGGTCGGTCCCGACACGGTCTACCTGTCCACCACCAAGCACGACGGCTCCACCGACATGTCGGAGACGAACGAGGTCATGGCGTTCGACTTCGACTCCGGCAGGCCCAAGTGGAAGTCGGACGCCGGTGAGGACCGCACCATCTTCCCGTTCAAGATGCAGGGCTCCCACGTCCTCGCGTACAAGACCCCCAGCTACGGGCACGGTGGCCAGATCGTCAGCATCGAGCCGAAGAAGGGCAAGCAGACGACGCTGTTGAAGATGCCCGCCTCGGACATCGGCCAGGGCGAGGAGGCGTTCTCCGTCGACGAGTACTCGGTCGACACCCCGATCATCTTCGAGAACAACAGGTTCTTCCTCCAGGATCACCTGATCTCCGAGCGGCGCCCCTCCGACGACGACGTCCCGCGGCTCGCGGTGGGCTACGGCCCCGTCGGCGACTGACCGGGGCACCGCCTTCCGCCAGCTCCGCCCGCACCTTCGGCCCGCCACGGTTCGCCGTGGCGGGCCGAAGTGCTTTCCAGCTCTCCCTTGGGCATTTCGCTTCGTAAGGGGAGCGGAACGGCGAGTGAGCGTGTAGCTTCCCGGAGACAGCAGGAGGGGTGCGCAGGGGGGCGGGCCTCGGCAGTGGCAGCAGTCTGTGGGGGAGCGAACTTTATGAGCGTACGGCTCATGGTGGTCGACGATCACCGCCTGCTCGCCGAGGCCCTCGCCTCGGCCCTGAAGCTGCGCGGACACCGGGTGCTGGCGGCGGCCGCGCCCAGTGGCGGCGCCGCCGAGCTGGTGATCAGCAGAACGCCCGAGGTGTGTCTGCTGGGTACGGCCACCCCCGCCGAGCCGGGGATCTTCGATCCGGTCGTGCGCATAAAGGCGGAGAAGCCGCAGATCGCGGTGGTGGTGCTCGGCCCGGTGCCGAGCCCGCGCGGGATCGCCTCGGCCTTCGCGGCGGGCGCGTCCGGCTACGTGCGGCACGACGAGCGGATCGAGGGCGTCGAACGGGCCATGATCAAGGCCCGCGCCGGCGAGGCGGCCGTCGCACCGCAACTGCTCGCCCAGTCCTTCACCGAGCTGCTCAACCCCGCCGCCGAGCCCGACGACGAGGGCACCCGGCTGTTGCAGATGCTCACCCCGCGGGAGGTGGAGGTGCTGGTGCGGGTCGCCGAGGGCGAGGACACCCGGTTGATCGCCGCGGGGATGGGGATCGCACCCAGCACCGCGCGCACCCATGTGCAGCGGGTGCTGATGAAGCTGGGGGTCGGCTCCCGGCTGGAGGCCGCCGCGCTCGCCGCCCGCACCGGGCTGCTGGAGCGGGCGGGCGGCAGCGCCGGCACCTGACCTCCGCAGCGGGCCGTCGCCGTGGAAGCGGAGTGGTGCGGCGGCAGGGGAGGGGGACGGGCGTCGTCACCGGACGCGGGCGGCCCCCCGGCCGCAGCCCCTGTGGGGGCGCGGCCGGGGGGCCGCCGGTCGTTGCAGGGAGTGCCTCAGCTCTCGGCGCCCTCACCCTCCTGGGACGGCGGGGGGATGGTCGGGCTCAGCCGGAGCCAGAGCAGGAAGGCGAGGCCGAGGACCAGCATGCCGATGCCGGTCCACAGGTTGATGTTGATGTCCTGGGCCTTCTTGAGGTCGTCGTCGGAGGCGAAGACGCCCGCGAGGGTGACGATGACCCCGTAGACCACGAACAGGCCGCCGATGATGCGCCGCACGTCGAACAGCCGCGCGGCGGTCTGGGAGCGCCGCTCCAACTCCTCGACGTCCTGCGCCGCCTGCTGGGCGGCGGACTTGTTGCTCTTGTCGCTCATAGCGCTTCAGTGTCCTTCGCGTCGGGGCTCAGAAGGAGAACGGGATGTAGCAGATGACGGCCAGGATCATGGCGCCCCAGCCCAGCAGCGCGGGCTTGCGGTACCAGGCGTCGTCGCCCTTCTCGGGCAGCTCCGGCGCGCCGGGCGAACTGGTGCCGTAGACGAGCCCCTGGAGTTCCTCCGCCGGCTTGGGCTTGGTGAACAGGGTGACGGCCACCATCACCACGGAGCCGACGACGAAGGCGACGATCGAGGAGACGAAGTTGGCGCCCTGGTCGCTGGGGATCTCGATGACCCCGTGCATGTAGAACCAGAAGTAGTTCACCATCGCCGCCACGGTGCCCGACAGCAGCCCCCAGAAGCCGGCCGCGGGCGTGGTCTTCTTCCAGAACATGCCGATGATGAAGACGACGAACAGCGGCACGTTGAAGAAGGAGAACAGCGTCTGGAGGTAGTTCATGATGTTGCTGAACGAGGAGGCGATGAACGCCGTCCCCATGCCGATCAGCACGCCGACCACGGTCACCCAGCGGGCCGTCTGCACGTAGTGCGCGTCCGGCTGGTCCTTCTTGATGTAGGCCGCGTAGATGTCGTTGGTGAAGACGGTGTTGAACGACGAGATGTTCGCCGCCATGCCCGCCATGAACGCCGCCAGCAGACCGGTCACCGCGATGCCCAGCACACCGTTGGGCAGCAGGTCCCGCATCAGCACGGGGATGGCGTCGTTGTACTGGAGGCCGTCCTTGTGCTTGCCCAGCGTCGGCTCCATGACGAGCGCGATCAGGCCGGGGATGACGACGACGGCCGGGATGAAGATCTTGGGGAAGGCCGCGATCAGCGGGGTGCGCTTGGCCGCGGAGAGGTTCTTGGCGGACAGCGCGCGCTGCACCTCGGCGAAGTTGGTCGTCCAGTAGCCGAAGCTCATCACGAAGCCGAGGCCCAGCACGATGGTCAGCCAGTTGGCGCCCAGCGGGTTGCCCTGGCCGATGCCGGTGCCGTCCCAGGCGGTCATGAAGGCGCCGCCCTTCTCACCGGAGAGGGTGTCGCTGATGCCGTCCCAGCCGCCGACCCGCTTGAGGCCCACGACGGTGAGCGGGATCAGCGCGGCCAGGATGACGAAGAACTGGAGCACCTCGGTGTAGATGGCCGAGGAGAGCCCGCCGAGCGTGATGTAGGCGAGCACGAAGAGGCCCGCGATGATCACGGTGATCCACAGCTCCCAGCCCAGCAGCGCCTTCAGCACGAGCGCGAGCGCGTACAGGTTGACGCCCGCGATCAGCACCGAGGAGACGGCGAAGATGATCGAGCTGAGCAGGTGGGAGGAGGGACCGAACCGGTGGAGCAGGAACTCCGGAACGGAGCGGACCTTCGAACCGTAGTAGAACGGCATCATCACCAGGCCGAGGAAGACCATGGCGGGGATGGCGCCGACCCAGTACCAGTGCACGGTGTACACGCCGTACTGGGCGCCGTTGGCGGCCATGCCGAGGATCTCGGTGGCACCGAGGTTGGCGGCCACGAAGGCGAGGCCGGTGATCCACGCGGGGAGCGACCGGCCGGAGAGGAAGAAGTCGAGGCTGGTCTTCACACTGCGCCGGGCGGCGAAGCCGATCCCGAGCACGACGGCGAAGTAGATGCCAAGAAGTGTGTAATCGAGTCCGTTGGTGGGGAGCCGTAGCCCTTCGGCCAGGTGCAACATGGGGTCACTCGCTTCATCGCGCGATCGGAACGATCGCGAACGTACCCATAATGTTTCAACTTTTGAAGAGACATGTTGCAGAGGTTTGTTTGATTGTGATGATTGCGGGGGTGCACCGTGACCTGCGTGTCCCAAATGTCCGTCCATCCGGACGGGTGGCGGGTGATCCTGGTGCGGGTACCGCGCGCGACGGCCCGGCGTTGAACATTCTGTTGGCTCATGGTTCCTTGTGTGCGATTATGTTTGAGGTCCAGGAACGAGGAGCCACCCGGTGAAGAAGACCTCTGGCCGCCTTGCCGACGGCCGCGAGATCGTTTACTACGACCTGCGCGACGATGCGATCCGCACCGCGGCCGACCGGCGTCCGATGCCGCCCGTTCAGGCGCACTCCGAGATCCGGCGCGACGCGCTGCTGGGCGAATGGGTCGGCGTCACCGCGCACCGCAACGCCCGCACCTACCACCCGCCGGCCGACGAGTGCCCGCTGTGCCCCTCCCGCGAGGGGCGGATGAGCGAGATCCCGGAGCCGGACTACGACGTCGCCGTCTTCGAGAACCGCTTCCCCTCCTTCCACGGGGCCCCCGGACCGGAGGAGACGGAGGACCGGGCCGGTCTCTTCCGGCACGCACCCGGTGCCGGGCGCTGCGAGGTCGTCAGCTTCACCAGCGACCACCGCGCCTCCTTCGCCGACCTCGACGAGGAACAGGCCCGCCTCGTGCTGGACGTCTGGACCGACCGCACCGCCGAACTGTCCCAGGTCCCCGGCGTCGAGCAGGTGTACTGCTTCGAGAACCGCGGCGAGGAGATCGGGGTGACCCTCTCCCACCCGCACGGGCAGATCTACGCCTACCCCTTCACCACCCCGCGCACCGCCCGCATGCTGCACTCCGTCGCCGAGTACGGTGCCGCCTCCCCGGGCGCCAACCTGTTCGACGACCTGGTCGCCGCCGAGCTCGCCTCGCAGGAGCGCGTCGTGATCGACGGTGCCCACTGGACCGCGTTCGTGCCCTACGCCGCGCACTGGCCCTACGAGGTGCACCTCTACCCCAAGCCCCGGGTGCCCGACCTGCTGGCGCTGCCGGAGGAGGCCCGCGCCGAGTTCCCCGGCATCTACCTGGAGCTGCTGCGCCGCTTCGACCGCATCTTCGGCGAGAACGAGCCGCGCACCCCCTACATCGCCGCCTGGCACCAGGCACCGTTCCCCGGCGGTACCGGCGGGGAGCCGCTCCGTGCGGCCCGCGAGGAGTTCGCTCTCCATCTGGAGCTTTTCACCATCCGCCGGGCTCCCGGCAAACTGAAGTTCCTCGCTGGTTCCGAGTCCGGCATGAACGTGTTCATCAACGACGTGCCGCCGGAGGCAGCGGCGAAACGACTGCGGGAGGTGGCTTCTCGATGAAGTACTTGGTGACCGGCGGCGCCGGCTACGTGGGCAGCGTGGTGGCGGCGCACCTGCTGGAGGCGGGCCACACCGTCACGGTGCTCGACGACCTGGACACCGGCTTCCCCCAGGGCGTACCGCAGGGTGCCCGGTTCGTCGACGGCCGTCTCCAGGACGCCGCGAGCGTGCTGGACGCCTCCTACGACGGCGTGCTGCACTTCGCGGCGCACTCCAAGGTGGGCGAGTCCGTCGAGCAGCCCGAGAAGTACTGGCGCAACAACGTCGGCGGCACCATCGACCTGCTGGCCGCCATGCGTGCGGCGGGTGTGCGCACCCTCGTCTTCTCCTCCACCGCCGCCGTCTACGGCGAGCCCGAGCACACCCCCATCACCGAGACCGACCCGGCCGCGCCCACCAGCCCCTACGGCGCCTCCAAGCTCGCCGTCGACCACATGATCACCGGCGAGTGCCGGGCGCACGGGCTGGCCGCCGCCTCGCTGCGCTACTTCAACGTCGCCGGCGCCTACTTCGCCGCCGACGGGACCGCCTTCGGGGAGCGCCACGACCCCGAGTCGCACCTGATCCCGCTGGTGCTCCAGGTCGCCCGGGGCACGCGCGAGTCCATCTCCGTCTACGGCGACGACTACCCCACCCCCGACGGCACCTGCGTGCGCGACTACATCCACGTCGCCGACCTGGCCAGGGCGCACCTGCTGGCGCTGGAGCAGGCCACCCCGGGCGAGCACCTGATCTGCAACCTGGGCAACGGCAACGGCTTCTCCGTCCGCGAGGTCGTCGAAACGGTCCGCAAGGTCACCGGACGCCAGGTCGCCGAGACTGTCGCCCCGCGCCGGGACGGCGACCCCGCCGTGCTCGTCGCCTCCGCCGAGCGGGCCCGCACCGCACTGGGCTGGACGCCGGAACGCAGCGGGCTGGCCGAGATCGTCGAGGACGCCTGGCGCTTCGCGCAGCACACGGCGGGAGGAGAACAGGCATGAGCCAGGACGCACAGGCTGCGGCGCGCCCCGGCACGGGCCCGACCGCGGGGCGGGAGGCGGGCCGCGCCGCGCACCAGGGCTTCGTCGAGGTCTACGGGTACGAGCCGGAAGGGGTGTGGGCGGCGCCCGGGCGGGTCAACCTGATCGGCGAGCACACCGACTACAACGACGGCTTCGTGATGCCGCTGGCCCTCCCGCACACCGTGCGCCTGGCCGCGGCCCGCCGCGACGACGGCACCCTGCGGCTGCACTCCGGTGACGTCCCCGGGGCCGCCTACCGGATACCGCTCGACGCGCTCGTGCCCGGCACGGACGGCGGCTGGGCGGCCTACCCGTGCGGCGTCGCCTGGGCGATGCGCGAGGCGCGGCTGCCCGTCGGTGGCGCCGACATCCACCTCACCAGCACCGTGCCCACCGGCGCGGGGCTCTCCTCCTCGGCGGCCCTGGAGGTCGCCACCGCACTGGCCCTGGACGAGCTGTACGGCCTGGACCTTTCGCGGGAGGAGCTGGCCAGGCTGTCCCAGCGGGCAGAGAACGACTTCGTCGGCATGCCCTGCGGGATCATGGACCAGATGGCCTCCGCCTGCTGCACCGCAGGCCACGTCCTGCACCTGGACACCCGCGACCTCACCCAGCGCCAGGTCCCCTTCGACCTGGCCGCCGAGGGCCTGCGCATGCTGGTCGTCGACACCCGCGTCAAGCACACCCTGGCCGACGGCGCCTACGCCGGACGCCGCCGGGCCTGCGAGGCGGGCGCCGCGGCGCTGGGGGTGACCGCGCTGCGCGAGGTCGCCTACGAGGATCTGGACGCCGCCCTCGCCCGGCTGGACACCCGCCTGGACGATCCCGAGGTCCGCGACTGCGTACGGCACGTCGTCACGGAGAACCGGCGTGTGGAGGAGACCATCGCGCTGCTCGACGCGGGCGACGTCCGGGCGGTCGGCGCCGTGCTGAGCGCGGGGCACGCCTCCCTGCGGGACGACTTCCGCGTCTCGTGCGCCGAGTTGGACCTGGTCGCCGACACGGCGCTGGCCACCGGCGCGCTCGGCGCCCGGATGACCGGCGGCGGCTTCGGCGGCTCGGCCGTCGTGCTGGCCCAGGAGGCCGACACCGAGAAGATCGGGGCGGCCGTCACCTCGGCCTTCGAGGCCGCGGGCCACCTGGCGCCGCACCTGTTCGAGGCCGTACCGAGCGCGGGTGCCCGCCGCGCCTGAGGGTGCGGGCGGTCCCGCGCTGCCCGGGGCCGGCCCGGCCCGCGGGTTCGGCGACCGGGCCGCGTACGGGTGGCCGCGTGGACATGGGGGCAAGCGCCCCCGGCGAGCGCTGCGCGCGCTCCCGCCGTGCTCCGGTGAGCGTCCCCGCGGTCCACAAGATGCCCGCGACTTTTGTCATTTGCCTTCCGTTGTCACAGCCCGGCCGTACTCTGAGTCGTATGTACAGCGCCGGTGGGGGCCGGCAGCTGATCAGGGGGCGAGAGCGCCGGGTACGACGCCCGGGGGCGGGGTAGACAGACGAACACGGCGGCGGCCGTGTCGATCAGCGTTCTCCCGCGACGGGCGCCGTTCCCGCACTGCCAGGGGGTGCCATGCAACGTATTCGCGTGCTGGTCGTCGACGACCACCGGATCTTCGCCGAGTCCTTGGCGGCCGCGCTCGCGGCCGAACAGGACGTCGAAGTCGGTGCGGCGGGCAGCGGGACGGCAGCGCTGCGCCATCTGGAGCGGGCCGCGGCGGAGGGCCGCCGCTTCGACGTGCTGCTGGTCGACGCGGACCTGGGCGCCCCGATGAACGGCTCGGCACCCGCCTCGGGCGGCACCGTGGCACACCTGCCGGTTCCCCAGGCGGTACGGATGAACAGCGAGATGAACGGGGGGAGGGCCGCCCCCCTCTCCCCGGCAGGCCCCGCCGGACGGCCGCCGGGCGCGCCCGAGGAGCCGACGGACGCCGCCCCTGCCCCCTCGGGCGGATTACCGCTGGTGGCGCGCGTCCGTGCGGACTACCCGACGGTGCGCACGGTGGTCCTCGCCGAGCGCGACGACCCCCGGCACGCCGCCGCCGCGCTCCAGGCGGGCGCGGGCGGCTGGGTCGCCAAGGACTGCTCCCTCTCCCGGCTGCTCCAGGTCATCCGCGGCGTCCTCAAGGACGAGACGCACCTGCCGCCCGCTCTCCTCACGGGCGTCCTCAAGGAGTTGACCGCCACCCGCCGGCACCGCACCGAGAGCGAACGCCTGGTCGAGTCCCTCACGCCGCGGGAGCGCGAGGTGCTCCGCTGCATGGTGGCCGGGCTGGGCCGCAAAGCCGTCGCGGAGCGGCTGTATCTGTCGCCGCACACGGTCCGCACCCACATGCAGAACGTTCTGGGCAAGCTCGGCGTCCACTCGACGCTGGCCGCGGTGGCCCTCGCCCGGCGGGCCGGCGTCGGCCCCGTCGAGCTGGAGCCCGCGGTGGCGCGCTGAGCCGGATCCGGCGCCCCGCGGCCGTGACCGGGCCGGACGCCCGTATCCGCCGCATAAGCTGTCGTCCTCGACAAAACGGACCCGACGGCTGGGAAGAGGGCGACGATGCGGCAGATGACCGAGAGCCAGTGGCGTGACTTCGTGCTGACCGGGACCCGCACCGGCAAGCTGGCGACCACCCGCAAGGACGGCCGCCCGCACGTGACGCCGGTGTGGTTCCTGCTCGACGACGAGGGGCGGCTGGTCTTCACCACCGCGGACGGCTCCCTCAAGTCCAAGGCCCTGCACCGCGAGCCCCGCTTCGCGCTGTGCGTGGACGACCAGGCGCCGCCCTTCAGCTATGTGATGCTCGAATGCGCCGCCGAGGAGTTCGTCGAGGACCTCGATGTGCTGCGCGACTGGGCCACCCGCATCAGCGGCCGGTACATGGGTGCGGAGCAGGCCGAGACCTTCGGCAGCCGCAACGCCGTGCCGGGCGAGCACCTGGTCCGTGCCCGGGTGGAGCGGGCGGTCGCCTACGCGGACATCGCCGACTAGACGGCCCGCCCGCACACTCCTGCACGCCTGCGCCCCGGAACGCGCCTGCACGACCGAGGGCGCGCACGTGCGGGAACCGGGCCTCACGGGACGTCACACCGAGTTCTTGAAGACGCTCCAGCCGCCGTCCACCACCAGCGACGCGCCGGTCACGAACGAGGCGTCGTCGGACAGCAGGAAGGCGACGGCGGCGGCGACCTCGTCGGGGCGCCCGTGGCGGCCGATCACCGTCTCGCGCGCCGCCTGCCGCCGGTCCTCCTCGTCGACCCCGTCCCAGGCGGGCGTCATGACCGGGCCCGGCAGCACACTGTTGACCCGGACAGCGGGGCCCAGGTCCGTGGCGAGCTGCCGGGCGAGCCCCGTCAGCCCCGCCTTGCTCGCGGCGTACGCGGGGCGCCCGTGCAGCCCCACCAGGGCGTGCACCGAGGACATCAGCACGAGGGAGCCGCCCCGCTCCCGCAGGTCGTCCAGGCAGGCGCGTACTCCCAGGAACGCGCCTGTCAGGTTGGTCTGGAGCTGCCCCTCCCAGTCGGCGAGGGAGATCTCGTCGACGGCGCCGTGCCGCGCCATCGCCGCGTTGCTGACGAGGCCGTCCACCGGGCCGAAGCCCTCGCGCGCGGTCGCCACGGCGCGCTCCCAGGCGGGTTCGTCGGTCACGTCCCCCAGGACGAAGGCGGCGCGACCGCCGGACGAGGTGATCTCACGGGCGGTGCGGTGTGCTCCGGCCTCCTCCCGGTCGAGGAGGACGACGGCCGCGCCCTCGTCCGCCAACCGGTGCGCCGTCGCGGCCCCGATCCCCGACCCGCCGCCGGAGATGACGACCGTACGTGATGCGAACCGTGCGCCCATGGTCATGCGCGTGATCGTACGGGCCACCGGGGCGGGCCGGTAGAGCACCGGCGCGGCGCCCGCTCCGGTGCTGTGCGCCGGGATGGGCCCGACGATTTCGGGCGGAGGGCTCGATTCCGGGCCCGGTCTCAGATCGGGATGTTGTCGAACGGTGCCGTCAGACCGCGCAGCAGGGAGGCCAGTTCGCCGCGCTGCCCGGGGGAGAGCTGGGCGAGGATGGCGCGTTCCTGGTGGAGGAGGCCGGCCAGGGCGCTGTCCGCGCGGTCCTGCCCCTCGCCGGTGAGCCGGACCAGGACGCCGCGCCGGTCGCTGGGATCGGGCAGCCGCTCGACCAGTCCCTTCTTGGCGAGGCGGTCGATGCGGTTCGTCATCGTGCCGGAGGTGACGAGCGTCTGGGTGAGAAGTTGCCCGGGGGAGAGCTGATAGGGCGTGCCCGCGCGGCGCAGGGCGGTCAGGACGTCGAACTCCCACGGTTCCAGGCCGTGCTCGGCGAACGCGATCCGGCGGGCGCGGTCCAGATGCCGGGCCAGTCTGCTGACCCGGCTGAGCACCTCCAGCGGTTCGACGTCGAGGTCAGGGCGCTCCCGGCGCCAGGCTGCCACCAAACGGTCGACCTCGTCCTCCATGGGGATCAGTGTAAAGGTTCTGTCGACGTGAAGTCTCTTGACGTCAAGAGAGCCCCGGTGCAGGCTGCTGCCCATGTGGGATCCGAAGCAGTATCTCCGTCATGCCGGATACCGTCTACGCCCCTTGCACGACCTCCTCGCACGCGTCCCCGACACCCTCCCAGGGCACCCGCACCCGAGAATCGCCGACCTGGGCTGCGGCCCCGGCGGCCCCAGCGAGATCCTCGCCGCACGCTGGCCCGGGGCCTGCATCACCGGATACGACAGCTCACCGGAGATGCTGAAGGAGGCCGCCGCCCACACCCGCCCCGGCCGCCTGGAGTTCGTCCACGCCGACCTCGGCGACTGGCGCCCCGACCCCGGCGAACACTTCGGACTGCTCTTGTCCAACGCCGCCCTCCAATGGGTGCCGGGCCACCAGCACGCCTTCCCCGGCTGGATCGCCGCCCTCCCGTCCGGCGGTGTCCTCGCCTGTCAGCTGCCGGGCAACTTCCAGGCCCCCAGCCACACCCTGCTCGACGGCCTGTGCGCCTCGCAGCGCTGGCGGCCCCGCCTCGGTACCGTGCGCCGCCCCGACGGCACCCTGACCCCGGCCGAGTACGCCGACATCCTCGCCCCGCTGGGCCCCGACGGCTGCGACGTCGACGCCTGGGAGACCACCTACCTGCACCGCCTCACCGGCCCCGATCCCGTCCTCGACTGGGCCAAGGGCACCACCCTGCGCCCCGTCCTCGACCGCCTCCAGGACGACCCCGCCACCCGGGACGCCTTCCTCACCGAGTACGCCGCCGCCCTGCGCGCCGCTTACCCGCCCGGCCCCGACGGCACGACAGCGGTGCCCTTCCGCCGCGTGTTCGTCGTGGCGGTCAAACGGTGAGCCCTGCCGGGCGTGCGAGGGGCGTCGGCGGGGCTCCGGCGCGGGGCTGAGAGGGAGTTACGGCCGTCGTGCAGCGTTCTGGCGGGCCTTCCGCCACTCGGGGGCGAGGACCGACCAGACCTCCATGTCGGCCCGCTCGCCGCGGTGGAGGAAGCTCTCCCGGAAGGTGCCCTCCTTCGTCATGCCCAGGCGCCGGGCCACCGCGATGCTGGGGGCGTTGTGCGAGGAGGCGATCCACTCCACGCGGTGGAAGCCGCGCTCCTCGATGACCCAGTCGATGACGACCCGCGCCGCCCTGGTGACCAGCCCCCTGCCGACGGCGGCCGGCTCCAGCCAGCAGCCCGCCTCGGCGGTCCGCTGGGCGGCGTTCATGGTGGGGAAGAGCACCCCGCCGACCAGCGTGCCGCCCCGGCCCGGAGAGTCCGGCGGCACGTCGGTCCAGATTCCGTGGATCCGCCCCGTGTCGGACGCCGCCTTCTCCGCGTACGACTGGAGGCAGGCCCGGCTCGACTCCAGGTCCGTGGCCCGGTCGGGGAAGCCGATGTGCTGCCCGATGAACTCCCGGCCGCGTTCCATGTGCGCCAGGAACTCCCCGGCCTGCCACGGCTCCAGCGGCCGCAGCTCCGCGCCGTCGTCACCCAGGGATACCGCGAACATCTCCACCCTCCCTCTCGTGCGCGGCCGACGGCCGCACGGATCGCCGCGTACGCCCTCCGCGGGGTGGATCGCCGCGGACGCGCGGGCACGCGCAGCCGGCACGGATCCTCGCACAGGCGCTGCCGCACGGTGACGCCTTTTTCAGCGGGGACGGGCCCCGGGAGGGTGCGGGGCGGGGACGATGCCGCGTGCGATGCCGTCCAGCACGATCTGCAAACCGAGCGCGAAGTCTCCTCGGTGAGCCGGAACGAGCGGTGTGCCCGCCCTGGGTGAGGGCGGGCCTGGTCGCCTCGTTCTGCGGAGTCAGCGGGATGCCGGGGGAGACGGCGGTCAGGGCGGCGGCGCCCAGGGATGAGGACTCCGCTCGTGCGTCCCGCTGCGCCGGTCTGCTGCACGCCGGGACGCTGCCGGCGCTGGGTGCCGACTGGCCCCTCGCGCGCTTCGACGCCCGTGAGGTGCTGGCGGCGGACTGGTTGCGCCGCCCGCCGCACGAGCCGGACCGTGCCCGGTCCGCCCCGAGCAGGTGCTCTCCTCGGCGGAGGCCCTGGATGCCATGACGGTGGCGCCCGCGCCGGTGGCGGGTGAGGCGGGGCGGGCGGGCCGCGTCGGCCACCGCGCGGACCTCACCGCCTTCGCCGCCGACCCGCTGACCGCCCCCGCGAACGAGCTTGCGAACCTGCCCGTGCGGATGACGACGGTGGACGGGCGGGTGGTCTACGAGGCGGAGCGAGCCCGCCGGGGCGTATCCGACCGCGGATCCCGGCGGCGGGCGGCCGGTGCCCGGCGACGGGCGGCCGGTTCCCGACGGCGGGCAGCCGGAGCGGAAAGCGGCCCAGCGGTCACGAGCGCCGGTGGCCTATCAGCCGCGGCTTCTGCTCCAGCCCGTCCAGCCCGTGCCAGGCGAGGTTGACCAGGTGGGCGGCGACCTCGGACTTCTTCGGCTTGCGGACGTTGAGCCACCACTGCCCGGTCAGCGCGACCATGCCGACGAGGGCCTGCGCGTACAGCGGGGAGAGTTTCGCGTCGAAACCCCGGGACTTGAACTCGCGCCCCAGGATGTCCTCGACCTGGGTGGCGATGTCGGAGATCAGGGAGGCGAAGGTGCCGGTGGACTGGGGGAGGGGCGAGTCCCGCACCAGGATGCGGAAGCCGTCCGTGAAGTGGTCGATGTAGTCGAGCAGGGCGAAGGCTGCCTGCTCCAGCAGTTCGCGCGGGTGGCCGCCGGTCAGGGCCCCGGTCACCATGTCCAGCAGCCGGCGCATCTCGCGGTCCACGACGACGGCGTAGAGGCCCTCCTTGCCGCCGAAGTGCTCGTAGACGACCGGTTTGGAGACGCCCGCCTTGTGGGCGATCTCCTCCACCGAGGTGCCCTCGAAGCCGCGTTCGGCGAAGAGGGTGCGGCCGATGTCGAGAAGCTGTTCGCGGCGCTCCTTGCCCGTCATCCGGCGGCGGGCCCGCTTGGGAGGCTTGCCGCCCTTGCCGCCGTTCGGGCTGCCGGGGGCGGGCGCGGGGGCCGCGCCCCCGAACCGCTGGGAGGGGTCGCTGAGCGGCTGCGGCGGCGGCGTCTCGTCGGTCGGCAACAGTGGGCCTTCCCTGTCGTGTGGCTGCGAGGGGTCCCAGGGGCGGGCCGCCTGGGGACCCGGGGCGGGGCCCCGGGTCTCACCACAGCATCATGCCGCCCCGGCCACTTCGTCCTCGCGCCGGGAGGCGGACCCGTCCCGGTCGGCGGAGCCGTCCGCAGCGGCGGCCCCGCGGCGGTCCGGACCGTCCGCGTTGCGCTTGGTGGCCAGCCGCTCCCGCTTCGGCCAGCGCACGTCGTACGCCCACCCGGCCTTCTCGGCCCAGCGGATGAGACGGGCGCTGGAGTCGAGCTGCCCCTTCTCGACGCCGTGCCGGGCGCAGGTGGGGTCCGCGTGGTGCAGGTTGTGCCAGGACTCGCCGCAGGAGAGGATCGCCAGCCACCACACGTTGCCCGAGCGGTCCCGGGACTTGAAGGGGCGCTTGCCCACCGCGTGGCAGATGGAGTTGATCGACCAGGTGACGTGGTGCAGCAGCGCCACCCGCACCAGCGAGCCCCAGAAGAAGGCGGTCAACGCCCCCTGCCAGGACCAGGTGGCCAGGCCGCCCACCAGCGGCGGTGCGAGCAGCGAGACGGTCGTCCACAGGACGAACTGGCGGGAGATGCGGCGCAGCGCAGGATCCTTGATCAGGTCGGGCGCGTACTTGTGCTGCGGCGTCTGCTCCTCGTCGAACATCCACGCCATGTGGGCCCACCACAGGCCCTTCATCAGGGCCGGAACGGTCTCCCCGTAGCGCCAGGGGGAGTGCGGGTCGCCCTCGGCGTCGGAGAACTTGTGGTGCTTGCGGTGGTCGGCGACCCAGCGCACCAGCGGACCCTCGACGGCGAGGGAGCCCATGATCGCCAGCGCGATGCGCAGCGGCCGCTTGGCCTTGAAGGAGCCGTGGGTGAAGTACCGGTGGAACCCGATCGTGATGCCGTGGCAGCCGATGAAGTACATCGCGACCAGCAGTCCCAGGTCCAGCCAGCTCACCCCCCACCCCCACAGCAGCGGCACGGCGGCCACCAGCGCGACGAACGGAACGATGATGAACGCGAGCAGCGCGAGCTGCTCGACCGAGCGGCGCTTCTCGCCACCCAGCGTCGCGGACGCGGACGAGCCGGCGGCACCGGCGCTGCGGGCACCGGTGGTGTCGTCGCCCGCGGCCGTGCCGGTGGTGGGGGCAGCCTTCGGCGAACTGTCGAGCACGTCGGGGCTAGTCGTCATAGATGTCCCTCATTGGGCCTCGGCTTGGCTACGGTTCCGTAACCTACGGCGTCGTAAGTATGGCAGCCGTAGGACACGGGACAAGAGGGGTGCGCACCGGGACCAGGTCGCGCCGCGCGCCCACCCCTCGGACAGAAGTGCTGTACCACGCTGAGGCCGACCTATCCTTGTGCCGTCGGACAGTGCGGTCCGCCACCTGCCCGAAGCCACCCCGCAAGGGACAAGAACCCCCAAGGGAGCAGCACCTGTGAGCAGCGCCGACACCAATCCACCCGCCTCGACCCCCGCGCGGAACGCACCCGGATCGAGTGACCCCGCACCGCTTGAGAACACCTTCGGCCTGGAGGCCCTGGGCGGTGGCCCGGGCGAGAGCGCCGACGCCGTCGAGGCCACCTCCGCCCTGCGCGCCGACATCCGCAGGCTCGGTGACCTGCTCGGCGAGACGCTGGTACGCCAGGAAGGCGCGGAACTCCTCGACCTGGTCGAACGCGTCCGCGCCCTGACCCGCAGCGACGGGGAGGCGGCTGCGGCACTGCTGGGCAAGACCGACATCGAGACGGCGACCAAGCTGGTCCGCGCCTTCTCCACCTACTTCCACCTGGCCAACGTCACCGAGCAGGTGCACCGCGGCCGCCAGCTCCGCGCCCGCCGCGCCGACGACGGCGGCATGCTGGCCCGTACCGCCGACATGCTCAAGGACGCCGACCCGGCGCACCTGGCCAACACCGCCCGCAACCTGTCGGTGCGCCCCGTCTTCACCGCGCACCCCACCGAGGCGGCCCGCCGTTCGGTGCTCACCAAGCTGCGCCGGATCGCGGAACTGCTGGAGGAGTCCGACGGGGTGCTCGGCGGCGCCGAACGGCGCCGTGCCGACCTGCGGCTCGCCGAGAACGTCGACCTGATCTGGCAGACCGACGAGCTGCGCGTCGCCCGCCCCGAGCCGGCCGACGAGGCCCGCAACGCCATCTACTACCTCGACGAGCTGCACCGCGGCGCCGTCGGCGACGTCCTGGAGGACCTGGCCGCCGAACTGGAGCGCGCCGGGGCGCCACTGCCCGCCGGCACCCGCCCGCTCACGTTCGGCACCTGGATCGGCGGCGACCGCGACGGCAACCCCAACGTGACCCCCGAGGTCACCTGGGACGTGCTGATCCTCCAGCACGAGCACGGCATCACCGACGCGCTGACCCACGTGGACGAGCTGCGCGGCGCCCTGTCCAACTCCATCCGCAACTGCGGCGCCACCCGGCCCCTGCTGGACTCGCTGGAGGCCGACCTGGCCCGGCTGCCGGAGATCAGCCCCCGCTACAAGCGGCTCAACGCCGAGGAGCCCTACCGGCTCAAGGCCACCTGCATCCGGCAGAAGCTCCTCAACACCCGCACCCGGCTGGCCGAGAAGCTCCCCCACACCTTCGGCTGGGACTACCTGGGCACCGGCGAACTCCTCGACGACCTGGCCCTGCTCCAGGACTCGCTGCGCGAGCACCGCGGCGGTCTGGTCGCCGACGGCCGCTTGGAGCGCGCCCTGCGCACCCTGGCCGCCTTCGGCCTCCAGCTCGCCACCATGGACGTCCGCGAGCACGCCGAGGCCCACCACCACGCGCTCGGCCAGCTCTTCGACCGGCTCGGCGAGGAGTCGTGGCGCTACGCCGACATGCCGCGCGACTACCGCCGGCGCCTGCTGGCCAAGGAGCTGCGCTCCCGCCGCCCGCTCTCCCCGAGCCCGGCGCCCCTGGACGCCGCCGGGGCCAAGACGCTCGGCGTCTTCGAGACCGTCCGCAAGGCGCTGGAGACCTTCGGGCCCGAGGTCGTCGAGTCCTACATCCTGTCCATGTGCCAGGGCGCCGACGACGTGTTCGCCGCCGCCGTCCTCGCCCGTGAGGCCGGACTGATCGACCTGCACGGCGGCTGGGCCAAGATCGGCATCGTCCCGCTGCTGGAGACCACCGACGAGCTCAAGATCGCCGACGAGCTGCTCGACGCGATGCTCTCCGACCCCTCCTACCGCAAGCTGGTCTCGCTCCGCGGCGACCTCCAGGAGGTCATGCTCGGCTACAGCGACTCCTCCAAGTTCGGCGGCATCACCACCAGTCAGTGGGAGATCCACCGCGCCCAGCGGCGGCTGCGCGACGTCGCCCACCGGCACGGGGTGCGGCTGCGCCTCTTCCACGGCCGCGGCGGCACCGTCGGCCGCGGCGGCGGCCCCACCCACGACGCGATCCTCGCCCAGCCCTGGGGCACCCTGGAGGGCGAGATCAAGGTCACCGAGCAGGGCGAGGTCATCTCCGACAAGTACCTGGTGCCCTCCCTGGCCAGGGAGAACCTGGAACTCACCGTCTCGGCAACCCTCCAGGCCTCCGCCCTCCACACCGCGCCCCGCCAGTCCGACGAGGCGCTCGCCCGCTGGGACGCGGCCATGGACACCGTCTCCGACGCCGCCCACCTCGCCTACCGCAAGCTGGTCGAGGACCCGGACCTGCCGGCGTACTTCTTCGCCTCCACCCCCGTGGACCAGCTCGCCGACCTCCACCTGGGCTCCCGCCCCTCCCGCCGTCCCGACACCGGCGCCGGGCTGGACGGTCTGCGGGCCATCCCGTGGGTGTTCGGCTGGACGCAGTCGCGGCAGATCGTCCCCGGCTGGTTCGGCGTCGGTACGGGCCTGAAGGCGGCCCGCGAGGCCGGGCTCGACAGCGTGCTGGAAGAGGCGCACACCTACTGGCACTTCTTCCGCAACTTCCTCTCCAACGTCGAGATGACGCTGGCCAAGACCGACCTGCGGATCGCCCGCCACTACGTGGAGACCCTCGTCCCCCAGGAACTGCGGCACGTCTTCGCCACCATCGAGGCCGAACACGCCCTCACCGTGCAGGAAGTGCTGCGTATAACGGGTGAGAGCGAGCTGCTGGAGTCCAACCCGGTCCTCCAGCAGACACTCAAGATCCGCGACGCCTACCTCGACCCGATCTCCTACCTCCAGGTCTCCCTGCTGGACCGCCAGCGGCAGGCCAAGGAGGCAGACCAGGAGCCGGACGAGAACCTGGGCCGCGCCCTGCTGCTGACCGTCAACGGCGTGGCGGCGGGCCTGCGCAACACCGGCTGAGCACCGCGCGGCAGGCCGACCGGGCCTGGGCGCTGCTCCTTCTTCGTGCGGGTGACCCCTGTTGCGGGTGAGCTCAGAAGGTGAGCAGGGCCCAGGCCCCGCCCATGATCAACACCCCGCACACGCCGGTGGCCAGCGCCGTCTTCCGCATCCGCAGCCCGCCCGCGATCACCAGCGACGCCAGCAGCAGCGAGCCCCCCAGCGGCACCCACGCGTACAGGATCCCGGCCGGGCCCGTCCGTACGACGTGATCCGTGTGCGGCTTCACCGCCACCTCCAGCGTCTCCCCGCGGCCCCCGGACACGAACTCCGAGACGGTCACCTTCTGCGGCGCCCCCGCCCCCTGCGGCCGGAACGTCCCGCCGCACCGCTCGTCCCCGCACGCGGTGACGGTCACCGTGCCGCGCTCGTCCCCCGCCATGGCCACCGAGGCGGTGTCCCAGGACGTCCACACCCCCGCCACCACCAGCACCAGCACGACCAGCGCCAGCACCAGGGCCCGCGCCAGCAGCAACACCCCGAACGCACTCTCACCGAGCCGCCGCACACGGCTCCGCTTGACCTTGGTACGAGCGGCTTGTGAAGACATGGCGGAGATACTTGGCCACTTGACCGTTACCGGTCAACCTCACCCGACCGTCTTGTGCCTGCTTGCGCCACTATCGGAATTCCGCGTTCCGCTCGAAGGGCCCCGGGCGGAACCGGTCGCCCGTCGCCAAGGGCGCAAGTCACCGGTTGACGGGGTACCTGATCCGGCGCGTCTCATGGGCGGAGGGTCGCAGCCCGCACGGGACGCCGCGGCGCGTGATGCCCGACGGGAACTCGGCGGACCAGGTGGCCGTCACCGTCAGGGAGATCCAGGCCGTCACCCGCGACTGAGGACGCGGACAGGGCGGCCGGGCGTCAGCCGTTGTACGTGGTCTGGGCCCGCTCCAGGCCCTCCAGGATCAGGGCCTCGCAGGCGTCCGCCGTGCGGTCGACGAAGTAGTCGAGGTCTTTGCGTTCCGCGGAGGAGAAGTCCTTCAGCACGTAGTCGGCGACCTGCATACGGCCCGGGGGGCGGCCCACGCCGAAGCGGACGCGGAAGTAGTCGCGGCCCAGGAGCTTGGTGAGCGACTTGAGACCGTTGTGGCCGTTGTCGCCACCGCCGCACTTGAGGCGCAGCGCACCGTAGTCGAGATCGAGCTCGTCATGGACGACGACCAGGCGGCCGACGGGAACCCCGTAGAAGTCCAACAGCGCCTTCACCGGGCCGCCCGAGACGTTCATGTACGACAACGGCTTGGCCAGGATCACCCGGGTGCTGCTGACACCCGGAACGCCGATCCGGCCCTCCAGCACCTGGGCGCGGACACCCCTGGCCGACTTGAAGGTGCCACCCGTCCGGTGCGCCAGGAGGTCGGCGACCATGAAGCCGACGTTGTGCCGGTTGCCGGCGTACCCGGGGCCCGGATTGCCGAGGCCCGCGACGAGCCAGGGATCGGTGGTGGCCGGCATGCAGGTGGTCCTTCGGTCGGAGCGGAGGAAGAGGGGGAAAGGGGGAGGAGGGCCTGACGCAAACCCCTGGGTGCCGGGCAGGCCGCAACAGGCCCGCCCGGCACCCGGAAGAAGAAGCAGACGCGCCTCTTACTCGGAGGCCTCCGAGGCACCCTCCGTGCCCTCCGCGCCTTCCTCGCCCTCGGCCGTCGGCTCCTCGGCCTGCGCACCCAGGACCTGGATGACGGTCTCCTCACCGTCGATGGCCAAAGTGGTGTTGCCCGGCAGCTTGATGTCCTTGGCCAGAACGGAGTCACCGACATCCAGCCCGTCGACGGAAACGGTGACCGTCTCCGGGATGTGCGTGGCCTCGGCCTCCACCGGCAGCGTGTTGTACACGTGCTCCAGCAGGTTCTGGCCCGGCGCCAGCTCGCCCTCGATGTGGATCGGCACGTCCACCTGCACCTTCTCGCCCCGCTTGACGACCAGCAGGTCGACGTGGACGAGGAACTGCCGGATGGCCTCACGCTGGACGGCCTTCGGGATGACGAGCTGCTTCTTGCCGTCGAGGTCCAGGTTGATCAGGACGTTCGGCGTCTTGAGCGCCATCATCATGTCGTAGCTCGGCAGTGCGATGTGCACCGGCTCCGAACCGTGACCGTAGATCACCGCGGGGATCTTCTCCTCGCGGCGCAGACGCCGCGCGGCGCCCTTGCCGAACTCCTCGCGGACAGAGGCGGTGAGATTCACATCAGCCATGCTGCGCTCCTCGTAGGCAACGTAAAACGGACATTCATGTGCCACTCGGTCCCGACGGACCTGCTACGAAGAGCGCGCGTCGATAACGGAGCCCGTGAACCGTCCACGAAACGGACCGGCCTCCCTCGCCGAGCGACTCGCAGAGTCTACGCGGCAAGAGAGGCCGGCCAAAAATCGATCAGTCACCCGAGGACGTCGGCGGTGAACCGCTACGCCTGCTCGTCGAAGAGGCTGGTCACCGAGCCGTCCTCGAACACCTCACGCACCGCGCGGGCGATCGTCGGCGCCATCGACAGCACCGTGATCTTGTCGAGCTCCAGCTCACCCGGCGTCGGCAGCGTGTTCGTGAAGACGAACTCGCTCACCTTCGAGTTCTTCAGCCGGTCGGCGGCCGGGCCTGACAGCACACCGTGCGTCGCCGTCACGATGACGTCCTCCGCACCGTTGGCGAACAGCGCATCCGCCGCCGCACAGATCGTGCCACCCGTATCGATCATGTCGTCGACCAGGACGCAGACCCGGCCCTCCACATCACCGACCACCTCGTGGACGGTCACCTGATTCGCCACATCCGGGTCCCGGCGCTTGTGCACGATCGCCAGCGGCGCACCCAGCCGGTCCGCCCAGCGGTCGGCGACCCGCACCCGGCCCGCGTCCGGTGAGACCACCGTCAGCTTCGAGCGGTCCGTCTTCGCCCCCACGTAGTCCGCCAGCAACGGCAGCGCGAACAGGTGGTCGACCGGGCCGTCGAAGAAGCCCTGGATCTGATCCGTGTGCAGGTCCACCGTCAGGATGCGGTCCGCACCTGCCGTACGGAACAGATCCGCCATCAGCCGCGCCGAGATCGGCTCACGGCCACGGTGCTTCTTGTCCTGCCGCGCATAGCCGTAGAACGGCACGATCACCGTGATGCTCCGCGCGGAAGCCCGCTTCAGCGCGTCGATCATGATGAGCTGCTCGACGATCCACTTGTTGATCGGAGCCGTGTGGCTCTGCATCAAGAAGCAGTCGGCACCGCGCGCGGACTCCTGGAAGCGAACGTAGATCTCACCGTTCGCGAAGTCGAAAGCCTTGGTCGGGACCACGCCGATGCCGAGGTGCTTGGCGACTTCCTCGGCGAGTTCGGGGTGGGCGCGGCCGGAGAAGAGCATCAGTTTCTTCTCGCCGGTCGTCTTGATCCCGGTCACTGCTGTTGTCTCCCTGTGTGGTGCGCCGCGCGGCGGCTCAGTGGGGGGCTGGCGGCGTCGGTTTGGCGGGGGCGGCGGCGTCGGTTTTCGGCCGCATGGCCAGTCAGGCTCCCCATAACCGTACGCCCCACGTCATACAACCGGATACCCGGTCTTAACCGTCCTCCGCCGGAACCTGCCCCGCCGAAGCCTGCGCCGAACGGGCCGATCCGGACGATCCCTGACCCCGCGACGCACCCGCCGCCGGCCCGGCGGCAGAACCCTCCGCAGCCGCACCCGCCCCGTCCGCGGCCTGCGCCGCCTCGGCGGCCAGCGCGGCTGCACTACCAGGGCGCTTACGGGCCACCCAGCCCTCGATGTTGCGCTGCTGCCCCCGCGCCACCGCCAGCGAACCCGGCGGCACATCCTTGGTGATCACCGAACCCGCCGCACTGTAGGCACCGTCCCCCACCGTGACAGGAGCCACATACATGTTGTCCGCCCCCATCCGGCAGTGCGAGCCGACCGTCGTCCTGTGCTTGTTCTCACCGTCGTAATTGACGAACACGCTCGCCGCACCGATGTTGCTCTGCTCACCGATCTCCGCATCCCCCACATACGACAGATGCGGCACCTTCGTGCCCTCCCCCAGCACCGCGTTCTTCATCTCCACATAACTGCCGGCCTTCACCTTCCGGCCCAGCCGGGTACCCGGACGCAGATACGTGTACGGGCCGACCGAGGCGGCCTCGCCGATCTCCGCACCCTCCGAAACCGTGTTGCTCACCGTCGCCCCCGCACCCACCCGGGTACCGGACAACCGCGCATTCGGACCCACCTCGCACCCCGCGCCCAGATGCGTCGCACCCAGCAACTGCGTACCCGGCAGCACCGTCGCATCCGGCTCGTACGTCACCCCCACGTCCAACCACGTCGTCGCCGGATCCACCACCGTCACCCCCGCCAGCATGGCCTCCTCCACCAGCTTGCCGTTCAGCATCCGGCGGGCCTCGGCCAACTGCACCCGGTTGTTGATCCCCGCGATCTCCCGGTGGTCCCCCGCCACACAAGCCCCCACCCGGTGACCCTCCGCACGCAGGATCCCGAGCACATCCGTCAGATACTCCTCACCCTGACTGTTGTCCGTACGGACCTTCCCCAGCGCCTCCGCCAGCAGACGCCCGTCGAACGCGAACACCCCCGAATTGATCTCGCCGATCCCGCGCTGCTGCTCCGTCGCGTCCTTGTGCTCCACGATCGCGGTGACCGCACCGTCGGCCGCATCCCGCACGATCCGCCCGTACCCCGTCGCATCCGGCACCTGCGCCGTCAGCACCGTGACCGCGTTGCCGTCCGAGGTGTGCGTCTCGGCGAGCTGCCGGAGCGTGTCACCCGACAGCAGCGGAGTGTCGCCGCACGTCACGATGACCGTGCCCGCAAGGTCCTCCTCTGCCAGCTCCGCCAGTGCCATCCGCACGGCATGACCCGTGCCGTTCTGCTCGTACTGCACAGCGGTCCGGACCTGGGCGTCCAGCTGCGCCAGATGCGCCGTCACCTGCTCGCGGGCGTGCCCCACGACCACGACCAGGTCCCGCGGCTCCAACGCCTGCGCGGCGCTCACCACATGGCCGACCAGGGAGCGGCCGCAGATCTCGTGCAGAACCTTCGGTGTCGCCGACTTCATGCGGGTGCCCTCACCCGCTGCGAGAACGACGACGGCTGCCGGGCGAATGACGCTCACGGGGGTGCCCTTCGGCTTCGGGGGTGGGTGCTGCCCCGCAGGATACCGGGGGGTCGGCCGAAGGGAGGGATGGCCGCCGTCCGCCCCGGGAGAGGAGTCGAACGCGGACTGCGTGCGCCGTGAGCTCCCCCGCCAGGACTCGAACCTGGAATAACTCATCCAAAGTGAGCAGTGTTGCCCATTACACCACGGGGGATAGCATACCGGTCTAATTCGGACACCCTGGCTTGGGTGCCGAGTCGACCCCCCACACTATGCCGTACCACCAGCCCTCGATGCGACGGTACAGGTCGGCACCTTGCCGGACGCGGACGACGAGGCAGCCCCGGTAGGTGTCACCGACATTCTTCCGGACGGTCTTGGGGTTGTGCTTCTTCAGTGCCGTCTTGTCGAACGACTCCGGGCCTGCCTCGACGAGTTCGGCCCAATAGCGCTCCGCGCCGGAGACGTCCGCGGACTCGTGGATCATCAGCTTGAAGCGCAGTCGTTCCTTCTCGACACCCAGCAGGCGGAGCCAGGCCAGGTAGAGCCGGATCATGTCGGCGTCGCTGTTCACGAATACGACGCTCTCTGCCCGGCGGTACGGCTTGCTCTTGTTTCCCTCCGCCCAGTACAGCCCCACCCCGATGAGGAACAGCTCTCGGTCCGACAGGGTGCCGATCTCCGCCGCGGCGGCAGTCTTGGTGCGTCGGCGCCCTTCCTCCCGCAGGGCGAGCGTGCGCTCCCAGCCGCGACGGGCGATGGCGGAGGCCTCCTCCGGGGTGCGTCGCGGTGGACGGGGCAGATCCCGCACCCACAGCGAGACCGAGCTGCGCGAGACTCCCAGCTCCAGTTCGATCCGGTCGTACGTCCAGCCTCGGCGGCGCAGCTCGCGGGCGCGTGCGCGCAGGTCGTCCTTGGCGTTGGGGCGGCGCGTCCAGGGGGGTGGGGGTTCGCCCTGGACGAGGCGGTTGAGGAGGTCGTTGTTGGAGACCTTGAGGCGGTCCCGGATCCGGCGCCGGCTGAGCCCCTCGCGGCGGAGGGCGACGGCTTGTTCGCGGAGGTGTTCGTAGGCGTCGTGCGGAGGTGTCATGTGGGTGAGTCTTGAGGGTGCTCCGGCCTGTAGGCGACGAAAGCGCGTTCCCTTCATTCGTTCGAGTGCATTACTTTTTGTTCGATTGCGAAATGGTCCGGTTGCGGACGGTCGTCCGGAACGGAAGCTTCCGGGGTTCGACCGGAAAACGGGTGGTGGGCGGGTCGTAGGGTGGTCGGTATGACCGAGACGGGGGAGAACCGTGCCCGGGGCGGGCCGTGGTGGTGGGAACGGCCACGAAGTGCGGTCCTCGACATCGCCCTGGCGGCGGGCTCCGCGGTGGAGTGCGCGATCCAGGGGCAGAGCTTCGCGCACGAGACGGGCATCCCGGGTCCCGCGGCGGTCCTGCTGGGGGTCGTCGCCGGGGCGACGCTGGTGCTGCGCCGGCGCTGGCCGATAGCCGTCGTCCTGGTCGCCATCGCTGTCATACCTGCCGACATGGGGACCTTTCTCAGTGTCGTCGGCCTCTACACGCTCGCCGCGACGGAGGTGCCGCGGCGGATCACCGGTCTGCTGGCCTCGATGACCGCGCTGGGCGTGCTGGCGATGACCACCTTCCGGCTGGAGCAGAACATCGGTCAGGATCCGGATTTCAATCCCTCGTCCTGGTTCGTGCCGGTGGCCGCCGTCCTGATGTCGATCGGTGCGTCGGCTCCGCCGGTGCTGCTGGGCCTCTACGTGGGGGCGCGGCGGCGGTTGGTGGAGTCGCTGCGGGAGCGCGCGGACGGCCTGGAGCGCGAGTTGTCGCTGCTGGCCGACCGGGCGGAGGAGCGCGCGGAGTGGGCGCGCAACGAGGAGCGCACGCGGATCGCCCGCGACATGCACGACGTGGTGGCGCACCGGGTGAGTCTGATGGTGGTGCACGCGGCCGCGTTGCAGGCGGTGGCGGTCAAGAATCCGGAGAAGGCGGCCAGGAACGCGGCGCTGGTGGGCGACATGGGGCGGCAGGCTCTCGACGAGCTGCGCACGATGCTGGGCGTGCTGCGCTCCGGTGACCCGGAGAAGGGTGGGAAGAGCGGGACGGGTGGGCAGGCCGGGCGGACCGGGCAGGCCGAGGGGGCCGGAGCCGCAGCGGGGGTGGCCGACGAGCCGGTCGAGGCCGGTGCGGTCGACGGGGACGGCTTGGTCGACGGGAACGGCGTGGTCGACGGGGCCGGTCGGGTTCCCATGGTCGCCGCCTCCCGCACGAGTGGAGGCCCCTCCGGGGGGCCGTTCGACGGTGCGGCCTCCAGCGGGGTGAGCGGTGAGGCGCCCGATGGCGGAGGGGCCGACGGCGCGCCGGCGGGGGCAGGTGTGCCCGGCGAGGGCGTGCCCGCGGGTGCCACGGAGGCTCCCTCGCGGCCTGGGGGATCCGTGTCGGCGGCGGCAGAGCGTCTGGCCGCAGCGCGTGTGGACGGGAAGCGTGCGGACCGGGAGAGGACGGCCGCGCCGGACGGGGCGCCGGCCGTGGCGCGGGAGGGTGCCGGTGGCGGCGGCGGGACCGGCGGCCGGGAGGAGGCCGGGGCTGCGGCCCCCTCGCTCGCGCACCTGGACACGTTGGTGGGGCAGTCGCGCGCCGCCGGTATGGCGGTCGAACTGAGTGTCGAGGGGAGCCTGGGCGACGCGTGCCCGCACGCGGTGGAGCAGACGGCCTACCGGGTGGTGCAGGAGGCGCTGACCAACGTCCACAAGCACGCCGCGGGCGCGGCCACCCGGGTTCGGGTGGCGCACCGGGAGGCGGAGGTGGCGTTGCAGGTGGAGAACGAGCCCGCGGTGGACGGCGCGGCCGACGCGGGGTTGCCCAGCGGCGGCAACGGGCTGGTGGGCATGCGGGAGCGCGTCATGGCGTTGGGCGGCGGTTTCGTGTCGGGGCCGACGGACGCGGGCGGTTTCCGGGTGTCGGCGATCATTCCGTACGTGCGGTCGTGAATCCGGCGGGGGAGTGCCCGTTGCCGGTGGTGGCGTCGAGGGTGAGCTTCTCGACGCCGAGCGGAACTGTCCGGTCCTCTTCCCCGGGGGTGCTGTGCTCCTCTTCTGCGGGGGCGGTGTGTTCCTGTTCGTCCTGCGCTGGGGGCGGGGTGCCGGTGCTCGCCCGTCCCGTGGGCGGGGACGGATCCGCGGCGGCGGCCGGTGGTGGGGTGCCGGCGCTGAGTTTGGCGGGGACGAGGCCCATCAGCAGTGCGGAGAGGGCGGAGTCGAAGTCCGCGCCCAGGTACCAGTCGCCGGTGGCGTCGAGGCTGTAGACGCGGTGTTGGGCGTCGATGGCGAGCAGGGCTCCCGTTCCGGCGGCCCCGTCGTATGCGCCGTACTGCCCGTACTCCCCGTAAGCGCCGTACTCGCCATGGTCCCGGTGTCCCCCGTACTCCCCGCATTCGCTCTCGGCGCCGATCGGGCACACCTGGGTGCCCAGGGCGCGTCCGAGGTCGTTGAAGGTGCGGGCCGCGTGCAGCCCCGCGAGGGGGTCGATGTGGATGTGGGCGGGTGCGATGTGACGCCCGGGTCCGGTGGGGGCGATGTGCAGGGTGCCGAATTCGGCCCACACCTCGACCGCGGCGGGGAGGACCGCGTGCCGGTGGCCGCCGGGGGAGACGTGCCCGCGCAGGGTGTCGGCCCACTGTTCGGCCTGTCGGATGTCCCAGCGTCCGGGTTTCCACCCGGCGTTGCGCAGGGGGTCGTCGACGGCGACGGGGAAGCGCGTGGTCACCGGTCGTGCTCCTGTGCCGGGTCGACGGCCCGTACGCCGAAGTGGGCCAGCAGGGGCGCGCAGGAGCGGCAGGGCGGTACGTAGGTGCCGTGCAGCGGGTCGCCGTCCTCGCGGATGCGGCGTGCGGTGAGTTTGGCGTGTTTGAGGGCGCGCTTGGCCTCGCTGAGGGTGAGCGGTTTGGGGGGTTTGGCGGCGCGCGGGGACCTGGTGGCCTTGGCGGGGGTCTGTGCCTTGCCGTTGCGGGCGGGTTTGCGGGCGCCGCGTTTGGCGGCGCGGGCGGCCTCGGTGGACGTCAGGTAGCGCGACAGGAGGACCGCTTCGGGGCAGCGGCCGGTGGTGCGGGAGCGGCGTTCGGTGGTGAGGGTGTCGAGGAAGTCCTGCACAAGCGGGTGGTGGGTGGGCGGGCGTTCGCCTTTGCTGCCGGTGCAGGTGAGGGTCTCGCCGCGGATGGAGAGGGCGGCGGCCACCGCGGGCAGGATGCCGTCGCGGCGCTGACGGAGTACGGGTGCGGTGGCGGTGAGGGAGTCGGCGGCGTTGGTCCAGCCGATGCGGGGGTCGCCCGCCGGGTGCTCGGTGCTGCCGGACGCCGGCATGCCGGGGGCGGCTTGCATGCCGGGCTGTGCCTGCATGCGGGGCGCTGCCTGGTCGCCGGGCAGCGCCTGCGGTGTGTGCGCCTGTTGTGCGGTGTGCAATGGAGCTTCCTCCCCGAGTGTCCCCTTAAGTGCAGGGGGCTCGCCCAAGTATGCCGTGTGGCCGTCGAGTCGATCAGTCCCCCGTGCGCGTCATGCCCTTGTGACCCTTCGGGGCGGCAGCGGATGATGGCCGCCGTTCCGGAGGGCGGGGGGTAAGGAATCCGGACGACCGGAGGACGGGGAAGGGAAGAGGAGGGCCGATGACAGGCATGAAGGGGCGCGGCCGGGGACGTCGTCCGGTGCGCCGTACGCTCGCGGCCGTCGTCGCGGTACCCGCGCTGCTGCTGCCGCTCGCGGCCTGCGGCGGTGGTGACGGCGGGGACGGCGGCGGAAAGGGCGCGAGCAGCGAGGACGGCAAACAGGGCCAGGACAAGGGGTCCGGGAAGAACGGTGACGGCGGGGACGACGGCAAGGGGGGCTCCGGGGCGTCGGCGAAGCCGTTGTCCGAGAAGGAGTTGCGCTCCGCTCTGGTCACCGGCAAGGAGGTGGCGGGGTACCAGGTGCATCCGACCAAGGACGCGCTGGAGGGGGACGACAAGAACACTCCGCGGACGAGTGCGCAGTGCAGGCCGCTGGTGGACATCTTCAGTGCGGACTCGCGGCAGAAGCGTTCGGACTGGGCGGCGGAGGGTCTCCTCAAGGGCAAGAAGGGCCAGTTCAACACCCAGAGCACGGTGCACCAGGTGCTCCTCGCGGCCTACGAGGGGGACGATGCGACCACGTTCGTCAAGGACGTGAAGAGCGCGGCGGGCTCGTGCAAGCAGATCGTCGGGCCCGAGGACGGCAAGGGCGGAAAGAGCGAAAAGGTGACCGTCGAGTCGCGGCCGTCGCCCGGACGCGGGGACGATTCCGTCCAGTTCGCCCTGAAGAACTCCGAAGGGCGGAAGGCCGGAGTCGTGGTGACTGTCGTCCGGTCCGGTGCCAACACCATGAGCTTCATGTCCAGCTCGCTGTCGGGCAAGCAGGTCGAGGAGCCGAAGCCGGTCGTGGACAAGCAGGTGGCCAAGCTGGAGGCGGCCGCGCGGGGGTGAGCCCGAGGGGCGGTGTCTGCCTGTTGCCGTACCGCATAGGCTGTTCGGTACCAGCCGAAAGCAGCAGGGGGCCAACGCCATGACGACAGGTCGGCTCGGACAAGCCGCCGCGCCACCGAACCGGGCGTACGCCGGGCAGGTCGTGAACTTCCCGGATCCCGTCCGGGCGGCCCGTCACCCGCAGGGCGTGCGGGTCGATGCGGGCGGTTTTCCGGACTTCTCCGCCTATGCCCGTGCGGCGGCCGAGATCGCCGAGCCCCCGGACGGCTTCGGCGGCGACGAGCTGCGGCTGACGGACTACGTGTCGGCCAACGCGGCGCTGCACGCGGAGCGGCACGAGCTGTGGGCGGACCTGCCTGCGGTGGCGACGCCGCACGGCTGGACGTGGCACCACGTGGCGCACAGCCGGCGTATGGAGCTGATCCCGGTCGAGGTCAAGGCGCTGCTGCGGCACCACAGCGGGCTGGCGACGGCGGCGGTCGACCACGGCAAGACCGGTACGCGCCCGCTCCAGGAGACCCGTCCCGCGCACTTCGCCGTGGTGCACGGGCCCGAACCGTCGGTGAGCGAGCGGCAGGTCACGGACGTGGAGGAGCGGCTCGGCTACCGGCTGCCCGGCGCCTACCGCACATTCCTCAAGGCGGCCGGCGGCTGCGCGCCGGAGGGCGTCGCGCTCGACGCCGAGTTGGGCCTGCTGGTGGACCAGCCGTTCTTCACGGTGCGCGACGACGCGGCCGTCAACGACCTCGTCTACATCAACAAGTGCCTGCGTGACCACCTCACCAAGGACTACCTCGGTGTCGGCTTCGTCCAGGGCGGGCTGATCGCCCTCAAGGTGAAGGGCGAGGCGCCGGGCTCGGTGTGGTTCTGCGCCTACGACGACGCCCGGGACGCCGACGGCCTCTCGGTGCAGGAGCGGGTCGAGACGCTGCTGCGGCCGTGCGGCGCCGACTTCGACGCGTTCCTGCTCCGGCTGGCGGGTAACCCGCCGGAACTGGAAACGGTGGCCAATCTGATGGTGGACGGCGGCTTCGCCCGCGCCGTCCCGGTGGAGGGGTGAGAGCGCGATGGTGACCTTCGCGCAGGCCCAGGAGCGCGCCGAGCGCTGGGTCAACGGTGACGTGCCCGGATACCAGCACCGCGAGGTGCGGGTCCGCGAGTTCGATCTCGGCTTCGTCGCCTGGGCCGAGGACCGCGAGGCCGGTCCGGTCTCCGACGGCGGCAACGTGCGGCTGGTGATCGCCCGGGACAGCGGCGAGACCACCCTGTGGCCCGGTCTGCCGGTGGGCGAGGTCATCCGCCGCTACGAGGAGGAGTACGGCACCGAGGAGCCGTACGCAGCCCCGGCCGCCTCTCAGCAGCGGCTCGACCTGGAGGCCACCTCGTTCCTGCTGACGCCGCCGGAGTGGCTCCAGGAAGCGGCCGACAAGATGGGCATTCCGGACCGGCGTGCGGATGCGGCATCCGGGGCGGGCGCCGGGCATCCGGCAAGTGACACCGGTGCTCCGGGCGGCGCGGGTGCCGCTGACGGGGTCGGTGCGGTCGGCGCGGTCGGCGCGTCCGCGGGGTCCGGTGCGGCCGGGGGGCAGGACGCCTCCGGGTGGCCCGCCGCTCCCGGTACGGCGGGCGCCCAGGACCGTGGGGGCTCCCAGGACGCCGGCTCGGCCGCCACCCCGGCCGGAGCCAGCCCCTGGGACGGCGCCGACACCGGTGGGGCGGGAAGCGGCGAGGCCCAGGCACCGCCCGCGACCGTGTTCGCGCCGCCGCTGATGGTCGACGACGGGGACGAGACCCCGCCCCCGCCCCCGGGTTCGGAGGCGCCGACCGCCCTGCTGCCCGAGGGCAGCGCCCTGCCCAGGACGGCTGTCGCGCCCGCGATCGACGCGCCCGACGGCACGGGCGGCAGCCCGGCCGGGCCCGCCGCCTCGGGATCCCACCAGGCCGGGGGGCCGACGCCGCCCCCGCCGCACGGCCAGGCCCTTGGCCGACCACCGGTACCGGCCCCGCCCGCACCCGGCTCCACCCCGGCGTCCGGAACCGTCCCCGCGCCCGGCCGGCCTCCGGCGCCGGGTCCGCAGTCCGCCCCGCCGCACGGGCAGGCGCCGCAGGGCGTGGCTCCCGGAACCGACGACACCGGCGCGGGCGGAACCCCGGGGAGCGTCTCCGGCCCCGGAAGCGTGCCCGGAGACGGAGCCGGCGGTCCCGGGAGCGGGCCCGGCGGCGGCAACGCACCCGGAACCGGGAACGGAACCGATCCCGGGAGCGGAACCGGTACAGCCAACGGCCCCGGCGACGGCCCGGGGAACGGCAACCCGCCCGGCCCCGGGAACGAGGCAGGCGGCACCGGTGGCGGCGGGGTGCATCAGGCCGCGACCATGCTGGCCGACCCCTCCCAGGGGGGCCTGTCGATGCCGGGTGCCCCTTCCGCACCGGGCGCACCGGGCGCGAGGGACATCGCCGACGCTGCCACCAGCAAGGCGCCGCGCGGCTCCCTGCCGCGGCCCTCGCGTGGTTCGGGCCCGTCCGTGCCTCCGCCGCCGCCCGCCCCCGGTGCCCCCGGTGCCCGTTCGGGTGGCCCGCCCACCCCGCCGCCCTCCGCGCCGGGCGCGCCCGGAGGCGGCTACGTGCCGACGCAGATGGTCTCCGCCGATGCGCTCGCCGAGCAGATCAGTCAGAGCGGCCGGCAGCCGAAGGTCGACGGTCCGCAAGACGCGACCCCGCCGCCCCCGGGGCCGGGCAACGACACCGGCGCGGGCGCTCCCGGGTCCGGCGACGTCCACCAGGCCGCGACGATGCTCGCCCAGCCCGGCGCCGTCGGCCCCGGTGCCGCGGGGCCCGGTACGCCTCCCCCGCCGGGGGCACCGCCCGGCGCCCCGGGCACCCCGCCTCCCGGCGTACCCGCTCCCGGCACCCCGCCTCCGGGGACGCCCGCCCCGGGCATGGCGCCGGGCGCGGGCGCGCCCCCGCAGGGCGCCCCGCAGCCGCAGCCGGGCCAGCCGACGGTCGGGCCCGGCTACATGGCGGTGCTGCGCTACCGCGCGCCCGACGGCTCCGAGCAGCAGTTGATCCGCCGGTCCGCGCCGGGCACCCCGCACCCGGAGTGGCAGTTGCTGCACGAGCTGCGGGGCATGAACGTTCCCCCGCAGCAGGTGGTGGAGCTCCACACCGAGCTGGAGCCGTGCGACCTGCCCGGCGGCTACTGCGCCCGCATGATCCGGGAGACGTGGCCGCAGGTGCGGGTCAGCCACACCGCGTCGTACGGCGCCGACCACGCTTCCCGGCAGCAGGGCATGCGGCACCTGGTCGAGCACCAGGGCGAGCTGCACCAGGTCGCCGACGGGCCCGCGCGGCCCGCCCCGAACCCGGTGCCGCTGCCGCCGCCGGGCCAGATTCCGCCCGCCCCGCCGATTCCGCCGGACGCGATAGGGCAGGAGCTGATGCAGGCGTTCGGCCCGCAGGGCGTCTTCCGCTTCGACCAGCGGGCCGTCTCCCGTCAGGGGGTGCCCGACATCGTGGCGCAGACGCTCGTGTGGGCGGGCGTCCCCTTCGACATGGGGCCCTTCTTCTGGGGCCAGGCCCAGCCCGGGCGGCCCATCCCCACGCTGGCGGAGCTCGCCCAGGAGCGCGGCGTGCAGGCCGCTTCGGACGCGGGTTCGTATCTGGTGGTCGGTACGGACTTCGGTCGCCAGCTGTGCGTGCAGTACGGCACGGCGAACATCGTGGCCGTGCCGCTGGAGGCGGGCCCGGGCGGGCAGCCCTCGCAGCCGCAGTTCGTCAACACCGGGATGCCGGAGTTCGTGCGCTGCATGGCCATGCTGGGACGGATGTGGCGCCTGCGGTACGGGCTGACGCCGGAGCAGGCCGGGCGGTGGACGGTGGACTTCCAGGCCCAGCTCGCCGCGCTGGACGGGGCCGCGCTGGCGTCGCCGGAGAACTGGTGGTCGGTCCTGCTCGAACAGATGTGGGACGGCCTGTTCTGACGAGGTACGGGCTGTGCTGAGAACGGGCGGGGCCTGCCCCGCCCGCGACCGGGCCGCGTTCCCCGACCGGGGTGCGCGGCCCGCGCTCTGCCGGCTCTGTCGGGCACATGGCGGGTTGCCGTCGCCGTGCGGGGGACGGCTCTGCGCCCAACGGACCACGACGGCGCGCGGCGCACCGTCCGGCGGGGCACTCTCGGTCCATGTACGGGGAGAGCAGCACCCTCTACCGGTCGGGCCGCCCGCGCCGACGGCGCCGGTGGCTTCGGGTCACGGTCCTGGTGCTGCTCGCCGTGGTGCTGGTCGCGGCGGCGGCCCTGTCCGCCACGTACCTGTGGGCCGGGACGAGGCTGCGGCAGACGGAGGCCCTGACCGACTACCCGGACCGGCCGCCGCGGGGCCAGGGCACCAACTGGCTGATCATCGGCTCGGACACCCGTGCCGACCTCACCCCTGAGCAGCGCAGGAAGCTGCACGTCGGCGGCGGGGAGCAGCGCAACACGGACACGCTGATGGTGCTGCACTACGGTGCGGCGGGGCCGTACCTGGTGAGCATTCCGCGCGACTCCTACGTCACCGTGCCAGGCCACGGCAAGGGAAAGATCAACTCTGCCTACGCGCTGGGCGGCGCCGACCTGCTGACCCAGACCGTCGAGCAGGCCACCGGGCTGCGCCTCGACCACTACGCGGAGGTCGACTTCCTCGGCTTCACCCGGGTGGTCGACGCCCTCGACGGCGTGCGGCTCTGCCTCGACAAGCCGCTGCGCGACGAGAAGGCGGGAGCCGATCTGGACGCCGGCTGCCGGACGCTGAACGGGAAGCAGGCCCTGGCGTTCGTCAGGGCGCGCTACAGCGATCCGGAGGGCGACCTGGGCCGGGTCCGGCGGCAGCGGCAGTTGCTGAGCGCGCTCGTGAGCGAGGGCACGGGCGCCGGTGCGGTGGCCGACCCGTTCCGGTTCTATCCGTTCGTCGGTTCGGCTCTGGACGCGGTGACCGTCGACCGGATGAGTTCGATCGGGTCACTCACACGGATGGGCTGGGAGGTCAGGGGGCTGACGGGGGGCCAGGGCGGTACGACGACCGTTCCGGTGGGGAACCCCGGGCTCAGCGTGTCGGGCGCCGGAAGCGTCGTCGTATGGGACCCTTCCGGGTCACGCGAACTTTTTGATCAGATGCGCCGGGATGTGCCGATTACGGCAACTCCGGTGAAGTAGCGCATCCTGGGGGCGGGCTGGTCTCGCCGTGGACGTCGGTGAGCGTCGGGATCGCTTCGCAGATCGGAACCAGCCGAGATAAGGGGCTCGATATGAGTGCGTCGTCGCCGCACGGCTTCGGTGTCGTCAGAGGCCGCGGGTACCGGCCCGAACAGGTCGACGCCCGGGTGAGCGACCTGACTGCGGAACGCGAGGCCGCCCGGGAGCGCACCGCGCAGCTCACGCGGCTCGCGGAGGAGGCCGCCGAGGAACTCACGCGGCTGCACGGCGTCGTCGCGGCACTGCCCCCGCAGACCTACGAGGCCCTCGGCCCGCGTGCCCAGGGGCTCCTGGGCACCGCCGAGTCGGAGGCGGCGGATCTGCGGGCCGCCGCCGAAGCCGAGGCGCAGGAGCTGACCGAGCGCGCCGAGGAGGAGGCCCGCTCGCTGCGGGACGCCGCCCGGGAGGCCGCCGCCCGCCGCCGTGCCGACGCCGAGGCCGCCGCGGTCCGCACCGTCGACACCGCCCAGGACCACGCCGACGAGCTGCGCTCCCAGGCCCGGGACCAGTCCGACAAGGTGCGCCGCGAGGCCGACGAGGCGCTGCGCGAGATGTCGCGCCGGTGCGCCGCGCTGCTGGCCGAGCAGGACAAGGAGCAGGCCGCCGAGTCCGAGGCCCTCGACCGGGAGCTCGCCCAGCAGGACGCCGCCTTCACGGCCCGCGCCGCCGAGCTGGAGGAACGCGGGCAGCGGGCGCTGGCCGACGCCAAGCGGCAGCACGCCCAGGCCGAGGAGTGGGCCCGTCACCGGCAGGAGGACGCCGTCGCGCAGGGCGAGGAGCTGCTGGCGCAGGCGCGGGTGCAGGAGGAGGGCATCGCGCGGGAGACCGAGCGCGTGCTGCGGGAGCACGCCGAGCGGGCCGACGAGCTCAAGCAGCACATGGCGCACGTGCGCTCCTCCCTCGCGGCGCTGACGGGGCGGGCCCCCGAGGCGGACGCCGATCCCGCGGGGCCCGCGGGAACCGCCGGGTCCGGGGAGGGGGCCGCCACCGTCCCCACCCAGCAGTCGGCCGCCGCCCAGGACTGAGCGCCGCAGGCTGCGGGCCCGGACCCGTTGCTGCCGGGAGCCGGAGGGGGCCGCGGGACAGGCCGGGAGGGGGCCGCCGGCTCCGGCGGCGGGGCGGGTGTGTCACCTGGGCGGCGTAGGGTGGAAGGGCCCGGCTCGCTCACGTGTCGGGTTGCTCGGCGTGTCCGCGACCCCGGGTCCGCACGGCCCGGCGCGCCCCGTACGCCCTGGCCACGCCTCACCTGACGGAAAGCGGAAAGCGAAGCCTTCATGAGTCTGCACGTTCTGCTCGACGCCGTCACCCAGGACCCCGCCCTCCAGGAGGCGGTCCGGACCGCGGCGGAGGGGAACCGCCCCCACGTCGACCTGGTGGGCCCCGCGGCGGCCCGCCCCTTCGCGGTGGCCGCCCTGGCGCGCTCCGCGCAGCGTCCGGTGCTGGCCGTGACGGCGACGGGCCGGGAGGCGGAGGATCTGGGGGCCGCGCTGCGCTCGCTCCTCCCCGAGGAGGGCGTCGTCGAGTACCCGTCGTGGGAGACGCTGCCGCACGAGCGGCTCAGCCCCCGGTCCGACACGGTGGGCCGCCGCCTGGCGGTGCTGCGGCGGCTGGCGCACCCGGACCCGCACGACCCGGTCACCGGGCCGGTCCAGGTCGTCGTCGCCCCGATCCGCTCGGTGCTCCAGCCGCAGGTCAAGGGGCTGGGCGACCTGGTGCCGGTGGCGCTCGCGCAGGGCCGCAGCGCCGATCTGGAGGAGACCGTCGACGCGCTGGTGGCCGCCGCCTACACGCGCGTGGAGCTGGTGGAGAAGCGCGGCGACTTCGCGGTGCGCGGCGGCATCCTGGACGTCTTCCCGCCGACGGAGGAGCACCCGGTCCGGGTGGAGTTCTGGGGCGACGAGGTCGAGGAGATCCGCTACTTCAAGGTCGCCGACCAGCGTTCCCTGGAGATCGCCGAGCACGGGCTGTGGGCGCCGCCGTGCCGCGAGCTGCTGCTGACGCGCGAGGTGCGTGAGCGGGCGGCGGAGCTGATGGAGGTCCATCCGGAGCTGCACGAGCTGCTCGGCAAGATCGCCGAGGGGATCGCGGTGGAGGGCATGGAGTCCCTCGCGCCGGTGCTGGTGGACGACATGGAGCTGCTGCTGGACGTGCTTCCCGCGGGCAGCATGACGCTGGTGTGCGACCCGGAGCGGGTCCGCAGGCGCGCGGCCGATCTGGTGGCGACCAGCCAGGAGTTCCTCCAGGCGTCGTGGGCGGCGGCAGCCGGCACCGGTGACGGCGAAGGCGGCGCGGCCCCCATCGACGTGGGCGCGGCCTCGCTGCGCGGTATCGCCGAGGTGCGGGAGCACGCGGGCGAGCTCGGCATGATGTGGTGGTCGCTCAGCCAGTTCACCGCCGATGTCGGGGCGGAGGAGAACCGGGCGGACGGGCAGGACGGTCAGGACGGTCAGGACGGGGACACCCTCAAGCTGGGCATGCAGGCCCCGGAGACGTACCGGGGGGACACGGCCCGCGCGCTGGCCGACACCAAGGGCTGGCTGGCCGAGGGCTGGCGGTGCGTGTACGTCACCGAGGGGCACGGCCCCGCCTCCCGTACGGTCGAGGTGCTCAGCGGCGAGGGGGTGCCGGCGCGGCTGGAGGCACCTTCCAAACGAGGTCCGGGGGAGGGCTCCGAGCCGGCGCTGGATCCGCACATCGTGCATGTGGCGTGCGGCTCCCTCGACCACGGGTTCCTCGCGCCGGGGCTGAAGCTGGCGGTGCTGACGGAGACGGATCTGTCGGGCCAGAAGGCGGCCGGCAAGGACGGCACCCGGATGCCGGCGCGGCGCCGTAAGCAGATCGACCCGCTCACGCTCCAGCCGGGCGACTACATCGTGCACGAGCAGCACGGCGTGGGCCGCTACATCGAGATGGTGCAGCGCACGGTGCAGGGCGCCACCCGCGAGTATCTGCTGGTGGAGTACGCGCCGGCCAAGCGCGGTCAGCCCGGCGACCGGCTGTTCGTGCCGACCGACCAGCTGGAGCAGATCACCAAGTACGTGGGCGGGGAGCAGCCCACCCTGCACCGGCTGGGCGGTGCGGACTGGACGAAGACGAAGGCGCGCGCGAAGAAGGCGGTCAAGGAGATCGCCGCCGACCTGATCAAGCTCTACAGCGCCCGGATGGCCGCGCCCGGACACGCGTTCGGCGCGGACTCCCCCTGGCAGCGGGAGCTGGAGGACGCCTTCCCGTACGCCGAGACGCCCGACCAGCTCACCACGATCGGCGAGGTCAAGGAGGACATGGAGAAGTCGGTCCCGATGGACCGGCTGATCTGTGGCGACGTCGGCTACGGCAAGACGGAGATCGCGGTGCGGGCCGCGTTCAAGGCGGTGCAGGACGGCAAGCAGGTCGCCGTCCTCGTCCCGACGACGCTGCTGGTGCAGCAGCACTTCTCCACGTTCACCGAGCGGTACGGGCAGTTCCCCGTCAACGTACGGGCGCTGTCCCGCTTCCAGACGGACACCGAGGCGCGGGCCACCCTGGACGGGCTGCGGGACGGAACCGTGGACATCGTCATCGGCACGCACCGGCTGTTCTCCTCGGAGACGAAGTTCAAGGAGCTGGGCCTGGTCGTCGTCGACGAGGAGCAGCGCTTCGGCGTCGAGCACAAGGAGCAGCTGAAGAAGCTGCGTGCCAACGTCGATGTGCTCACGATGTCGGCGACGCCGATCCCGCGCACCCTGGAGATGGCGGTGACCGGCATCCGCGAGATGTCGACGATCACCACGCCGCCGGAGGAACGGCACCCGGTGCTCACCTTCGTCGGCCCGTTCGAGGACAAGCAGATCGGCGCGGCGATCCGCCGCGAGCTGCTGCGCGAGGGCCAGGTCTTCTACATCCACAACCGGGTGGAGTCCATCGACCGGGCGGCGGCGCGGCTGCGGCAGATCGTGCCGGAGGCCCGGATCGCCACCGCGCACGGGCAGATGAGCGAGCAGGCCCTGGAGCAGGTGGTGGTCGACTTCTGGGAGAAGAAGTTCGACGTGCTGGTCTCCACGACGATCGTGGAGAACGGCATCGACATCTCCAACGCCAACACCCTCATCGTCGAGCGCGGCGACACCTTCGGCCTCTCCCAGCTGCACCAGTTGCGCGGCCGGGTCGGGCGGGGCCGCGACCGCGGGTACGCCTACTTCCTGTACCCGCCGGAGAAGCCCCTGACGGAGACCGCGCACGAGCGGCTGGCCACCATCGCGCAGCACACCGAGATGGGCGCCGGCATGTATGTGGCGATGAAGGACCTGGAGATCCGCGGCGCCGGCAACCTGCTGGGCGGCGAGCAGTCCGGGCACATCGCGGGCGTCGGCTTCGACCTGTACGTACGGATGGTCGGCGAGGCCGTGGCGGACTACCGGGCCGCGCTGGAGTCCGGCGAGGCGGGCCCCGTCGAGGAGGCCCCGCCGGAGGTCAGGATCGAGCTGCCGGTCGACGCGCATGTGCCGCACGACTACGCACCGGGCGAGCGGCTGCGGCTCCAGGCGTACCGGGCGCTGGCGTCCGCCAACACGGAGGAGGACATCGCCGCGGTCCGCGAGGAGCTCGCCGACCGGTACGGGCCGCTGCCCGAGCCGGTCGAGAATCTGCTGCTGGTCGCGGGCCTGCGCATGCTCGCCCGCACCGTCGGCGTCACCGACATCACCCTCCAGGGCAACAACGTGCGCTTCACCCCCGTGGAGCTGCGCGAGTCCCAGGAGCTGCGGCTCAAGCGGGTCTACCCCGGCGCGGTCGTCAAGCCCACCACCCGTCAGGTCCTGGTACCCCGCCCGAAGCCCTCGGGCGTCGGCTCCAAGCCCCTCACCGGCCGTGACCTGCTCGCCTGGGTGGGGGAGTTCCTGACGACGGTGCCGGGGGCGTGACACCGGCTGATGCGCGAGGCGGTCCGGCGCGGCACACCTGGTGACGGACGGGTCGCCGCGGTCCGCGCCGGACCGGAACGTCGGCCAGGAGCGACGTGGCCCCGGGCGGCCTCGCCGCTCCGGCTCCCGTCCTTTGCGCCCCGGGTCCCGTCCCCGCCGCCCGTGCTCCTCCGCGTGCCCTCAGCGCTCCTCGTCCCACTCCAGTTCCTGCTCCTCCTCGCGTTCGCGGTTATGGGAGCGTTCGCGGCTGCGGAGGGTGCGCAGGGCGCGGAGCAGCCGGTTTCGTTCGCGCTTCTCGCGGGACTGGCGGTCCAGCTCTTCCCACAGACGTTCGGAGCGCTTCTCCACGTCGAGCTCGTCGAGGAGGCGGTCGGCCTCGGCGAGCAGCGCGCCGTGCAACTGCCACTGGCGCGGGTGGGCGCGCACGGTGTCCAGAAGCTGGAAGGCGACCGTGTCGCGGCGGGCGCGGCTGGCCTCCAGCGACTGGAGGAGCTGCGCCTCCGCCTCCTCCGCGTTGGAGGTGGCGGGCGTGGTGATCAGCTCCGCGAAGGCCTCGACCGCGCGGGCCATCTCGACGAACAGCCCGTGCATGCCCTCGGCGATGTCGTCGCGGAACAGCGGCTCGGTGGTGCGCTCCTTGGCCAGGTCGGTGACGGTCCGGCAGGTGGTGCGCAGTACGACGGCGCAGATCTCCAGCGTGTCGAGCCCGGTGCGCATCACCACGCGGGAGAGCAGGCCCTCCCGCACGCGCGGGTTGAGCCGGAGGCTGTCCTCGGCGCGCCGCAGCTCGACGTCGACCTGCACGATGTCGTGGTCGAGGCGCCGCGCCTGGTGCAGCCGGTCGGCGGCCTGGTGGACGGGTGTGTGCCCGCGTACGTCGTCGCCGAGCCCGGCCAGCAGCTTGCGCATCCGCCCGGCGAGGTCGAGCACCGCGTCCCCGGCGGGCTGCACCCACACGGGCGGGACGAACAGCACGTTGAAGGCCAGTCCGACGATGGCGCCGATGAGGGTCTCCAGCACCCGGTCCCAGGCCATCGCGGCGACCTGGCTCTGCGTCACGCCGAGCACCAGCATGGCGCTGATCGCGGTCTCGGGGACGAACTCGCCCGCCTTGACGATCCGGCCGACGCCCAGCGCGGCGAGGATCACCAGGCCCAGGCTCCACCAGGTCAGCCCGACCAGCGCGCTGAACCCGCTGGACAGCAGCACGCCCGCCACCACGGCGTTGACGCGGCGCACACCGGTCCGCAGCGTCGTGAAGAGGGTGACCTGGGTGACCAGCAGCGCGGTCAGCGGTGCGGTCAGCGGTGCCGACTCGCTGCTCAACTGGAGGGCGACGACGTAACTGATCACGGCGGCGACCGTGGACCGGGCCGTCTGGGCGACCACCGGTTCCTGGTGCGGCCGCCTGACCAGTTTCAGCAGGGGGTCGGTGACTTCGCGCACCCCTCGTCCCTGCCCGCTTTGCCCGCACTTGCCACAGGGAGGGCGCCGTCGGGGTGACACCGCGGCCCCGCACCGGGAAAGGGGGTGCGGGCGACGCGTCCGTCGCCCTCTGCGGTCCCCGGCCGGGCGCCTCCGCGCGTGGGCCGAGAGGGACCGGGCGGGTGCGATCGGGTGCGGGTGGGCAGGGGCGCCGCTCGAACCGGTGAACCGGGCAGCGACCCAACTGCCCCCGAATCGTTGGTCGATTTGATGTCGAACCGGTGGTCATGAACCCGTTCGACTCCCTACCATCGATCATCGCCGAGGTCGTGCGCCCAGCCCGACCCCTCGCCGCCGCCGGGAGGCCCCATGGAAAGCCGTCACCGCAGGTCCGCGCTCACCCTCTCCGCCGTCGCGGCACTGTTGGCCGCGACCCCGCTGCTCACCGCGTGCGGCAACGACACGCATCCGGGCTCGGCGGCCCTGGTCAAGGGTGACCGGATCAGCATGGCGCAGCTCCAGTCGCGGGTCGGTGCCGTGCGCAACGCGCAGCGTGCGGAGCCCCAGGGCGACCAGATGATCAAGCAGAGCGGCAAGCTCACGCGGGCCACGCTCGACGGGATGATCCGCGAACGTGTCGTCGCGCAGGCCGCCCGGGACGCGCACGTCGGTGTCAGCCGCCGTGAGGCACTCAAGGTGCGGGACCAGCTGGAGAAGCAGGCGGGCGGCAAGAAGCAGCTGGAGGCGGTGTGGCTGAGGCAGCGTCACCTGGCGCCCGGCGACATCGACCGGTTCATCCGCATGCAGCTGAGGATCGAGAAGTTCGCCGCCGCCAAGGGCATCGACCTGATGTCGCCGCAGGGCCCGCAGCGGGTCAACGCCGAGCTGTCGCGCGTCGCCGACGACATGAAGATCGACGTGAATCCGCGGTACGGGGAGTGGAACACGCGCACCTCCTCCCTGGGCGGGGAGAAGGCTCCGTGGCTGCGGGACCTGTCGGGCGAGGCCGACCGCACCCAGGGCGCGTGACACCCACGCCGCCCCGGGGCGCGTGACACCCTCGGCCGCGCCCCGGCGGGCCACAGCCACCCAGCTCCGGGGCGCGTGACGTCCGTCCCCTGTTCCCGGGCTTCCGTGCCTCGGTGCGGGGCGGCCGGGTTACGTTCGTAGGGTGAACGAGATCCCCGAGACCGGCCGCGTCGTCCTGCTCACCACCACCCACCGGGTGGCGCCCGGACTGCTGTCCTGGCCCGCCTGGGAGGCCCTGCGCACCGCCGACCGCGTGCTGTGCGCCGACCCGTCGCACCCGCAACTGCCGTACGTGCGGGACGCCGGGGTGACGGTGGAGACGGGGGCCCTGCCCGACGCGCGGGAGCTGGTGGCGGAGTGCGCCCGGGACGGGGGCCGCTCCCTGGTGGTGCTGGCGACCGCCGAGGGCGAGGCCTCCCTCACGGACGGGCTCGCCAGGCTGGCCGGCTCCGGGCGTGCGGCCATGCCCGACCTCGAACTGCTGCCCGGCTCCTACGATCTGCCCGGAGCCCGCCTGCTGGACGCCGTGCAGGTCATGGACCGGATCCGGCGCGCGTGCCCGTGGAGCGCGCTGCGCACCCACGAGGACCTGCTCAAGTACGGCGTCGAGGAGGTCTACGAGCTCATCGACGCCATCGAACGCGGCGACCGCGCCGAGCTGCGCGAGGAGCTCGGCGACGTACTGCTCCAGGTCGTCTTCCACGCCCGCATCGCCCAGGACGATCCCGAGGAGCCGTTCGGCATCGACGACGTGGCCGGCACGCTGGTCGACAAGCTCGTCCACCGGCACCCGCACGTCTTCGGCGACGACGTGGCCGAGACCGCCGAGGAGGTCGAGGACCACTGGCAGCGTCGGAAGGCGCTGGAGAAGCACGAGCGGGTCTCGGTGACCGAGGGCGTGCCCCTGGGACAGCCCGCCCTCGCGCTCGCCGCGAAGCTCGCCGGCCGGGCCCGCGTCGCCGGGCTGGACGTCCCGGTGGGCGAGGCGGTGGACACTGCGGCTCGGGAAGCTGTGGATGCGTCCCAGGAAGCGACCCGGCGTGTGGGCCGTGCGCTCCTCGCCCTCGCCGCCGAGGCCGAACGGGAGGGCGTCGATCCGGAGGCCGCCCTGCGCGCCGCGGCCCGCACGTACCGCGACGCCGTCCGCGACGCGGAGCAGGCCGCACCCCTGCACGGCTGAGCGGGCCCCGCGCGGCCCGCGCCCCGCCCCGTGGGCGCCCCGGTGCCGTGGGGTTGACGACCGACTACCCACTGGTAACACTTCCCGGATGGAAACCAGGGCGAGCAACCCGGGGCGCCGCTCCGGCCTCCCGCGGGCGGTGTACGCCGCGCTGGCCGCCGTCGATCTGTACGGCACGGTGACGGCGCCGCGAGGCGCGGCGCGGGCGGGCAAGCCGTTCCTGATGCCCGCGCTGGCCGCACACGCGCTGCGGGGCCCGGTCACGCGGGACGGAGCCCCGGGAAGGGGGGCCGCGGACGGGGCTCCGGGCAGGGAGGCCGCGGTTGCCGGCGAGGCCCGTGCCGCCGCGGGTGCGGGGGTTACGGACGCCGGTGCCGGGGGAGCGGACGGGCGCCCCTCCCGGACGCTGCTGGCGGGGCTCGCCTGCGCCGCCGTGGGTGACACCGCGCTGCTGTGGGACCGCGACCGGCGCGCGCTGCTCGCCGGGATGGCCGCTTTCCTGGGCACCCAGGTCAGCTACACGGTCGGCATGACGCTGCGGCTCGGTGCCGTACGCGGACTGCGGGCCCGGCCCCGGAAGGCGGCGGCCGCGCTCGCCGTGTGGGCGGGCGTGAACGCGGCGCTCACCCCCGCCCTGGAACGCAGGCTGCGCCTTCCGGTGGCCGGCTACAGCCTGGCACTCGCCGCGATGGGGGCGGCGGCGCTGGGAGTGGGCGGCAAGGTGGCGGCCGGTGCGGTGGCCTTCGTCGCCTCCGACGCGCTGATCGGGCTTCAGCAGGCGGGCGTGACCGTCCCCTCCCAGGAGACGCTGATCATGGCGGGCTACCTGCTGGGCCAGTACCTGATCACCCAGGGCTGGCTGGAACGGCAGGGCGGGGCGGAACGGCACGGCGGGGCGGGCTGACGCGGGACCGGCACCGGGCTGGACGCCGGGGAGAAGGGCCGACCGGGGCGACGAGGACGCCCGGAGCGGCGTGAGCGGCAGGGCTCTCCGGTGCGCCAGGGCCGGGCGGACGGCAGCCGGGCCGCACCGTCGGGTGGTGGGCGTCTACGGTCGAGTGCGTGCCCGACCAGAACCACACCGCCCACTCCCCGGCCCCGGATCCCTCCCGTCCCGAGGCTCCGGGCCCCTCCCGTACCGAGGCTCACCGCCCCGCCTGCCCCGCGGGGGCGGAGGCCGCCGCCCCGCCGCCCATGCCGCCGCTGTTCGACTGGCGGTTCGCCGCGGACCCCTACCCCGCGTACGCGTGGCTGCGCGAGCACGCCCCCGTACGGCGGACACGGGTGCCCAGCGGGGTGGAGGCGTGGCTGGTCACCCGGTACGCGGACGCCCGGCAGGCGCTGGCCGACCCGCGGCTGAGCAAGAGCCCGCACCACCACGGGGAACAGGGCGCGCACGGCAAGGGCAAGGTCGGCATCCCGGGTGAGCGCAGCGCCAATCTGATGACGCACCTGCTCAACATCGACCCGCCCGACCACACGCGGCTGCGCCGGCTGGTCTCCAAGGCGTTCACCCCGCGCCGGGTCGCCGCCTTCGCACCCCGCGTGCAGGAGCTCGCGGACGGCCTCGTCGACGGCTTCGCGGCGCGGGGCACGGCGGATCTGATCCACGAGTACGCGTTCCCGCTGCCGATCTACGCCATCTGCGAGCTGCTCGGCGTACCGCGCCAGGACCAGGAGGATTTCCGTGCCTGGGCCGGAATGATGATCCACCAACCCGGCAGCCCGCGCGGCGGGGTGGGCCGCGCGGTCAAGAAGATGCGCGGCTACCTGGCCGAGCTGATCCATCGCAAGCGGGCCGAACTGGAGCGCGGCGAGGGCGGCGAGGACCTGATCTCCGGCCTCATCCGCGCCTCCGACCACGGCGAGCACCTCACCGAGAACGAGGCCGCGGCGATGGCGTTCATCCTGCTGTTCGCCGGCTTCGAGACGACCGTCAACCTGATCGGGAACGGGATGTACGCGCTGCTGCGCGACCCGGACCAGCGGGCCGTCTTCCAGCACGCGGTGCGGGAGGGCGACGAGGCCCTGCTGGGCGGCGCCGTCGAGGAGTTGCTGCGCTACGACGGCCCCGTGGAGCTGGCGACCTGGCGGTTCGCCACCCGTGAGCTGACCCTCGGCGGGCAGCGGGTGGCCGAGGGCGATCCGGTGCTCGTCGTGCTGGCCGCCGCGGACCGGGACCCGGCGAAGTTCACGGCGCCCGACACCCTGGACCTGGCGCGGCGCGACAACCAGCACCTGGGGTACGGGCACGGCATCCACTACTGCCTCGGGGCGCCGCTGGCGCGGCTGGAGGGCCGCACCGCGCTGGCCACGCTGCTGCACCGGCTGCCCGATCTGCGGCTGTCCGGCGACCCGGACGAACTCCGTTGGCGCGGCGGGCTGATCATGCGGGGGCTGCGTACGCTGCCCGTCCGGTTCGCCGCTGCGCCCCCGGCGGGCGGGGCGGGTGACACGGCATCACTTGTGTGACCGAGGCGTGATGTCCGCGACATTGCCTTGTGACGCCCGGCGTTCGCGGTTACGTTCGATCGCCGACTTCGGTTGCCCTTTCCGGGTCTTCCGCCGTCGTCCTGATTGTCCCTTACGAGAGGTCTTCCATGCGCTCCGGGAACGGTCGGCACCGCCGCCCCCGCCAGGCCCCCGCTGTCGTCGTCGCCGCAGGCGTGACCGGCGCCGGGATCGCCCTCCCGCTGCTCGGCGCCACCAGCGCGCACGCGGCCGACGCCACGGCGTGGGACCGGGCGGCCGACTGTGCGAGCGGCGGCGTGTGGAGCGCGAAGGGCACGAACGGGCACTACGGCGGGCTCCAGCTGGACCTGGACACCTGGAAGTACTACGGCGGCACCATCTACGCGGACCGGCCCGACCTGGCCAGCCGCAGCCAGCAGATCGCCGTCGCCGAGAAGATCCTCGAAGCGGAGGGCGCCCCGGCCTTCGCGCACTGCGGTTCCGGCCTGGAGACGGACGGCACCCCGGACGTGGACCCGGGCGCCGAGCCGGGCAACGGGCCAGCCGACAGCTCCGACAGCTCCGACAGCTCCGACAGCGGCACCGGCGGCGACCACGCCCGGTCGGACGCGGACGAGCAGGACCAGAAGCCCTCCCACGAGGGCGAGCAGGGTGACGGAGCGGACAAGAAGGGCGGCTCGGGGGACCGTTCGTCGTCCCCCTCGCCGCGCCCCTCCGACGGGGAGACGACGCAGCCGGGCGCGTCCGACTCCGCCTCCCCCTCGGACAGGCCCACCGGCTCCGACCGTTCGGACCGCTCCGACCCCGACGGCCGTGACGACACCGGCCCGTCCTCCCCGGAGGCCACCGCGCCGTCCGGCGACCACTCCTCGTCCGCCCCCTCCACGCCGTCCGGCGACGACGCCTCCGGCTGGTCGGACCAGGGGCCCTCCAGCCCCGAGCGGCTGAAGAGCCCGTCCGCGGGCGACGGCCGCGCGGACACCCCGGGGCAGGGCAGGCACCGCGGGCAGCAGGCCGAGGAAGGGCGCGGGAGCCGGGGCGGCGACGGGGGCGAGAAGGACCGTGCCTCGCGGGACGCGGACCGTGACCGTACGGACGGGGGCCGCGGGCGGCACCGGATCACCGTGCGGCCGGGCGACTCCCTCTCGAAGCTCGCCGCGGAGCGGGACGTCCCCGGCGGCTGGAGCGGACTGTACGAGCGCAACCGCGACGTGGTGGGCGACGACCCCGATCTGATCCGCCCCGGGCAGCACCTGCGCGTGTGAGCCGGCTGCGCCCCGGATGAGCCGGACAACGTAATCGGCCACGTTGCGCGGGAGCGCACACAGGGTGGACGGGAGGGACGGTTAGGCTCGGTGCCGAGAAAGCCGTCCGTCCCACACGAAGGAGAAACCTCGTGCCGTCCATCGACGTCGTCGTAGCCCGCGAGATCCTCGACTCGCGAGGCAACCCCACCGTCGAGGTCGAGGTCGGCCTCGACGACGGCAGCACCGGCCGTGCTGCTGTGCCGTCCGGCGCCTCGACCGGCGCCTTCGAGGCGCTCGAACTGCGCGACGGCGACGCCGCGCGCTACAGCGGGAAGGGCGTCGAGAAGGCCGTTCTCGCCGTCATCGAGCAGATCGGCCCGGAGCTGGTCGGCTACGACGCCACCGAGCAGCGCCTGATCGACCAGGCGATGTTCGACCTGGACGCGACCGCCGACAAGTCCTCCCTGGGAGCCAACGCCATCCTCGGCGTCTCGCTGGCCGTCGCGCACGCCGCCTCCGAGGCGTCCGACCTGCCGCTCTTCCGCTACCTGGGCGGCCCCAACGCGCACCAGCTGCCGGTGCCGATGATGAACATCCTCAACGGCGGCTCGCACGCCGACTCGAACGTGGACATCCAGGAGTTCATGATCGCGCCGATCGGCGCCGAGTCGTTCTCCGAGGCGCTGCGCTGGGGCGCCGAGGTCTACCACGCGCTCAAGAGCGTCCTGAAGGAGCGCAACCTGGCCACCGGCCTCGGCGACGAGGGCGGCTTCGCGCCCAACCTCGGCTCCAACCGCGAGGCCCTGGACCTGATCATCGAGGCCGTCCAGAAGGCCGGTTACAACGCGGGACAGGACATCGCGCTGGCCCTTGACGTGGCCGCCTCCGAGTTCTACGAGGACGGCGTCTACGCGTTCGAGGGCCAGAAGCGCTCGGCCGCCGAGATGACCGAGTACTACGAGCAGCTCGTCGCGGACTACCCGTTGGTCTCGATCGAGGACCCGCTGTTCGAGGACGACTGGGCCGGCTGGAAGACCATCACCGACAAGCTCGGCGAGAAGGTGCAGCTCGTGGGCGACGACCTGTTCGTCACCAACCCCGAGCGCCTGGCCCGCGGTATCGACGAGGGCTGCGCCAACGCGCTGCTGGTGAAGGTCAACCAGATCGGTTCGCTGACCGAGACCCTGGACGCCGTCGAGCTGGCCCAGCGCAACGGCTTCAAGTGCATGATGTCGCACCGCTCCGGCGAGACGGAGGACGTGACCATCGCCGACCTGGCCGTCGCCGTCAACTGCGGCCAGATCAAGTCGGGCGCCCCCGCCCGCTCGGAGCGCGTCGCCAAGTACAACCAGCTCCTGCGCATCGAGGAGATCCTGGACGACGCGGCCGTCTACGCCGGCCGCTCGGCGTTCCCGCGCTACAAGCGCTGACACGCGCCGTCCCCGCGGTGCCTTCGACGACCGTCAGCAGGGCCTGCGAGGGCACCGCGGGGATCCGCACAGACCGGCGGCCTCACGGGCGCACCCGGCGGGGGCAGCAGCGGCCACGTACCAGGGAGAGGCATGGGAGCGGACCGGGACCGTTTCTCCACCGCGACGCGCCTGCGCGCCCTCAGCGCCCAGGCCGCCGAGCGGGTCTACCGCGCACAGGGCAGGAGAGTGCGTACTCCGCGCAAGGGGCGCCTCACCGGCAGGGCGGCGTTGCTCGCCCTCGTCCTGTGCTCCCTCGTCGTCGCGCTCGCCTACCCCACCCGGCAGTACATCAGCCAGCGCTCCGAGATCGCCGCACAGCGGGCGAAGGCCGAACACGCGCGGGAGGCGGTCGAGGAGCTGCGCAAGGAACGGGCGCGCTGGCACGACCCGGCCTACGAGGAGCAGCAGGCCCGTGAGCGGCTGCACTTCGTACGCCCCGGCGAGACCGGCTACACCCTGCGGGACGGCACCGCGGACGTGCGGCGCCCCCGCGAGAGCGGCCCGGCCGACCGGCCCTGGTACCAGAACCTGCTGGAGGGCCTGGACACCGCCGACCACTCCCGCTGAAACCGCATTCCCGTCGAGCCCTGCAAGCCCCGCCGGAACCTGCGGCCCCTGCCGGCACGCGCCGTACGCACGCCGTGCGGCCCCGCGCCGCCACCGTAAGGACGCCGCGCGGGCACCGGTCCGACCCCGATACTCCGACACGAAGCGACGAGCACCTCACCCATGGACACCCCACCGCCCCGGACCGCGGCGACGCCGCCCACCGACGCCGACGTGGCCGCGTTCCGCGCGCAACTCGGCCGCCCCCCGCGCGGGCTGCGCGCCATCGCCCACCGCTGCCCCTGCGGCCTGCCGGACGTGGTGGAGACCGCGCCCCGGCTGGAGGACGGCACGCCGTTCCCCACCACCTACTACCTCACCTGCCCGCGTGCGGCCTCCGCCATCGGCACGCTGGAGGCCGACGGCGTGATGAAGGAGATGACGGCCCGGCTGGGGGAGGACGCGGAGCTGGCCGACGCCTACCGTGCCGCCCACGAGGACTACCTGGCCCGCCGGGACGCCATCGAGGAGCTGGTGGGCTTCCCCAGCGCGGGCGGCATGCCCGACCGGGTCAAGTGCCTGCACGTGCTGGTGGCGCACTCCCTCGTCGCGGGCCCCGGCGTCAACCCGCTGGGGGACGAGGCGTTGGCGATGCTGCCCGAGTGGTGGCGCAAGGGCCCGTGCGTGGCGGTGCCGGGGACGGACGGCGAGAAGGACCGCGAGGAGGGCGGGAAAGCATGACCGAGCAGCGGGTGGCCGCGATCGACTGCGGCACCAACTCGATCCGCCTGCTGGTGGCGGACCTGGACCCGGACACCGGCGCTTCGAGCGACCTGGACCGGCGGATGGAGATCGTCCGGCTGGGGCAGGGGGTGGACCGCACCGGGCGGCTGGCCCCCGAGGCGCTGGAGCGGACGTTCGCCGCGTGCCGCCGCTACGCACAGGTCGTCGCCGGATTCGGGGTGCCCCCGGAGCGGACCCGCTTCGTGGCGACCTCGGCCTCCCGGGACGCGGACAACCGCGCGGACTTCGTGCGCGGCGTGGTGGACATCCTGGGCGTCGAACCGGAGGTGATCACCGGCGACCAGGAGGCGGAGTTCTCCTTCACCGGCGCCACCAAGGAGCTGGCCCCCGGTACCTTCGCCCCGCCCTACCTGGTGGTCGACATCGGCGGTGGCTCCACGGAGTTCGTGCTGGGCGACGCCTCGGTGGAGGCGGCCCGCAGCGTGGACGTGGGCTGCGTGAGGCTGACGGAGCGCCACCTCACCGGGCGGGACGGCTCGTTGAGCGAGACCCCGGACGACGCGCAGGTGGCGGCCATCCGTGCGGACGTGACGGCCGCACTGGACGAGGTGGCCGCGACGGTGCCGCTGGAGCGGGCCCGCACCCTGGTCGGGCTGGCCGGTACGGTCACCACGCTGGGCGGTATGGCGCTGGGGCTGGACGCCTACGACTCCTCCCGTATCCACCACACCCGGATCTCCCTCGACCGCGTCCGCGAGCTCACCTCGCGGCTGCTGGCCGCCGGGCACGACGAACGCGCCGCCATCCCTGTCATGCACCCGGGCCGCGTGGACGTCATCAACGCGGGTGCCCTGGTGCTGCTCACCCTCATGGAACGGGTGGGCGCCGAGGAGGTCGTGGTGAGCGAGCACGACATCCTGGACGGGATCGCGTTCCACACGGCACTCGACGCGCGGTAGGAGGCAAGGGCGCTACAGGTTGCGGTAGATGCCCCGCCGGTCGCCCACCTTGACGACGAGAACGACGAGTTCACCGTCGTTGATCTGGTAGGCGACCCTGTAGTTGCCGACCCGGAGCCGGTGGAGCCCCGGGGGGCCGATGAGCTTCTTGATGTCGGCGTCATCGCGGTACGGATCGTCCCCGAGGGCGGTCAGTGCGGTCAGGATGCGCATGGCTTCGGGTCGGTCGATGGCCCGGATCTGCCGCTGCGCTGCTGTGGTGAACCGGAACGCGCACTTCACGCGGCGCCTTCACTCCGCTCGCTGAACAGGTCCGCCAGCAGCTCTGCCATCGAGACGGTGGGCTCACCACCGGCCAGAACCGCTTCCGCTTCACGGGCCGGCATCACGTCGGCCGCCTCTTCCAATGCTTCGAAGTCGGCGATCGGCACGACTGCGGCAACCGGGGCACCGTTGCGTGTGAGGACGGTCGGGGTGCCTTCCTCGGCCTGGTTGATGTGTTCCGCGAGGTGTGCGTGCGTCTCTGACGGTCGCGGTGTTCTCGGTCATGGGCTCAGTGCACGCGTTTGCGTGTACACGCTGCCAGGCGCAGGAGTCGTGTGCGTAAGCCGTCCTGGATCGCATCGCCGGGGTGTGGCGGGTGTGAAGGGGCGGGTGGGGGGCTCTCACTTGAGCGGGTGCTTACTCCGCTGATAGGTGTAGAGGCCGTACCGCAGGGGGCGGTGCGGTACTCGCCCGAGAACTTTCGTGAATTGATTCACATGGAAAACTGCCCGGTGAGGCCCCTTTTTTCAAACGGAGCGAGAGGTTCCGGGGGTGGGTGTGCGGTGCGCCGGGCCGCCCGTCCGGTAGCCGGGTTTCGCTGTGAGGGCCCGCTCGGCGAGTGGTCCACCGCCGCCGCCGAGGATCAGTGCAGCTCAAAAGGTGCGTCAACGGATCAGCGGGTCCAGTGGTTCCGCGGCGCCCCTGTGGGGTCGGTCACGGGGCGGCGCAGTGTAGCAGAGGGTCCGGTGGTGCTTGTGAAGGCCCTCACGAAGTGACCCTCGGGGGTGGGTGGATACTCGATTTCATGAGCACCACGGAGCGTCCCCGAATCCTCGTAGTGGGTGGCGGGTACGTCGGTCTGTACACAGCGCGGCGCATCCTCAAGAAGATGCGCTACGGCGAGGCGACCGTCACCGTCGTCGACCCGCGCTCGTACATGACGTACCAGCCCTTCCTCCCAGAAGCTGCGGCCGGCAGCATCTCACCCCGCCACGTCGTGGTCCCCCTGCGACGCGTGCTCCCGAAGGCAGAGGTCCTCACCGGCCGCGTCACCGCCGTCGACCAGGACCGCAAGGTCGCCTCGGTCACCCCTCTGGTCGGTGACGCGTACGAGCTGCCCTTCGACTACCTCGTCATCGCCATGGGCGCCGTCTCGCGCACCTTCCCGGTGCCCGGCCTCGCCGAGAACGGCATCGGCATGAAGGGCGTCGAGGAGGCCATCGGCCTGCGCAACCACGTCCTGGAGCAGTTCGACAAGGCCGACTCCACGCACGACGAGGAGGCCCGCCGCAAGGCCCTCACCTTCGTCTTCATCGGCGGTGGCTTCGCCGGTGCCGAGACCATCGGCGAGGTCGAGGACCTGGCGCGCGACGCCGCCAAGTACTACCCCACCGTCAGCCGCGAGGACATGCGGTTCGTCCTCGTCGACGCGGCCCCCGGCATCCTGCCCGAGGTGGGCCCGAAGCTGGGCGAGTGGGGCCTGGAACACCTCAAGAAGCGCGGCGTGGAGGTCTACCTCAACACCTCCATGGAGTCCTGCGTGGACGGCCACGTGGTGCTCAAGAACGGCCTGGAGGTGGACTCCAGCACCATCGTGTGGACCGCCGGCGTCAAGCCCAACCCGGTGCTCTCCCGCTTCGGCCTGCCGCTCGGCCCCAAGGGCCACGTCGACGTCGACGCGAGCATGCAGGTCAAGGGCATGGACTACGCCTGGGCCGCCGGTGACAACGCGCAGGTGCCCGACCTGGCCTCCGACAAGGAGAACGCGTTCTGCCCGCCCAACGCGCAGCACGCGCTGCGCCAGGCCAAGGTGCTGGGCGACAACGTCATCTCCGGCATGCGCGGCTTCCCGCAGGGCAAGTACAAGCACGCCAACAAGGGCGCCGTGGCCGGTCTCGGCCTGCACAAGGGCGTCGCGATGATCGTCTTCGGCAAGACGAAGATCAAGCTGCGCGGCCGGCTGGCCTGGTACTTCCACCGTGCCTACCACGGCCTGGCCGTCCCCACCTGGAATCGCAAGATCCGGGTCTTCGCCGACTGGACGCTGGGGATGTTCCTCAAGCGCGAGGTCGTCTCGCTGGGCGCCATGGAGCACCCGCGCGGCGAGTTCTACGAGGCGGCGGCCCCGGTCACCGCCGCGGCCCTCGCCAAGTCGGACACACCGGCCGACACCACCAAGGCGACCGCCGACAGCCGGGCCGACAGCCCGGTCGACGGCAAGGGGGAGAAGGCGACCGCCTCCTCCTGACCGCCACCCGCGGCGGCGGCCACCGGCCGTCGCCGCACCGCGACCCGAACAGGGGCGTGAGCCATCCGTGGGGCTCACGCCCCTTCGTCGTGCACGAACACCCCTCGCGTCGCTCTCGTCGTCCCCGGCCCCCTCGTCGTGTCCGGACGCCCTCGCGGTGACCGGAGAGCGCTCCCGGACAGCTCCGGACAGCTCCGGACAGCTCCGGACAGTGCAGCCGGGCTACCCGGACGCCGTACCGGCCGTACGGCAACGGCCGGATTTGCGTGCACAGCGGGCATACACCACCCCTCGATCGTGTTACGTGTAAGGGGAATCCACCCCTTCCTGTCACGGAGGTGTGCTCAATGGCCGGTGCCGCCAGCCGGATCGTCTCGCTCGCGGAACAGGTACTGGGGGTCCCGCTCCCGGTCCGGGTGCGGGCGTGGGACCACAGCGAGGCGGGGCCGCCCGGGGCCCCCGTCCTGGTCGTCCGCAACCGGAGGGCGCTGCGCCGCGTCCTGTGGCGGCCGGGCGAGCTGGGGCTGGCGCGGGCCTGGGTCGCCGGGGACCTCGACGTCGAGGGGGACCTGTACGCGGCGCTGGCGCTGCTGGCGGGGCTGATCTGGGAGCGCGATCCGGACGACGCCGCCGCATCCGGCAACTCCGCCGCGATCGTGCCCGGTTGGCTGCGCGGCGCCCTCACTCTCGCGCGCGACCCCGACGCGCGCGGGGCCGCCGCCGAGATGGTCAAGCTCGCCGGGCCGGGCCTGCCGCCGGCGCCGCCCGCGGAGGAGGTGGCGCGCCGTACGGGGCTGCGGCACACCCTCCGGCGGGACCGCGAGGCCATCAGCCACCACTACGACGTCGGCAACGACTTCTACGAACTGGTGCTGGGCCCCAGCATGGTCTACTCCTGCGCCTACTGGCAGCCCGGCGGCACCCTGGAGCAGGCCCAGCACGACAAGCTCGACCTGATCTGCCGCAAGCTGGCGCTGCGGGAGGGGCAGCGGCTGCTGGACGTGGGCGGCGGCTGGGGCTCCCTCGTCCTGCACGCGGCCCGCGAGTACGGGGTGCGTGCCGTGGCCGTCACCCTCTCCCGTGAGCAGGCCGCCTACGGCCGCAAGCGGGTCGCCGAGGAGGGGCTGACCGACCGGGTGGAGATCCGGGTGCAGGACTACCGGGAGCTGGCGAAGGAGGAGGCGGCACGGAGCACCTCCCCGGGGGAGGGCGGGCCGTACGACGCGATCTCTTCGGTCGGCATGGCCGAGCACGTCGGCGCGGCGCGCTACCGGGAGTACGCCGACGACCTGTACGCCCTCCTGGCCCCCGGCGGGCGGCTGCTCAACCACCAGATCGCACGGCGCCCGCTGGCGGACGAGGAGGGCTACTCCGTCGACGAGTTCATCGACGCCTACGTCTTCCCGGACGGCGAGCTCGCACCGGTGGGCCGCACGGTCGGGCTGCTGGAGGACGCCGGGTTCGAGGTACGGGACGTGGAGGCGCTGCGCGAGCACTACGCGCTGACGCTGCGCGCCTGGGTGCGCAACCTGGAGGCCGGCTTCGGGCGGGCGGCCCGGCTGACCACACCGGGCCGGGCGCGGGTCTGGCGACTGTACATGGCCGCCTCCGCGCTGGCCTTCGAGCGCAACCGGATCGGCGTCAACCAGGTGCTGGCCGTCAGAACACCGGAGTCGGGCGCCTCGGGCCTGCCCCTGCGGACGCGTACCTGGACGGCTGACGCGACGGCACCGCCGACGGAACGGGACCCGGCTGGGTGCACAGCGGACCCGGCCGCGGCGAAGGCGGATCCGGACGGGCCGGAGCCGGCCCCGGCCGACGGGGAGCCGGGGGCGCGGGACTGACAGCGGCGCCCTCATCCCGGCCAGGGGTGGGGGCGCCGCAGGAGAGGCCCGTGACCGGGGCAAGGCGGCCCTGCACGGCCGCCCCGCCCCGGTGGCGGTGTCACTCCGTCTTGATGGCGGCCAGCATGTTGAGCTTGGCCGCCCGCCGCGCGGGCCACAGCGCGGCGAGGACGCCCACCAGCGCGGCGAGGGCGAGGAAGATGCCCAGCCGGTCCCAGGGCAGCACCAGGGAGTAGGTGTCCAGCCCGGCCCCGGCGATCAGCTCACCGGCGGCCCAGCCGAAGAAGACGCCCAGGCCGATGCCGAGCACGCCGCCGAAGAGGGAGATCACCAGCGACTCCAGCCGCACCATCCGCTTGATGCCGCGCCGGTCGAGCCCGATGGCGCGCAGCATCCCGATCTCCTGGCCGCGTTCGTACACCGACATGGCCAGGGTGTTGATCACCCCGAGGACGGCGACGATGACGGCCATCGCGAGCAGCCCGTACAGCATGTTCAGCAGGATGTTGATCATCTGCGCGATGCCCTCGGAGACGTCCTTCTTGTCCTCCACCTGGACGGCCGGGTTGTCGCCGAGCTGCTTCGTGAGGGCGTCCTTGACCTCGTCGCTGGCGCCGTCCTTCGTCTTGGCGAGGACCTGCATGTCGGCGACCTTGGCCATGTGCGGGGTGACGGCCTTGTTGTCGAGCAGGATGCCCTTGATCATCTGGTTGCCCTCGTAGAGCCCGCCGACGCTCAGCGTGCTCTTTTGGCCGTCCTGGTAGGTGACCGGGACCTCGGAGCCGACCTTCCATCCCTTGGACTGCGCCGTCTTCTTGTCGACGACGATCTTCTTGCCGCCGGCCAGCCCGGACAGGCCGCCGGAGGTGAAGTCCAGGTCGGTGAGCTGCCCGATGGTGGAGCCGTTGACGCCGGTGAGGTACTCGGTGTCGCCGCCGATGCTGGCCCGCGCGTTGCGCAGCGGGGAGGTCGCGGTGACCTCGTCCGACTGGGCGAGCTTCTTCTCCACCGCGGGGGACAGCGGCGTGAAGTTGGCCATCGAGACGGTGTAGTCGGCCTTCAGCGAGCCCGAAGCCATCTTCTCGACGGCCTGCTGGACACCGCTGGCGATGACCGTCAGACCGGTGATCAGTGTCAGCCCGACCATCAGCGCGGAGGCGGTCGCCGCCGTGCGGCGCGGGTTGCGCACCGCGTTCTGCCGGGCGAGCCTGCCGCTGACCCGGAAGAGCCGCAGCACCGGCGCGGCCGCCGCGATCAGCGGCCGGGACAGCAGCGGGGTGAGGACGAACACGCCGATCACCAGCAGCGCCGCACCCAGGCCCATGGGGCCCTTGCCGCTGCCACCGTCGGCCTCCGCCCCCATCAGCACCAGCGCGATGCCGGCGGCGGAGAACAGGGCGCCGATGGTGTTGCGGACGATGAGCGAGCGCGTCGTCGCCGGCGCGTGCAGGGCGCCCATGGCCGCGACCGGCGGGATCTTGGCGGCCCGCCGCGCGGGCAGCCAGGCGGCCAGCAGGGTGACGAGGACGCCGACGACGAGCGAGACGACAGCGGTGCTCGGTTCGACCACCAGCGGACCGTCGGGCATCGTGCCCATGTTGCCGACCAGGGCGCGCAGCCCGGCCGCGATGCCGACGCCCGCGGCCATCCCGGCCACCCCGGCCACGACGCCCACCACCAGCGCCTCGATCAGCACCGAGCGGGTCACCTGGCGGCGGCTCGCGCCGACCGCGCGCAGCAGCGCCAGCTCCTTGGTGCGCTGGGCGACCAGCATGGTGAAGGTGTTGGCGATGATGAAGATGCCGACGAACAGCGCGATACCGGCGAAGGCCAGCAGGCTCGTCTTCATCCCCGACATGCTGTTCTCGATGTTCTTCGACTCGTCGTCGGCGAGCTTCTTGCCGGTGACGGCCTCGGTGTGGGCGGGCAGGACCTTCTCGGCCTGCTGCTTGAGCGCGGCCTGGGAGACCCCGGGGTCCGCCTTGAGGGAGATCTCGGTGTACTCACCGGGCTTGGCGAACAGCTTCTGGGCGGTGGCGTTGTCGAAGAGGACGAGTGTGCCGCCGGCGGCGACGTTCCCGTCGTCCGTGGTGAAGATGCCGGTGACCTTCTCCTCGCGCACCGGGCCGTTCACCGACATGCGGACGGTGTCGCCGACCTGGTAGCCGGTGCGCTGCGCCGTCTTGGCGTCCAGCGCGACCTGGCCCTCGCCGCGGGGGGCCGCGCCGTCCTTCATCGGGTAGCGCGAGTCGGTGCCGTTGCCGTTGCCGCCCGCGTAGTAGTTGGCGCCCTGGGAGGAGAAGCCGTCGCCGACCAGCTTGCCGTCCTTGCCGGACAGCGCGGCGAAGCCCGAGACGACACCGGACGCCGAGGCGGCCCCCGGCAGGTCGGCGGCCTTGTCGAGGGTGCGCTGGCTCAACGGCGCGACGGTGTCACGGCCCTCGGGGGCGTCACTCTCGTCCTGCCGGATGGAGACGTCGACGTCCGCGTAGCCCTTCTCGGAGCTCTTGTGGAACGCGTCGGAGATGGTCGAGGTGAAGACCAGGGTGCCGGAGACGAAGGCGACGCCGAGGAGAACGGCGAGCATGGTCATCAGCAGCCGGGCCTTGTGCGCGAAGACGTTGCGCAAGGCTGTTCGGAGCATGAGGAAGTCCTGGGAGGTCCTTCTGCGAGAAGTCCAACGGGTGGTCGGCCCGGCCCGAGCGGCCCGGCGCGGCGGGCCGCGGTCCCGGGCGGGGCTGCGCGGCGGGCGGGTGGCTCAGCTCCTGCGCGCCTTGGCGTCGAAGGACTTCATCCGCTCCAGCACGCCGTCGGCCGTCGGCCCGGCCATGTCGTCGACGATGCGGCCGTCGGCGAGGAAGACCACACGGTCCGCGTAGGCGGCGGCCACCGGGTCGTGGGTGACCATCACCACGGTCTGGCCCAGCTCCCGCACCGAGTTGCGCAGGAAGCCGAGCACCTCGGCGCCGGCCCGCGAGTCGAGGTTGCCGGTGGGCTCGTCACCGAAGATGATCTCCGGCTGGGAGGCGAGGGCGCGGGCCACCGCGACGCGCTGCTGCTGGCCGCCGGAGAGCTGGTTGGGGCGGTGCTTGAGCCGGTCGGCGAGGCCGACGGTCCGGATGACGTTGTCCAGCCACGCCTTGTCCGGCTTGCGCCCTGCGATGTCCATCGGCAGCGTGATGTTCTCCAGCGCGCTGAGGGTGGGCAGCAGGTTGAACGCCTGGAAGATGAAGCCCACGCGGTCGCGCCGCAACTGGGTCAGCTTCTTGTCCTTCAGCGTGGTCAGCTCGGTGTCCCCGATGCGGGCGCTGCCGCTGCTGATCGCGTCGAGTCCCGCCATGCAGTGCATCAGCGTGGACTTGCCGGAGCCCGAGGGGCCCATGATGGCGGTGAACTCGGCCTGCCGGAACTCCACCGTTATCCGGTCGAGGGCGACGACCTGGGTCTCGCCCTGGCCGTAGACCTTGGACAGGTCCGTGGCCCGGGCCGCGGCGACGCCGGTGCTCGTGTGGGCTGCGGGGGCGCCGGGGTACGGGCCACCCGCGGGGTACTGCGGACGGGTGCTGGTCGTCACGGCGGGGCTCCTGTCGGGAGGTAGGTGGCGGGAAGCCGGATCGGAACTTCCACGTGCCTTCCATCGTTCCGTCCGCATCCCCGCGCCGGATCAGCCCCGGCTCTTGTTTCCGGGGGAGTCTTCGGAGGTAGCCCGCGGCGGCCCGGTCCTCCTTGGGGATGACGGCCGACCCTGAGAGGCGGACGGCACGGCGGCGCCTTCCTCGTCCGCGAGGGCGACGCCTTCGAGCCGGGCTCCGCGATCGCCGGGGAAGAGCCCCTGCTGTACTGGGCAGAGACCGCTGGCATATGCCTCCGGCCGGTACGCGCGGGGATGGCCCGTGACCGAACGGCGACTTTCCGTCATTTCTGGCGCACCGGGCCCGTGGAAAAGACCGCCGCGAAGTGGCCCGGGTGGCACTGATGCTCCGTCAGTTGCCAATAAAATAAGACAACATCGGTCTGTCGATCCGCTGTTCGGGGGATGACCCTGGATAGGCTCGTCCCGCGTCCTGGGGTGGGCCGTGTGCGCCCGGCGGTGCACGGAGCGGTCCCGGAGGCCGGTGCCCGGGTGGTGGAATGCAGACACGACGAGCTTAAACCTCGTTGGCCCTCACGGGCCGTGCCGGTTCAAGTCCGGCTCCGGGCACCACCGGTCAGGATTCCTGGCCCTCGGCTGGTCCGCGGGCCCGGCTCCCAGGAGCCGGCCCCGTCTCCCGCGGCACGTGGGGCGACAGTCCTTCGAATGACGAACGGACCATGGGGTCACCTTCTTTGGTGACCCCTTCGGTGGTGTGCCGGACGGCATGGCCGAAACCGCCCGCCGCCCGCGGGCGGGCCCCACGCGGCGGGGCGTCGCCATGAGGGGCTCAGCGGGTCTCCAGGCGGAGGCGGAGCTGCCGTTCCTGGTCACCGGCGACCTCCATCACCTCGGTGACGCCGAACGCCTCCGTCAGCACGCCGTGCAGCTTGTCCACCGCCTGCGGAGAGCCCTGGAGTTCGGCCGTCACCCGGGACCCCAGCGTCACATCGGCCGGACGGCCGCCGGCGCCGGAGACATCGAAACGGGACAGCCACACGTTGGCCTCGCGGCCCTCGGGCCGCTGCTCGCTCCAGTCCGAGGGAAACAGCCCGCTCAGCATCCCGAACACCGCCTCGGCGTCCTCGCAGGCGCAGTCGCTGAGCTCCACGGAAACTTCCCTCTCCCCTTCGGACATCTCCGATGCCATCTGCCGGGCCTCCCTTTCTCGCCTTCTCGCTGGCTCGCCTACCGTCGGGCGTGCGGGGCCCGCCCTCTGACGGCCCCGCGCATCGCTCCAGGCCCAATATCGGCCCGCAGGTACCCGTTCGACGTGATCCCAACCGGCGATTCGCGGGACGGTGCGGCTCCCGCGTTCCGCCGGTGCGTCCGTGCAGGCAAGAGAAGTCCGTGCCCCGGCTGTGCCCGTGGCCCGCTCCCGCACCGCGGAGCGCCCCCGCGGAGTACGGCGGACGGTGCCCCGTGAAGCGCCCGAATGCACCCGAAAGGCTCCCCCCGGGCCGCGGCCCGGCGACCCAGGAAGCGCCTGCCGGGTCGCCCGGGACCGTCACCGTCGCCCTTCCGTCGCCGGAGTACGTATCTGGCCCTGCCGGTCGACGCGGAGCGTGACGTGGACGCGCTGCCGCCCCGGGCCGCCCGCGTCCGGCGGCCGGTCCTCGGGCGGGACGCGTGACGACGGCGGGCGGCGCCGGGCGACTTCCGACGGCGTCTGCCGGCGCCCGGCGGTGGCGCGGGAAGTCGGCGGTTTCCCGGCGGGGCTGCCCACCATGCGGATACCGCTGGGAGGGTTGTGGCCACGCTTCTAGGCTGCGGGAATGACTCCCAGCACGCTCACGGACGGGGCTGTTTCCCTGGCTTCCCTGGCTTCCCCGGCTTCCCCGGCTCCCGCGGCTTCCCCGGCTCCCGCGGCTTCCCCGGCTCCCGCGCCCCCGCTCGCCGCCCGCGTCGCCTCGGTCGGTGCCTCGCCCGTACGGGAGATCCTGGCGCTGACCGAGCGGCCCGAGGTGATCTCGTTCGCCGGCGGGCTGCCGGCGCCCGAGCTGTTCGACGCGGACGGCATCCGCGCCGCCTACGACCGGGTGCTCGGCGAGGAGGCACACCGCGTCCTCCAGTACTCCACGACCGAGGGCGACCCGGCGCTGCGGGCCGCGGTGGCCGGGCGGCTCGGGCGCCGGGGGCTGCCGACGGGCCCCGAGGCGCTGCTGGTGACGACCGGATCCCAGCAGGCACTCACCCTGCTCGCGACGGCGCTGCTGGAGCCCGGTGACACCGTGCTGGTGGAGGACCCCACGTATCTGGCGGCGCTCCAGTGCTTCGGGTTCGCCGGAGCGCGCGTGGTGCCCGTCCCGTCCGACGAGGAGGGCATCGACCCGGTGGCCCTCGCCGAGGCGGTGGAGCGGGAGCGGCCCAAACTGCTCTACCTGGTGCCCACCTTCCAGAACCCGACCGGGCGCACCCTGCCGCTCGCCCGCCGTGAGGCGGTCGCCGAGGTGGCCGCGCGGCACGGACTGTGGCTCGTCGAGGACGACCCGTACGGCGAACTGCGCTTCGAAGGCGCGCACATGCCGTGGCTCGCCGCGCTGCCCCCTGCGGCCGACCGTACGGTGCTGCTGGGCAGCTTCTCGAAGGTGATGGCTCCCGGCATGAGGCTCGGCTGGCTGCGGGCGCCCGCCGCGCTGCGCCGCGCCTGCGTCGTCGCCAAGCAGTCCCTCGACCTGCACTGCTCCACCGTCGACCAGGCCGCCGCCGCCCGCTACCTGGCCGACAACGATCTGGACGCCCACCTGGGGCGGGTCCGCGACCCCTACCGGGAGCGCCGCGACGCCCTGGTGGACGGGCTGTCCGCGGCGCTGCCCACCGGCAGCACCTGGAACCGTCCCGCCGGCGGGATGTTCGTCTGGGCGCGGCTGCCGGAGGGCCACGACGCGACCCGGCTGCTGTCCGAGGCGGTCGCGCACGACGTCGCCTACGTCCCGGGTGCGCCGTTCTTCGCCGGCCCGCCCGACCCGGCGACCCTGCGGCTGTCGTACACCACGCACACCCCGGGCGAGATCCGCGAGGGGCTGCGCCGGCTCGGCACGGTACTGCGGCCGGCGCAGTGAGACGGGGGGGAGCGCCCCTGCCCACGCGGGCCGCGCCGCCCACCGTCGCGGGTACGCCACCCCTGTGGACCTCAGCTCTTCCGCGGGACGGCCGCCTCCGCCGCGGATGACTCCCGACGGGCGGGGCCGGAATGCCCGCCCCGCCCCACCCTTGTCCGGGTGGCACGGGGCGTGTTGAATAGGCGGCTGTGTCGCGTGACGCTGCCGCGTGTACGGCAGTGGCATGGAGGCACCTGACGTGAGGAGTGCATCGTGCGTACTTACACCGCCGGGCTCGTCTGACACGTACTGCTGACGGCTGACGCACAGCGCGGCCGTCCCGGCGCTGCCGCTGCCGCCGCCTGATGCGAGCCGGCGCGCGCTGTCTGCTTTTCCCCGTCGACTTCTCTTCCGCCCCCGTGGCGTCCGTCGGGCCCCCGGGCCTCCTCGCACACGTGCGCGCGTAGGCGTGCACGTTCACGTCTGCACGCCTGCGCGCGTGTGTGCGGGCCTGAGCCGGTGCGGCCCTCCCGTCTCTCCTGGAGCTGTTTCTTGACCTCTTCTTCTCCCCTTCCACCCACCCCGCCGCGCGTCAGCGACTTCAACAGAGCCGTCGTGGAGGAGTTCCGCGCCAACGCGGGGCAGGTCGGCGGCCCGTTCGAGGGCGGCAACCTGTTGCTGCTGACCACGCAGGGAGCCCACACGGGCCTGGAACAGACCTCGCCCCTCGGTTACGTCCGCGACGAGGACGGTCAGCTCCTGGTCGTCGCCTCCGCGGGCGGGGCGCCGCACCATCCGGCCTGGTACCACAATCTCCTCGCCCACCCCATGGTCCGGGTGGAGGTGGGGGAGGAGTGCTTCGGAGCCGTGGCGGTGCCCACCGAGGGCGCCGAGCGGGAGCACCTGTTCGCGCACGTCGTACGGGAGGCCCCCGGGTACGCCGACTACCAGGCGCGGGTTTCTCGGGCTCTGCCCGTCGTGCGGCTGGAACGCTCCGCCGAGGAGACGCCGTTCACCGGCCTCGTCGACAAGCTCCTGGAGGTCCACACCTGGCTGCGGGCACAGCTGCGCCATGTGACCGCCGAGGCGGAGGCGTACGTGCGGGCCCGTGCGGAGCTGCCCGCCGGTGCGGACGCCCCGCCGCTCCCGCTCGGACTCCAGATCCGGCAGCACTGCCTCGCCTTCTGCGACTCGTTGCACACCCACCACACCTCGGAGGACCAGGGGGTCTTCCCGGTGCTGGCCGAGAAGCATCCCGATCTGGCGCCCGCCCTGGAACGGCTGCGTACCGAGCACCGCACGGTGGACCGTGTCCGCCGGGAACTGGAGGGTCTGCTGGCCGATGTGGCGACCGCGGATCCCGACCGCTTCCGTGCCGAACTCGCGCGGATGACGCGGGAGCTGGAGGACCACCTCGCCTACGAGGAGGAGGTGCTCATCCCGCCGCTCTCCGCGCTTCCGGTGCCCTGACGCGCGGGCCGCAGGCGGGCGCCGACGCGGCCCAGCGCGCGGGCGACGGTGTCGATCTCGCCGGGCTCCAGCACGTCGATCAGGGCGGCGCGGACGGTGGCGACGTGACCGGGGGCCGCGGCACGCAGGGTGTCGAGGCCCTCGTCGGTGAGGACGGCGAGGACGCCGCGCACGTCGGTGGGGCAGGAACGGCGCCGTACCAGGCCGCGCTTCTCCAACTGGCCCACCTGGTAGGTCAGGTTGCTCTTGGAGGTGAACAGACCCTCGGCGAGGTCCGTCATGCGGATCTCGCCGCCGGGTTCCTCGGAGAGCCGTACGAGTATCTCGTACTGCGGGTGGGAGAGGCCTGCGTCCTCCTTGAGCTGCTGTTCCAGTTGGCGGGAGACCCGGCTGGTCGCCTCCAGGAAACCCTGCCAGGCCGCCATCTCGTGCTCATCGAGCCACCTGGTCCCGTCCATGGGGACATTCTACGGACGCGGTTGTTCAAATTCGAACCGCCTTGTAGCGTCGAGGGTACTCATTTCGAATTTGAACCACTGTCGATGCCGCGCATCCCCAGGAGGCTCTCCCATGTCTTCCCCCCACACCGCACAGGCCGCTCGGAACACCCCCGGTCCTGGGGTGCCCGAGCAGCCACTGCCCGCCGGCACCGCCGCGACGGAGCAGTCGCAGCCCGGCATCGACGCCGGGCTGCTCGTGCTGCGCCTCGCCGTCGGGCTGACCATCGCGGCGCACGGGTCCCAGAAACTGTTCGGCTGGTTCCACGGCGGAGGGATCGAGGGCACCGCGCAGTTCTTCGGCTCGGCCGGCTACCCCGCGGAGAAGGCGATGGCCGTCGTCGCCGGGCTGAGCGAGACGCTCGGCGGACTCGGGCTCGCGCTCGGCCTGCTCACCCCGCTCGCCGGCGCGGCGGTCTTCGGCACGATGCTCAACGCGCTCGCCGTGAAGTGGGGCGGCGGCTTCTTCGCGCCCGAGGGGGTCGAGTACGAACTGCTGCTCGCGCTCGCCGCCGCCGCGCTCACCCTGACCGGGCCGGGGCGGCAGGCGGCCGACCGCCTTCTCCCGCTTCCGCTGCTGCGGCCGCACCGGCTCGTGCACGGCGCCGCCGCGCTCGTCCTGGGAGCCGTGCTGGCCGGTGCGGTACTGCTGGTACGCGGCTGAGGCCGCGGTGCGTGCAGGTACCGGTGCGGTCTGCCGGGTGAGTTCGGACAGGACGAAGAGGATACTGGCCGGGTACGAGTGCGGGAACGCAGGAAGCGGTCACCCGCCCGGGTGAGCCGATGGTGGCCGTGTGGCACAGGGAACAACGGGCGCCTTTTCTTCGTTGTTGACTCTGCACTAGCGTGGTGTTTTTACTAACGCATTACGCTGGACCGCGAGGCCGCGCAGCGTGGCCATGGAGGAGTGAGATGAGGAGCAGAAACCCGGTCTTCTCGCGACGGGGGTTCAGCCGCGCCGGCGGCTACGCCGGCTTCGATGCGCAGCAGCAGCCGCAGGCCGGGAACCCGTACGCGACCAGCCCCTACGCCGCCAACCCGCCCGCCGGAAACCCGTATGCGGGCAGCCCGTACGCGGGCGGTACCCAGGCACCCGGCCAGCCGTACCCGGCGCCGACGGCCCCGCCGTCCGCCGGACGGATGACGATGGACGACGTCATCGCGCGCACCGCGATGACTCTCGGCCTCGTCGTCGTCGCCGCCGCTGTCGCCTGGATCACCGGCCTGTCGCTCGGCCTCGCCTTCGGCGCCGGACTGGTGGCGATGGTGCTCGGGCTGGTGCAGTCGTTCAAGCGGAAGCCGTCGCCCGCGCTGATCCTGGCGTACGCGGGCTTCGAGGGACTCTTCCTCGGTGCGCTGAGCAACTACGTCAACCAGTGGGTCAACGGCGCCGCCATGCAGGCGGTGCTCGGCACGATGGCGGTCTTCACCGCCGTCCTGGTGCTGTACAAGACCCGCATCATCCGGGTCACCCAGCGGTTCTACCGCTTCGTGATGGCCGCCGCGATCGGCTTCGTGCTCCTGATGGCCGTCAACCTCCTCTTCGCCGCCTTCGGCGGTGGTGACGGGCTCGGGTTCCGCAGCGGCACCCTGGGGCTGGTCTTCGGTGTCGTCGGCGTCGTGCTCGGTGCGCTGTTCCTCGCGCTGGACTTCAAGCAGGTCGAGGACGGCATCGCCTACGGGGCGCCGAAGGAGGAGGCGTGGCTCTCCGCGTTCGGCCTCACGCTCACCCTGGTGTGGATCTACCTGGAGTTCCTGCGGCTGATCGCCATCCTGCAGAGCGACAGCTAGCACAGGGTCCGAGGGCGGACGGAACGGATCGAAGAAGGGCCCGGGAGGTGACACCTCCCGGGCCCTTCGCTCTTGTTCGTGGTCGCTCGCCGTTGTACGTGTCGTACGCGGCCGCGTCCTCGGGTCGCTCTCCCCTAACGATGGCGCGCGGCGCGCCGCAGGTCGTGTTCGTGGATGATCGCTTTGGCGTGCCCGTAGGCGAGGTCGTGCTCGCCCCTGAGCCAGCTCACCTTCTCCTCGAAACGGAAGAGGGCGGGGCCTTCGTCCACCATCCGCAGCCAGTCGGAGACTTCACGGCCGGTGCACTGCGGGATACGGGACAGCATGTTCCGGTGGGTCTCTTCGGAGAAGACTTGGGACATCGGCGCCTCCGGACGCTTCTGCAGTGAGTCCTTGCCGCCACGTTGCCTGAGTGTCCGGGCGTTGGCAACAGTGTGGAGGGCCCGCGCCGGACACGGGGCTGGATAGGGTGAGCCCGTGCCCAGTGTTGACACCCACCCCCTGACCGAAGCCGTGGAACGCCTCGCCGACCGGTTGCGGGCCGCACCGCAGAGCGCGCTGCTGCGGGGCGCCGCTACCGAAGGGCTCGCCCTCGCGCGGGACCTGGCCGCGCTGGCGCAGCGTCTGGAGTTCACGGAGAGCGGCGGTGCGGTGCGCACGCTGCCGGACGCGGGGATCTTCGCGGTGGGCGACCAACTCGCCGTCGCCGGGCACGATCTGGCCGCTGCCGCGCGCCAGGCCCCGGCCGAGGAGGCCGGAGCCGTCCTCGCCGAGGCCCTGCGCGCGGTGCAGGCGTCCCGCCTCCAGGCCGGCCGCTGAACCAGGCCGGCCCGCCCCGCCGTCGTTTCCGGGCGCCTCCTACAGCGGTGTGATGACGCGGTCGGCCAGCAGGTAGGCCGTGCGCCCGTCGGGGTAGCCGAAGGTGAGGGTGTAGGCGCCGGCGATACCGGAGCCGCCCATCAGCACGGGTGCCTCTCCGCGCCGCACGGCGTCGGCCAGCGCCTCGCTGGTGGCGCGGTGGCCCGGGGACAGGCACACGGTCGTCCCGTCCTCGAAGAGGTAGACGTCCAGTGTGCCGAGGGGACCGGGCCGCACATCGGCGAGCGGGATGCCGGCGTCGGCGAGGACGGCGAGCCGCTCGATGGTGCGCTCGTGGTAGGTGACCGTCGGGGCCGGGGTCGCCCCCGGGGCGACGGGCTCCCCGTTGAGGTTGTAGTCCGGCTGGGAGGGGTGGCGGCGGCGCGCGGCCGCCAGATCGGGGGACTCCTCCGGCTCGACGCCCGCCTCGCCATCCACCGCCGCGTCCCGCCGGGGACCGTCCGGCTCGTGCGAGGCGTCCGGCGCGTGAGGCTCACGCGACTCGTACGCCTCACGCAGCTCGTACGGTTCGTGCGGACCGTAGGGAGTGCCGTGCCCGGCGTCGCGGTCGAGGAGCGGGGCGAGGTCCGCCTCTACATCCAGGTCCCCGTCCTCGGGGCCCGGCTGGCGGGGAATGAAGATCTCGCCCGTCTCGGAGCCGGCCGTCTCGGCGGCCCCGTCACCGGCCCCGGCCCGCTCGCCGGTACCGGCGGCCGGATCGCCCGGTGCGCCCATCGGCTCGCCCAGCCCGCCCAGGGCTGCGAAGTCACCGGGGGCGACGTCGTACTCGGTGCCGTGCCCGGCCAGCAGCGCGCCGGCTCCCGGGTCGGAGCCGCGGGCTTCCTGCGCGGCCCAGAAGGCCCGCGCCTCGGCCAGTTCGCGCTCCCGCTCGTCCGCCAGCGCGGCGGCGACGGCGGCGCGGATCTGCCGGGAGAAGGCGTCGGGGGAGCAGCAGCCGTCGTCCTTCCCCTCGCGGTCGCCGTCCCCGGACAGGTCCCTGACCGCCGGACGGGCGTGCGGAACGGTGGCGGCCGCGGCGGTGGGACCGTCGGCGGGGGCGGCGGCCGCACACCCGGCGTCGAGTTCGGCGCGCAGCGCCGTGAGCTGGCGGCGCAGGCCGCGTGCCGTGTGCAGTGCCGCACCGCCCGACGCGGTGGCCGCGACAGCCGCACACAGCAGGATGAGGGATATGGCGCTCACTGACTTGACTCCCGGTTCCGTTCGTTCCCCCTGACGCGGTCCCCCCGGTCGTTCACCCTGAATTCCTACAACAGCGTTGTCGGTGAGGTCGTTCAAGGTTCTTCGACCGTAGTGCAAATCCCGGCGAACTGGACAGACGGTGAAGCGGGTCCGCCTCACTCGTACCGCGCTGACCTGCGGAAATGCCGCGCCCCCAGGGTGTATATCACATCCTGGGGGCGCTTTTGTCTCGGCAGCGTCTCAGGGCCGCCCCGGGCGCCTCGCCGTGCGGAAGCGCCTGTGGAGCACCGTCGTGCGCGGGGTCAGCTCAGGCGCTCCAGCACCATGGCCATGCCCTGGCCGCCGCCCACGCACATCGTCTCCAGGCCGAACTGCTTGTCGTGCCACTGGAGCGAGTTGAGCAGCGTGGTGGTGATGCGGGCGCCCGTCATCCCGAAGGGGTGACCCACCGCGATGGCGCCGCCGTTGACGTTGAGCCTGTCGAGGTCGATGCCCAGGTCCTGGTACGAGGGGATGACCTGCGCGGCGAAGGCCTCGTTGATCTCGACCAGGTCGATGTCGCCGATCGACATGCCCGCGCGGGCCAGCGCCTGCTTGCTGGCCTCAACCGGGCCGTACCCCATGATCTCGGGGGAGAGCGCGGAGACCCCGGTTGCCACGATGCGGGCCAGCGGGGTGAGCCCCAGCTCACGGGCCTTGGTGTCGGACATGATCACCAGTGCGGCGGCACCGTCGTTGAGAGCGCAGCAGTTACCCGCGGTGACCAGGCCGTCCGGACGGAAGACGGGCTTCAGGCCCTCGACGCCCTCCAGCGTCACCCCCGGCCGCGGCCCGTCGTCCTTGCCGACGACCGTGCCGTCGGGGGTGGTGACCGGCGTGATCTCCCGCTCCCAGAAGCCGTCGGCGAGGGCCTTCTCCGCCAGGTTCTGGGAGCGGACGCCGAACTCGTCCATCTCCCGGCGGGTGATGCCCTTGTGCCGGGCGAGGTTCTCGGCGGTCTGGCCCATCGCGATGTAGACGTCGGGGACCTTCCCGTCCTCGCGGGGGTCGGTCCACCCTTCTCCCCCCTGCTCGGCGCGGGCCGCGGTACGCGCTTCGGCGTCGGCGAAGAGGGGGTTGTGGGTGTCGGGCATCCCGTCGGAGGTGCCCTTGACCGAGCGGGAGACCGTCTCGACGCCCGCCGAGACGAACACGTCGCCCTCGCCCGCCCTGATCGCGTGCAGCGCCATGCGGGTCGTCTGCAGGGAGGAGGAGCAGTAGCGGGTGACGGTGCAGCCCGGCAGGTGGTCCATCCCCATCTGGACGGCCACGACGCGGCCGAGATTGTGGCCCTGCTCACCGCCGGGGAGGCCGCAGCCGAGCATCAGGTCGTCGATGTCCCGCGGGTCCAGCTCGGGCACCTTTGCCAGGGCCGCCTTGATGATCCCGGCCGTCAGGTCGTCCGGGCGTACGTCCTTGAGGGAGCCCTTGAAGGCGCGGCCGATGGGGGAGCGGGCGGCGGAGACGATCACTGCTTCGGGCATCAGGGGCTCCTGGGGGAGTCGGCGGATCGGCGGGGTACGCAGCGGAAGCTACCCGCCCGTAGGGTGGCGGTCACGGTCTGGGCGGTGTGATGCGGGCCTCTTCTAAGCGTTTGCTTTGTAGCGGGGTCCCGTCAAGGCGGTGCCGCTCGCGCGGACCGGTCGGCCCGCCCCTCACAACGGATGTCGCGTCCCGCCCGGTTCGGTCGCCCCGCCTGTCGCCAGGAGGCTCCGCTCGCCCGCGTCGGCTCAGCTCCGTACGCCGTCACCGGCCTGCCGCCGAACCGGCCCGCCGCCACGGGGTGGCCTGCCGGTGCCCACTCCTCCGGGCTGTCCCGGGGCAGCAGCCCCCGGGCTCCGGCCCCCGGGGCACCGTCCTCGACGGTCGGTCCCTCCCGGGGCGGGGCTCGGAAGGAGCGGCGGTTCAGCGGTGTTCGGCTTCCTCGGGGGAGTGCGGGGTGGCCTCCTCTGCGGCGGGAAGCCGGCGCCGTCGCCGGTGCTTGAGCAGCGCCCAGGGGCCGCGCATCCCCGCGACCTCGGTGCCGCCCTCCGCGGCGGCCTCCGCCGCGGCCCGCGCCACCGGCAGTACGCCCTCGCGCCGCCGCGCGTCCGGCCGCTCGTCCTCCGTCGGCCACAGTCCCAGCGCTGCGCACAGCGTGGGCAGCACCGCCATCGCGGCGGTGGCGTAGCCCTCGGCGGAGGGGTGGTAGTTGTCGGGTCCGAACAGCTCGCGCGGGTTCGCGGAGAACTCCGGACCCAGCAGGTCGCCCAGGGAGACCGTGCGGCCGCCCTCCTCGACGACGGCGATGGTCTGGGCCGCCGCGAGCTGACGCGACAGCCGCCGCGCGATCCAGCGCAGCGGCTGTCCGACGGGCTCGACGCTGCCCAGGTCCGGGCAGGTGCCGACCACCACCTCGCAGCCCGCGGTCCGCAGCCGGGCCACCGCGTCGGACAGGTGGCGGACCGACCGGGCCGGAGGCATCCGGTGGGTGACGTCGTTGGCGCCGATCATGATGACGCACACGTCCGGCGCCTCGGACAGCTCCCGTTCGCTCAGCAGCAGGGTGATCTGCCGCTCCAGATCCTCGGACATGGCGCCGGACAGGGCGACGTTGCGCAGTCTCACCGGGCGTTCCGCCACGGCGGCGAGCGCGGAGGCCAGCAGGGCTCCGGGGGTCTGCCGGGGCCGGTGCACGCCTTGGCCGGCCGCCGTGGAGTCGCCGAGGAAGGCCATGTGCAGCGGGCGCCCCGTGTAGCGCCTGCCGAAGGCGCTGCCGTACAGACCGTCGGCCACGGGTGGCTCGTCCTCGGAACCTCCGATATGACGTTTCGCCAGTTGGATCTCGGTGAAGAGCAGCCCGACCGCCGCCCCGCCGACCAGGCCGATTCCGCCGCCTCCGTAGGCGGCTGCGGTAGCGATCCGTCGGGCCACTCTGGCACTCGACGCCTTCGACATCGGCATTGTGCTGTTCCGCCTCCCGGGTTCTTGTTCTGATGGTTCGTCGTGGTCCGTCAAGGGTTCGTCATAGGTCGTCGATCGGTCGCCACGGGGTGAAAGGGGTTTTCAGGGGGTGCTGGTGAGGTCGCATTGCCGGCATCGGTCCGATTGCCGGGATCGGTCTGTCGGGATCGGTGGTGTCGGTTTCGTCCTACGGCGGTGGGGGAAAGAAGGGGCGCGCTTGTCCGGGGAGGAGTGAAGGTCCTGCCGCGCGCCGGGGTTCACACCCCTCAAGACTGTGTTGCCCCGTGCGGACCATGCTGCAACGCGCCCCCTGCGTGCGCGTGTTGCCCAATATGGTGTGGCACGGGCCGCGACCCGCGGCCCGGCGACCACGACTACGCGCGGAGACCACGGTGCAGTATCACGAGTCGATGATCGAGCTTGTCGGCAACACCCCGCTGCTCAAGCTCACCAGTGTGACCGAAGGCATCCAGGCCACCGTCCTGGCCAAGGTCGAGTACTTCAACCCGGGCGGCTCGGTGAAGGACCGCATCGCGCTGCGCATGATCGAGGCCGCCGAGCAGTCGGGCGCGCTGCGCCCCGGCGGGGTGATCGTGGAGCCGACGTCGGGCAACACCGGTGTCGGGCTGGCCATCGTGGCCCAGCAGAAGGGCTACCGCTGCCTGTTCGTGTGCCCCGACAAGGTCTCCACCGACAAGATCAACGTCCTGCGCGCGTACGGGGCCGAGGTCGTGGTCTGCCCCACCGCTGTCGACCCGGAGCACCCCGACTCGTACTACAACGTCTCCGACCGGCTCGTCCGCGAGACTCCCGGCGCCTGGAAGCCCGACCAGTACAGCAACCCGGACAATCCCCGCTCGCACTACGAGACGACGGGCCCCGAACTGTGGGAGCAGACGGACGGGCGGATCACCCATTTCGTGGCGGGCATCGGTACGGGCGGCACCATCAGCGGCACCGGGCGGTACCTGAAAGAGGTCAGCGGTGGCCGTGTACGGATCGTCGGCGCCGACCCGGAGGGCTCCGTCTACTCGGGGGGCTCCGGGCGCCCCTACCTGGTCGAGGGCGTCGGTGAGGACTTCTGGCCCGACGCCTACGACCGCGGGGTCACCGACGAGATCGTCGCCGTCTCCGACAAGGACTCCTTCCGGATGACGCGGCGCCTCGCCAAGGAGGAGGGACTGCTGGTCGGCGGGTCGTGCGGGATGGCGGTGGTCGGTGCGCTGGAGGTGGCCCGGCGGCTCGGCCCCGAGGACGTGGTCGTCGTGCTGCTGCCGGACAGCGGGCGCGGCTACCTCAGCAAGATCTTCAACGACGAGTGGATGAACGACTACGGCTTCCTGGAGGAGGGCGGTACGGCCGGGGCGCGGGTCGGTGACGTCCTGCGGTACAAGGAGGGGCCGATGCCCTCCCTGGTGCACATGCACCCCGAGGAGACCGTCGGGGAGGCCATCGAGGTGCTGCGCGAGTACGGCGTCTCGCAGATGCCCGTGGTCAAGCCGGGCGCGGGCCACCCGGACGTGATGGCTGCCGAGGTGATCGGGTCGGTCGTCGAACGGGAGCTGCTGGACGCGCTGTTCGCGCAGCGCGCCTCGCTGGGCGACCCGCTGGACAAGCACATGTGCGCGCCGCTGCCGCACGTGGGGGCGGGTGAGCCGGTCGCCGACCTGATGGCCGTGCTGGAGGGGGCCGACGCGGCGGTGGTGCTGGCGGACGGCAAGCCGAGCGGTGTGGTCAGCCGCCAGGACCTGCTGGCGTTCCTCGCGTCGGACACCCGTCAGACGGCGTAGCGGCCGGTCGGGTCCGGGTCACCGCGGTGGCCCGGACCGGAGGAACGGGGTGCCGGCGGCCCGCCGCCGGGCCCCGCATGCAGGCGCGGGCGGCGCACGGGCTCCGGGCGCCCGGTGGCATGGACGTCCCCCTGCGCGCAGGACGGCCGGGCGTGCTCCCGGGGGTGCCGCACGGGCGACCGGGACCGTACGTGTACCGGTGCGACGGGGTGCCGCGAGGCTACAGCTCGTCGCGGGGCGACTTCCCCGTAGTGAACCAGGACCGGCTGGCCTGCAGCGCGTTGACGGCGACGATGCCGGCCCAGCAGGTGGCCAGGCCGGTCATGCCCGCGTTGGCCACGGCGATCGCCGAGAGCGGGATCGCCAGCACCAGTGAGGCCACGGCCAGGCCGAGCCGCGCGCCGAGCCCCTCGGGGTAGGACGGCGACGGCCGCTGCGGCCTGCCGGGTGCGGCGCCGCGGGCGACCACCATCTGCTGCTCCGCGAGCTGTCGGCGCACCCGCTTGTCGACGGCGGTGTCGAGCCGTTTGTCCACCTTCTCCAGGAAGGAGTCGATCAGCTCGTCCTCGTACTCGGGGCCGAGCTCCCTGCGGGTCGCCAGGGTCGCGTCGAGCTCCTTCTTGAGCTCGGGGTCGGGTGCGCTCATACCTGGCACGGTACGGGGACGCCGGGCGGGACGCAGTGGTGCTAGCACCACTCCCGGCGCCGTGCGAGGTCCACGCCGGGGAGGCCCAGGGCCCACCGTATTGCATGAAGTTGATCGAAACGAGTCTTGACGCGTCAACTTCGAGCACATAGCTTTCCGGGCATCCGGCTCCCAGGAAGGCCCCCGGCGTGCGCAGACGTTCCCTTCTGTCAGCGGCCGCCGCGACGACGCTCGGTACGACGGCGTTCGCGGCCGGTTGCAGCAGTCCCTCGAAACCGACCACCTCCCGAGCCAAGGGCGGCACCGCACGCGGGCGGATCACCTACGGCGTCTGGGACGTGTACCAGATGCCGGCGATGCAGAAGGCCGCCAAGGAGTTCGAGCGCACCAGGCCGGGGGTGAAGGTCGATGTGCAGCTCACCCCGAACGCGACGTACTGGACGAAGCTGCGCACCGCCTGCTCCGGCGGCTCGGCGCCCGACGTGTTCTGGATGAACGGCCCCAACTTCGGGCTGTACGCCGACAACGGGCAGCTCCTCCCACTGCAGACGGAAGGCGACCACAAGGTCCTCGACCCGGCCGACTTCCCGCCCGACCTGGCGAAGCTCTACCGCTGGAAGGGCACCCAGTTCGGGGCGCCGAAGGACTTCGACACGGTCGCGCTCTGGTTCAACCAGGAGCTCTTCGACCGGGCGGGCGTGGACCACCCGGACGCCTCCTGGACGTGGCACGACCTGATCGAGAACGCGCAGCGCCTCACCGACCGGCGCCGCGGGATCTACGGGATCGGCGCCCCTGTGCGGGCACAGGAGAACTACTACAACTCCATACCGCAGGCCGGCGGCCGGGTGATCTCCAAGGACCGTACGCAGTCCGGCTACGCCGACCCGGAGACCCTCGACGGGCTGCAGCTGTGGATCGACATGATCCACCGCTACCGCGCCTCGCCCACCCTCCAGCAGCTCACCGACACCGACGCCACCCAGATGTTCCAGGCGGGCAAGCTGGCCATGACGTACGAGTGCTCGTACAACGCGGCCGTCTTCTGGGCCGATCCGGCGCTGCGCGACAAGGTGGACGTCGCCCCCCTGCCCCGCGGCAAGCACCGTGCCAGTGTCATCCACGGCCTGGCCAACGTCGTCTACGCCAGGACCCCGTACCCCGAACTCGCCCGGGACTTCGTGCGCTTCATGTCCTCCAGGCGCGGGGCGCTCCTCCAGGCCAAGGGCACCGCCATCCCGGCGCGCAACGGCACCCAGCAGCCGTGGGTGGACTCCATGCCGAAGTTCGATCTGAAGGTCCACCTGGACGCCGTGGACTACGCGACGCCGTACCCGATCTCCACCAACACCGCCGCCTGGTCGCACAAGGAACTGCAGATGCTCTCCCGGGCCTGGAGCGGGAACGAGAGCCTGGAGAGCGTGTCGCGTTCCCTCACCAAGGCGATGAACCAACTGCTCGCCCAGGAGGGGACCGCATGAGCGTCGACGTCGAGTCCGGTACGGCGTCGGGGACGGCACCGCCGCCGACCCCCGCGAGCTCCGGCCCGTCCGCGCGGGAGCGCGAACGGGAGCTGCGCAGACGGGAGCGCCGCTTCCTGTACCGCGACAAGTGGTGGGGTTACGCGCTGATCGCGCCGGCCGGGCTGGGCCTGGCGGTCTTCTACCTGTGGCCGGTCCTGCAGACCCTGTACTTCAGCTTCACCGAGTGGGGCCCCTTCGGCGGCACCCGGTGGATCGGGCTGGAGAACTACCGCACGATGCTGCACGACCCCGAGGTGTGGCAGTCGCTGGGCAACAGCCTCATGTACACGGTGCTGGTGCTGCTGGGCATACCCGTCTCGATGGTGCTGGCCGTGCTGCTGAACCTGAAGGGCATGCGCGGAACGGGCCTGTACCGGACGCTGTACTTCCTGCCCGTCGTCACCATGCCGGCGGCCGTGGCGGTGGTGTGGCGCTGGCTGTACAACGGCGACGTCGGCATCCTCAACCAGGCGCTGGACGCGATCGGCATCGACGGCACCTACTGGGTCTCCGACCCGGACGTGGTGCGGTTCGCGGTCGCCGTGGTCGGGGTGTGGATGACCGTCGGCTACAACATGATCCTGCTCCTGGCCGGCCTGCAGAGCATCCCGCAGGACTACTACGAGGCGGCCTCCCTGGACGGGGCCGGACGCGTGCGGCAGTTCTTCTCCGTCACGATGCCGCTGCTCAGCCCCACGATCTTCTTCACCACCGTGCTGTCGGTGATCCAGTCCCTCCAGGTGTTCGACCTGATCTACATGATCCTGGGGGCCAACACCTCCGTCGGCGTCACGAACCCGGCCTACAGCGAGGGCCAGACCATCGTGATGCTCTTCTTCCAGAAGTCCTTCTACGACAACCAGCGCGCGTACGGAGCAGCCATCGTGTGTGTGCTGTTCGTCCTGATCATGGCGCTGACCGCCCTCCAGTTCCGGTTGCAGAAGAGGTGGGTCCACTATGGCTGAGACGACAGTGCGGGCGGGGCGCCGCCGGCCGGGCCCCGCGGGCCGCCGCACCCGCCGCGAGGGACGCCTGTGGCCCGCCCACCTGGTGCTGTCCGTGGGGGCGGTCGTCACCGTCTTCCCGCTGCTGTGGCAGGTGCTGACCTCGTTCAAGTCCTTCGGCGAGTCCACCCGGGTGCCGCCGACGATCCTCCCGGAGCACTGGCACTGGTCGAACTACGCGACGGTCTTCGAGTCCATCCCGTTCACCGACCAGCTCCTCAACACGGTGCTGATGACGCTGCTGCGCACCGCCGCCCAACTGCTGCTGTGCTCGATGGCGGCGTACGCCTTCGCCCGTATCGACTTCCCCGGGCGCGGCGCGCTCTTCCTCGGGTTCCTGGCCGTGCTGATGGTGCCCGGCCAGCTGTTCCTGCTGCCGCAGTACCAGATCATGCAGGACCTCGGCTGGCTCAACTCCCTCCAGGCGCTCGTGGTGCCCGGCATGTTCAGCGCCTTCGGCACGTTCCTGCTGCGGCAGTTCTTCATGGGGCTGCCCACCGAACTGGAGGAGGCGGCCAGACTGGACGGCGCCAACCCGTTCACCGTCTTCTGGCGGATCGCCCTGCCGCTGGCCAGGCCCGGACTGCTGGCCCTGGGCATCCTCACCTTCCTGTGGTCCTGGAACGATCTGATGTGGCCGCTGGTCGTCAACACCGACCCCTCACAGATGCCGCTCTCGGCCGGGCTGGCCACCCTCCAGGGCGCCCACCTGACCGAGTACCCGGTGCTGATGGCCGGCTCGGTGCTGGCCACCCTGCCGGTGATCGTCGTCTTCGTGTCGATGCAGCGGCAGTTCATCCAGGGCATCGCTTTCTCCGGCATGAAGGGCTGAACCGCATGAGCCATCCGACCGACACCCCGACCGGTACCGCCGTCGCCCCGGCCGCCGACCGCGGCCAAGAGGGTCGCACCCGGGACCTGCGCCTGGCCGTCGTCGGCCTGGGTCTGCGCGCCACCCTGGCCAAGGAGGCGCACCGCCCCGGCGAGGGCTCCCGCGTGGTGGCCGCCGTCGACCTCGCGCCCGCCGCCTTCGAGCGGGCCCGCGAGTGGTTCGGTGAGGACGTGCACGTCTACACCGACCACCACGCGCTGCTCCGGGCGGAGGAGCTGGACGCCGTCTTCGTCATCACCCCCGACCACACGCACGAGCAGCTCGCACTCGACCTGCTCGGCGCGGGCGTCGCCGTCTTCGTGGAGAAGCCGCTGGCCATCACCACCGAGGGCTGCGACCGGGTGCTGGAGGCGGCCCGAGCCGGCGGCGCCCGGCTGTACGTGGGCCACAACATGCGGCACATGCCGGTGGTGCGCACCATGCGCGAGCTGATCCAGCGGGGCGAGATCGGCGAGGTCAAGGCGGTCTGGTGCCGCCACTTCGTCGGCCACGGCGGCGACTTCTACTTCAAGGACTGGCACGCCGACCGCCGCAACACCACCGGCCTGCTCCTGCAGAAGGGCGCCCACGACCTGGACGTCATCCACTGGCTGGCCGGCGCCTACACCGAGCGGGTCACCGCGCTGGGCGGCCTGACCGTCTACGGCGACAACCCCGACCGCTCGGGCCAGGCACCCGGCGCGGTGATGCCCGACTGGTACGACCCGGAGAACAACTGGCCCCCGCGCTCCTTGACCGGGCTCAACCCGGTGGTCGACGTGGAGGACCTCTCCATGATGGTGATGCGCCTGCAAGGCGGTGTCCACGCCAGCTACCAGCAGTGCCACTACACGCCCGACTACTGGCGCAACTACACCGTCATCGGCACCGAGGGCCGGCTGGAGAACTTCGGCGACCACGGGGAGACCGCCGAGGTGCGGGTGTGGAACCGCCGCAGCCGCGAGGGCTACCGCGCCGAGGCGGACGTGGTCGTCCCGATGCCCGCCCCCGGCGAGGGCGCCGGCGGACACGGCGGGTCCGACCCGCTGCTGGTCGCGGAGTTCCTGCGGTTCGTCCGGGACGGCGGAACCACCGACACCAGCCCCGTCGCCGCCCGTGAGGCGGTGGCGGCCGGCGTGGCAGCCACCGCCTCCCTCCGGGACGGCGGAACACCGGTGGCCGTGGGGCGGGTGGCCCCCGACCTGGCGCGCTGGTTCGACGAGGGCCAGGCCTGACACGGCCACCACTGCCCCGCCCGGCGCCCCGCGCCGGGCGGGGCGCCCGCGCCGGGTGCCTTGCCGCGGCCGGCTCTTGCTGCATAGGGTTATGCAAGGGGGGAGCGGGCTGAATGAGAGGTGCGGGATGAGCAGCGCGAGTGCGCGGTTGCTGTCACTGTTCGAGGGGTACCGGCTGACCCCGACCCAGCGCCGCATCGCCCACTGCATGGTCCGCAGAGCAGGGGACGCGCCCTTCCTCTCCAGCGTCGAGCTCGCCGAGCTGGCCGGGGTCAGCCAGCCGTCGGTCACCCGGTTCGCCGTGGCGCTCGGATTCGACGGCTACCCGGCGCTCCGCCGTCACCTGCGGGAGAGCGAGCCGCAGGCGGAGGCGGCCTCTCCCGGCGCCGAGGGCGGGCCGCACAACGGCGGCAACGAGTACCAGCAGGCCGTGCTGGCCGAGATCGAGAACCTGCGGCACCTCGCCGGGCTGCTGGCGGACCCGGCGCCCCTCGAACGCGCCGGGGCGGTGCTGGCCGGCTCCCGCCCCCTGCCCGTCCTGGGGCTGCGGGCGGCGGCGGCCCAGGCGAGCGGCTTCGCCTACTTCGCAGCCAAGGTCCATCCCGACGTGCGGCTGCTCACCGAGGGCGGCTCGATGCTCGTCGACCGGATCGACAGGTGCGTACGTGCCGGCGCCAGTGCACTGATGTGCTTCGCGCTGCCCCGCCACCCCCGCGAGACCGTCGAGGCGCTGGAGCAGGCCCGGGCGGCCGGGCTGTCCGTCGTCACCGTCGCCGACAGCGCCTTCGCGCCCGTCGCGCACCCCGGCGACCTGCTGCTGCCCGCCGCCGTCGGCACGGGCCTCGCCTTCGACACCGCCTGCGCCCCCATGCTGCTGGGCCGCGTCCTGCTCGAAGCGATGTGCGACGGCCTGCCCGACGCGCAGGCCCGCCTGGAGGAGTTCGACACCCGGGCGAGCGAGCGCGGGCTCTTCGCGGAGTGACCGGGCCCGGGACCGGCCGCGTCGGAAGACGCCGGAAAAGCGGGTGCCTTCGTGCGTCAGTCTCCGTACTGCGCGCGGCCGTTGCCCGACAGTTGACCGGAGGCCCTTGATTGGACAGCTCCCCTGTGGTGCGCGGCGCCGACCGCCGGCTCGTGCGGAAGTGGGTGACCGGCTGGGCCGCCGCCCGTGGCACCCCCGCGCCGGTGGAACGCCCCTGGGGGCTGTGGATGGCGGTCGGATCCGCCCGCCTCGTGGGACGGCACGTGCTGCTGGGCGCCCCCGAGGCCACCGTCCGCGAGGCTGCCGCAGCGGTGACCGCGCCGCACACCTGGCTCATGGTCTTCGCGGAGCCCGGCACGGTGGCCGGCCACCTGCCGCCCCACTGGGAGATCGACCACGCGGAGACCGGCCACCTGATGGTCACCGGCCTGCACCGGACCGCTCCGGTGCCGCCCGACGGCTACCTCCTCGCCACCCGGACCCGCGGGTGCGTCACCGTCGCCGAGGTGTCCGACACCGCGGGGCGGCACGTGGCCGGCGGCCGGATGTCCGTGCTGGAGGGCACCGCCGTGCTGGACGGCGTCGTCACCGAGGAGGCCCACCGGCGGCGTGGTCTGGGCAGCCTGGTGGTGCGCGCCCTCACCGACGGCGCCGTGGCCGCGGGCGCCGGCCTCGGCCTGCTCGGCGCCACCCCGCAGGGCCGCGCCCTGTACGAGACGCTCGGCTGGGAGGCGCACAGCATCCTCACGGAGTGCGCCTACCGGCCCTGACCACGCCCCTGCCCGGCTGCCGGAGCGAGACGGCCGCCCGCTGTGCGCAGCGTCACTCACGGTGCCGGTGCGCGGAGTGTCCGTCCGTGGGCTCGCAGAGCTGGACGTAGTTGCCGTCCGGGTCCTCCACGGTGCCCATCAGCATGTCCGCGCCGGCCACCCCGACGGGGCGGATCCAGCGCGGATCGAGCTGCCGGGTGAGGCGGCGCTCCAGCTCGTGGATGCCGGTCACCTCGAAGTTCACCAGGGCGCGGCCCGGCTCGACGGACCTGCTGCCCACGTCGTCGCGGGCCTCGAAGAGCACGTATGTGCCGCACAGGTCGAGGTGGCGCACCGGGCTGCCGTCCTCGCGGCCGTCCCGGGTGCGGCCGGGGGCGAACGCGTCGCGGTACCACTCCCACAGCCTGCCCGGGTCGGTGCTGCCCAGCACGGTGCCGCCCAGCCTGGGGCCGGCCGGTTCCGTGGCCTCACTCATGACGTACTGCCTCCCGCGTCCCGGATCACCGGGCCCTGTGCACCGGCGCCGTGGAAAGGGACCACCGGGAGTGCGGAAACTCGTCGCGCGGCGGCGCCGTACCGCGGCAGGGGCCCGTGGTGGGCGCTGCGATACGGTGACACCTGCACGGAATTCTGCACAGACATCCGGCTGAGCAGGCGCGATCCCGGGCGGGGTCCTCGCCAGCCCCGCACAGAACCAGGAACGCCGTGGACCGACTCGCCGCCGTGCAGCAGAGGCTGCGCACCGCGCCGCCGCAGGCGCTCGTCTCCGTCGTCGCCGACGAGCTGCGCGAGCGGTACGGCGCCGACCGCGTCGAGGTCCGCATGGTCGACTACGGCATGACCTCGCTCCAGATGGTCGACGGCTATCCGGCGCACCACGGACCGGTACCCGTGCACGACAGCCCGGAGGGCCGGGCCTTCGGCGCGCAGGAGCCGCATGTCACCAGCCGGAGCGGCGGCGGGGTCGTGGTGCATCTGCCGCTGACGGTCCGCAGCGACCGGATGGGCACGCTCTCGGTCGGGCTGCCCGCCGCCTCCGACGCGCGCGGCCTGCTGCCCGAGCTGCACGAGCTGTGCGAGGCGCTCGGGCACGAGATCCTCGTCGCCGAGCGGGACACCGACCTGTTCGTGCTGGCCCGGCGCGCCTCACGGCTCACCCTCGCGGCGGAGATGCAGTGGCAGCTGCTGCCCGGCCGCTCCTGCATGCGGCCCGAGTTCGAGGTCGGCGCCCATCTGGAGCCCGCCTACGCGATCTTCGGCGACACCTTCGACTGGGAGGCCTCCGAGCGGCACCTGACGCTGAGCATCACCAACGGCATGGGCGAGGGCATGGAGGCAGCGCTGCTGACCAATCTGGCCACCAACGCGCTGCGCAACGCCCGCCGCGCCGGACTGGACCTGGCCGGCCAGGCGACCCTCGCGGACCAGGCCGTGTACGCGCAGTACCAGGGCTCCGCCTACGTCTCGGTGCTGCTGATGCGGCTGGAGCTGGCCACCGGCGACGTCGAGGTGGTGGACGCGGGCTCCCCGCGGATGTGGCGGCTGCGCGGGAGCCGGACGATCGACAGCATCGACTTCGACCGACAGTTGCCGCTGGGCATGTTCGAGGACACCGTCTACACCGAGGAACACCACACCGTGCTGCCCGGCGACCGGCTGCTGTTCGGCAGCGACGGCGTCTACGACACGGCGGGGCGCGCCGGTGAGAAGTACGGCGACCGCGCCCTGGCCCGCTCCCTGGCCGCCAACAAGCTGCTGCCGGCCGCCCAGGTCCCGGCCGCCATGCTCCGCGAGCTGGCCGACTACCGGGGCGAGACGCCCCTCCAGGACGACGCCCTCCTCATGTGCATCGACTGGCACGGCCGGAAGAGCGCGGCCGGACAGGGGGCCGACGGCCACGGCATGGGCGGCAGCGGCGCGGGCGGCGGGACCCGGACCTGACCGACCGGGCCCGTTGAACACACAGCCCCGGCCCCGCGTCCGTCCAGCCGCACACCACCGGTCGGGACCGCACACCACCGGTCGGGACCGCCGACTGCCGGTCGGGGGGGGGACCGACGATCGGGACCGCTGACCGCGGGTCGGGGGTGGCCACCGCCGGTCGGGACCGCCGACCGAGCCCGCCGACCGCCGGTCGGGGGCCGCGGTCGGGACGGCCCGGCCGGGCGTGCGGACGGGGCACTCGTGACTGTCCCGTGGTGCGGAGCCCCCGGCGGTGGCGGTCCCGGCTACCCGGTGCTGTCCGGGCGCTCCGTTCCGACGACCGCGTCCGCCAGCGCCGTGAACTGCTCGTCGGACAGCTCGATCCGGGCCGCCTCGGTGTTCTCCTCCAGGTGCGTCACCTTCGAGGTGCCCGGGATCGGCAGCATCACCTCGGAGCGGCGCAGCAGCCAGGCCAGCGCGAGCTGGGAGGGGGTGGCGCCGTGCTCCCGCGCGGCGGCGTCCAGCGGGCCACCGGGACGGGCCAGGTCGCCCGTCGCCATGGGGAACCAGGGGATGAAGGCCAGGCTGTTCCCCTGGGCGGTCTCCCGTTCCGCGTACTCCAGCACCTCTTCCGCGCTGCGGTCGGCGAGGTTGTAGAGGTTCTGCACGGACACCACGTCCGCCAGCTTCCTGGCCTCCTCCAGTTGGGCCACCGTCACCTCCGACAGCCCGAGGAAGCGGATCTTGCCCTCCTGCTGGAGCAGCGAGAGCTCCCCGAGCTGGTCGGCGACCGGCACCTGCTGGTCGATGCGGTGCAGCTGGTAGAGGTCGATGCGCTCCACGCCCAGGTGGCGCAGACTCAGCTCGCACTGCTGGCGCAGGTACTCGGGGCGGCCGACCGGGCGCCAGTCGTCGGGCCCGGCGCGGGTCAGCCCGCCCTTGGTGGCGATGACGAGGTCGTCGGGGTAGGGGTGCAGGGCCTCGCGGATCAGGCGTTCGCTGACGAACGGCCCGTAGGAGTCGGCCGTGTCGATGAAGGTGACACCCAGCTCGACGGCGCGGCGCAGCACCCGGACGGCCTCGTCCGGATCCCGCGGCTCGCCCCAGATGCCGGGCCCGGTCAACTGCATCGCTCCGTAGCCGAGCCGGCTCACCGGCAGTTCGCCGCCGAGGGAGAACTGCCCGGCGGCATCGGCGGGACGGGAGCCGGAGGGTGCGCGGGTGGTCATCTGTGCGGTCCCTTTCGAAAAGACGTACAGGACGGTTCTCAGCCAAGCATCTTGATGACCTCCGCGGCCACCGGCCCCGCGGAAGCCGGGTTCTGGCCGGTGACCAGGTTCTCGTCCACCACCACGTGCGGCGCCCAGGGCTCGCCCTCCTCGAAGTGCGCGCCCGCCTCCACCAGCCGGTCCTGGAGCAGCCATCTGGCCTTGGCGGCCAGCCCCGTCTGCGCTTCCTCCGCGTTGCTGAAGGCGGTCAGCCGCCGGCCGTGCACCACACCGGCGCCCTCCTGGGTGTGGGCGGCCAGCAGCGCGGCCGGGCCGTGGCAGACGACGCCCAGCGGCCGGCCCGAGGCCAGGGTGCGCACCAGCAGGGTGCCCGAGTCGCTGTCGGTGGCCAGGTCCTCCATGGGGCCGTGGCCGCCCGGGCAGAAGACGGCGTCGAACCCCGCGGGCCCGCCGGCGCTGTCCAGCCGTACGTCCTCGATGCTCAGCGGCGCTCCCAGTTCGGTGAACGCCTCCAGGCCCGCGGCCACCCGGTCGGCGTTGTCCTGCCCGCCGTTCGCGTCCGCGGACAGGCTCGCCTGGTCGACGCTGGGCACCACCCCGCCGGGGGTGGCGACGGCGACCTGGTGGCCCGCCGTTCTGAAGGCCTCGTAGGGGGTGACCGCCTCGTCGGCCCAGAAGCCGGTGGGATGCCGGCTGCCGTCGGCGAGGGTCCAGTGCTGGGCACCGGTCAGCACGAAAAGGATCTGCGACATGAGGTTCTCCGGGGCTGCGTGGGGTTCGGCGGGGGGAGCGGGAGGGGGAGCGGCGGGTGCTGCGGACTGCGCGGGGTGCGCCGACATGCCGTACCCGGGGCGTCCCCTCCGTATGCGCACCGTCAGCGCGCTCTGGAACGACGGTAGGCCGCTCGCGTCCCGGGCGGCGACCGGAAGCGGCCCGCGGGCCGCGTGTCCCTCCGGCTGTCCCACCCCTGGCGGTTCACGGACGGACGGACGGACGGACGAGCGGGCGGCCGGGCGACCGGGCGGACCGACCGACACAGGGACGGCCGAGCACGAGGGACGGCCGGAACGGGGGACGGGCAGCCGGACGCACGCCGGGGTGCGGCGGGCGGCGGGGTGCGACGGTGCGTCGCCGTCCCCCGTCGCGGGTGTCCGTCGCCACTCCGCGTTGTGCTGCCAGGCGTTGCCGGTTGCCCGGCGGCGGGCGGCCGACCGGGATCCGTGCCCGGCCACCCGTTGACTAGAACTATTCACTGCGTATTATTGGTGAATAGATTCGATACGGCTGGAGCCGAGGAGGCAGGGTCATATGGCCAGCACCGCAGGACCGCGTCCGGTCAGGGCGCCGCGCGGCAACGAGCTGAGTGCGCTCGGATGGCAGCAGGAAGCCGCACTGCGGATGCTGCAGAACAACCTCGACCCCGAGGTCGCCGAGCACCCCGACAAGCTCGTCGTCTACGGCGGCACCGGCAAGGCCGCCCGCGACTGGGCCTCCTTCGACGCCATGGTCCGCACCCTGCGCACCCTGCGCGGCGACGAGACGATGCTCGTCCAGTCCGGCCGCCCCGTCGGCGTGCTGACCACCCACGAGTGGGCCCCGCGCGTCCTGATCGCCAACTCCAACCTGGTGGGCGACTGGGCCAACTGGGAGGAGTTCCGCCGCCTGGAGCAGCTCGGCCTGACCATGTACGGCCAGATGACGGCCGGCTCCTGGATCTACATCGGCACCCAGGGCATCCTCCAGGGCACCTACGAGACCTTCGCGGCCGTCGCCGCCAAGAGGTTCGGCGGCTCCCTCGCCGGGACGATCACCCTGACCGCCGGGCTCGGCGGGATGGGCGGTGCCCAGCCGCTCGCCGTCACCATGAACGACGGCGTCGCGATCGTCGTCGAGTGCGACCCCACCCGCATCGAACGCCGCATCGAACACGGCTACTGCGACGTGCGCGCCGACAGCATCGCCGAGGCCCTGCGGCTCGCCGTCGAGGCCCGCGACGCCCGCCGCCCGCTGTCCATCGGGCTGCTCGGCAACGCCGCCGAGGTGCTGCCGCGGATGCTGGCCGACGGCGCCCCCGTCGACATCGTCACCGACCAGACCTCCGCCCACGATCCGCTCTCCTACCTGCCGGTCGGCGTCGACTTCGCCGAGATGGCCGACTACGCCGCCGCGAAGCCCGCAGACTTCACCCGGCGGGCCCGCGAGTCCATGGCGGCGCACGTGGAGGCCATGGTCGGCTTCCAGGACGCCGGGGCCGAGGTCTTCGACTACGGCAACTCGATCCGCGGCGAGGCACAGCTGGCCGGGTACGCACGCGCGTTCGCCTTCCCCGGCTTCGTCCCCGCCTACATCCGGCCGCTGTTCTGCGAGGGCAAGGGCCCCTTCCGCTGGGCGGCCCTCTCCGGCGACCCCGCCGACATCGCCGCCACCGACCGCGCCCTGCTCGACCTGTTCCCGCAGAACGAGTCGCTGGCCCGCTGGCTGCGGCTCGCGGGCGAACGCGTCCACTACCAGGGGCTGCCCGCACGTATCTGCTGGCTCGGCTACGGCGAACGCGCCGCCGCCGGTGAACGCTTCAACGACATGGTCGCCTCCGGCGAACTCGCCGCCCCCCTCGCGCTCGGCCGCGACCACCTCGACTGCGGCTCCGTCGCCTCCCCCTACCGCGAGACAGAGGCCATGCGCGACGGCTCCGACGCCATCGCCGACTGGCCGATGCTCAACGCGATGCTCAACGTCGCCTCCGGCGCCTCCTGGGTCTCCCTCCACCACGGCGGCGGGGTCGGCATGGGGCGCTCCCTGCACGCCGGGCAGGTCACCGTCGCCGACGGCACCGCGCTGGCCGGGGAGAAGCTGCGCCGGGTCCTCACCAACGACCCGGGCACCGGTGTCATCCGGCACGTCGACGCCGGGTACGAGGAGGCGGAGACCGTCGCCGCCGAGCGCGGGGTCCGCATCCCGATGCGCGAGGGGGAGCAGTGAGGGAGCACGGCGATGGGCGGCAGGCCCCGTCCTTCCACCAGATGTGGAAGGAGCTGCTCCCCCTCGGGAGGGCGGACTCCGGTGGGTACCGCCGGTTCGCGTGGACGGGTCCCGACCAGGAGTGCCGGCAGTGGTTCCGGGAGCAGGCACTGGCCCGGGGCCTGGACTACGAGGTGGACGGCAACGGCAACCAGTGGGCGTGGGCCGGCGACAAGGAGGCCGGCAACGCCCTGGTGACCGGCTCCCACCTGGACTCCGTCCCGGACGGCGGCGCCTTCGACGGTCCGCTCGGCGTCGTCTCCGCGTTCGCCGCGTGGGACGAACTGCGCAGCCGGAACGTCACGTTCTCCCGCCCCTTCGCCATCGTCAACTTCACCGACGAGGAGGGCGCCCGCTTCGGCCTGGCGTGCGTGGGCTCCCGCCTGATGGCGGGCACCCTCGCACGCCAGGACGCCCAGGCGCTGCGGGACGCGGACGGGGTCACGCTGCCCGCGGCGATGGAGGCGGCCGGGCAGAGCCCCGAGGCGCTGGGCCCGGACCCCGAGCGCCTCGCCCGGATCGGCGCGTTCGTCGAGCTCCACATCGAGCAGGGGCGGGCACTGGCGACGACCGAGCACCGGATCGCCGTCGCCTCGGCGATCTGGCCGCACGGCCGCTGGCGGTTCGACTTCCGTGGCGAGGCCAACCACGCGGGCACCACCCGTCTGGAGGACCGCAGGGACCCGATGCTCACCTACGCCACGACGGTGCTGGCGGCCCGCAAGAAGGCCCGGCTGGCCGGTGCGCTGGCCACCTTCGGGAAGGTCGCCGCGGAGCCGAACGGCGTCAACGCCGTGCCGTCCCGGGTCAGCGGCTGGCTGGACTCGCGGGCGCCGGACGAGGAGACGCTGGCCGGGGTCGTCGCCGAGATCGAACGCGCGGCCGGTGAACGCGGGGTCCGTGACGGCGTGGACGTGCGGGTGACACGCGAGTCGGCGACGCCGCTGGTCGAGTTCGACCACGCGCTGCGCGACCGGATGGCGCGGATCCTGGGGGACGGAGGCGAGGGGGACGGAGGTGCCGGCGGGGTACCGCTGCTGCCGACGGGCGCGGGACACGACGCGGGTGTTTTGTCCGCCTCGGTGCCCACGGCGATGCTGTACGTCCGCAATCCGACCGGTGTCTCGCACGCCCCTGCCGAGTTCGCCGAGGAGGACGACTGTGCGGCGGGCGTCACCGCGCTCGCCGACGTACTGGAAGGTCTGGCGTGACGACGAGGACGACGAACAGCCCCGGCGCCTCCGGCCCCGGCCCGGCGCCGGAGGGCGCACCGGGCGCGGCGGCCTACTGGTGCGAACTCGCCTGGCTCAACGGCACCGTCGAGCCCCATGTCGTCCTGGAGACGACCGCACAGGGGCGGCTGGGCGCCGTACGCACGGGCGTCGAGGCGCCGCCGCCCGGCGCGGTGGTGCTGCGCGGGCTCACCCTGCCCGGCCTGGCCAACGCCCACTCGCACGCGTTCCACCGCGCCCTGCGCGGCACCGTCCAGGTCGGCTCCGGCACCTTCTGGACCTGGCGCGACGCGATGTACCAGACGGCCGGCCGGCTCACGCCCGACACCTACTACGACCTGGCGCGCGCGGTGTACGCGGAGATGGCGCTGGCCGGCATCACCTGCGTGGGCGAGTTCCACTACCTGCACCACGCGCCGGGCGGCACCCGCTACGACGACCCCAACGCGATGAGCCACGCGCTGGTCGCCGCCGCGGCCGACGCCGGCATCCGCATCACCCTGCTCGACACCGCCTACCTCGCCTCCGGCATCGGCCCCCGGGGCCGCGGGGAGCCGCCGACCCGGCACCAGGCGCGGTTCAGCGACGGCACCGCCGAGGCGTGGGCCGAACGCGTCACCGCCTTCGCCCCGCAGGGCGACCACGCGCGGGTGGGCGCCGCCGTGCACTCCGTGCGGGCCGTCCCCGCACGCGAACTGAGCACCGTCGCCCGGTGGGCGGAGGAGCGCCACGCCCCCCTGCACGTCCACCTGTCCGAGCAGACCGCCGAGAACGAGGCCTGCCAGAGCGTCCACGGCATGTCGCCGACCGCGCTGCTGGCCGAGCACGGCGTGCTCACCCCCCGCACCACCGCCGTCCACGCCACCCACATGAGCGAGGACGACATCCGGCGGGTGGGACGCTCGGGGACGGGCGTGTGCATGTGCCCCACCACCGAACGCGACCTGGCCGACGGCATCGGCCCGGCCCTCGCCCTGGACCGCGCCGGCGCCGCCCTGTCGCTGGGCAGCGACAGCCACGCCGTCATCGACCTGTTGGAGGAGGCCCGCGCCATGGAGCTCGACGAGCGCCTCGCCAGCCGGGCGCGCGGTCACTGGACGGCGGGGCAACTGCTGCGCGCCGCCACCGAGGCGGGCCACGCCGCGCTCGGCTGGCCCGAGGCGAGCCGCCTGGAGACCGGCGCCCTCGCCGACTTCACCACCGTGGCGCTGGACTCGGTGCGCACCACCGGAACCGCCGACCGGATGGCCGCGGAGGCCGTCGTCTTCGCCGCCACCTCCGCCGACGTCCGCCACACGGTGGTCGGCGGCCGGCACGTGGTGCGCGACGGCGCCCACACCGCGGTGGGCGACGTCCCCGCGGCCCTGAAGGACGCCATCACCGCCCTCCGCCCCTGACGCACGCCGACCGCCCTGCCCCGCCGCGGCAGGACGGTCGGCCTCCGCCCCCGACCGGCCCGCCGCCCCGGCCCCCGCCGGTCCGCCCCGAGGCCCAACGAGGAACCCACCCATGCCCGAGACCACCGCCCTCACCCACCTCGCCGCCCTCGTCACCAACGACCCCGCACAGGGCGACGGGAGCCCGCTCGGCGTCATCGAGAACGCCGCCCTCGTCATGGCGGGCGGCGAGGTGGCCTGGGTCGGCCCCACCGACCGGGTACCGGCCACCGACACGGTCCACGACGCGGGCGGCAGAGCTGCCGTGCCCGGCTTCGTCGACAGCCACTCCCACCTGCTGTACGCCGGTGACCGCACCGCCGAGTTCAACGCCCGCATGTCCGGCCGGCCCTACACGGCCGGCGGCATCCGCACCACCGTCCAGGCCACCCGCGAGGCGTCCGACGAGGCCCTCGCCGCCACCCTCGACGCCCACCTGCGGGAGATGTACCGGCAGGGCACCACCACGCTGGAGACGAAGTCCGGGTACGGGCTCAGCCCGCAGCACGAGGCCCGCGCACTGCGGGTGGCGGCCCGGTCCGGCGTGGACGAGGTCACCTATCTCGGCGCCCACGTAGTCCCGCCCGAGTACGCGTCCGACCCCGACGGATACACCGCCCTCGTCGCCGGACAGATGCTCCAGGAGTGCGCCCCCTACGCCCGCTGGGTGGACGTCTTCTGCGAGGAGGGTGCCTTCGACGAGGACCGCTCCCGCACCATCCTGGCCGCGGGCAAGGCGCAGGGGCTGATCCCCCGCGTGCACGCCAACCAGCTCTCCTACGGGCCGGGCGTGCGGCTGGCCGTGGAGATGGAGGCCGCCTCGGCCGACCACTGCACCCACCTGACCGACGCCGACGTCGACGCCCTCGCCCAGAGCAGCACGGTCGCCACCCTGCTGCCCGGCTGCGAGTTCTCCACCCGCGCCGTCTATCCCGACGCGCGCAGGCTGCTCGACGCGGGCGTCACCGTCGCCCTGTCCACCGACTGCAACCCGGGCTCCTCGTACACCTCGTCGATGCCCTTCTGCATCGCGATCGCCGTCCGGGAGATGAACATGACGCCCGACGAGGCCCTCTGGGCGGCCACCGCGGGCGGCGCCCGGGCCCTGCGCCGCACCGACGTGGGCCGCCTCGCCCCCGGCTGCCGGGCCGACGTCACCCTGCTGGACGCTCCCTCCCACGTCCACCTCTCCTACCGCCCGGGGGTGCCGCTGGTCGCGGACGTCTGGCGCCGGGGCGTACGCGTCGCATAGGGCGGTCCGTCCGGCCTGTCACGCGCGGCGGCCGCCCCCTCGCGCGGCAGGACGGGAACGCGGCACGGAGCGGGCGCGGGTCCGGCGCGGAGACGGCCCGGCAGCGCCGCGTTCCGGTACTCCTGCGGGGAGACGCCGTAGGCGGCGCGGAACGTGCGGGTGAAGTCCGCGGGACGCGGGAAACCCCACCGGTCCGCAAGGGACTGGATCGTCCGGGAGGTGAGCGCCGGGTCGGCCAGGTCACGGCGTACGTGCGCCGGACGTTGCGCACGGATCCACGCGGTGACGGTGCAGCCCTGGCCCTGGAAGAGGCGGTGCAGGCTGCGGACGGAGATGCGGTGGGCCTCGGCGACGGCGCCGGGAGACAGCTCAGGATCGCCCAGGTGCTCCTGCACGAAGCGCTGGACCCTCGCCAGGAGGGCGCGGCGGCAGGCCGCCGCCTCCCCCGCGCCACCTGTGCTTCCGCGGACTTTCCGGCAGGTGTGCACTGTCCCCCCGGTTCGCTCACCGACTGCTCCGCTACGCCGTGACGACAGGGACCCGCAGGCCGCGGGGAATCCCGTGCAGGTGCCAACTCGCGCCTCCACCCACGGGTTGAGGCGGCGCGCGGGTCGACCGGGCGGGGTAGGCGGGTGGGCGGGCGCGCCGCGGTGCGGACTGTCGGTGGGTGGTTGTAGAGTCACAATCATTGTGTGCGTACAAACACCACGGGGGGTGGACCCATGGCTGATGCCGATACCGGTGTCGACGCCGGTCCCGGCGTGCGGCGCCGGATGCTGATCCTCTCCATCTGCTGCATGTCGCTGCTGATGGTGAGCCTCGACACGACGGCGCTCAACGTGGCGCTGCCCGACATCCGCGCCGACCTGGACGCCTCCGTCTCCGGGCTGCAGTGGGTGGTGGACGCCTACACCCTCGTGCTCGCCGGGCTGTTGATGGCCGCGGGCTCCACGGCCGACCGCATCGGCAGACGCCGCGTCTTCCGCTGGGGGCTCGGCCTGTTCGTGCTGGGCTCGCTGCTGTGCAGCCTCGCGCCCGGGCTCGGCTGGCTGGTGGCGGCCCGCGCGCTCCAGGCGGTGGGCGGGTCGATGCTGAACCCGGTCGCGATGTCGATCATCACCAACACGTTCACCGAACCGCGGGAGCGTGCCCGCGCGATAGGCGTCTGGGGCGGCGTCGTCGGCATCAGCATGGCGGCAGGCCCGGTCCTGGGCGGACTGCTCGTCCAGGTCAGCGGGTGGCAGGCCATCTTCTGGGTCAACGTGCCGGTGGGTCTCGCCGCCCTGCTGCTCACCACCCGGTACGTCCCCGAGTCCCGAGCCCCCCGCACCCGCCGGGCCGACCTGGGCGGCCAGACGCTGATGATCGTGCTGCTGGTCGGTCTCACCTACGGCATCATCGAGAGCCCGCACCGCGGGGCGGCCTCGCCGCTGGTGCTGGGCTGCGCCGCCGTCGCGCTGGGCGCCCTGATCGCGCTGCCGCTGTACGAGCGCCGCCGCGCCGATCCGCTCATCGACCCGCGCTTCTTCCGCAGCGTGCCCTTCGCGGGTGCCACGGTCATCGCGGTGTGCGCGTTCGCGGCGCTGGGCGGGTTCCTCTTCCTGACCTCCCTGTATCTGCAGGAGGTGCGGGGCATGAGCGCGCTGCACGCGGGCCTGTGCACGCTGCCGATGGCCGCCATGACCCTCGTCTTCGCCCCGCTCTCGGGCCGGTTGGTGGGCGCCCGCGGGCCGCGGCTGCCGCTGCTGGCGGCGGGCGCCGGGCTCACGGCCTCCGGGGTGCTCTTCGCCCGCACCGCCTCGGCCGACCTGTCGCTGTGGGTGCTCTTCACCGGCTATGTGCTCTTCGGTGTCGGCTTCGGGCTGGTCAACGCGCCGATCACCAACACCGCCGTCTCCGGCATGCCCCGGGCGCAGGCGGGGGTCGCCGCTGCGGTCGCCTCCACGAGCCGCCAGGTCGGCACCTCCCTGGGGGTGGCCGTCATCGGTGCCGTCGTGGCGAGCGCCACGGTGGGCGGCGCCGGCGGCCTGCGGGACGCCGCCGGGTTCCAGGACATGCAGCGCACCGCGTGGTGGATCCTTTCCGGGTGCGGCCTGGCCGTTCTCGCCCTCGGCGTGCTGACCACCGGCCGCCGGGCCCGTGCGACGGCACAGCGCGCGGCCCACCTCCTGGAGGACGCGCCCGACGCCCCTGACGCCCCGGACTCCCGGCCGGCGGCCCCGGCCCGCAGCGAGGTGGCGCGGTGAGCGGCAGCCGATCCGGTGGCGCGGGGAACGCCCGTGCCGCCGCCCCGCAGCCCTGCGGGCCCGCACCCGGGTTGTCGCAGGACGATCCCGGCGCCGCGGAGCCGCCGTCCGTGCGGGTGTGGCGCGACATGCGGACCCTCGTCCTGCGAACCGCCGACGTACGGCGGCAGGTGAGCGAGGCGCTGGGCATGAGCTACTTCCGGGCCAAGGCACTGCGCCACATCGCGAACGAGGGTCCGCTCACGCTCAGTGAGCTGGCGGCGGGCCTGATCGCGGACGCGCCGTACACGACGCTGACCGTCGAGTATCTGGTGCAGCGCGGCTACGTCACCCGGGAGCCGAACCCGGCGGACCGCCGGTCGAAGCTGGTCGAGGTCACCGAGGAGGGAGCGCGGGCGGCGGCCGAGATGGCGCGTATCAGCGACACCCCGCCTCCGATACTGCGCGAGCTGCCTCCCGGGGACCTGACGACCCTGGAGCGCATCCTGGACAGCGCGCTGCGCGGCGACGCCCCGGAGGGCTGAGCGGCCCGGGGCGGCCCGACCGCCCGGCCGTCCCGGCGCACCGTGCAAAGACAGGCCGAGGGCCCGGCCGGACTGGTGTGTCACCGTCCGGCCGGGCCCTCGGCACACGGAGCAGCCCTGCACGCGCGCCGCGCGTGCGGCCCCGCGTCACTCCTCGATCATCAACCCCTTGCGGAGCTTGCTCAGGGTGCGGGAGAGGAGACGGGAGACGTGCATCTGGGAGATGCCGAGCTCCTCACCGATCTCCGACTGGGTCATGTTGGCCACGAACCGCAGCGAGAGGATCTTGCGGTCACGGGCCGGGAGTTCGGCGATCAGGGGCTTGAGCGACTCGACGTACTCGATGCCTTCGAGCCCGTGGTCCTCGTAGCCGATGCGGTCGGCCAGCGCTCCCTCGGTGTCGTCCTCCTCCGGCTGGGCGTCCAGCGAGCTGGCCGTGTAGGCGTTGCTGGCCGCCATGCCCTCGACGACTTCCTCGGTGCTGAGGTCGAGCCGCTCGGCCAGTTCCTCGACGGTCGGCGCGCGGTCGAGCTTCTGGGCGAGTTCGTCGCCCGCCTTGGCCAGATCGAGCCGGAGTTCCTGGAGGCGGCGGGGTACGCGTACCGACCAGGAGGTGTCGCGGAAGAAGCGCTTGATCTCGCCGACGATGGTCGGCATCGCGAAGGTGGGGAACTCCACTCCGCGGTCGAGTTCGAACCGGTCGATGGCCTTGATCAGGCCGATGGTGCCGACCTGGACGATGTCCTCCATGGGCTCGCTGCGCGAGCGGAACCGGGAGGCCGCGAACTTGACCAGCGCGAGGTTGAGTTCGACCAGGGTGTTGCGGACGTACGCGTACTCGTGGGTGCCCTCTTCGAGGGTCTCCAGACGCCGGAAGAGCGTCTTGGACAGGGCCCGCGCGTCCAGCGGACCGACCTCGTCGTAGGGTGGGATCTCAGGGAGCTGGAACTGCTCGAAGAGGTCGGCTTCCACCGCCTCGGCGATCAGGTCCGTGCTCGCTGGGTCGCCGTCGGTGACGGCGCCGGTGGGCAGGTCCCGGGGATACGGCAGTTGGTCCGGGCTGTACTGCTCCGGAACGGCGGGAGAGATCGCGACCTGCGCATCGGCGGGGTCCGATATCCCGTTGTCGAGCCGGGGTGACATGGCTGTCCTCCATGGTTTCTCGGCATATGGCTGCCGAAGCCGTGACGTGCACTACGGGGTGCGGCGCCTCCAGAGCCGACGTCGTTTCGCTATCTCTATTAGACCTACCTGTTTCTCCACAGCCAGAGCAAGTTCGTTATGTCCATATCTGGTGTGTTCTGTCCAATGTTCGGCTACCGGTAGGGCCGTCGAAGGCGTAGGGTTCGAACCGCTCGACGGGGGAAGCAGTGATGGCCCTCACGCGATCAGAAGGGGTGTGCATGGACCGCGGGATGCCCGGCAGCACGAGTCGGGGCAAGCTGACGGTCGACGTACGGCACGAGGGAGACAGTGCCGTGGTGACCCCTGAAGGTGAGCTCGATCACCACACGGCGGAGGTGCTGCGCGAGCCGCTGGAGCGCAGCGTCGACGAGGGGTACAGCCGTCTGGTCGTCGACTGCTCCCGGCTCGACTTCTGCGACTCCACCGGGCTGAACGTGCTGCTCGGGGCCCGCCTGCAGGCCGAGGCCGCGGGGGGCGGCGTGCACCTGGCGGGGATGCTGCCGGTGGTGGCGCGGGTCTTCGAGATCACCGGTGCCGACGCGGTCTTCACCGTGCACGACGACGTCGCCGCGGCGCTGGGACACCCTTCCGGGGCGTCACAGCAGCCCGATGCGTGACCGCTGCGTTACACGCATCACACCGGTCCGGCGCAATCCGTAAGTGTTCTCACGGTGCTGCCGGGCAGGAGTCCATCGAATCTGTCAGACATTCGTGTACAGCGCGTCAGGTTCCGCCGTGTGCGGGGTACGACGTGGGACGGCGAATCGGTAACCGGTGATCGGTGAGGTGAACCACTGATGAGCACCACCCGGCCGCAACCGGCGGGCGACCGCGGACCGGAGCCCGAGGGCACCCCGGCGACCGCGACGGCCCGCGGCTGCGACGCGGCCGGGGGCGCGGAGGTGGAGCCCGCCGGGGACCCGGCCCGGCCGGAGTCGGCCGGGCCCGGTTCCGCTCAGGCGGGGGGCGCCGACGCGTGGGTACCGGCTGGAACGGATACTGGGCGTGAGCCGACATCCGGAGTCCTGGATTCCGCGGCTGCTTCCACGTCCGCACCCGAACCCGAAGGGGGGAGTGGCGCCATGGGGACCGCTGCGGAGAGCGCGGCCTCGACCGCCGCAGGGGACGTCGGCCAGGCGGGCCGGCCGATGCGGCAGGTACGCAGACTGCGGCTCGTCGGCGCCAGCGGCGCCGTACCCCGCGCGCGTGACTTCACCCGCCAGGCCCTGCTGGACTGGGGCTGGCTGCCCGCCGCCACCGCGGACCAGCGGGCCGCCGCCGAGGACGTCCTGCTGGTCGTCTCCGAGCTGGTCACCAACGCGTGCCTGCACGCCACCGGCCCCGAGGAGCTGCGCGTCGGCGCCAACGCCAAGGTGCTGCGGCTGGAGATCGTCGACACCGGCAGCGGATCCCCCTCCCCCCGCACCCCGCACCGCGCGGGGCGGCCCGGCGGACACGGCATGTTCATCGTGCAGCGGCTGTGCCTCGACTGGGGCGTGGTGCGCAACCCGGAGGGCACGGGCAAGACCGTGTGGGCGGAGCTGGCGGCTCCCAACTGACCCCGCCCTCCCCAACTTTCCTTCTCTCGCAGGGCCCGGCGCCACTCGGCGCCGGGCCCCTGTGCTTTTCGGCTCCGGCGTTGCCGACGCTCTTCCCTCGGCAAGGGGGCGGGGTTACTGTCGGCGCAAAATCTGATGTGTCGTCAGTAACTTGCGAGTCCGGATGAAGGGGGAACCCCCGTGTCCCACAGCAAGAAACGCACCGCCCGCACGGCCGCCGCGACCGCCGTGGCAACCCTCGCCGCCGGATCAGCCGTACTGCTGACGGCACCGGCCGCGAGTGCCACCACCGTCGACGTGGACTACCAGTGCAAGACGCCCATCGGCAACAAGGGCGCCGTCTCGCCCATCGACATCAAGTCGACCAAGAGCGGCGACGGTTACAAGCTCACCATGTCCTTCGAGAAGGGCGTCTCCTCCAGCCCCGTCGAGCTCGGCAAGGGTGCGATGAACCCCAGCGCCAAGATCAAGCTGGGCGGTGCGGAGACCGGTGACGTCGCGGTGAAGGGGCCGCCCAACGACAAGGCCATCCCCGCGAACTCGCCCATCAAGATCCCGGACCTGTCCGGCACCTACACGCCCAAGAAGAGCGGCAAGGTCACCTTCACCGCGAGCACGCTCACCATCAAGGCGCTGGGCACCACCACCACCTGCAACCCCAAAAGCACCCCCAAGCCCTCCCTCACCCTGGACGTGACCGGTGCGGGCGGGGGCGGCTCCGACGGCGGCTCGGGCGGCGGTTCCGACGGCGGGGCCACCGGGGGCGCGGCGTCCGGCGGCGCCACGGGCGGGGACTCCGGCGCCGCCACCGGCGGGGCCGGTCAGTCGGCGTCCGGTGGCGGCGAACTCCCCAGGACCGGGCCGACCGACTCCGCCGTCGCCCTCGGCACCCTCGGCGGCACCGTCCTGCTCGCCGGCGTCGGCGGGACCCTGTGGATCACGCGGCGCAGGGCCGCGGTCCGGCACTGATCCGTGAGGGCTGATCACGTGCCCGCACAAGGTGCCCACCTGGGCGGCGGACGGAGGTGCGAGCGGCACCCCGTCCGTTGCTGCGGCCGGTGCCCTGGCCGCAGCAACGGCGGCGACCACGGCCGGAACGTCGACCGCATCCCTGACCGGAGCACCCAGGGGAGCCCCGAGCACGGCGCCGGTGGGGGCGCCGTGCGCGGCGCCGAAGGGGATTCCGCGCGCGGCGCCGAAGGGAGCGCCGACCGGGTTGTCGGCCGGGGCCCGGTGGCGCCTCGGGGGCCTCGGACGGCAGGCGGGCGCCGCGACGGCGGGGTCCGAGGGGTCCGTCTGCTGCGCGTGACCGGGCCGCTGCGCCCGCTGCGCCGGTCGCGCCCGCTGAGCCGGTCCGGCCCGCGCCGTAGGGGGAGGGGAGGTCTGCGGGTGGTGGCGGCGCTGGTGTGGGCGGTGTGCGGCGTCGGCTGGATGCTGGGCGGGCCCGGGGCGGGGGCCGCTGCCGGTGCGGGCAGCGGGGGCGCCGCGGCGGTGCGGGCCGAGGATCCGCCCGCGTGGTCGGCCGCGCCCGCACCGCCCGAGGGGGCCGCGAGCAAGGACGCACGGTCCTTCTTCTACCTGGAGGGGCCGCCCGGCACCGTGCTGAAGGACTCCCTCGCACTGACCAACGAGAGCAGCAAGCCCCGCACCTTCCGGCTGCGCGGGGCCGACGCGTACAACACGCGCGCGGGCGGCTTCGCCGTACGGGAGGAGGGGCGCCGTGCCGAAGGGGCGGGGAAGTGGCTCGCCCTCGCCCAGGACACGGTTCAGGTGCCGCCCCGCACCCGGGCGGAGGTGCCGCTGAGCGTGACCGTCCCCGACAGCGCCGTACCCGGCGACCACCCCGCCGCGGTGGTCGTCAGCGACGGACAGCGCACCTCGGGCGTACGCCTCCAACTCCGCGTCAGCGGTCCGGCCCTGGCCGCGCTGAGCGTCGAGCACGTGTCCGTCGCGGAGCGGGACGGCGGGGCCGCGCAGATCACCTACACGCTGGTCAACCGCGGCAACACCGTGCTGCGGCCCCGGCTCGCGGTCCGCGCCGACGGGCTGTTCGGGCAGGCGATGCGGCGCGCGGCGCGGCCGCTGCCGGTCGAGTTGCTGCCGGGGCAGCGCGTCACCCGGCACGAGCGGTGGCCCGACCCGCCCCGCGCGGACCTGGCCGACGTGCGGCTGACCGTCACGGCGGACGGCGGCGCACGGGACGAGGCCGCGGCCTCCTACACCGCCGTTCCCTGGGGCTGGGGCGCCGGGCTGCTCGGGGCGCTGGCCGCGGGCGGGGCGGGCTGGTACCTGCGCGGCAGGCGGCGACGCGAGGAGGCCCCCGGCCCGGCGGACGAGCGCGAGGACGGGCGCCGGGGCGAGGAGGGGGACCCCGGCGCGGACGGAGACGCCCCCGAAGGCGGCAGCGGGCAGCGCGAGTTGACGGGAGTGCCCAGATGAGGACCAGCATCCGTGAGACCGTGTGCCTGGTGGGCGCCCTGGCGGGGCTCGTCCTGTCGGCGCTCGCACCCACCGCGGCGGCGACGGCCTCGCCCAAGCAGTCCGCCGAGCGGAAGCAGCCGGACATCCGCCTGTCCCGGACCGAGGCCGGGGCCGGAGCGGAGCTGACCGTCCGCGGCTCCGGCTGGCGGAAGGACACCCTGGTCACCCTCCTGCTGTGCGGGCAGAACGCCATCGGCGGCACCAACTCCTGCGCCAACGCGGAGGGGCAGGCCACCACCACGGACGGCAGCGGCCGGTTCACCGGGCAACTGCCCGTGGCCGAGCCGCCGAAGCCGTGCCCGTGCGTCGTACGGGTCGCCACGGTGACGGGCCCGTATGCGGCGGCGGACGCGGCCTTCCAGGTGGCCGGCCACCCCGTGGAACCGCTGCCGAAACGGCGTACCGGCGGCAAGCTGGCGGTCCTGGCCGCGCGGCTGGAGGGCGAGGGAGGGCTGCTCAACTGGTTCGGCGCCCCGCAGCAGCGGACGCTGGTGCTGACGGTCGGCAACCTGGGCTCCGACCGCGCTGAGGACCCGGTCTTCCAGGTCGGCACCTCGCACGGCGTCCTCGCCCCCGCGTGGGAGCGTCAGCAGTGGCGGGGGACCGTCGACCCGGGCGGGAAGGAGCGCATCGAACTGCCGGTGGAGCTCGCCGTCGGCGCCCACGGGGACTACACCGTGGCCGCCAAGTCCGGCCGGCGGGTGCTGACCGAGCAGCCGTGGAGCGTGGGGCGTCCCTGGGGCGTCACCCTCTTCTGGGCGCTGCTGTGCGTGGTGGTGCCGGCGGCGGTGTTCCGGCTGGGCATGGCCGTCGTCGACCGGGTCCGCCCGCGCGGGGCACCCGGCGAAGTCGCGGGCCGTGACGGTAGGGCTGCCGAGCCACGACGCCCTCGCGTCCGTCCCCGCGGGCGGCGGCTCCGGGCGGGGCGCTGCCGCCTGTCCCGGCCCCCTCCGCAGAGCGAGCCCCCTGGCGGCGAGGCCCTCGGAAGCGCCGGACCCAAGGCCACCGGGGCCACCGGGGCCGACCACCCCAGCGACCGCATCGACTCTTCCTGACCCCTCCCGCCGCCCCGCGCGCAGGCCGGGACCGTGCGGGCGGAAGCGTGCCGTTACTGACCTTTGCGACGCGTTGTCGTTGAGGACTTACGGTGTGTGATCGGCATGGTATGCCGGTATGCCGGTTGTATGAGGTGTCCGCGAGGTGGTGGGCCGACGCCTGGACGGCAGGCGTTTCGCGAGCGAATCCGGATGGGGGCCGCTGAGCGCTTCGCCGCCGGGGCCTGCAACGCGGAGGTCGCCAAAGACTTGCGGGTGAGCGTGGGCTCGGTTCAGCGAGGGCGTCGAGCCTGGCTGGGCTCCGGCACGGAGGGCCTTCGATCGACCGGGCCCGTGTCGCTGCCCGAGCTGAGCGACAAGCTGTCCGCGGTGCTGGAGCAGGCACTCGGCAAGGGCCCGGTCGCGCACGGCTGGCCGGACCAGACCTGGACTGTGGCGCGGATCAGACCCTGATCGGACGGCGTTTCCACACGTCGTTCACGCTGTCCGGCACCAGCCGGATGCTGCGCCGCCACGGCTGGAGCCACCAGGTACCGGACCGGCGTGCTGTTGAGCGGGACGAGGCAGCCGTGGCCGGATGGATCAAGGAGAGCTTCCCGCACGTGGAAGCACCGCGGCGGCGCTCGACGCCTACTTCGTCTTCGCGGACGAAGCCGGCTTCTCGATGACGCCGCCCACCGCGAGCACATGGTCCCGCCGCGGCAACACCCCGCTCCTCCGGGTTCGCGCCCGCTCTCGGCGCCGTCTCTCCCTCGCAGCCGTGACCTGCTGCAAGCACGGCGAACGCTCCCGTTGACCTACCGGCCGATCGTCCACCCGGACCACAAGGCCGGCGGGCGCCGCAGCTCTGCTTGGAACGACTACCGGGACCTGCTCATCTCGGCCCAGCAGCAACTTGGCCGCCCCCTCGTACTGATATGGGACAACCGCAACGTCCACCGCGACCGCCGCTTACGTGCGTGCATCGACGCCCAGGACTGGATCACCGTCCACTACCTGCCGCCCTACGCGCCGCAACTCGAGCCAGTCGCAGGCATCTGGTCCCTGCTCCGACGCCGCTGCCAGGCCAACACCGCCTTCACCGACCCCGCGCACCTGATGCTCGCCCTTCGGCAAGGGCTCCGGCAGGAGAGCCCCTAGGCTGGTCGGCCTCCGGCACGTCCCCACTGGGCCTCGTCCCATTCCACGTATTCGATCTGGACGCCACCTGGCAGCTTGGCAGTCAGGTTCCTGCCGGTGGGAACGGCCTGCGGACCACGCACGATCTGCGCTCCGGTCCGTGTGAGCAACGCGTGGCACTCGTCGAGGTCATCGATGATGAGCGTGGCCACTGTCGCCCTGTAGGGCTCCAGCACCCGCTCATCGCCCGCCACCACCAAGACCTGGCCGACCGTGGCCAACTCCAAGCCGTTCGGCATCGTGAAGCGGGTGCTGATCGGCTCACCCGTAACCGTGGTGAGCGGTACCAGCACCGCATCCAGGTCGTTGGCGTAGGCGCGGGCGTAGGTACGGAAGATGCGCATGATCATCAACAAGGCGTCCAGAGATACGGATATTCCCCTCGCCATCGAGACGAGGACGTGCGTCTCCGACGCCATCACGCATCAACCCTCAGTACGCGCGGGCGGGAGCGTGCCCCGCTCCGCAGGACGAGGACGTGCCCCGCTCCGTGCGTCCGGGGGCGTGCCCCGCACCGAGTGGAGGGGGCGGTGTCCGGCACGGTAGGGCCCGCTGCGTACTGGCGGGAGGGTGTTCCGCCCCGTGCCTCCAGGGGGCGTGCCCCGCTCCGTGCGTCCGGGGGGCGTGCCCCGCATCGAGTGGAGGGGGCGGTGTCCGGCACGGTAGGGCCCGTTGCGTACTGGCGGGAGGGTGTGCGGCCCCGTGCGGCGGCCAGGGGGTGCCCCGCACCGTGGCGACCGCGGAGTGCCCGCACAGCAGTGCGCCCTTCCGGCCGGGAGGGCGGAAGGGCGCACGGGGTGGGAGGGGGTTACTTCACGGAGCCCAGCAGCGGCCGCATCTTGTTGCGGGCGGCGAGGAAGGCGAAGCCCGCCAGCGCCGCGATGATGCCCTGGACGGCAAAGCCGGTCGTACCGCTGGCCGCGTCGCCGACGACGAGCTTGACGATGGCGAAGACGCAGTCACCGGCGGTGACGGCCAGGAACCAGACACCCATGAGCTGGCCGGCGTACTTGGCGGGCGCCAGCTTGGTGGTGACCGACAGGCCGACCGGGGAGAGGCACAGCTCGGCGACCGTCTGGATCAGGTACACCACGATCAGCCACAGGGGGCTGACCTGGGCCCCGCCGGCGGCGGCGCCCATGGCCAGCATCATCAGGCCGAAGGAGGCACCGATGCCGATCAGGCCGATGGAGAACTTGGTGGTGGTCGTGGGGTTCCGCCGGCCCAGCTTGACCCACACGGCGGCCAGCACCGGGGCGAGGATCATCACCCACAGCGAGTTGACCGACTGGAACCAGCTCGTGGGGAAGGAGAGGCCGAAGAGGCTCTTGGAGGTGCTGTCCTCGGCGAACAGGTTCAGCGTGGAACCCGCCTGGTCGAAGATCATCCAGAAGATGGCCGCCGCGATGAAGAACCAGATGTACGCGGTGAGCTTCGACTTCTCCTCACCGGTGACCTCGCGGTCGCGGCGCATCCGCGTGAAGTAGTACGTCGGCAGCAGCAAGCCCAGGATGCTGACCGGCCACAGGACCCAGTCGATGGTGAACAGGTCGGCGAAGACGATGACGCCGTAGAAGACGGCCAGCACCACCACGGACAGGACCAGGTTGCGCACGGCCTTGGACCGCTCCGGGGCGGTCAGCGGGTTGGGGACCACGCTGGACTCCGCGGCCAGGTGCCGGGTGCCGTACAGGAACTGTATGAGGCCGAGGCCCATGCCGACGGCGGCCAGGCCGAAGCCCAGGTGCCAGCTGACCTTTTCACCGGCCCAGCCGATGAGCAGCGGGGCGGAGAAGCCGCCGACGTTGATGCCCATGTAGAAGACGGTGAAGCCGCCGTCCCGGCGCGGGTCCTCGGGGCCCTGGTACAGGTGGCCGACCATCGTGGAGATGTTGGCCTTCAGCAGCCCGGAGCCGACGCCGATGAAGACGAGGCCGACGAAGAACAGGGCGTTGACGCCGACCGCCAGCAGGGCGTGTCCGACCATGATGACGCCCGCGGAGATGGCGACCGTCTTGCGCGGCCCCCACACCCGGTCGCCGAGCCAGCCGCCGGGCATGGACATCAGGTAGACGGTGGCGTTGTAGACGGAGTAGAGCGCGACGGCGGTGGCCGCGGCCATGCCCATGCCGCCCTCGGAGGCGGCGGCCGTGAGGTAGAGCACCAGCAGGGCACGCATGCCGTAGAAGCTGAAGCGCTCCCACATCTCTGTCATGAACAGGGTGGCCAGACCTCGTGGGTGGCCGAAGAAGGTCTTGCCGCCGGTGGTGCCGGCCGCGTCCTTCGTCAGACTGGACGCCATGTGGGTTCCTCGGGAGTCGGGACGCGCATGCCACGAAGGCGGGGCTGCTCGCCCGGGATGGGGGGTGTGCCGCGACTGCGACCCGCTGCTTCGCGGTCAGGGGAGCCCTGTGGTGTCAGAAGCACACGGGTCCCGTCGGTCACGACAGATACCCCTCACCATAAGTCACCGTCTCGGGGGCCAGGGAAGGGGTTGTGACGCAGATCGCAGGTGAAATCCGGAACCTGTCGCGGTAATCGATGGTGACGTGTTCACAACACCTACAGATCGACAGCGTGCCCGAGCGGTCACGGGGCGCCGCCACCGTCCGCCTTCACGCTCGGCCACGCGGACTACCATCGGTGCATGACCCGTGTACTGCTCGCCGAGGATGACGCATCGATCTCGGAGCCCTTGGCTCGCGCCCTGCGCCGGGAGGGATACGAGGTCGAGGTGCGCGAGGACGGTCCCACCGCGCTCGACGCGGCACTGCGGGAGGGCATCGACCTGGTCGTGCTGGACCTGGGGCTGCCCGGGATGGACGGGCTGGAGGTGTGCCGCCGGATGCGCAGCGAGGGCCACGCCTTCCCGGTGCTCGTCCTGACCGCCCGCGCCGACGAGGTGGACACGGTCGTCGGCCTCGACGCGGGCGCGGACGACTACGTCACCAAGCCGTTCCGCCTCGCCGAGCTGCTGGCACGGGTGCGTGCGCTGCTGCGCCGCGGTACGCCCGCCGAACCGGCCCAGCCGCCGGCCACCCACGGGGTGCGGATCGACGTCGAGTCGCACCGCGCCTGGATGGGCGAGGAGGAGCTCCAGCTCACCGCCAAGGAGTTCGACCTGCTGCGGGTGCTGGTGCGGGACGCGGGCCGGGTCGTCACCCGGGACCAGCTCATGCGCGAGGTGTGGGACACCACCTGGTGGTCGTCGACCAAGACGCTGGACATGCACATCTCCTGGCTGCGCAAGAAGCTCGGTGACGACGCGGCGAACCCGCGCTACATCGCCACCGTGCGCGGCGTCGGTTTCCGTTTCGAGAAGAGCTGACGGGAACCGCACGTGCGCCGTCGGCTCATCCTGTCCACGCTCGCTGTCGTCCTCGTCGTCGTCGCGGTCTTCGGCATCTCCCTGGTCATCGTCGAGTCCCGCACCATCGAGAACAGCACCCGGGACAGCGTCCGCGCCGAGGCCTCCCGGCTCGTCTCCACCGTGGAGAGCCGAGTGGTCGCGGGGGAGCGGGTGACGGAGGCGTCGATCGGCGTCACCGCGTCCAAAGACCGCTACGTCCGCTACATCCGCGTCGACATGCCCGGCGACCGCGAGCCCATCGAGGTGGGCAAGCGGCCCGGGGGCGACGTCGTGGAGTCGAAACAGACCGGGGCGCACGGCGAACACGTCACCGTGCAGGCATCGCGCTCGGCAGTGCGTGCCGAGGTCGGGCGCACCCTGCTGATCATTCTGGCGGTGGCGCTGCTCGCCGTCGTCGCGGCCGCTGTGCTCGCCGTCCGCCAGGCCCACCGCCTGGCGGCACCGCTGACCGACCTGGCCGAGACCGCCGAACGCCTCGGCTCCGGCGACCCGCGCCCCAGGCACCGCCGCTACCAGGTGCCCGAGCTGGACCGGGTCGCCGATGTGCTGGACGCCAGCGCGGACCGCATCGGCCGGATGCTGACCGCCGAGAGGCGGCTGGCCGCCGACGCCTCGCACCAGTTGCGCACCCCGCTCACCGCGCTCTCCATGCGGCTGGAGGAGATCATCGCGACCTCCGAGGGGGCCACCGCCGAGGACCGGGCCGTCGTCCAGGAGGAGGCCACCATCGCGCTGGCCCAGGTGGAGCGGCTCACCGACGTGGTGCAGCGGCTGCTGACCAACTCCCGCGACCCGCGCACGGGCTCGGCCGTCGGCTTCGACCTCGACGAGGTCGTCAAGCAGCAGATCGAGGAGTGGAAACCCGCCTACCGCAGCGCCGGCCGGGCCATCGTGCGCTCCGGCAAGACAGGGCTGCGCGCCGTGGGCACCCCGGGCGCGGTGGCGCAGGTGCTGGCGACGCTGATCGAGAACTCGCTGATGCACGGTGACGGCACCGTCGCGCTGCGCACCCGGGTCACCGGCAACCAGGTCGTGGTGGAGGTCACCGACGCGGGGCCGGGCGTGGACGAGGCGCTGGGTTCCCGGGTGTTCGAGCGTACGGTCAGCGGCCACAACTCCACGGGGCTCGGGCTCGCCGTGGCCCGCGATCTGGCGGAGGCGGACGGCGGCCGGCTGGAGCTACTTCAGCAGTTGCCGCCGGTCTTCGCGCTGTTCCTCAGCCGCGAGGCCACCGATCTCGACACCGCGGCCCCCGCCGGCTGAACCGGCCGCGGCAGGCGCCGCCGCCGACGGCTGGGCTGCCGGCGCCGGCACGGTGGGGTCGCCGGTGCGCGCGGCCGGCTCCCGGTCCGTCTCGGCTGCGTGCTCGGAACCGGAAGAGGCGGCGGTGTCGGCCGGTTCGTCGGCGCCGTCGGCGTCGGCTGGTTCGTCGGCGGTGTCGGCGTTTGGCTGGGCGCTCACCCGGAAGACCCAGGTGCGGTACGCCCAGAAGCGGAAGACGGTGCCGATGACGAGTCCGACGACGTTCTTGGAGATGTTGTCGGACAGCGGCGAGGTGTAGCCGAGGCCGTAGTGGGAGAGGGCGAGGATGCCGTTCTCCAGGACGAGCCCGATGCCGCTGAAGAAGAAGAACAGCACCGTCTCGCGGTGGATGCGGTGCTTGTCGCTGTGCCGGTAGGTCCAGTAGCGGTTGCCCAGGTAGTTGGTGGCGATCGCGATGACCTGTGAGATGACACCGGACCGGATCGGGGCGAGCTGGAACGTGTGGATGCACAGGTTGAAGATCGCGACGTTCACCAGGAAGCCCAGCGCACCGACGGCGCCGAACTTCGCCAGTTCGCGCACGAGCCGTTCCAGTCCCGGGCGCACTGAGCGCCATTCACCCATAGTGATGCAGAGCCCCGTTTCGGTCGGCGTCAGAGGCTGCCCCATGCTAACCAGCCCGCACCGCACCCCGCGGGGTGACCGGGACAACCGTGACCCGGGGCTGGACGGGTCATGGTCTCACCGGTGCGGCGGTCACGCACACCGGAGGCCGTCCCTCCGCCCCGATGCCCTGGCCCGGCCCAGGTCAGGGCAGGACGGCGACGGCAAGGACGACACCTGCGGGCCGGGCCGGCGTCCAGGGGGGAAGTCCGGGAGAACTCCGGGGGGCTCCGGGAGACCTTGCGGGACTCCGAGAGAAGGGGCAGGAGGGGGAGGCGTCGCCGCCCCCGTACCCTGGAGCCGTGACGTTCCCGGTAGTCGGCATGGTCGGCGGGGGACAGCTCGCCCGTATGACCCACGAGGCGGGCATCCCGCTCGGCATCAGATTCAAGCTCCTTTCCGATACGGCCCAGGACTCGGCCGCCCAGGTCGCCGGCGAAGTCGTCGTCGGCGACTACCGCGACCTGGAGACGCTGCGGCGCTTCGCGCAGGGCTGCGACGTGATCACCTTCGATCACGAGCACGTACCCACCGAGCACCTGCGCGCCCTGGAGGCGGACGGCATCCCCGTACGCCCGGGCCCCGACGCGCTCGTGCACGCGCAGGACAAGGGGGTGATGCGCGCCAAGCTGGGCGAGCTGGGTGTCCCCGCCCCGCGCAACCGGATCGTGAGCACCCCGGACGACGTCGCGGCGTTCGCCCGCGAGGGCGCGGCCGACGGCGGCGACGGCTTCCCCGTCGTCCTCAAGACCGTGCGCGGCGGCTACGACGGCAAGGGCGTGTGGATCGTGCGCGCCGCCGACGACCCGAACGCCGCCGAGCCCTTCAAGGCGGGCGTGGCCGTGCTCGCGGAGGAGAAGGTCGACTTCGCCAGGGAGCTGGCGGCGAACGTCGTGCGGTCCCCGCACGGGCAGGCCGTCGCCTACCCCGTCGTCGAGTCGATCCAGGTGGACGGCGTCTGCGACACCGTCATCGCCCCCGCGCCCGGGCTCGACGAGGAGGCCGCGGTCCGCGCCCAGGAGCTGGCGCTGCGGATCGCGCACGAGCTGGGCGTCGTCGGCCACCTCGCCGTCGAACTGTTCGAGACCGAGGACGGCGAGGTCCTCGTCAACGAGCTGGCCATGCGCCCGCACAACTCCGGCCACTGGACCCAGGACGGCGCCGTCACCTCGCAGTTCGCCAACCACCTGCGCGCCGTCCTCGACCTGCCGCTGGGCGACCCGCGCTGCCGTGCGCCCTGGGCCGTGATGGCCAACGTGCTCGGCGGCGACTACCCGGACATGTACTCCGCCTACCTGCACTGCATGGCCCGCGACCCCCAGTTGAAGATCCACATGTACGGCAAGGACGTGAAGCCCGGCCGGAAGGTGGGCCACGTCAACGTCTACGGGGACGACCTGGCCGGCGTACGGGAGCGGGCGGCACACGCCGCGGGCTACCTGCGGGGCACCCTCACCGAGTGAGCGCGTCCCGCCGGGCATCCCGCCGCCGGGCGCACCGCCACCGTCCTCGAACCAAGGAGCCGTATTGAGTACTGCCAGCCCCCTCGTGGGGATCGTCATGGGGTCCGACTCGGACTGGCCCGTCATGGAGGAGGCAGCCAAGGCGCTCGCCGAGTTCGAGGTGGGCTACGAGGTCGATGTCGTCTCCGCGCACCGCATGCCCCGCGAGATGCTCGCCTACGGTGAGGACGCCGCCGACCGCGGTCTCAAGGCGATCATCGCGGGCGCCGGCGGTGCCGCCCATCTGCCGGGCATGCTCGCCGCCGTCACCCCGCTGCCCGTGATCGGCGTGCCCGTACCGCTCAAGCACCTGGACGGCATGGACTCGCTGCTGTCCATCGTGCAGATGCCCGCGGGCGTACCGGTGGCCACCGTCTCGGTGGGCGGGGCCCGCAACGCGGGGCTGCTGGCCGCGCGCATGCTGGGCGCCCACGACGAGGAGCTGCGCGAGAAGATGCGCGACTTCCAGCAGGAGCTGAACGCGCAGGCCACCGAGAAGGGCAAGCGGCTGCGGGCCAAGGCGATCGGCGAGACCGGGTTCGGCTTCGGCGGCCAGGCGGGGGGCGCACGATGACCTCCACGAGCCCCAACCTGGAGCGGGCCCGCGCCCTGCTGGTCGAACACCCCGTGGTGGACGGCCACAACGACCTGCCGTGGGCGCTGCGCGAGCAGGTGCGCTACGACCTCGACGCGCTCGACATCGCCCAGGACCAGCGCGAGCGGCTGCACACCGACCTCGCCCGGCTGCGCGCCGGCGGGGTCGGGGCCCAGTTCTGGTCCGTCTACGTGCCCGGTGAGCTGGCCGGTGACGACGCGGTGAGCGCCACCCTGGAGCAGATCGACGCCGTCCGGCTGCTGGCCGCCCGCTACCCCGAGCACCTGCAACTGGCCTTCACCGCCGAGGACGTGGAGGCCGCCCACGCGCAGCGCCGCGTCGCCTCGCTGATGGGCGCCGAGGGCGGCCACTCGATCAACAACTCGCTGGCCACGCTGCGCGCCCTCCACCGGCTCGGCGTGCGCTACATGACGCTCACCCACAACAACTCGCTGGAGTGGGCGGACTCGGCCACCGACGAGCCGCGCGCCGGCGGGCTGTCCCGGTTCGGCGAGGAGGTCGTCCGCGAGATGAACCGGCTGGGCATGCTGGTCGACCTCTCGCACGTGGCCGCCGAGACGATGCGGGACGCGCTGCGCGTCACCGAGGCGCCGGTGATCTTCTCGCACTCCTCGGCCCGCGCCGTGTGCGACCACCCGCGCAACATCCCCGACGACGTGCTCGCCCAGCTGCCGGGCAACGGGGGCGTCGCCATGGCGACGTTCGTCCCGAAGTTCATCCTCCCCGAGGCGGTGGCCTGGACCCGGGCCGCCGACGAGAACATGCGCGCGCACGGGCTGCACCACCTCGACCTGAGCGAGGAGGGCCAGCGGGTGCAGCGGGCGTACGAGGCGGCCAACCCGCGGCCCGTCCCCGACGCCGCCACGGTCGCCGACCACCTCGACCACATGCGCCAGGTCGCGGGCATCGACCACATCGGCATCGGCGGCGACTACGACGGCACGCCCTTCACCCCGGCCCGGCTGGAGGACGTCTCCGGCTACCCGAACCTGGTGGCCGAACTGCTGGACCGCAACTGGTCCGAGGCGGATCTGGCGAAGCTGACCTGGTCCAACGCGCTGCGGGTGCTCCGCGAGGCGGAGGAGACGGCGCTGGCCCTCCAGACGCAGCGCGGGCCCTCGATCGCCACGATCGACCAGGTGGACGCCTGACCCGGGCGCCGACTCCCGGCTGACGCCGGGACGAACGGGGCGGGCCCCGAGCGGTGAGCGGTCTTGACCGCCGCCCTCGGGGCCGCGAGCATCAGCGGGCCCCCGCTCGTGTCCAGGGAGGACCCGTTGGCCACCTCGGAACCGTCCCGCACGTACCCCGCCCCTTCCACCCCTCCCGCTTCCCCTGTCTCCGGTACCGGCAGTGATACGCCGACACCCCGCACCGGCACCGACGCAGGGACCGGCACCGACACAGGCGCAGGTGTCGGCACCGGCATCGGCGCAGGCGCCGACCGCGGAGAGCCGTCCCCGCCGAGCGCTCTCGGCCGGCGGCGTCTGCTGCAGGTCTCGGCGGTGGCGGGTGGTGCCCTCGCCCCCGGCCCCGCGCTGACCGTCCCCGCGACCGCGGCGCCCGCCGGTTCCGTCCCCGCCGCGGCCCCCGGCGAGGCGGCGGACCGCTCCCGCACCGTGCCGTTCTCCGCCGCCACCAACGGCGCCGCCACCCTCGTGCCGGGCGCCGGTCACCTCGTCGCGGAGATGCAGAACATCCTGTGGTCGATTCCCCGTTCGGGCGGTGAGGCCACGGCACTCACCGCCCCCGGTCTGGAGCCGACCCGGCCCGTCCTGTCGCCCAACGGCACGGTACTGGCCGTGTGCGCCTACCACGGCGGCGGCTTCCACCTCTGGACGCTGCGCCCCGACGGCTCCGGCCTCGAACAGCGCACCGACGGCCCCTGGGACGACCGCGGGCCCGCCTGGTCGCCCGACGGCACCCGGCTCGCCTTCGCCTCCGAACGCGGCGGCGACCCGGTGGCGGGCAGCCCCTACCGCATCTGGGTGCTGGACCTGCGCAGCGGCGAGCTGACCCGGCTCACCGGGCGGAAAGGACAGGACGGACCGCACCAGGACGGCGCCTGGGAGGACTTCGACCCCACCTGGACGCCCGACGGCGAGCGGGTGCTGTGCGTACGCGGTGCCGTCGAGGACGGTGCGGAGGGACCGGCCCTCGACGCCCGCACCCTCGTCTCCGTCGCCGCCGACGGCTCCGGTGACGTCCGTACCGCACACCAGGACCCCACCGAGGGCGCCTCGCTGATGACGCCCGCCGTCTCCCCCTCCGGCAAGCTCGCCTACCTGCGCACCACGCCCGCACCCCGCGCCTCGTGCACCCTGGTCGTGGACGGCGACCCCGTCGGCATCGACGGCGACCTGGCGCCCGCCCCACCCCGCTGGGCCGACCGCGAGACGCTGCTGCTGACCGTCTCCGGCACCTTCCGGCTGCTGCGCCCGGCCCGCCCCGAAGCCGCCGAACGCATCCCCTTCACCGCCCACCTGCCGACCCGGCGGCCCCGCTACCGCGTCAAGGACTACGGCTTCGAGGCGCCCGGCGCACACCGGGTGCGCGGCGTCCAGCAGCCGGTGCTGTCCCCGGACGGCAGCCGCGTCGCCTTCGTCGCCCTCAACGCGCTGTGGCTGGCCCGCACCGACGGCCGCGGCAGCCCCCGCAAGCTGGTGCGGGCGCCCGAGTCGCGGTACGTGTGCGCACCGTCCTTCACCCGGGACGGCAAGGCCCTGCTCTACAGCGACGACCGCGACGGACTGCTCGCCGTACGCCGCAGGGAGCTCGACTCGGGCAAGGAAAAGCAACTGGCGGGCGGAGGCAGGGTCTTCGGCGCGCTCTCGCCCGACGGGAAGCAGGTGGCCTGCCTCGACATGGCGGGCAACCTGCTCGTCAAGGAGCTCGGCAGCGGCAAGGAACGCACTGTGGCCGCACCGCTGGGCGGCGGCGGCATCCCGGGCCCGCCCAGTTGGTCGCCCGACGGGCGCCGCCTCGCTCTGTGCGACCGCAACCGGCTCAACTACCGCTTCCGGGAGGGCTACAACCTCATCCGCGTCGTCGACGTCGCAACCGGTGAGGACGCCCTGCACCCGCTGGCCGAGCACGCCTCGCTCGCCGACCGGTACGCGGCCGGGCCCGTCTGGTCGCCCGACGGGCGCTGGATGGCGGCCGTCTGCGAGTCGGCGCTGTGGGTGCTGCCGGTCCGTGCGGACGGCAGCCCGGCGGGGAAGGCCCGCAAGCTGACCGACGAGAGCGCCGACCACCCCTCCTGGTCCGGCGACTCACGCACGCTGCTGTATCTGTCGGCCGGGAAGCTGCGGCTGCGGGACGTGGACGGCGACCGGGCTCGGACCGTACGACTGGAGCTGTCCTGGCGGCGGCCCGCGCCCCAGGAGACCGTGGTGCACGCCGGACGCCTGTGGGACGGCACCGGGCCCGGGGTGCGCGAGGATATGGACCTGGTGCTGCGCGACGGGCGGATCGCCGAGATCACCCGGCACCGCGCCGGGCGCCGGGCCGCGCGCCGCATCGACGCCACGGAACTCACGGTGCTGCCGGGACTGTGGGACACCCACACCCACCCGTGGCAGACCACCTACGGCGGCCGGCAGACCGTCACCCAGCTCGCCTACGGGATCACCACCGCCGTCTCCTTCGGAGGCTTCGCCTACGAACAGGCCCGGCTGCGTGAGGCCGTCGCCGCCGGAGTGCTGGCCGGACCCCGGCTGCTGGCCACCGGCGAACTGCTGGACGGCTCCCGCGTCGCCTACAGCATGGGCAGGGCCCACCGCACCCGCGAGGGACTGCACCGTTCGCTGCAGCGGGCCGGCGCGCTGGACTGGGACTTCGTCAAGACGTATGTGCGCGCACCCGCCACCACCATGCGCGAGGCCGCCGCGTACGCGCACGAGAAGCTCGGCGTCCGCTCCGGCAGCCACCTGTGCACCCCCGGCGTGCAGGTCGGCCAGGACCTGACCACCCATCTCCAGGCCACGCAACGGCTGGAGTTCGGGCACGCCACCACCGCGTCCGGACACGCGTACGAGGACGTGGTGGGCCTCTACACCGCCCCCGGCGACTTCCACCTCGTCGCCACCCCCTTCACCGCCGCCCCGCTGCTGGGCGCCCACCCCGAACTGGCCGACGACGACCGGGTCACCCGGCTGATGCCCCCCTGGGACGTGCAGGCCGTACAGGAACTGGCCGGCACCCCGCCCACGGAGGCCGACCTGGCGACGCTGGAGACGGAGACAGCCGTCTACCGCCGCGTCCTCGCCGCCGGCGGCACCGTCGCCCTCGGCACCGACCAGCCCCTGGTACCCGTCGGCCTCCACCTGCACCTGGCCCTGCGCGCCCTGCACCGCTCCGGACTGAAGCCGCACGAGGTGCTGCGCACGGCCACGGCACTGCCCGCCCGGGTCTTCGGCGTCGACAAGGAACTCGGCACGGTGGAGGAGGGCAAGCTCGCCGACCTCACCCTGGTCGACGGCGACCCGCTGCACGACTTCGACACCCTGGTGCGGACGGTACGGGTCGTGCGCGGCGGCGTCCCCTACGAGCAGGACGCACTGCTCGACGCCTACAGCACACACACGGCCAAGGCGACCTCCCAGCACGATGCGGGCCACTGGCGCCAGGTGAGCCGCCAGTTGCGCCGGGACGGCTGCTGCGACATGGGGCACTGACACCCCCGTGCGGGACGCCTGCCGTCGACGACGCTCCTGGCTGCGCCCCACGAAGCCGCACCTCGCCCCGGTGGTCCTCCACACCGGCCACCTCGGCGAGGCGCGCCGCTTCCACCCCCCCGGGCCTCACCTTCCTCGAAGAGCGGCACGGTGACGGCCCCCTCCACCACGCCGCCCCGCTGCCGAACGGCACCGTCGTGGGACACGGATGCGACGCGAACAGCCGGGCCCCGCACGGTTCGCACCGGCGGGACCCGGCTGTCCGTGCACCGGTGACGACGCCCTGCGGGAGGGTGCGACCCCTCACGATCCGCTGCACCTGGTCGGTGCCCTCATAGGGGCTGGGTGCTTTACGGCATGTAGGACTCTGACCTGCGCGAATGCCCCTTCGTGGGGCACCTCCCCAGCATTCCCCCATGGTCGTCTACCCGACAACGCGAATATTCGCGATGTGCCATGGACCGGGCACCCAGGTCCGTCCTATCGTCCTCATTGCGGGCAGGGAGCGGCCCCGCGACCGAGGAGGGGAACCGTGGCGCGTGAGGAATTGACCCGCCTTACCGGCAACGTCGGCGGGCCCGACTGCGACGACGACGATTGCCCGAACGTCTACCGGACCAAGAGCGGTTCATTCGTCATCCAGGGCGACGTGTCCGACGTGTTCACCCCACCCACTGGTGAAGGACTGGTGGAGATCCCCGAGCACGTTCTGAGGGAGGCTGTTCGTGCTCTTGGATGGTGACGACTGGCGTCGATTCTTCGATGCCTTCGAGCGCGAGGCGTGGCGGTTCGAGGCTCAGCCCACATACACCATGCCCAAGGAGGAGGAAAACGTAGCGCGCTTCCTGCGCGGCGAGGACAAGCCTGCCGACCACAATGCCCGCTGGCACGAACGGGTACGCGGGTATATGGAATCCGGCAAGGCCGTCGGCCGTGTCCGTGTTGTGCGTCAGCCGCTCACCGACTACCAGCGGTATCAATTCGCCTGGGGCATCCCTGGAAACATTGCGGCAGGGGAAGACATCCGGATCCTGGATGTGACGCGCGACGACTTCGGGTTGCCACTCTCGGGCCGTGACTGGTGGATGTTCGACGATTTCCGCATCGCGCACCTGAACTTCCGTCCGGACGGAACGCAGATCAATCGCGAATCGTATGAAGGTGATGCGGGGCCGTATCGGGGGTGGAAGCGGGTCGCCCTGGAGCACGCAGTACCTTTCGAGGAGTACGTGAAGGGCCTTGACGCTTGACCCCGAGCAGCTAGGCCAGTCGAAAGCTGACCTGGCAGAAACACTCCGCAGCATGCGCAAGCGAGCCAGGCGTACTCAGATCTGGCTTGCTCAGCGCTGCAATATTTCTCAGACCAAGCTGAGCAACATCGAAACCGGGCGAGTAACCCCCGGACTTCTCGATGTCGAGTTGATCCTTGGAGCCCTTGATGCGCCTGCGGAACTTCTATCGGAAGTGACAGCCCTCGCGCGCCTTGCCAACACGGAGTGGCAAGGCAAGCGGGCATCTTGGCGACGAGGGCTGGAGAAACGACAAGCCGAACTGGCGGGTCTCGAAGGGGAAGCCACAACACTTCGCTACTTCTTGCCTGCGATGGTGACGGGACTCCTGGCCACGCCTGAATACATCAGGGCCGGCCTCAGCCACTCCCCAGTGGACACAACCAAGACGGTCGCGAGGAAGCTGGAGCGGCAAGCAGTCCTCTACGACGGCACGAAGCGCTTCACGTTCCTGCTCACAGAACAAGCCGTCCGATGGGCCGTGGTCCCGCGTTCAGCGATGGCCGTCCAGATGGATCGGCTCGCCTCGATCTCCCATCTGCCCAACGTGCGTATCGGGGTCATCCCTACAGGGGAAGTTGTCTGTCGTGGTCCAATGAACACCTTCACCGTCTACGATCAACGGCTGGCAACTGTCGAGACGTTCACCGGACGTATCGTTTTCCAGGATGCCAGGGATATTGCGGAACACCTTCAAGTGTTCCGCATGTATGAGCATCACGCACTCTTCGGCGAGGAAGTCAGAGCACTGCTCGGACAGTGGGCCGCAGGCTGCCGCGCATGATCGTCTACCCGACAACGCGAATAATTCGAGGAACTCACTCCATTCTGAGAGATCATTGACTCTCACGGATTGCAGGGAGGTATCCGAAATGGTGAACGGTACGAGTTCCACGGAAGGCAACGGGAATTTCGCGGTGTGCCTGCTCACAGGGGCGTCGGCATGAGCGAACCGAGGAGCTACCCGAGTGGGCCGGTAGAGCTTCCGCTGAGCATGGACCTCGAACCCACACCAGTTCCCGGCTGTGCCGGTTGCACAGAGCTGGCGAACGTGAGGGACCGGGCGCGTGCCGGTGGCGACTTGACCACGGTGACCGACTGCAACATCTACCTTCGGCGGCACCCGGAGGGGCATTGATGGTCACGGTTGAGGACATCGGCAAACGGGTCGAGGACGCATGGAGAAGGGGCGGCATCCTCCGTGGCCTGATCCCGGATTACAAGGGCCCCGCCGAACTGCCCCAGCAGCGCCGCGAGCGGGCGACCGCCTTCCTGTGGCCGGACCATGGGGCGGCCGGGAGTGGTTGCTGCCGCCCGGCTCCGTGACGCGGGCATGAGAATTCCGGCTGCCCGCCGACCACCGTGGTGGGCACCCGGACAGTCCTCCGACCGGACAGGCCAGGAGCAGGGACAGGTTGTGCCGCGTCGGAGTTGACGTGCTCAGGCTCCCGCCCCGGTCCGTCCCTTCGCTGTGGTGCTGCCCTGGGTAGTGAGGGCAACGGCTTCGGGCCCAGGGCAGCCGAAGCACTCCGACTCCCGTCCTGGTGGTGAAAAACCTCGGACAGGTCGAGCGGGCGGGGCGGGGTGCACCACGGTCCGGGGTCAACCTCTCCGGGGTGTTCGGCGTTCGAGAGGAAGGAACGGGCGAGAATGGGTAAGAAGGACGAGGACGACTGGGACCCGCATGCCAACCAGGATCAGGCGACTGATCCCGATACCCGTGTGTCCCAGAACGGGGACGTGCACAGCAGCATGGGTGATGACGAGGACCGCGAAGGGAAGTAGCGCCCGTGATCCATGGCGAGAACCTGGCGAAGGACCTGCGGCGTGATCATGGATTCATCCACGTCGGGCGCACCAGGGACGGTAACGCCGTGGTCATGCGCCGAAGCGAAAAGTGGACTGTCGTCCCCCTTCGCTGGCTCACTGAGGAAGCCGTGGACACCATCAAGACCCAGGCCGGGGTCAGCCCCGTCTGAGTCGTCACTCGGCAAGTCAACAGAACGCCCCCGCCGACTGGCGGGGGCGTTCTGTTGTTCGCTGCGAAAGCTCAGAGTAGGGCGCGGGAGGGATTGCCCGCCAGCGGTTCCGGGCGCTTCGGTTCGGGGGCAGGCTCCGGGGCCTGTGTGGTGGCCGTGCGGTAGGTGGCCATCTGCACGGCCGTGGCCCGGTTCACGTGATGCTCCGGCTTGGCCGGCATCGGCTCCGTGACGGTTTCCCTCGACTTCCCTCGACTCTGAAACCCAGCTACGGCAGGTTCCGCGCCATCACGATCCGCTGCACCTGATTCGTGCCCTCATAAATCTGCGTGATCTTCGCGTCCCGCATCATCCGCTCGACGGGGTAGTCACGGGTGTAGCCGTAGCCGCCCAGCAACTGCACCGCGTCCGTGGTGATCTCCATGGCCGCGTCGGAGGCGTAGCACTTGGCGGCGGCACCGAAGAAGGTCAGGCTCTCCTTCGCGCCGTCGCTGCCCTCGTGGACACGCTCGGAACGCGCGGCCGCCGCATAGGTGAGCTGCCGCGCCGCCTCCAGCTTCATCCCCATGTCGGCCAGCATGAACTGCACACCCTGGAAGTCCCCGACGGGCTTGCCGAACTGCTTGCGCTCGGTCACGTATCCCTTCGCGTAGTCCAGGGCGCCCTGCGCGATGCCCAGTGCCTGGGCGGCGATGGTGATGCGGGTGTGGTCCAGCGTCTTCATCGCGGTGGCGAACCCGGTGCCCTCCGCGCCGATCATCCGGTCCGCCGGGATGCGCACGTTGTCGAGGTAGACCTCGCGCGTCGGCGACCCCTTGATGCCCAGCTTCTTCTCCGGGGCGCCGAAGGAGACACCCGCGTCGCCCTTCTCCACCACGAACGCGGAGATGCCCTTGGTGCGCTTGTCGGGGTCGGTGACCGCCATCACCGTGTAGTAGTCGGAGACCCCCGCGTTGGTGATCCAGCGCTTGACGCCGTTGAGCACCCAGTCGTCGCCGTCCCGCACGGCCTTCGTCTTCATGCCGCCCGCGTCCGAACCGGCGTCCGGCTCGCTCAGGCAGTACGAGAACATCGCCTCGCCCTTGGCCATCGGCGTCAGGTACCGCTTCTTGAGCTCCTCCGACCCCGCGAGGACCACCGGCAGCGAGCCGAGCTTGTTGACGGCCGGGATGAGGGAGGAGGAGGCGCATACGCGGGCGACCTCCTCGATGACGATGACGGTGGCCAGCGCGTCCGCACCCGCACCCCCGTACGCCTCCGGCACGTGGACCGCGTGCAGGTCGTTGGCGACCAGCGCGTCGAGGGCCTCCTGCGGGAACCGGGCCTCCTCGTCCACCTCCGCGGCGTGCGGGGCGATCTTCGCCTCGGCGAGCGCGCGCACCGAGTCGCGGAGCATCTCGTGCTCCTCCAGCGGCCGGTAGAGGTCGAATTCAGACGCCAAGGTGTCTCACTCCTTCGAGGGCCTGCCTGTGAGAGCCTGCCCGGATCGCGGACCAGCTAATTACCGTTAAGTAACCCCGATTTTAGTGGCCCCGCCCGCTGCCGGGGTACGTGAGGTTCACGACAGGCAGGGCCCCGTTATGCTCGCGGGCAGCGTTCTGCCGTCACAAGGAGCATCCCTATGGCCTCGCCCAAGATCACCGTGATCGGTCTCGGCTATCTCGGCGCCACTCACGCGGCCGCCATGGCTGAGCTGGGCTTCGAGGTACTGGGACTGGACGTCGTCCCCGAGAAGATCCGCAAACTCGAACAGGGGCAGGCTCCCATGTTCGAGCCCGGCCTGGAAGACCTGCTGCGCGCCCACGTCGCCGGCGTCGAAGGCTCCAGCGGCCGACTGCGCTTCACCGACTCCTGGGAGGAGATCGGCGCCTGGGGCGACGTCCACTTCCTGTGCATCAACACCCCGCAGAAGCACGGCGAGTACGGCTGCGACATGAGCTACCTCGACCGCGCCGTCGACTCCCTCGCCCCCCACCTGCACGGGCCCGCTCTCGTGGTCGGCAAGTCCACCGTGCCCGTCGGCAGCGCCGCCCGCCTCGCCGCCCGCATCGCCGAGCTCGCCCCCGCCGGGCAGGACGCCGAGCTCGCCTGGAACCCCGAGTTCCTGCGCGAGGGCTTCGCCGTCAAGGACACCCTCCACCCCGACCGGCTCGTCGTCGGCGTCGGCGGACCCCGCGGCGAGGCACTCCTGCGGCAGGTCTACGCCGCGCCGATCGCGGAAGGCACCCCCTTCCTCGTCACCGACTACCCCACCTCCGAACTGGTCAAGACCGCGGCCAACTCCTTCCTCGCCACGAAGATCTCCTTCATCAACGCCATGGCCGAGGTCTGCGAGGCGGCCGACGGCGACGTCGTCAAACTCGCCGAAGCCATCGGCTACGACGACCGCATCGGCCGCAAGTTCCTCCGCGCCGGCATCGGCTTCGGCGGTGGCTGCCTGCCCAAGGACATCCGCGCCTTCATGGCCCGCGCCGGTGAACTCGGCGCCTCCGAGGCGCTCGCCTTCCTGCGCGAGGTCGACTCCATCAACATGCGGCGCCGCGCCCAGATGGTCGAGCTCGCCCGCGAGGCGCTCGGCGGCGCCCTGCTCGGCAAGCGGATCGCGGTCCTCGGCGCCACCTTCAAGCCCGACTCCGACGACGTACGGGACTCGCCCGCGCTCAACGTCGCCGGCCAGCTCCACCTCCAGGGCGCGCAGGTGACGGTCTACGACCCGAAGGGCATGGACAACGCGCGGGCCGTCTTCCCCACCCTCGGCTACGCCGCCACGGCGCGGGACGCCGCCCGCGGCGCCGACGTCGTCCTCCACCTCACCGAATGGTCCGAGTTCAAGGAGCTCGACCCGGCGGCGCTGGGCGACGTCGTCGCCGCCCGCCACCTTCTCGACGGCCGCAACACCCTGGACCCCGCCCTGTGGCGGAAGTCCGGCTGGACGTTCCGCGCCCTGGGCCGCCCCACGCTGTAACGGCCCCCTCCTGTCCCCACCCGCCCGTCACCCCGCACTGCCGGGTACGGCCCCGGGGCGCGTCTTGGCGCTTGCGCCGTCACCCACCCACCCGCCCGTGCCCCGCGCCGCCGGGTCCGAGGCGGGGCCCGTGCCCTGGCGCCACGGCTGTCACCACCGCCCGCCCGTACCCCCGCCGTTGCCGAGGTATGGCACGGGGGCAGGGGCGGATGCCCTCGCGTGTGGCTGGTCGCCGTATGCCCCGCTCGCCCGTGACCCCGCACCGCCGGTGGTGGACCCGGGCGGAGCCGGTGTCCGTGTCGGCGGCTGGTGTGTGGCTGGTCGCCCGCAGGCCCATCAGCCCACCCACCCAGCGTTCCGTGGCAAGGGCGCCGGGCCCCGTGGCAGGGTCGGCGTCCCCGTTCGCGGCCGATGTGTGATCGGCCGCACGCACACCCCTACCCGCCCTCCCGGTGCTCCACGACGGGCCCCGCGCCGAAGGGCGAGGTGTGTCCCTGTCTGCGGGCGCGGCCCGTACGCCCCACCCACCCGGCGTTCCGCGACGACGAACCTGAGCCCTCGCTCAGGACTGTGACGGGCGGCGCCTGGAGTGGAGACGGAGCCGGATCCCTGTGGCCCCTCCCGCCCGACCGCTGGTCCGCGGCGTCAGGTTCAGGCCCCGGTCGGGCTCTGTTCCCTCGCGTGCGGTCGGGGACCAAGCCGGTCATCACCCGCCCGCACCACCTGACTCGCCGTCACGACAATTGCGAGCCCGGACGAAAGAAGCGCCGGCCCCAACCGGTGGGGGCGGCCCCTGTGCGGTCCCACCCCGCACCCGTGAGGCGGCGATGGTGGGCGATGCGTGCGAGCCGGAAGCGCGGGCCCGGGGGCGGGTGGGCGGGGAAGAGGGAACGGGGCGACAGGCCGCACCGGAGGAACGGGCTCGGCCACGGGCCGCAACCCCCGGTTGCGGAGTGCCGGGCGGGCGGGTGGGCGACCCCCTGCAAGACCTATCGAGCGCGCCGCGCTCGATAGGCCCGCATCTTGGCCCGACTCCCGCACCCGGCCATGCTGCACCACCGGCTGTGCCCCGCGGGGCTGCGGTCGTAGTACACCCAGCGGCAGTCGTGCGCGTCGCACGCCTTGAGCCGCGCCCACGTCCCGTCACCGGCCGCGGTGGCGACCCCCGCGGCGAGTTGTGCGGTGAGGGCGGGGAGCCCGGTGAGTCCGGCTGCGGGGTGGAGCCGGGCCTCGCCGTGGGAGCCGATCCACAGGGCGAGCGGTGCTTCGCGCAGGTGCCGTTCGAGCACGGTGGCGGTTTCCGGGGGCACGGAGGCCCCCGTGTGGGCGAGACAGGCAGCCCGCAGTGCCTCGCGCAGTTCGCGGAGCCCGGGAAGGTCGTGCGTGCCGAGCCGAAGGGGCGTCAACGCGTGCGCCTGGGTGAATGCCGCGAGGCCGTCGGCCGTCGACAGGTGATCGCTTCCCGCCGCGATGTCCAGCGTGTTGGCCAACTGCTGTGCCAGTCGGAGGGATTCCGGCGCCTGTCTGTCTCCCACTCTTGCCACGTTACCGGCGTCGCCCCATGATGTGGTAACCGACCGTGTTACCCGTTGCCGCGTTGTAGCGGTAACGCGACGAGAGGAGGCACGATGGCCGTCCCCACGATGGGCGTCACCGTCCTGGACTGCCCGGACACCCGGCGTCTCGCGGAGTTCTACGCCGGGGTTCTGGGCTGGCGGGTGGACGAGTCGCGGAGCGACAGCGCCTGGACGGAGGTGGCCGACGAGCACGGCCGCAGGCGGCTGGCCTTCCAGGAGGCGCCGGGTCTCGTGCCGCCGGAATGGCCGAGCGGGGGGCATTCGCAGCAGCTTCACCTCGATCTGGACGTACCGTCGTCGCGGATCGAGGAGGCGGAGCGCGAGGTGCTGGCGCTGGGTGCCCGGCTGCTCCAGGACGACGGTGGTGGAACGCGCGGTTTCCGCGTCTACCTGGATCCGGCCGGCCACCCGTTCTGCCTCTGCCTGGCCGACCGCTGAGGAATCCCCCACCAGTACCGGCCGGCCGCTGACCCGCCGCCTCCGCCTCGTCGGCCGCTGACCAGCCGCGAGTCCCGCAGCCGCCGCACCGCCGCGTGCCCGCACGCCCCCGTACACACCTGTGGCCGGGCCCGACAAAGGGGCCCGGCCACAGGTGGTGGTGCGGCGGCGCGGGGGGTGCGGGCGACGGTTGCGAGCCCGCGTCCGCGTCAGCGGTCGGAGGTGACGGTCACCTTCTCGTCGTTGTTGAGCTGCTGCACGAGCTGCTTGACCTTCCCCTTGTCCCACTGGAGGTTCCCGTTGGGCGCATTGCCGGAGATGGGCATGTTCATGGACTTGCCGTCACCACCGGAGACGCTCTTCATGGCCCAGAACATCGAGGCGACGTTCCACAGGCTCATGTCCTTGTCGACCTTGAGGGTGTCGAGGCCGGCGCCCATGGTCGGGTAGAGCTTGAAGGGGTTGAGGACGGTGCCGGGGGTGGCGACCTGGTTGGCCAGCGCGGAGAGGAACTTCTGCTGGTTCTTGGTGCGGTCGAGGTCGCTGCCGGGCAGCGCGTAGCGGGTGCGGACGAAGGCGAGGGCCTGCTTCCCGTCGAGGGTCTGCTTGCCCTTCTTGAAGTCGGCGCCGGACTTGTCGTCGTGGATGTCGCGGGGGATGTCCATCTCCACGCCACCGACCGAGTCGACGATGTTCGCGAAGCCGCCGAAGCCGATCTCCGCGTAGTGGTCGATCTTCAGTCCGGTGTTGTGCTCGACGGTGCGCACCAGGAGCGGGGGCCCGTCCTCCGCGTAGGTCGCGTTGATCTTGGTGTGGCGGCCCTGGGCCGGATAGTTCTTGCCGGAGTCGGAGCCGGTGTAGGAGGGCACCTCGACGTCCGAGTCGCGCGGCAGCGAGACCATGGTGTTCCCGTCGCTGCCGACGTGCAGGATCATGATCGAGTCGGTCCTGCCCTGGTCGGTGGGGCCGCCGGTGTGGAGCCGGTTGCGGTCCTCGGAGGTCATGCCCTCGCGGCTGTCGGAGCCGACGATCAGGTAGTTGGTGCCGTCTCCGGACTCGGGGCGGTTCTGGACGATGCTGAGGTCCACTTCGCGGCGGAGCTTGGAGTCGGCCCAGAAGTAGGTGCCGATCGACCAGGCGAGCACGACGACGACGAGGGTGAGCACGCCCCATTTGAAGCGGCGCCGCCAGTCGGGGCGCGGGCGGCCGGCAGGGGGGCCGCCGCGGTCGCCACCGCCGCTCCCGCCGTAGACCTGGCCTTCGCTGTAGCCGGAGTCGTAACCGGGCGGCGGCTGGTTTCCGCCGCCGTAGCCGGCGTCGTACCCCTGGCCGTAGCGGCCGCCGTCGTATCCGCTGTCGTAGGTCTGTCCCTGGTGCGAACCCTGGCCCGGGCCCCGGGTCTGCGGCGGGACGCCGGGTGCCGATGTGTGGGGCATGGCACGCGTGGGGTCGGGGCGGGCCGCATCGCGGCCACGACCCTCCCGGCCCCGGGAGCTGTCGGTCCAACCGTCGGGCCACTGATTCATGCCTCGAAGTGTGCCTGCACCCGGTCGGCGCAACACAGGGCGGGTACCACTTCGGGGTCGTCCTGTAGCAGTTCTGATGCATTATGCAGGGCTTCGGGCGGACTGTGTGCGGCCGCATAGGGTGGAGGCATGACCGACCAGGCGCATACGGCGCACAGCGAGCTTCCGGGCAAGCCGACGTCCGCCTCCCGTACGACCCTCTCCCACATCATGACGGGGAGCGAGACCAATCTGTACGGGACCGTGCACGGTGGTGTGATCATGAAGCTGGCCGACGACGCCGCCGGTGCCGTCGCCGGGCGTCACTCGGCGGGACCCGCGGTGACCGCCTCCATGGACGAGATGGTCTTCCTGGAGCCGGTCAGGGTGGGCGACCTGGTCCATGTGAAGGCGCAGGTCAACTGGACGGGCCGGACGTCGATGGAGGTCGGTGTACGGGTGCTGGCCGAGCGCTGGAACGAGTCGACCCCGGCCTCCCAGGTCGGTTCGGCCTACCTGGTGTTCACCGCGATCGACGAGCACGGCAAGCCGCGGTCGGTACCGCCGGTGCTCCCGGAGACGGACCAGGACCGGCGCCGCTACCAGGAGGCACAGATCCGCCGTACGCACCGGCTGGCCCGGCGCCGCGCGATCAAGGACCTGCGGGCGAGCCGCGCGGCGCCGTCCGCGCGGTAGCGAGCGGCGGCCGACTCAGCCGCAGTCCACCTCGTCGCCGCGCATCGGGGCCTGGGTGGGGGTGCTGTGCGGGTCGGGCGGGCGGATCTTGCGCACCCGCTGGTCCGGGTCGCCGACGGTGACCTTCATCCGGGGGCCCTGGTGCGGTGTCTTCACCAGCTTCGCGCCGGGCAGGGCGGCGGCCAGGGACCGGGCGGAGCGGTCCCACCCCGGGTCGTAGCCGAGGGTGGTGCGCCCGTCCGCCGTGCGGGGGGCGTTGGAGGGCGTGCCGCTGGTGGCGAAGCCCTGGTCGTGCAGCTCACGGTCGACGCGGCCGCCGAGCCCCTGCTTGCCGGTGGCGTTGGCCACCTCGACGCGGATGGAGCGCGGGGCGACCTCCACCTGGGGCGGGCCGCCAGGAGCTGCGGGTTTCGCGGGCCGGGACAGCGGCCGGTCCGCGCGCAGTGCCGCGAACAGCTTGCCGGCCTCGGCCTCGTTCCAGGTGACGGTGGAGCCGAGTGCGGGCACCTGGCGGTCGGTGTCGGCCAGCGGCACGGAGGTGAACTCGGAGGAGGCCGGTTGGAATCCCCGCATGGCCCGGCCGAGCGCCATCATCTGTTCGGTGCCGAAGCCGTTGTCGGCGCGGACGGACTTCAGCAGCGCGGAGGCGACCTTGTTGAAGCGGACCGGGTTCATCAGCACCCCGGTGTCGGTGGCCCGGGAGATCACGGAGGCGAGGAAGCGCTGCTGCCGTTTCATCCGGCTGAGGTCGGAGCCGCCGTCCAGGTGGCGGGCCCGCACGTACTGGAGGGCCTGGCCGCCGTTGAGCTTGGTGGTGCCCTTGGGCAGGTCGAGACCGGAGTAGCGGTCGCGGAGCGGCTTCTCGGTGCAGACGGGAACGCCGCCCAGGACGTCGACGGTGTTCATGAAGCTGGTGAAGTCGACCTCCAGGTAGTGGTCGACGTGCACGTCGGTCAGCTGTTCCACGGTCCGCACGGTCAGTGAGGGGCCACCGGCGGTGTACGCGGAGTTGAGCTTGGCCGGCTGGGCGGCGACGCGTTTGCCGGTCGCGCGGTCGGTGTGGGGCGGCAGCTTGGTGTAGGTGTCGCGCGGCAGGCTGACGACGCTGGCGCGGTCGCGCTTGCCGGAGAGGTGGACGAGCAGCATCGTGTCCGTGCAGTCGCAGGCGGAGCCGCCCAGGTTGTAGCGCTTCTTCTGCTCCTTGGACAGCCCCTCGCGGCGGTCGGTGCCGACGACGAGGAAGTTGACGCCGTTGTCGTCCTTGGGTCGGTCGGTGAGCCCGTGGAAGGGGTCGACCCTGCGGACGTCCGCGCTGAGCCCCGTCACCATGGCGTGGCCGACGCCACCGGCGGCCAGTAGCAGTACGGAGGTGCCGGTGGCGATCCGCAGGCCCCATCTGGGGCGGCTCGGGCCGGGGGAGGGGGCGCGTCGAGGCAACGGGTGGCCACCTTCCGCAAAGAGAGAACGAACAGAAGCGGTACATTGGGTGACAATGTGACAGCGGAGAGTGCCCACACTGTATGCCGGTACGATCTCCGGATCGTGCGAACACGCCGTCCTGGACGGCCCTGGGCGGCCACAGGGGCGCGGGCGTGCGAAGCGTTCCCCCGATCGCGGTAACGTGAGCGGCGTGACTCGCCAGAACCCACGTTTCCCCCCGGAATCCTCGGCGGACGCGACCCCCCGCCCCGTCTCCGTGATCATGCCGGTGCTCAACGAGGAGCGGCATCTGCGCAGCTCCGTTCAGCACATCCTGGAGCAGCGGTACGACGGGGAGCTGGAGGTCGTCATCGCCCTGGGTCCCTCGACGGACCGCACGGACGAGATCGCCGCCGGACTGACCGCCGAGGACGCCCGCGTACGCACCGTGCCCAACCCGACAGGGCGCACCCCGGCCGGGCTGAACGCCGCCATCGCCGCGTCCCGGCATCCGGTGGTCGTCCGGGTGGACGGGCACGGCATGCTCTCCGCTGACTACATCGCCACCGCGGTGCGGCTGCTGGAGGAGACGGGCGCGGCCAACGTCGGCGGGGTCATGCACGCCGAGGGGGAGAACGCCTGGGAGGAGGCCGTCGCCGCCGCGATGACCTCGAAGATCGGTGTGGGCAACGCCGTCTTCCACACCGGCGGCGCCGCGGGCGAGGCCGAGACGGTCTACCTGGGCGTCTTCCGCCGCGAGGTCCTGGAGCAGCAGGGCGGCTACAACGAGGAGTTCATCCGCGCCCAGGACTGGGAGCTCAACTACCGCATCCGGGAGGCGGGCGGGCTGGTCTGGTTCTCCCCCGAGCTGCGGGTCTCCTACCGGCCGCGGCCCAGCGTGCGGGAGCTGGCCAAGCAGTACCGCAACTACGGCCGTTGGCGGCACGTGGTCTCGCGCTACCACTCGGGCTCCATCAACCTGCGCTACCTGGCGCCCCCGGTCGCGGTGTGCGCGATCGCGGCAGGTCTGGTCGTGGGTGCCGCCGTCACCCCGTGGGCGCTGGTGGTGCCGGGCGGCTACCTGGCGGCGATCGTCGCCGGTTCGCTGCCCGCGGGCAAGGGAATGTCCCTCGCGGCGCGTGCCCGGATCCCGGTGGCGCTGGCCACCATGCACATGTCCTGGGGCTGGGGCTTCCTGACGAGCCCGAAGAAGCTGGCCCGCAAGGTCATCGCCAGCCGCCGCGAGCCGGTCCTGGCCACCCAGTAGGAGCCGCACCGGCCGCGCACGTCAGCCGCGCATCCGCAGCACAGCCGTATCCGACGCAGGGTCGTATCCGGCGCAGGGCCGCGGCGCCCGCAAGGCCGCACCAGCCGCTGAGTAAGGGGCGCCCTCCCAGGAGGGCGCCCCTTACCTGTGGGCCTGTGCCGTCCCGGCGCGACCGCCGGCGGCGCCGTCACCAGGTGTAGGCCGGGTTGACCTCCATGCACGCCTTCTTGTCGTCACCGCGCAGGGCGTCCGCGCTGTCCGGTGCCTTCTGGTCGTCCTTGTCGTCCCCACCGCCCGAGGTGCCCCCCTCGCCCTGCGGGTAGGAGGTTCCCTCGCGCCAGTCCGCGCCGACGACCAGGGTGACCTTCTGCACGCCGGAGGAGTGCTTGACCAGCCGCTCCGGCAGGCCGAGCGCCTTGGCGACCGCCAGGGCGTCACCCCGCTGCTCGGCCTGCGCGTACCGGATGGTGGTGTCCGCCTGCGACTGGGGCGTCTGGTCGGCCTCCGCCTGGCTGAAGCCCTTGCGGGTCAGTTCGCTCGCGACGGCGCCGGCCCGGCCCGACACCGGCGGCTGGAGCTGGGTGCCGGTGCCGTTCATCACGTCGACGGGGAGCTGGTCCTTGGGCTGCGAGGGCTTGGTCGGCTGGGCCGACTTGTCGTCCTGAGCCTTCTTCTTGTCCTTGCCGTCGAGCGCCACGTCGTTGCGGACGAGGGAGAAGACCTTGTCCGAGTCGCCCTCCTTGGGCACCACATAGGAGCCGCCCGGCCCGTACTCCCACGGCATGGTCGCCATGGTGATCCGCTTGGTCGGTACGCGCTTGAGGTCGTTGCCCAGGTCGTAGAGCTTCTTGACGGTGCCGATCTCCTTGTCGACGGTCAGCGCGTTGGTCGCCGCCTCCGCCAGGCCGCGCAGCTTGCCCGGGTCGGTGAGCTTGGTGCCCGCCTTGAGCTGCCTGACCATCGCGTTCATGTACATGTGCTGCGCCTTGGCACGCCCTATGTCGGTGCCGTCCCCGAAGCCGTGCCGGGTGCGCAGCCAGTGCAGCGCCTGCTCGCCCTTGACGACGGAGCTGCCCTTCTTGAGCTTCAGGTGGGACTTCGGGTCGGAGACGTTCTTGTCGACGCAGACCGGGACACCGCCCACCGCGTCGGCCATGGAGACCACACCCGCGAAGTCGATCATCATGAAGTGGTCGACCGGGACGCCCGTCATCTCCTCCCAGGTCGCCACGGTGCAGCCCGGCCCGCCGTGCTGGAGGCTGGTGTTGATCTTGTCGACGGTCTTCGGATACACCTGCCCGCCGTCGGGGTCGGTGCACTTGGGGATGGTGGTGCGGGTGTCGCGCGGCACGGAGACCACCGACATGTTGCTGCGGTCCGCCGAGACATGCACCAGCATCTGTACGTCGGCCAGCGGCGGCCGGTCCCGGTCCGCGCCGGAACCGCCGAGCCGCACGTTCTCCTTGGAGGCCCGCGAGTCGGAACCCAGCAGCAGGATGTTCATCGGGGTCTGGCCCGCCGCGTTGGGGTCGGCCTTGTCCAGCTTGCTGTCGCCGAGGTTCAGGTCGTCCTTGCCGAGGTTCCCGTTGAGGTGCTGGTAGTACAGGTAGCCCCCGCCCGCGACGGCGAGTATGAGCAGCGCCAGCACCGCCGCAGACCAGCGCAGCACCCGCCGCCCGCGCCGGGGACGGCCACCGTCGGCCGAAGACCTGCCGCCGCCGGCGCGGTGTCCGCCCTCCCCGCTCTGCCTGCGCCGTCGGCCCCTGCCGCGCTCCCGCGCGGCGTCCGCCCGGGATCCGGACGCGGCACCGGCGGCCCGGCCGCTTGCGGCCTGCCCCGCGCGCCGCGCGGCCTGGCCGTCCGGGACGCCGCTGCCCGCGGGGTGACCCTCGTACAGGCTTTCGTCCCATCCGCGGTCGGCAGCGGTCGGAGGGCTGCTTCGCGCTCCTCCGCCGCCGTCGGTGCTGTACTGCCGCACGGGACCTCCCCGGGGTCTTCAGGTCGTGCATCCCCCGGCAGCCTGGCGGGACGTGCCGGAGGGGTAGACGTCACTTTGCACACACGTTCTTGTCGCCGGCGTTGACCTTGTCGACCCCCGAGGGGGCCTTGCTGGGCGTGCCGAGCGCTTTACCGGGCTCGGTGAAGTCCCCGCCGAGTGTCAGCGTCATGCTCGACCCCGAACCGGTGTCCTGGGTCTTCTTCAGCGCCGAGCCCGGCAGCTTCAGCATGTCCGCCAGCCGGACCGCCTGGCCCTCCTGCGCGGCCGTGTACTCCAGGCGGGTCCTGTCCAGGTGCGGAGCGTTCCCGCCGGACGCGGCCTTGCCCGTGCCGTGAGCCGTCAGCCACTTCACCGTGCCCGCCGCGGCCCCCGCGGGGCCGCCGCCGTTGCGGACGGAGACGTCCACCTGGGAGGCGGGCGCCTTCTCGGCCTTCGGCTTGGGCTTCTCCTTCTCCTTCTTCGACTTCTTCGTCTTGGTCAGCGACGTGTCCTGCTGGACCATCTTGAACAACGGCGATGCCTTCGCCCGGTCGAGTACGACGGTCGCCGGGTCGTCGGGGTTGTCCACGACCGGGACGGTGGCGAAGGTGATGTTGTCGGTGTTGACCCGCTTGAGGTCGTTGGCCAGTGCCATCAGCTTCTTGACGCTGCCGATGCCGGTGTCCACCGTCAGCGCCTTGGTCGCCGCGTCGCTCAGCTTGAAGAGCTTCGAGGGGTTGGTGAGGGTGTCACCGGACTTCATCTTGCGGATCATCGCGCTGAGGAACTGCTGCTGCAGCTTGATCCGGCTCAGGTCGCTGCCGAAGCCCACCGAGTGGCGGGTACGGACGAACGCGAGGGCCTGCTCCCCCTTGATGGTGTGCCTGCCCGCCTTCAGCCGCAGGTGCGACTTGGAGTCGTTTATGTCCTTGGCGGTGCACACCTCGACGCCGTTGACCGCGTTGGACAGCTCCTTGATGGCGTTGAAGTCGGCCATCATGAAGTGGTCGATCTGTACGCCGGTCAGCTCCTCCACGGTGTTCCAGGTGCAGCTCGGATCGCGCTCCTCCTGGCCGAGGCTGGTGTTGAAGCGGACGTTCTGCTCCCCATTGATGACCTTGGAACTGCCGTCATCGCCCTTGGTCTTGCAGGTGGGGATGTCGGTGATCATGTCGCGCGGGATGGAGAGCGCGGTGGCGTTGGAGCGGTCCTTGGAGACGTGGAAGAGGAACGTGGTGTCCGCGTGGCCGACGCTGCCGGAGTCGCCGTAGCCGGTGTTGCCCTTGCCCTCGCGGGCGTCGGTACCGATGACGAGGATGTTGACCGGGCCGTCCTTGACCGCCGGGTTCTCCTCGCCGACGTCGACCTTGTTGATGTTGCCGTTGAGCCGCTGGTACATCCACGCGCCGCCGGCGCAGCTCGCCACCAGGACGAAGCCGAGGATCCCGCCGCCGATGCGCAGGGTCTTCTGCTTCCTGCTGAGTTGCCGCTTGGCCTTGCGGCGGCCGTGGCCCCCGCTGCCCCTGCCGTCGGTGGCCGGGGACCCCTCGGAGGCGCGGGCCCGCCGCTGGGCGGGCAGCTTGGCTTCGGCACGCCGGGCGGCGCGCGACCCGGGCCGGGCGCCCGCCGCGGTCCCCGAGCGGCCCGCCGACCGGGCGGCTGCGCGGCCCTGCGCGCGGGAGCCGGTACCGGAAGGGGAAGCGGCTGAGGAGTCGGAACCGGAGCCCGCGGAAGGTGTCGCGGCTTCCTCGTCGGGGGAGGATCTTCTCTGACGCGGAGCGGAGGTGCGGCGGCCGCCGTACGGACTCGGGGAGTCGTCGGCGACGGGGTTCAGTCGCAGCTCGTAGCTGCCGGTGCTCGGGTTGAACACCCACTGATCAGCAGGATCGACATCTCCCGCATGCCCACGGCCTTGCGCGTCCACGATTGCGTAAGTCCTCCATAGAACCGGCTGCTGATGCCGCCCCGGGGCCGGCCGGAGCGCTCACACTATCCGGCAGGTTCGGCGGCTAGCGACGCCGGTGACAAATTCCGTGCGGTCGGAAACGGTCAATTCGCCTCATTCCCAGCTTCATTCGTTCGTGCAGATGTCGGTGCCGGCCGTTGTCCCACGAAAGTGCTGACCCCTCTTCTCGGTCCCGTCCTCCGTCGCGCCGTTCTTGTCTTTCCCGGGATCCGGCCCGTCTTCCTGTCCGGCTCCGCGCTTGCCGTCCTGCCGGCCGCTGTCGCCGTCCTCGACGCGTATCGGGCGGTCCGCGCGCAGATCGGCGAAGAGTTCGTCGGCTGCCGGGTGCACCAACGCATCGCGGTTGATGTCCGGTTCGTACGGTTGTCGGGGCACCGTAAGAAAATGGATCTGCTCTTGTGGGATATCCCGTACACCGGTCGCGAGTTCGTACAGTTCGGAGAGGGAATCGAGCCCGGTATCCGCGGTCAGCGACGAGGTCGCAGCATCCAATACGGGATAGGCCCTGGTCGGGTTCAACAAGACACCGTCACTGCGCAACTTCTTCACGAGCGACCCCAGAAAACGCTGCTGGCGTTCCATACGCTGCGTGTCACTTCCGTTACCCAGACCGTGCCGGGCCCGTACGTAACCGAGCGCGTCCTTTCCGTCCAGCATCTGCCGTCCTGCCGGCAGATCGAGCTTGGCCTCCCGGTCGTGCACCGGCTGCGCCAAGCACACCTCCACCCCGCCGACCGCGTCCACCAGCTTGGTGAAGCCTTGGAAATCCACCACCAGATGGTGGTCGATCCGCACCTCGGTCATCTTCTCCACCGTACGGATCGCACACGCCGCGCCACCGGTCTGGAACGCCCAGTTGAACTGCGCGAACCGGGCCGGCGCCGTGGTGCCGTCGGACTGCCGGCAGGAGGGGATGTCCACCATCAGGTCGCGGGGTATCGACATCGCCGTCGCGTTCTGCCGGCCGGCGGCCAGGTGCAGCAGGATCGCCGTGTCCGAGCGCTGGCTGCCCGCATCCCTGCCCCACGCGCCGTTGCCGTTCCCGCGGTTGTCGGAGCCCAGCAGCAGGATGTTGCGCGCCTCACCCGTGCCCGTCGCCGGTTCCGGGCGCTCCTTCTCGTAGGGGGCCAGCGCCTGCGCGGTGCCCGAGTCGGTACGGATGTTGCCGTCGAGCTTGCGGTAGAGGGACCAGCCGGTGGCGGCGGTGGCCAGGACCAGGACCGAGACGCCGAGCGCCGCCCAGCGCAGCCCGCGGCGGCGGGGGCGGGCGGAAGCCGTGGGCGGAGCGCCGAAATCGGTCTCGTCGGTGTCCGGTTCGGTCACGGCTGGTCATCCCTCGCGTCGCGGCGGTGTGGGGCAGCCGCACACACGTACGGCTCCGCCGGTCATGAAGACAGACGTGCGAAACCCGCGCAGGGTTGTACGTGGGACGGCAGCGACACCTGCGACGCCGGGGCGGCGGCGGTCAGCCGGCCGTATGGGTCACGCGCTCGTTCTCCTTGCGCTGGTCGAGCGAGGCGGCGTCCAGCATGCCCAGCCGCGGTGCCAGCACCACCGCACCCCCGGCCGCCAGCGGCGCGAACAGCCCCGCGCTGAGGCCGTCCCAGCCGTCGTAGGGCAGCGCGGACAGCAGCCGCGAACCGGCCCCCAGAGCACGCGCCGCCGCGTCCCGGCGCGCCCGCTCCACCACCTGCGCACCCGTCAGCTCACTGCCGTCGGGCAGCGTCAGCGCCGGTGCGTCCGGGTCGACGGGCGCGTACGGGGCGAACCGGTCGCCCTGGCCCGGCACCTCCACGGCGTAGTCCATGAAGCCCTCCGGCGGCTGCGGGAAGCGCCCGCCCATCGGCCGCAGGGCGAGTGCCACCCGCTCACCGGAACAGGTGCGCCCGGCCTCCAGCGTGTCCGGGCCGCACACCGCGAGGTCCGCCCCGGCGGCGCTTCCGTTGCCCAGATCGACGACCACGCCCACCGAGGAGCAGGCGAGCAGCCACACGGCCGTCTGCCAGTGGGCGGGCAGCAGCAGGGCGAGCCGGTCGCCGGGCTCGGCCGAGAGCTCGTCCTGGAGGAGGTTGGCGGTCTTGGCCACCCAGTTCTCGAACGTCGCCACGGACAGCTCGACCCGCTCACCCGTGGCGTCGTCGTAGAAGGTCACCAGGGGACGTGACGGGTCGTCGGACAGAGCGGTACGCAGCAGATCGGCCGGGGTGTGGTCAGTGGCGTTCATCCGCGTCAGCGTACGCCTGCGTCCGGCTGGCGGTGCGTCGATGGACACCGATGATCGGATATGAGCACGATCATAGGCATGCGTGCCAATTGTGCTCATTCGCTCGGCGCGGCCGGTGCGGCCGCCCTGCTCCTGTCGCTGGCTCCGTTCGCCTCCGCCGCGGCGCCGCGGACACCGCCCTCGCCGGCCGGCGGCTCCGGGGACCGGCTGCCCGGCCACACCCAGTCGCTGTCCTTCCCCGGACAGGCCGACCAGACCGGGCCGTCGGCGGACCGGCGCGGGCCGGACCGGTCGGACCCCGCGGTGCGGATCGCCGCCCGCACCGTGCACCCGTACTCGCTCCTCGGCGTCGTATGGGACCGCGCGGACCAGGAACCGCACGGAAGAATCCAGGTCCGCACCCGGCATGCGGAGACCGGGCGCTGGTCCGGGTGGCAGCGGCTGGACGTGCACCCCGGTGACGTCCCCGACGCCGTGGCCGGGGAGCGCCCCCGCGGGGCGACGGCGCCCCTGTGGGCGGGCCCCTCCAACGGTGTGGAGGCACGCGTGCTGCCGGACGCCGGGCAGTCGGGCTCCGCGCTGCCCCAGGGGCTGCACCTCGAACTGGTGGACCCGGGCCCCGAACCGGACGCCGCGGCCCCCTCGCAGTCACCGGCCTCCCCCGCACAACCGTCCTCCCCGGGCGCGCCGGCCCCCTCGAAGGCGCCGGGGGACGAGGGGAGCGCCGCGCCCACGGGTGCCCCGCAGGACGTTCCCGCGCACTCCGCCCCGCCCGCGCAGGAACCGGCTCCCTCGGGGAAGCCCGCGCCGGGTGCCCGGGACAACGCACAGGCGGGTGCGGGCTCCGCGGAGACCGAGCAGGCCGCCGGCGGTACCGTGCTGCCCGCCCTCACCAAGCAGGCCACCCAGGCCGAGTACCCGACGACGGATCAGCACGTGGGCCCCCGCCCGAGCATCGTCACTCGTAAGGGATGGGGTGCGGACGAGAAGCTGCGCGAGGCCGGTTACTCCTACACCAAGACCGTCAAGGCCGCCTTCGTGCACCACACCGCCGAGACCAACGACTACCGCTGCGAGCAGGCGCCCTCCATCATCCGCGGCATGTACCGCTACCACGTCAAGAGCAGCAAGTGGCGGGACATCGGCTACAACTTCCTCGTCGACAAGTGCGGAACGGTCTACGAGGGCCGGGCCGGTGGTGTGTCCAAGCCCGTGATGGGGGCGCACACGTACGGGTTCAACGCCGACAGCATGGGCGTCGCCGTGCTCGGTTCGTTCGACAAGACGGACCCGCCCAAGCCCGCTCTGGACGCCCTCGCCAAGCTGACCGCGTGGAAGCTGGGCGTCTACGGCGTCGATCCGGCCGGCATGGCGAACCTGACGTCCGGCGGAGGGAAGTTCAAGAAGGGACAGAAGGTCGACCTGCACACCGTCTCCGGTCACAAGGACGGGTTCGTCACCGAATGCCCGGGCGCCCGGCTGTACGGCAAGCTCGGCACCATCCGCTCCGCTGCGGCCCGCCTCCAGGGCCGCTGAGCGGGCCGCTTCCAGCGCCGGTGACAGGCGTCGTCGACGGTGGTCCGGGACACCTGCGGGCATACATCACGTAGCGCCCCCGGGCCGGACCGCCGGAGGAGCGCGTCTGCATAAACTGTCCGCCGGCCGCACGGAAGGGCGGTCGGCGGACCCCGGCAGGAAGCAGGACGACAGGTGACAGAGGCGATCCTCCTCGTCGGGGGCAAGGGCACCCGGCTGCGTCCGCTCACGGTGAACACCCCCAAGCCGATGGTCCCCGCCGCGGGCGTGCCCTTCCTCACCCACCAGCTCGCCCGGGCCCGCGCGGCCGGCGTCGACCATGTGGTGATGGCCACCTCCTACCTCGCGGAGGTCTTCGAGCCCCACTTCGGCGACGGTTCCCACCTCGGACTGCACCTGGAGTACGTCACCGAGGAGGAACCGCTGGGCACCGGCGGCGCCATCCGCAACGTCGCCTCCCGGCTCCACTCCCGCCCCGACGAGCCGGTCCTCGTCTTCAACGGCGACATCCTCTCCGGCCTCGACATCCGCGCCCTGGTGGCACAGCACACCCACGCCGGCGCCGATGTGACGCTGCACCTGACGCGGGTGACCGACCCCCGCGCCTTCGGACTCGTCCCCACCGACGCCTCCGGGCGGGTGGCGGCGTTCCTGGAGAAGCCGCAGACGCCCGAGGAGATCGTCACCGACCAGATCAACGCCGGTGCCTACGTCTTCACCCGCTCGGTCATCGACACCATTCCCAACGGACGGCCCGTCTCGGTCGAACGCGAGACCTTCCCCGGACTGCTCGCCGCCGGCGCCCACCTGCACGGCATGGTCGACTCCACCTACTGGCTCGACCTGGGCACCCCCGCCTCCTTCGTCCGCGGCTCCGCCGACCTGGTGCTCGGCCGCGCCCCCTCGCCCGCCGTGCCGGGACGCTGCGGCGAGCGGCTGATACTGGCCGGCGCCGAGGTCGCCGGGGACGCCAAACTGACCGGCGGTTCGGTGGCCGGTGCACGCGCCGAGGTCGGGGCCGGCGCCCGGATCGACGGCAGTGCCCTGCTGGACGGCGCCGTGGTGGCACCCGGCGCCCGTATCCGGGACTCGCTGATCGGCGCGGGCGCCCGCATCGGTGCCGACACCGTGCTGGACGGCGCCGTCGTCGGTGACGGTGCCGTCATCGGTGAGGGCAACGAGCTGCGCGGCGGCATCCGCGTCTGGTGCGACGCCCGCATCCCGGCCGGCGCGGTCCGCTTCTCCTCCGACCGGTAACCGGTGGCCAGGGCGTCGCGGGCCGCGAGTGGCGACGCCGGGCCCGGACCCGGCGCTGTCGGTGCGGGCCCTTACGCTTGCTGCCCGTGTCACTCACCCGCTCCTGGGCCGCGCCGGGCCCGTACGACCTGCACGGCAGCCTGGGCGTGCTGCGCCGCGGTCCGTACGACCCGACGTACCGCACCGAGGGCGGCACCGGCGGCGCGATCTGGCGCGGGACGCGCACTCCGCAGGGTCCGGCCGGGCTGCGTCTTGCCCTGCGGCCCGGCGGCGGCCACGGAGAGGTGCACGCCGAGGCCTGGGGACCCGGCGCCGACTGGCTGCTGGACGGGCTGCCCGCGCTCCTCGGCGCCGAGGACGACCCGGACGCCTTCGTCCCGCACCACGACCTCACCCGCGAGGCGCACCGCCGCCACCCCGGGCTGCGGCTGGTCCGCACGGGACGGGTGCTCGAATCGCTGATCCCCTCCGTGCTGGAGCAGAAGATCACCGCCGAGGAGGCGTACCGCGCCTGGCGGTTGCTGGTCCGCCGGTTCGGCGAGCCCGCACCGGGGCCGCACCCGAACCTGTGGGTGATGCCCCATCCGCGTGACTGGCTGCGCATCCCCTCCTGGGAGTGGCACCGCGCCGGGGTGGACCAGAAGCGGTCCGCCGCGATCCTGCGGGCCCTCCAACGGGCGAGCCGCATGGAGGAGGCGGCACGCATGGGGCTGGCCGAGGCCCTCGTGCGGCTCCAGGCGATCCCCGGCATCGGCCCCTGGACGGCCGCGGAGGTGTTGCAGCGCTCCAACGGCGAGCCGGACGCCGTCACGGTCGGCGACCTGCACCTGCCGCGTCTGGTGGGGTACGCGCTGACCGGTGCGCGGGGCACCGACGACGCGGGCATGCTCACCCTGCTGGCCCCCTACGAGGGGCAGCGGCACCGCGCGTCCCGCCTCGTGCTGCTGGGCGGCCCGCGTATGCCGCGCCGTCAGCCCCGTTTCCCGGTGGGCAACATCGCCCCGCTGTAGCCGGGACGGGCGCTCCCGGCAACGTCGGACAGGGGCTGTGTCGTCCGTGGTGTGGTCACCTCTCCACGACGAAGTCCTCCGCCGTGCGCGCAGGCCGCTCCCGCGGCGGGGCGGCGGCGGTACCGATGGCGACGGCGCCCATGGGGTCCCAGTGCGCGGGCAGGTCGAGGACGTCGCGGACCACGTCGCGGCAGAACATGGTGGAGGAGATCCACGCCGAGCCCAGTTGTTCGCCGGCCAGGGCGACGAGGAAGTTCTGGATGCCCGCACCGGTCGCGACCACGAACATCTCCCGCTCGGAGGCGTTGCGCCGCTCGTCCGGATACGTGTGCGAGCCGTCCATGACCAGGCACGGCACGGCCAGGTACGGCGCGTCGCGCAGCACGTCCCCGCGCCTGATCCGCTTGGCGATGCTCTCCTCGCTCTTGCCGTCGCCGCGCAGGTCGGCGACCCACGCCTCGCGCATGGCGTCCAACAGACGCAGCCGGGACTCCTCGCTCTCCAGCAGCACGAAACGCCACGGGGTGGTGTGGTGCGGCGCGGGAGCGGTCACCGCGGCGGCGACGGCACGCCGCACGGCCTGCCCGTCGACCGGGTCGGAGGTGAACTCCCGCACGGTACGCCGCAGGGCCACCGCCTCCCGCACGGCCTCCGAGGTGCCGAGGCGGAACATGTCGGCGGCCGCGTCCCGCACCAGGGCGCGGGCACCCGCCTCCCGCGCTGCTTCGCCGTCCGCGCCGGACGGGGGCAGCACGTGCTGGGCCAGGCCGCGCACGACGGCGACGGGCAGCCCGCTCGCCTTCCCCTTGACCAGTTCCCCGGCCGCCGCGAGCTCGTCCCCCACGGCTGTGACGGTCACCCCCAACGGGTTGCCGTACATGTCCACGCCGCCCCGCAGGTCGTCCAGGACGCGCACTCCGGCGGCGCCGACGGCCACATCGGTCTGCCCCTCGCGCCAGGGACGGCCGAAGGTGTCGGTGACCACGACGCCCACGGTCACTCCCAACGTCTCCCGTACCCCCTCCCGTACCTGCCGGGCGGCCGCGTCGGGGTCCTTCGGCAGCAACAGGACGGTGCCCTTGGGTGTGTTCGAGGCGTCGACCCCGGCGGCGGCCATCACGAAGCCGTGCCGGGACTCCACGATCCGTGCGGGCCCGCGCCGGGCGACGACGCGGACGGTCTCGGCGTCGATGGCGGCCTCGCGGTCGTCGGCCTCGACGATGCGCCCTTCGGCCTTGCTGACGATCTTCGACGTCACGACCAGCACGTCGCCGTCCGCGAGCCCGCGCCCGTCTCCGGCGGCGTCCGCGGCCCGCCCGATCAGCGCGACCAGGTCGTCGCCCGGCCGCACTTCGGGGATGCCGGGCAGCGCCCAGACCTCGTACGAGGGCGCCGCGGCCGACTCGGGGGCGCCCCCCGCCAGGACGGGAGCCGTGGCCGCCGTCGCGGCGGAGCCCCCCGCCGCGGTGCTTCCGGCCGCGCTCGTGGCGGGCGTCGCCGTCATGCCCGCACCTCCTCGGCCAACCGGAGGGCCTCGCGGGCCATCTCGGCGGTGGCCTGCTCGTCGCTCATCATCAGCGGTACCGCGCGGCACCGGATGCCCGCGTCCTCCACGCTGCGCACGGTGCCGGCGTCGGCGGTGTCCACCAGCCAGCCGTCCAGCAGGCCCGAGCCGTAGTGCGCCGCGACGGCCGCCGCCGTCGTCTCCACGCCCACGGCGGACAGCATCTTGTCCGCCATCCCGCGCACCGGCGCGTCGCCCACGATGGGGGAGAGGCCGACGACGGGCACGTCCGCGTCCGCGATGGCCTCCCGGATACCGGGCACGGCCAGGATCGTCCCGACGCTGACGACCGGGTTGGACGGGGGGAAGAGAACGACGTCGGACTCGGCGATGGCCTCCAGCACGCCGGGCGCGGGCTTGGCCGCGTCGGCCCCGACGGGCACCACGGCGTGTGCGTCGACGGAGGCGCGCAGCCGCACCCAGTACTCCTGGAAGTGCACGGCCTTGCGGCCGCCCTCGCTGCTGTCGGCGCCGGCGTCGGGGTCGTCGATCAGTACGTGGGTCTCGACCCGGTCGTCGGTCATCGGCAGCAGCCGCACGCCGGGCTGCCAGCGGGCGCACAGGGCCTCGGTGACGGCGCTGAGCGGGTAGCCCGCGGCGATCATCTGGGTGCGCACGATGTGCGTGGCGAAGTCCCGGTCGCCCAGCCCGAACCACTCCGGGCCCACGCCGTAGGCGGCCAGCTCCTCCTTCACCGTGAACGTCTCGGCTTCCCGCCCCCACCCCTGTTCCTCGTTGATGCCGCCGCCCAGGGTGTACATCACGGTGTCGAGATCCGGGCAGACCTTCAGCCCGAACAGATGGATGTCGTCACCGGTGTTGCCCACGACGGTGATCTCCGCGTCGGGAGCCGCGGACCTGAGTCCGCGCAGGAAGCGGGCACCGCCGATGCCCCCGGCCAGAACCACAATGCGCTGCATGCGCACCAGTCTCGCAGCCCGGCGCCCGCCCCGGACATCAGCCCGGCCGGACATCCGCGCGGCCCCGGACGCCAGGGCCCGGCGGGTCAGGCCAGGGCGTCCCGGGCGCCGGGTCCCCCTGCCCGCGCCGTGCGTTCCGGCTGTCCGTTCGAGGTGTCGTCCGTGGTCGCCGCGGTCACCGGGCCGGCGGAGCAGTGCAGCGGCATCTCGGTCAGCCCGGGCGCGTAGACGTGCACACTGACGACCGGTTCGAGGCAGTCGTTGACCACTTCGTGCACATAACCGGGTGCGAAGACCCGTACCGCGCCCGGCCCGAGCACGCACGCCCGGCCGTCGCGCTCCCCGGTCCGGAGCTCCTCGGCGTCACGCGTACCGGTACGGCGTCGCTCGGTGCCGCGTTCGGTCAGCCGGCCCTCCAGCACGCCGAAGACGCCGAACGAGCGCCCGTGGTCGTGGCGCCCGCTGCCCTGCCCCGGCAGCCAGCTGAGCAGCCACACCTCGTAGCCGGGGCCGGTGCGCAGCCGGTGGTACCAGCGCAGCGTCGGGTCGTAGCGGACCAGCGGCGCCCACGCGGCGCGGTCGGTGGCCAGTTCACGGATCAGCCCGGCATAGCCGGCGACGGTGCCGGGGTGCGCGGGTGCGGGGGAGAGCAGGTGCGGGAGGGCGAGCGGATCGCCCGCGATTTCGACGTCGCTGTTCACGTGCGGCAGTGCCTTCGTGCGAGAGCTGGACAGGGGCGGGTGTGTGCGGGGCGCCGAGGACCGGAGGGACGGGGGGTGACACCTCCGGCCGGTCCGGAGCCACGGGCCCGGTGCGGTCGGTTGCGTACCACACCTGAGCCACGGGCCGGAGTCGGCCGTACGGTCGGGTGGCCTCGGAAGCGAGCTTCAGCGGTGGGTCTCACCAGGGACGGGCTCGCCGTCGGGCACCCCGGCGCAAGGGCTCAGCAGCGAGACGGGCTCATCGGGAAGCGGCGCTCGGTGCGGGGAATGCAGCGAGGGGTCGCGGCGAGTCGCAGCGGGCGGGCTCAGCGACAGTGAGCCGGACAGCAGCCGCGCGGACAGCGACAGCGGCGGGGCTCCAGGACATGAGAGGCGGCGGGGAGCACACGCGTGTCCCCGGCAGGCCGGAAGGCGGGGGCGCCGTCGGCCGTGCGGATCTCAGAGGTCGCTGACATGTCGTCCAGGACAGCGGCCGGTGGACCGGGTGTCAACCTCACGTCGCGTTTGTGGCGAATGTTTCACCGGTTCCGGTGGCCGCTCACGCCGAAAGGTTTGTGCTGCCCGACATGGGAGATACGGCGCACCAACCGCCCCTGGAGCGCCCCGGAGCGCTGTTGCACTTCTGTGACCGGAACGTGATCAGGGCCATCCGAGGGGTGGTGCGGAACGTGATCGCAGGTCATCACGTTCTGCATGCAGGAGCCGGACAAATCGACCGGTCTCCTGGCGCGAGTGTCATAGTTCAGGCTGATTTGAACACTTACGGCGAACGCTTGGTTCCGCCGGGTGAATAACGGGCTCAATAGCAGATCTCGGCTTGACTGCCCCGGATCGGCACACTTGTAATTTCACTCGTGTCGTTCAAGAGGGTTCGATAACGACAGCATCACGGGGTCGAAGAGACGGATCGAGGGGCGCACATGACCGAGCTGTTCCAACAACTGCTCGTCGAAGAGGCGGACGAGGAGCTGGGTTGGCAGGAGCGCGCCTTGTGCGCTCAGACCGACCCGGAGTCGTTCTTCCCCGAGAAGGGCGGTTCAACCCGCGAGGCGAAGAAAGTCTGCCTCGCGTGTGAAGTCCGTTCCGAATGCCTCGAATACGCCCTCGCCAACGACGAACGTTTCGGTATCTGGGGCGGCCTGTCCGAGCGTGAACGGCGTCGGCTGAAGAAAGCCGCCATCTGACTTCCTTTTCGCCGAGGGTGTCGGGCCGCGGGCCTCGGAGCGCCCTTGAAACCGCCCAGCCGATTCCTGCGGCCCCGGGCGGCTCCGCCCCTTTCCCGGGCGTCACCTGCTGATGCCGATGCGCGCGGCGCCGAGTGGCCGCATTCGAGGCGCCCGGGACCGCGCAGGGCGCGCGAGGCGCACGGGGCTCTGCCGAGGACACCGGCCCTGTCGAGTCGACGGGTTCCGGAACTTCGCTCACTGATTGCCCGCCCATAGCCGGTCCCTGGTTGTCCGCCGGTTGCCGGTTTGCAACCGGCGGCCATCAGCTTCCGGCCGCGGCGCCAGGCCCCGCGCGGCAGCGCGCTTGCGAGCCTCGACACCCCCGCGAGAAGTTTCCACGTCCCCACGGACGCCCGACAGCCCCAGGGCGCCCGGGAAACGAGCGGTAGCCCCGGAGCCCCAACAGCCCCGGAATCACCCGAGGCACTCGGGACACCCCGAGACGCCGGGGTCCCGACGGTGCTCGGCAGCGCGCTGTGCGGCACCCCGCGGTGTCCTCCTGCGCAAACGGAAGCCCTCGCGGGCCAGTTGCACCAAGGCGGCGGACGCACCTGTGCGAGCCGTTAGTGTGGGGCCGTCCGCGACGCACCACCCTCGCACAGGGGGTGCGTTCACCGCTCCGATTCGCGTCTTCCGGGGGCTTGCAGCCACAGCGCGGCACCGCCGCGAGGCCCCGGCACCCCGGGGAGGGCCCCTACCTCGATGTCCGTGCACAGCCATATGGCGGCCCAGTACGAGGCGGCCGCAGCAGGGTTGGCCACCGTGGAGCCGCCCGAGTTCCCCCGGCACGTCGTCACCGCCGTCCTCGTCGCACACGACGGCGCGCGCTGGCTCCCCGAGGCCCTGAGCGGACTTCTCGGTCAGGACCGCCCGGTACAGAACATCGTCGCGGCCGACACCGGCAGCGCGGACGACTCCGCAGAGCTGCTGACCGAGGCGCTCGGCGGGGAGCGCGTGCTGCACATGGCGCGCCGTACCGGTTTCGGTACCGCCGTCGAGGAGGCCGCCCGCACCGCGCGCCGGCTCACCCCCGACGACCTGCCCTACCTGAAGCGGCCCAGCGGCTGGGACCCGGTCAACCGCGCCTGGCGCGACGACGCCTACGACATGCCGGAACTCCCCTACGGGGAGCCCGTGGAGTGGCTGTGGCTGCTGCACGACGACTGCTCGCCGGAGGCCGACGCCCTCACCGAACTGCTGCGCGTCGTCGATGCCGACCCGTCCGCCGCCGTCGCAGGGCCCAAGCTGCGCAGTTGGTACGACCGCAGGCAGTTGCTGGAGGCGGGGGTCTCCATCGCCAACAGCGGGCGGCGCTGGACCGGCATCGAACGCCGCGAACAGGACCAGGGGCAGCACGACCAGGTGCGGCCCGTGCTCGCCGTCTCCACCGCCGGCATGCTCATCCGGCGGGACGTCTTCGACCAGCTCGGCGGCTTCGACCGCGCACTGCCCCTGATGCGCGACGACATCGACCTGTGCTGGCGGGCCCAGGCCGCCGGGCACCGGGTGCTGGTGGCACCGGACGCCGTGCTGCGGCACGCCGAAGCGGCCTCCCGGGAGCGCCGCCCGGTCGACTGTGTGGGCCGGTCCGGGCGCGGCGGTGCCAGCCCGCACCGGGTCGACAAATCGGGAGCCGTCTACACGCTGCTCGTCAACAGTTCCTCCGCTGTGCTGCCGTGGGTCTGGCTGCGCCTGGTTTTCGGCACCCTGGTGCGCACACTCGCCTATCTGGTCGGCAAGGTGCCAGGACAGGCGCTGGACGAGATCAGGGGTCTGTCCGGCACGCTGCTGCGAACCGGACGGGTGCTGGCCGCACGGCGCAGGCGCGGACGGCCCGCGGTGCCGTACAAGGAGCTGCGGCCCCTCTTCCCCCCGCCGGGCGCCACCTTGCGGGCCACTCTGGAACAGGTGACCAGCAACTTCTCGGGCCGCTCCGAGGCGGAGCTGACCGCCGGAGGCCGGCACGGTGCCGTCGAGTCGGGGCCCTCGGACGACGACGCGGACTTCCTGGAAGTCGAGCAGTTCGTGCGGCTCAAGCGGGTCGCCCGTAAGCCGGGGCCCGTGCTGTTCGTCGTGCTGCTGGTGGTCTCCCTGGTGGCCTGCCGGTCCCTGCTGAGCGGGGGCGCGCTGGCAGGCGGTGCGCTGCTGCCCGTCCCTGACAGCGTGTCGGACCTGTGGGCGCGCTACCTGGACGGGTGGCACCCCGTCGGCACCGGTGGCACCGAGTCCGCCCCGCCCTACCTGGCGATCCTCGCCACCTTCGCCACCCTGCTGCTGGGCAGCACCGGCCTGGCGCTGACACTGCTGCTGGTGTGCTCCGTGCCGCTCGCCGGACTGGCCGCCTATTTCGCCTCCCGGCCGCTGGTCGACTCCCGGCTGGTGCGGGCGTGGGGGAGTGTCGCGTACGCGTTCCTCCCCGCGGCCACCGGAGCCCTCGCCCAAGGGCGCATCGGCACCGCGGTGCTGGCCGTCCTGCTGCCGCTGCTCGCGCGTGCCGCGGTGTCCGCCAGTGGGCTGCACGGCAAGGGCGGCTGGCGCGCCGCATGGGCGTACGCACTGCTGCTGACCCTCACGACGGCCTTCACGCCGTTGGTGTGGCCGCTCGCCGTCGTGCTGGCGCTCGTCGTCCTCGGGGTGCGCGTGCGGCGGGGCGGCTCTCTGGGGCTGCGCGCCGCCCGGCTCGCGGTCGCCGTGGTGACCCCCCTGGTGCTGCTGGCCCCCTGGTCCCTGTCGCTGCTCACCGACCCGGGCATGTTCCTGAGCGAGGTCGGGCTGGAGTACGGCACGGGCGCCGCCTCCGCGATCGACCTGCTCACCACCTCGCCGGGCGGCCCGGGCACCACCGACGGGCTCCTCCTGGTCGGCCTGCTGCTGGCGGCCCTCGCCGCACTGCTGCGCAGTGAGCGTCAGACGGCCGTGCGTGCCGCATGGGTGGTGGCGCTGGCCGGACTGGTCTTCGCCGGACTGTCCAACGGGTCGGCCTGGGCGGGACCGGCCACCCTCGTGTATGGCGTGGCACTGCTGAGCGCTGCCGCCGTCGGTGCCGAGGGTGCGAGGGAACGCGTGGCCGCGCAGAGCTTCGGCTGGCGCCAGCCCGTCGCCGCGCTGATCGCCGCCGCCGCTGTTTTCGCCCCCCTGTGCGCCGCTGTCACGTGGATGGCCGGTGGTGCCGACGGTCCCCTCTCGCGGCGCGACCCGGTGCAGGTGCCGGCCTTCGTCGCGGAGGAGAGCACCACCAGCGATCAGGCCCGCACCCTCGTCCTCGACCAGCCGGAGGGGGCGGCGAAGGTCGGCTACACCCTGGTACGCGGCTCCGGGGCCCGCCTGGGCGACGCGGATCTGGCAGCGGTCGGCGGTGACGACGTGCGGCTGGACAAGGTCGTCTCGAACCTCGTCGCCGGATCCGGTGCCGACCAGACCAGCCAACTGGGCGGCTACGCCGTGCGGTACGTCCTGTTGCGGGACGGGACCTCACGGCAGGTCAGCCGCACCCTGGACGCGACACCCGGACTGACCCGCCTCAGCCAGGAGGACGGCAGCGCCCTGTGGCGCATCGACCGTCAGGTCTCCCGCGTCACGGTCGTCTCCTCGGAGCAGGACAGCGGTGCGGGGGATACCGGCGGTGCGGTGACCGCGCCGGTCGCCGTCGCCTCCGGGCCTGTCGAGTCCCACGCGACACTGCCCTCCGGCCCGTCCGGCCGGGTGCTGCGGCTCGCCGACGAGGCGGACAGCGGCTGGCAGGCGGCCTTGGACGGCACCCCGCTCGAACGCACCACCGTCGACGGCTGGGCACAGGGTTTCCGCCTGCCGACGGACGGCGGAGAGCTCACCCTCACTCACGAGACGCCGTTCACCCACACGGTGTGGGTGTGGACGCAGGGCTTCCTCCTGCTCGTCGTCCTCGTCCTCGCTCTGCCGGGCCGCAAGCGCGACGTGGACGACGATCTGCCGGACGCCCCGCCCGCCCCGGACCCGGCAGCCGGTGAGGGCCGCAGGGCCCGCCGACTGCGCGCCGCCGCCGAGGCGACCCGTACCGCACCGGGCGCGGACGCCGTTCCCGGTACGGACGCCGTTCATGGCGCCGATGCCGCCCCAGATGCGGCCGACGTCTCCGCTGCGGGTGACCCTCCCGGCGGAGCCGACGTAGCTGGCGGCGGCGACGTTCCCGGCGTGCCGGACCAACCGGGGTACGACCCCTACGGTGCGCAGCAGCCGTACGTACCGCAGCAGCCCCAGTACGAACCGCAGGCCCAGTACCCGCCGGAGCCTCCCTACGACGCGGCTCAGCAGGGGTACGACCAGGCCGCCGGCTACGGGCAGCAGCCCGGTTACGGCACCGATGCCTACGGGCAGCCCTACGCCCCGGTCCCGCCCCAGGAGCCGTACCACCAGCAGTCGTACGACCAGCAGTCCTACCAGCAGCACTCCTTCGACCAGCAGGGATACGGCTCGCAGGGGTACGGCGCCCAGGGCTACGGCTCGCAGCCGTACGAGGAACAGCCCTATAGCGCAGGCTCCTACGGCGAGCAGTCCTACGGTCAGCAGGGGCAGCAGGACGGCTCCTACGACGACTGGCAGGCGCAGCAGTACGCGTCCCAGCAGAGCCCCGAGCCGCACGGCTACCAGCCCGGCTACGACAACAGGTACGGCAACGGGAGCGAGCAGCAGTGAACCGCACAGTCCTCAGCTTCGGCGGCACCGTCGTCGCGCTCGCCGCCGTGACGGGTCTGGCCACGCTCTGGGCGCCCGAGGATGCGGCGCAGGGCCAGGACGGCGCCCAGGTGGCCGCTCACAAGCCCGTGGAGCGCTCCACACTCGTGTGCCCGCAGCCGAGTACGTCCGACGTCGCGGAGACGTCCTACACGGCGTTCACGCCCAAGGGCGCGCCCGGCAAGAAGGGCAGCGCCGAACTGCACCCGGCCGAACTCGCCGACTCCGGACTGCCGGAGGGCTCCGGGAAGGACGACGGCAAGGACGACGACAAGGGAGCCAAGGGGAGCGGCAAGAAGGACAAGGGCGGGACGGCGGACGGTAAGCAGCCGCAGGACGGGGCAGGGACGCGCAGCGGGGAAGACGGCAAACCCTTCCTTCCCCTCGGCAGCCCCGGCACGCCCGTCACCGACGACACCGGCGATCCCAAGGCGCCCGCGCTGACCGGCACGGCGGACGGCCCCTTCGCGCCCGGCTGGACGGTGCAGCAGACGACGAGCATCAGTGCCGGGGCGGGACGCGGACTCCAGGGCACGGCCTGCTCCGCGCCGGACACCTCGTTCTGGTTCCCGGGCGCCAGCACGGCCGAGGACCGGCAGGACTACGTGCACCTGACCAACCCGGACAGCAGCAGCGCGGTCGTCGACCTGGAGCTGTACGGCAAGGAGGGCAAGGTCAGGGCGGGCGAGGACACCGGCGAGGGCATCACCGTCCCGCCGCACTCCACGGTGCCCGTCCTGCTCTCCACCCTCACGCCCGAACCGGCCACCAATGTGACGCTGCACGTCACCGCCAGGTCCGGTCGGGTGGGTGCGCAGATCCAGGCGGCCGACCGGAAACTGGGGGGCGACTGGCTGCCGCCCGCCGCCGCCTCCGCTCCCGGCGCCGTCCTGCCCGGTGTCCCCAAGGACGCCACCGCGGTGCGGCTGGCCGTCTTCGCGCCGGGCAGTGACGACGCCGACCTGAAGGTCCAGCTCGCCGGCCGCTCCGGGCTGATCAGCCCCGCCGGACACGAGACGCTGCACGTGAAGGCCGGCATGGCGACCACCGTCGACCTCAAGGACCTCACCCGGGGCGAGGCCGGCTCCTTGGTGCTCTCCCCGGCACAGGGCGGCAAGGACGCCCCCCGCATCGTCGCTGCCGCCCGCGTCACCCGCGGCAAAGGCAGCAAGCAGGAGACGGCGTTCATCCCGGCGACCGCACCGGTGCAGAAGCGGGCGACAGCGGCCGACAACAGCGCGAAGGGCTCCACACTGGCCCTCACCGCTCCGAAGGGCGGGGCGAAGGTCCGTGTGACCGCCTCGGCGGGCAGTGGCGGCGGCAGCCCCAAGAGCACCACCGTCACGGTCAAGGCCCACACCACCACGGCCCTCACCCCGCCCCGGCCCGGCGGCGGAAAGGGCACCTACGCGGTGACCGTGGAACGCGTCTCAGGGGGACCGCTGTACGCCTCACGGATGCTGGAGCGCGAACAGTCGGGCGTGCCCGCCTTCACCCTCCAGGCGCTCCCGGACGACGGCAGCACGGTGGCGGTACCCGCCTCGGCGCAGGATCTGTCGGTTCTGAACGACGACTGAGCGCACAGGCGACGTGCGGGGCCGGCGCGGCCGGTCCCGCTCCGGCTACTCCTGGCCGTACCGGGGGTCGACCGACTCGGGGGCCAGGCCGAGGAGTTCGGCGACCTGTTCCACCACGACCTCGTGCACGAGGAGGGCGCGCTCGTCCCTGGTGCGGCTGCGGATCTCCACCGGGCGCCGGAAGACGATCACGCGGTCGGGCTGGTCCGCGCCTCCGTCGGTGACCCGTCCGAGCGGTACGGCGTCGTCGCCCTCCCGTACTTCCCCGGTGTCCGAACGGGGCACCTCCTGGACGGCGAACTCGACGCCGGCGAGCTGCGGCCAGTGCCGCTCCAGGCGGGCCACCGAGTCGCGCACCAGATCGTCGAACGCCTCGGCCCGGGTGGCGGCGAGCGGTACTTGAGGCGGCGCGACGGGGCCGCGCATGCCGCGGCCGTGTCGGTCTCGGCTGTGCGGCCGGGCAGCGGGCCGGCGCGGCGGTACGGGGCTGTCCATCGCCCATGAGCGTAGCCCGCCGCGGGCTGTGCACGCGGGCCGACCGGCGCGCCGGAACCGACGGTCGCACCGTCCTGGCGGGCATGTTCCCCCGCGGGCACGTCACCACGTCGGCACCGGGAGAGCCGAAAGGACCCTCCGTCGTGCCGCCTCCTCCCGCTTCCGCAAGGCTCCTTCAGCGACTCCTCGCGTCGGTCGCACCGCCCTTCTTCCCCGCCTCATCGCGCCACCCTCCGCGACTCCTTCTGCCGTACCGGTGGCCTCTTTCGGTCGAACTTCGGTCGAACTTCGGTCGCATCACGGTCGCGCAGTGGGGGGAAATGGCCATCGACGGGTGATTGGTTCCCCCACCGGACGCGGGGGCCGCGCGTGAGGCGGTCCCGCCCGCCCGGCTCGGCCCTACGGGCGCCTGTCTTTCAGCAGATCAGGCGTTTCCGGCGAAGAGGGACGACACGGCAGGGTGACGTCCGGGAGAGTCGTCGCGGCCCGCTCAAGAGTGCGGTACGGTCCAACGTCGTGAGCCCTGTACGTCGCTGTTCGCGCACCGCTTGCGGTCGTCCCGCCGTCGCGACGCTCACGTACGTCTACGCGGACTCCACCGCCGTCCTCGGACCGCTGGCCACCTACGCCGAGCCGCACTGCTACGACCTGTGCGCGGAGCACTCCGAGCGGCTCACCGCCCCCCGCGGCTGGGAGGTCGTCCGGCTCGCTGTGGACACGGCCGCGGCCCGGCCCAGCAGTGACGACCTCGAAGCGCTCGCCAACGCCGTGCGCGAGGCCGCTCGTACGCCCCGCTCCGAGCCGCGGGAGCCGTCGCCGCCGGAGGGGCTGCGCGGCGCCGACGGACGGGACGCCGACCCCATGGAGGTCGCCCGGCGCGGCCATCTGAGGGTCCTGCGGTCCCCGGAGCCGTAGGCCACCGGGATGCCGCGCGGCGTCCGTCACTCTCGCGGGTAGATTTGTGACCGTTGCCGACCGACGACCCAGGAGAGGCTGGCCGTGGCTGATCTGTCTCAGCTCGTGAAGGCGTACGACGTGCGCGGTGTGGTGCCGGACCAGTGGGACGAGGGGACCGCCGAACTGTTCGGCGCCGCCTTCGTCCGCGTCACCGAGGCCCGCTCCGTCGTCGTCGGGCACGACATGCGGCCCTCCTCGCCCGGGCTCGCGCGCGCCTTCGGGCAGGGCGCCGCGTCCCAGGGGGCCGACGTGACCGAGATCGGCCTGTGCTCGACCGACCAGCTCTACTTCGCCAGCGGTCATCTCGACATGGCCGGTGCCATGTTCACCGCCAGCCACAACCCGGCCCGGTACAACGGCATCAAGATGTGCCGCCCCGGCGCCGCCCCCGTGGGCGAGGACAGCGGGCTCGCCGACATCCGTGCCCTGGTCGAGCAGTGGCTGGACGCGGGCGGCACCGCGCCGACGGGCGACCGGCCCCAAGGGACCGTCACCCGGCGGGATATGCTGGAGGACTACGCGGCGTATCTGCGCTCCCTGGTCGACCTGACCAGCATCCGCCCGCTCAAGGTCGTGGTGGACGCCGGCAACGGCATGGGCGGGCACACGGTGCCGACCGTGCTGGCGGGGCTGCCGGTGGAACTGGACGCCATGTACTTCCAGCTCGACGGCACCTTCCCCAACCACGAGGCCAATCCGCTCGATCCGAAGAACATCGTCGACCTGCGGCACCGGGTGGTCCAGACCGGCGCCGACATCGGCCTGGCCTTCGACGGCGACGCCGACCGCTGCTTCGTCGTCGACGAGCGGGGCGAGCCGGTCCCGCCGTCCGCCATCTGCGCGCTGGTGGCCGCCCGCGAGCTGGCCAAGGCGCCGGGCGCCACGGTCATCCACAACCTGATCACCTCACGGGCCGTGCCCGAGGTGATCAGGGAGAGCGGCGGACGTCCCGTACGCACCCGCGTCGGGCACTCCTTCATCAAGGCCGAAATGGCCCGCACCGGCGCCATCTTCGGCGGGGAGCACTCGGCCCACTACTACTTCCGCGACTTCTGGAACGCCGACACCGGAATGCTGGCCGCCCTGCACGTCCTGGCGGCGCTCGGCGGCCAGGAGCGCACGCTCTCCCAGCTCGTCGCCCACTACGACCGCTACCCCTCCTCGGGCGAGATCAACAGCACCGTCGAGGACCAGTTCAACCGGACCAGCGCCGTCAAGGCCGCCTACGCGGGTCTCGACGACGTCACCGTCGAGGAGCTCGACGGGCTGAGCGTCACCGGGGTCAACTGGTGGTTCAACCTGCGCCCTTCCAACACCGAGCCGCTGCTGCGCCTGAACGTCGAAGGGTGCGACACCGACACGGTCGAGCGCATCCGTGACGAGGTGCTGTCCATCGTGCGCGCGGAGGCCGTAAGGGACACGGAGGCCTGAGAGGCACCCCGTCCCGGAGGCGAGCGCCCGGCCGCCTCGCGCCCGGCGTCGAGGCCCGGCCGGTGTCCCTTCCCGACAGGCGCCCCTGGCATGCCCTGCCGCCACCGGCGGTACCCTGGCGGCACGAACCGCAGACAACGGCACAGTCCGCAGTTCGCAGCCGCGCCCGCACCTGGAGGAACACATGCCGCTCGAAGCCGGTCTCCTGGAGATCCTCGCCTGCCCGGCGTGCCACGCGCCGCTGCGTGAGGAGGGCGACGAGCTGCTGTGCACCGGGGGCGCGGAGTGCGGACTGGTGTACCCGGTGCGTGACGGCATCCCCGTCCTGCTCGTGGACGAGGCCCGCCGCCCCGCCTGACCCGACGGTCTGCCGGCCGGAACGCTCGTGCCGGGAAGGTACCGGGCTTCGGCCGGGCGAAGGCCCGCCGGAAGGTACCGGAAGCCGATCGGAGGCTACGGAAGATGCTCGACGAGACGCTCCTCGACGCCCCCGAGGCCCTGGCCCGCGCCGACGCCCGCGGCCTGCTGCGCGGCGCCGCACAGGCAGGGGCCCGCGTCCGTACGGGGATGCGCCACGCGACCGAAGCCGGTCTGGAGGGGCTGCGGCCCGAGGGGCGGCCCCGTGCGCTGCTCGTCGCCGGCCCGGGCCCGGCCACCGCCTGCGCCGCCGACCTGCTCGGCGCCCTCACCGGCGGCGCCGTTCCCGTCACCACGCTGCGCCCCCTGGGAGCGCACGCCGCCACCGGAGCGCTGCGCTGGCCGCTGCCCGGCTGGGCGGGTTCGGTCGACCTGCTCCTGCTGGTCACACCCGACGGTACGGAGCCCGGACTGACCGCACTGGTGGAGCAGGCCTACCGGCGAGGCTGCAGCGTCGTCGCCGTCACCCCGCAGGGGGCCCCGCTTGCCGAGGCCATGGGGGAGACCCGCGGGCTCGCCGTGCCGCTGGCGCCGGGCCCCTACGAGATCCACTCCTCCCCTGACGTCCCCGAGCACCCTGCGGACGCCGGTACCCGGCACGCGGAACCCAGGGACGTCGGCGGTCCGGAGCGGGCGGACGGGAACGGCATGCCAGGCCGTGCGGACGGGAACGGCGGTCGCGGGCAGGCCGACGACGGTCCGGCTGCGCCCGCCGGGCGACCTGTCGGCGCACCCGGCACCTTCTGGGCCCTGCTCACCCCGCTGCTGCTGCTCACCGACCGGCTGGGGCTGACACAGAGCGGACCGTCAGCCCTCACCGCGCTCGCCGACCGGCTCGACCAGGTCGCCGAACGGTGCGGTCCCGCGATCGCCCCCTACAGCAATCCGGCCAAGACGCTGGCCGCGGAACTGGCCGACGCGCTCCCGCTGTTGTGGAGCGAGGGCGGTGTCGCCGGTGCCGCGGCCCGCCACTGGGCGACCCTGCTGGCGGCGCTGCCCGGCAGGCCCGCCCTGTCCGCGGAACTGCCCGAGGCCATGACGACCCACGGGGCGCTGCTGGCCGGCCCGTACGCCGCCGCTACCGGATCGGACGACTTCTTCCGCGACCGTGTCGAGGAACCCGAGACCCTGCGGCCCCGCGTGGTCCTGCTACGTGAGGCGGCACCCGACACCGACTCCGCCACCGTGGCGGCGCGGGACCTGGCCTACGCGCACGACGCCCCGCTCAGCGAGTTGGAACCGGCCGAGGGCAGCAGCCCCCTCGAAGCGGCCGCCGAACTGATCGCCACAGCCGATTTCGCCGCCGTCTACCTCACCCTCGCCGACACCGACTCCCCTTGGGCGTGATCCGCACCGCGCCGGCACAGTGACGTGCCGGCGCGCCAGTACGCCCGTCTGCCCCCGCCCCGTCAGCCCCGCCCGTCCCTCAGCACGACAGGAACGCACACCCCATGGATCGTCTGGAGAACACCGTCAGGCCGTACGCCTGGGGGTCCACCACCGCCCTGCCCGCACTGCTCGGCGAAGCTCCCACCGGTGAGCCCCAGGCCGAACTGTGGATGGGTGCCCACCCGGGCGCACCCTCCCTGGTCGAGCGGGGTGCGGGCCCGCAGCCGCTGTCCGAGGTGATCGCGGCCGACCCGCGGGGCGAACTGGGTGACCGTGCCGTGGAGACGTACGGGCCCCGGCTGCCGTTCCTGCTGAAGCTGCTCGCGGCAGCCTCCCCGCTCTCCCTCCAGGTGCACCCCGACAGCACCCAGGCGGCAGCCGGTCACGCCGACGAGGAGAAGCGCGGCGTCCCCCTGGACGCGCCGCACCGCAACTACAAGGACGCCAGCCACAAGCCCGAGCTGATCTGCGCCCTCACCGTGTTCGAGGGACTGTGCGGCTTCCGGCACCCGCACGAGGCGGCCGCGCTGCTGGAAGGACTCGGCGTCGACGGCCTCAAGCCCTACGCCGACATCCTGCGCGCCCACCCGGAGACCGACGCGCTGCGCGAGGTCCTCACCGCCCTGCTGACGGCCGACGCCGACGAGATGGCCGCCACGGTCGCCGCCGCCGCCGAGGCGGCCGAGACGGCGGCGGAAACCTCGGCGGAAGGCCGTGCGGCGTACGGCGTCTACGCAGGCATCGCGCGGCACTACCCCGGCGACCCCGGCGTCCTCGCCGCCATGCTCCTCAACCACGTCGTACTGCGCCCCGGAGAGGCGCTGTTCCTCGCCGCGGGCGTCCCGCACGCCTACCTCGACGGGCTCGGCGTGGAGATCATGGCCAACTCCGACAACGTGCTGCGCTGCGGGCTGACCCCCAAGCACGTCGACGTGCCCGAACTGCTGCGCGTCGTCCGCTTCGAACCCACCGAGCCGGGCGTCCTGCGCCCCGAGGCGGACGGCACGACAGGCGAGGAGGTCTACGAGACACCCGTCGGCGAGTTCCGGCTCTCCCGCTTCACCCTCGTACCCGGTGCCGCCCCGCACACCCTGCGCGCACCGGCCGCACAGATCCTGCTCTGCACGGCCGGCACGGCCCTGCTGCAGGGGCAGTCCGGCGGCGCGGCACAGGACCTCTCGCTGACCGCGGGCCGCTCCGCGTACGTACCCGCCGGGGAAGAAGTACGCCTCACCGGTGACGGTACGCTCTTCCGCGCCACTGTGGCCGTCTGACCGGGCGGCCACACCCGCAGCAGGAAGGACCCGGAAGACGTGAGTGCATCAGGCGGAACGAGGGCGATCGTCGCCGCGCTGGGCGCCAACCTGGCCATCGCCGTCGCCAAGTTCGTGGCGGCGGCCTTCAGCGGTTCGGCCTCGATGCTGGCGGAAGGCGTCCACTCGGTCGCCGACTCGGGGAACCAGGCGCTCCTCCTGCTCGGCGGCAAGAAGGCCAAGAAGGAGGCCAGCGAGGAGCACCCCTTCGGCTACGGCCGGGAGCGCTACATCTACGGATTCCTCGTCTCCATCGTCCTGTTCACCGTCGGTGGCGTTTTCGCGCTCTACGAGGGCTACGAAAAGATCGCTCACCCACACGAAGTCGAGCACTGGTACTGGCCGGTGGGCGTTCTCCTCTTCGCGGTCGTCGCGGAGGGTTTCTCCTTCCGGACAGCCGTCAAGGAATCCGACGCGCTGCGTGGCGGGCTCACCTGGGGACAGTTCATCCGCCGCGCCAAGGCTCCTGAACTCCCGGTCGTCCTCCTGGAGGACTTCGGCGCCCTCATCGGTCTGGTCCTCGCCCTCGGGGGCGTCGGCCTCGCCCTGCTGACCGGGAACGGCGTGTGGGACGGCGTCGGCACCATGTGCATCGGCGCACTGCTCGTCGTCATCGCGCTGGTGCTCGCCGTCGAGACCAAGTCCCTGCTGCTGGGGGAGTCCGCCGACCCCGCCGAGCGCGACAGGATCCGCGCGGCGCTCGTGGACGGCGACACCGTCACCCGGGTCATCCACATGCGCACCCTGCACCTCGGTCCGGAGGAGCTGTTGGTCGCCGCGAAGATCGCCGTCCAGCACGACGACACGGCTGCCCAGGTCGCTCGTGCCATCGACGCCGCCGAGCAGCGCATCCGCGAGACCGTACCGATCGCCCGCGTCATCTACCTGGAACCCGACATCTACCGCGCCCCGGGCACGGAACCGGACACGGAGCCGGAGGCGGACGCGGAGCCGACGCCGGAGGGCACGTCGGAGCCGCAGCAGCCGGTTTGAAGCGGCACGGCTGATGCAGCCTCCGGCTGATATGGCACGGCTGATGGTGCAGCTCCGGCTGACACGGCACGGCTGATGCAGCTCCCGCTGATACGAAGGGGCCCGCTCCGCGCCTGCGGAGCGGGCCCTCGCCGTCGGCCGGAAACCGTCCTCCGGGACGCCCCTGCTGTCCCGAGGGGTGAACGGAAACCGCGGTCGGCGGACTCACTCGATCTCGCCGAGCACCCCCAGAACCGCACCCTTGCCGTCGGCCGTCAACAGCCGCTCACGGAAGGCCGGATCCACCAGCTTGCGGGACAGCAGCGCGAGGAGCCGCAGATGCTCGTCCCCGGCGGCCGCCTCCGGTACGGCGATCATGAAGACCAGCCGCGCCCTGGTGCCGTCCGGCGCACCCCACTCGAGGCCCTCCGCGGACCGCCCGAACCCGACCACAGGCGCGCTCACCGCGTCCGTCTTCGCATGCGGAACGGCGATCCCCTCGCCGAGCCCTGTCGTGCCCTGCTCCTCGCGGGCGAACGCGGCCCTCACCAGCGCCTCGGCGTCCACGACTTTGCCGCTGCGACCCAGCACCACGGCCATCTCCCGGATGCCGGCCTCCTTGTCGGCCGCGGCGAGCTGTTCGGCAACGGTGTCCGCGGAGAGGTACCCCGAGAGCACCTCTCCCTCGTGTCCCTCGCGTTGCGGAGCGGCCGAAGTGTCGGCCCCCGGACGATCCTGGGTGCCCTCCTCCACGGCACCGTCCGGCGACGTCACCTCCCCGTCGGCGCTCGCCTGCCGCGGCACAGCCGCCTGCTCCCGCCCGCCGGACGCCTCCGCCCCGGTCACCCTGCCTGTGCTCCCCGTACCGCTGCTCCCCGTACTGCCGCTGTCGGCAACGGCGCCGCTGTCGCCCGCACTGCCGCGACGGGCGCCGCTGTCGCCCGTGCTGCTGCCCGCAGCGACCGCACCGGCTGCCGCGGGCACGCTCGCGCTGACGACCGTCTCTGTGCCGCCGCCGGTCTCCGCATGCGCGCCAGAGGTCTGCTCCTGCCCGTCGACTGTGCGGTCTGCGCTCACCTCGACAGCTCGGTCCGCGTCGACGGGGCGACCCGTGTCGACGGCCCGCTCCTCGCGGCGCGCCTGCAGCGCCACCAGCCCGGCGGTCGTCAATCCCGTGACGGCGGCGCCCACGACGACGGCCACGAAGAACATGGCGATGCCGTCGACCGCCCCGAGCACCGCCACGATCGGCCCACCGTGCGGCACGTTGTCCCCCACGGCCGCCAGACCGGCGATACTGCCGGCCACCGCACCGCCGAGCATGTTCGCCGGGATGACCCGCGCGGGCCGTGCTGCAGCGAACGGGATGGCACCTTCCGTGATGCCGAAGAACCCCATGAACAGTGCCGCCAGACCGGTCTCCCGCTCCTGGTCCGAGTAGAGCCTGCGCTGCACCAGAGTGGCCAGCCCCTGGCCCAGCGGCGGCACCGGGATGGCCGCCGCACACATGCCCATCACCTCGGGGCTCTTGGAGACCAGCCCGGTGCCGAACAGGAACGCTGTCTTGTTGACGGGGCCGCCCATGTCGAACGCGATCATCAGACCGAGCACCACGCCCAGCAGCGCAGCACTCGCCCCCGTCATGCTGCCCAGGAAGTCCGTCAGGTTCTCGAAGACCCACGAGATGGGCTTCCCGATGACGTAGATGAAGAACAGTCCGAGCGCGGACGTCGACACGATGGGGATCACGATGATCGGCATGATCGGCCGTACGAACCGGGAGACCGGTATCAGCTTGATCCAGCGGACCAGATAGCCCGCGAGGAAACCGGTCACGATCGCGCCGATGAAGCCGGCCCCGGACTTGGAGTCGTACAGCTCACCGGTGTTGGCTATCCAGCCGCCGATCATCCCGGGCACCAGCGCGGGACGGTCCCCGATGGCGTAGGCGATGTAGCCGGACAGGACCGGCACCATCAGCGTGAACCCGATGGTGCCGATGTCGTTGACGTGCTTCCAGAAGCTCCCGTCCGGGATCACCAGCCCGCCGTCGGCCTGCGGATGGCCGCCCAGCGCGAGCGAGACGGCGATCAGCAGCCCTCCGACGACCACGAACGGGATCATGTACGAGACGCCGTTCATCAGCGCCTTGTAACCGACGCTGCGCTCCCGGCTCTTCGCCCCTGCGGGCCCTGACGCACCACCTGCGCCGGTACCGGACCCGCCCCCGGTGCCTGAGCCGCTGCCCCCGCCCCGGCCGGTCCGTCCGCTCCCGGCACCGACCGGCCCGGACGCGTCCGCGCTGCGCTCGCTGCCCGTGGCGGAGGAGGCGGAGGCCCCGCCGGGGTGGACGGGCGCCTCGCGTACGCGGTCGATGAGCCCGTCCGGATCGCTGATGCCTTCCGCGACGCCGACGAAGAGAACCCGCTTGCCGGCGAACCGGCTCAGGTCCACGTCCTTGTCGGCGGCGACGATGATGCCGTCAGCGGTGTTGACATCGTTGTCGGAGAGTACGTTCTCAGCCCCGATGGAGCCTTGTGTCTCCACCTTCATGGCGATGCCTCGCGCCTCGGCCGCCTGGGTCAGTTTCTCCGCCGCCATGTACGTGTGCGCGATGCCGGTGGGGCACGCGGTCACGCCCAGCAGTTTCCGTCCCGCCTCGGACGGGGGCGCCGCTCCGTCCCGGGAACCGGTAGGACTGGTCACGTAGGCACTCCTAGTTCAGCCAGTGTGTGGGGGTTGCGCTCTCACGCATTCTTACGTCTCATGCCACGCCGCAACGACGGCCTCACGCCGTTCCCGTGGCCGCCGCAGCTGTGGGCCGCGAGCCCCGGGCACAGCGCCGACGGGCCGCAGCCGCGCCGGATCCGCAACCGGCACACCGCAACCGCGACCGGCACCGTAGCCGCGCCCGGAGCTCCGGCCGCGACCGGAGCCGCAGTCGCGACCGGATCCGGCGAGCGCGGCCACAGCCGTGGCGGGAGCGAAGCGATCCGGGCCACTGTCGCGTCATCTTTGTCATCCGCGTCACCGTCGTGGTCGCCATGGCGGTCGTTGTCCCGGAGACCGCATCGTGCACGGAACCAGCGCAGCGCACAAGAACTCAAGCGGCCGAAAACCGACCCCGGGGCGCCCTTGCTGTTCGCGGCGCCGATCCGGTCCCCTGGACAGGCGGTGTAGATTCGTATGGTCAGACGTCGCTGCTGATGGCGGTCGGGAGAGCCCGCACGGCGGGCCACCGAGGGAGAGAGGGCCTCCGACGGACTGAGCTGCGAGCAGGGGACGGGTATGTCCGGCGACGATGCGCGCTGTGCGCTGTCGGACCATCGCCACCCCGCGCCGCAGCACGGACCAGTCACCTCAACCCCGACATCGAGGAGCAGCTCGCACATGACGACGACCTCCACGACCGGCCAGGACTTCAAGGTCGCGGACCTCTCGCTGGCCGCCTTCGGCCGCAAGGAGATCACGCTGGCCGAGCACGAGATGCCCGGCCTGATGGCGATCCGCAGGGAGTACGCCGCGGACAAGCCGCTGGCCGGCGCCCGCGTCACCGGCTCCCTGCACATGACCGTACAGACGGCCGTGCTCATCGAAACCCTTGTCGCCCTGGGCGCGGAGGTCCGCTGGGCCTCCTGCAACATCTTCTCCACCCAGGACCACGCCGCCGCCGCCGTCGCCGTCGGCCGCGACGGCACGCCGGACAACCCGCAGGGCGTCCCGGTCTTCGCCTGGAAGGGCGAGACCCTGGAGGAGTACTGGTGGTGCACGGAGCAGGCCCTCACCTGGCCGAACACGCCCACCGGCGGCCCGAACATGATCCTTGACGACGGTGGCGACGCCACCCTCCTCGTCCACAAGGGCGTCGAGTACGAGAAGGCCGGAGCGGCCCCCTCCGTCGACACCGCTGAGAACGACGAGCACCGCGTCATCCTCCAACTCCTCAACCGGACCCTCTCCGAGAACGCCCGGAAGTGGACGCAGCTCGCCTCGGAGATCCGCGGCGTCACGGAGGAGACCACCACCGGCGTCCACCGCCTCTACGAGATGCACCAGGCGGGATCGCTGCTCTTCCCGGCGATCAACGTCAACGACTCCGTCACCAAGTCGAAGTTCGACAACAAGTACGGCTGCCGCCACTCCTTGGTCGACGGCATCAACCGGGCCACCGACGTCCTTATCGGCGGCAAGGTCGCCCTCGTCTGCGGCTACGGCGACGTCGGCAAGGGCTGCGCCGAGTCCCTGCGCGGCCAGGGCGCCCGCGTCCTGATCACCGAGGTCGACCCGATCTGCGCCCTGCAGGCGGCGATGGACGGCTACCAGGTGGTGACCCTGGACGACGCGGTCGAGACCGCCGACATCTTCGTCACCACCACGGGCAACAAGGACATCATCATGGCCTCGGACATGGCCAAGATGAAGCACCAGGCCATCGTCGGCAACATCGGTCACTTCGACAACGAGATCGACATGGCCGGCCTCGCCGCCATCGACGGCATCGTCAAGGACGAGGTCAAGCCGCAGGTCCACACCTGGACCTGGCCGGACGGCAAGACCCTCATCGTCCTGTCCGAGGGCCGCCTGCTGAACCTGGGCAACGCCACGGGGCACCCCTCCTTCGTGATGTCCAACAGCTTCGCGAACCAGACGATCGCCCAGATCGAGCTGTTCACCAAGCCCGAGTCGTACCCGACCGACGTCTACGTGCTCCCCAAGCACCTCGACGAGAAGGTCGCCCGTCTCCACCTCGACGCCCTCGGCGTCAAGCTGACCACGCTCCGCCCGGAGCAGGCCGCCTACATCGGCGTCCCCGTCGAGGGCCCGTACAAGCCGGACCACTACCGGTACTGACCGGCAAGCCGTCGGGTCGGCCGCTTGGTCGGCCCGACGGCCGACGGACCCTTTGGCCAGGCGGCTCGGCCCGCTGACCGGCCGTCCGGCCGTCCGGCCGGTCGGTCAACCGGTCGATCGTCTGTCCGGAGGGCCGGTCAGGCGGGCCCCGGCGTCTGATGGCCCGGCCTTCCGGCCCAGCCGAACGGTCGAGCTCTCCGGGCGCTGCGAGGTACTCCGGGGCGCCTCGGGAGTGAGGCCCCCGGATCCGCGATCGTGGCCTTCACGGTCGCTCGGGAACGTCGGCCGCGTGTCTGCGTGACCGCGTGGCTGCGTGACCGCTTCGGGAACGCATCCGGGACGGGCGCTCACGGAGCAGCGCTCAAAGCGGTTCGCGCCTCTGAACGAAGCGGCACGGCGGACGCACACTCCCGTCCGAGCCGGGGCGCTCTACCCTGGGCGGAAAGGGAGGCCGGTCGAGACCTGGCCTCCTCCTCTCGCTACCGGCGGGCACGGAACTGCTCTGTGACCGGGTTCTTCCCGCTCCCGTCCGGGCGAGAGACAACGTCACCGCCCGACTCTGGACGTCACCCATGCCCCGCGGCCGCTATTCGCTGCACGATCCGCACGACCACACCTTTCTCGGCGAAGAACACTTCCACTGCGCCACCGGTCCCTCCGGCTGGCGCTACGTCTCGCAACTCACCACCCCCACGGGCGACCACGCGGGCTCCGTCGACCTCACCCTCGACCAGCTCGGCCGCCCCCTCCGGCTCGAACTGCACGCCGCGAGCTGGCGGGTCCGGGGCGCGGCGCTGGAGGGCGTCACATGGGTGCGCAGCGACCCCGCAGGCGACCGGGCCCAGGAGGGCAACGTCGCCGCCCACTCCTTCACCGGGGCTTCCCCCGCATTTCTCGTCGCGACCTCCAGGCTGCTGCGGCCGGCCCCCGGCGACCGGGCCACCCGCGTACGCCTCGTCGCGTTCACACCCCCCGTTCTCGCGCCTCGTACCCTCGACCAGTCCTGGGCGCTGAGGAACAGCGAAGCACACGCCACTGACAGCGGCCCCCTTGTCGTGGAGAACTACCAGGTCAACGACCTGGAGACGGGGGAGCAGCACGCCGTTCACCTCGCCGGCGACGTCGTTCTGGCAGCGCCCGGCATCGAGTTGGAGGAACTTGAGTCTCCGCCGTCGACGTTCGCGGCGACGCCCGAATGACCTCACACGGCGACCCGTGCCACTCGCGAACCGTCAACCCCGTCGACCGGGAGCCGACCGTCCCGCAACAGGGCCGTGGTGCGGCCACCCGGGCCGCTCAGGTGGGCGGCACGAACCCGGTACCCGGGGAGGGCGGCGGCTTGGCCTCATGCCCGGCAGACGGAGACGGAGCATCGTTCTCCGCCACATCCCCGTCCGATGGAGCACCCTCGCCGACGGCATCCGGCCCGTGCCCACCGGCCTCGGGCTGTTGCTGCAGGGAGACAGGGCTGACAGCGGCGTCGGCCCCGAAGAGGGGGCGCCCCGCCTCCCGTCGTTGCCGTTCGGCCACCACGCCCGCCAGGTAGACGGCGGCGGACAGTTCCGGCGGCGCCGGGACACCGGTGCATGCCCGCACATCGCCTGCCAGCCGCTCCGAGAGCGACGCGCTCACAGCGGGGTCGAGCTGATCGGCGCGCATCAAGAACTGCCGTACTCCCAGCCACAGGGGATCGGGAATGTGCGAGAGATCCAACTCGGCGAACCGTCCCACCAGCCACGGTGGTGGAGGCGGCACCGTCATCCCCTTCGGCACCGGCACGCGCTCCCGCACCACCAGCGTTCCCGCGAACACGTCACCGAGACGACGCCCGCGTGCAGAGACGAGCGAGGCCACACAGGCAACGAGCCCGAACAGCAACTGGATCTCCACCACGCCGATCGCCCCGCGCACCAGCGCGTGGCGGAAACGGATCGGTCCGCCGTCCTCGCGCACGACCCGGAGCCCGGCCGCCAGCTTCCCCACCGAGCGGCCCTCGCTGAGCGTCTCGACCGCGATGGGTACGCCGACGAGCACCAGCAGGAACAGCCCCACCTGGATCGCCGCCAGAGCTGCCGCATCGAGCGAGGCCGTGGCCACGAACAGAGCGAGGGTCAATGCGAGGTAGACGACCCAGACGAGCAACAGGTCCAGACAGACGGCCAGGGCCCGGCTCGGCAACCGGGCAGGACGCAGCCCCAACACGACAGCGTCGCCAGTGACCAGCTCACTCACACTGCACCCCTCGTCGAACCCGTTCGCCCTGCTCCACGGAACGGTCTGCTCACGTTGACGAGCTTCTGCCTGAACGCCTGACAGCTCGCCTGCCTGCCCGTGCCAGGGTCGGCCCCCGTGCCGGTCCCAGTCTCGCCCAGGCACCGGACCTGCCGTACGACGGTCCGAGCCTCCGATACGACGATCTGCCAAGCTCTCTCCATGGACCTGGATGTGTTCGTCTCGGCCCACCGCGCCGAGTGGGACCGTTTGGACGCACTGCTGCGCCGCCACCGCCGCCTGTCCGGAGCGGAGGCGGACGAACTCGTCACGCTCTACCAGCGCACTGCCACCCACCTCTCCCAGGTCCGGTCGAGCGCACCGGATCCGGCCGTGACCGACCGGCTCACCCACCTTGTCGCACGGGCACGCAGCGCGGTCACGGGCGCCCGTACGGCCTCCTGGCGCGACGCTGCGCGCTTCTTCACCGCCGGCTTCCCCGCCGCTGTCTACCGGTCCCGCCACTGGTGGGTACCGACCGCCATGCTGTCCACCGTCATGGCCGCACTCATCGCCTGGTGGATCGGCACCCATCCGGAAGTGCGGTCCGCCATCGCCGCACCCGACGATCTGCGGGAGATGACGCGGCCGGGCGGCCAGTACGAGGCCTACTACTCCAGCCATCCCGCCACCTCCTTTGCGGCACAGGTGTGGACGAACAACGCCCAGGCTGCCGCCATCTGCCTCGTTTTCGGCGCGCTGCTGGGCCTTCCGGTGCTCTGGGTGCTCTTCCAGAACGTTCTCAACCTGGGCGTGGGCATCGGCCTCATGGGATCTGCCGGCCGCCTCGACACCTTCCTCGGACTGCTCCTTCCCCACGGACTCCTGGAGCTGACGGCTGTCTTCGTCGCCGCGGGGACCGGACTCCGTCTCGGCTGGACGGTCATCGATCCGGGACCGCGCAGCCGTCGCGCCGCCCTGGCGCAGGAAGGCCGGTCAGCGGTAGGCATGGCCATCGGACTGGCGGCAGTGCTTCTCGTGTCCGGGGTGATCGAAGCCTTCGTCACCCCTTCGAGCCTGCCCACCTGGGCTCGCGTCCTCATCGGGGTTCTTGCCGAACTGGGCTTCCTGATCTACGTCTACGGGGTGGGACGCCGGGCGGCGAAGTCGGGCGAAACGGGCGACATCGCGGCATCGGACCGCGCGGCGGAGCTGCCGGTCGCCGCATGATGTGCGTGAGGCGCCGTTGACCTGCTACTGTCCTCTCCGCCCCGGAAAAGCCGTTGCAGCGGCTCCCCGAGGGCAGTAGATTCGAACGGTTGCCCAGAGTTGGACAAACTCGATAGCACCAGTTAGTTTCTTCTTCGCCTCGACCCGAGAAAACCGGAAACGGAATTTTCGCGGAAGAAGCACCTCCGAACTCCGGTCAGATTTTGTCTGATAGAGTCGGGGACACCGAAAGGGCAAACGTCCGGAGAAGCCGGTGA